>NZ_JAMYSB010000001.1:0-570275 GCF_040321695.1 Mesorhizobium sp. M0292
CGCCTTTCCTCTCCCTCCGGAGGGGGGAGAGGTGGCGCGGCGAAGCGGCGACGGAGTGGGGGAAGCCCTCCGCGAAACGCGAAGCGGCCGAAAAACGGCGGCAACTCGGCGAGTGCAAAAACTCAAACAAGAAATAACGTCATGACAAAGAAGCCGGAAAAGCCGGGCTCCGCCAGCATTCGCGTCCTCAAAACACGAATCAAGAAGAAGTCGGGCCTCAAAGAATCGTCGCGCCGCTGGCTGCAGCGCCACATCAATGATCCCTATGTCCAGCGCTCCAAGGCCGACGGCTACCGGTCGCGCGCGGCCTACAAGCTGATCGAGATCGACGACAAGCACCATCTCTTGAAGCCCGGCATGAAGGTCATCGACCTCGGTGCGGCCCCCGGCGGCTGGTGCCAGGTGGCGGCCGCGAGGACCAAGTCGACGGCGGAAAATCCACATGTCATCGGCATCGACTACCTCGAAATGGATGCGGTGCCGGGTGCGCCGGTGCTGCTGATGGATTTCCTCGACCCGGAAGCGCCGCAAAAGCTCGCCGAGGCGTTGGGCGGCGACCCCGATGTCGTGTTGTCGGACATGGCCGCGCCGACGACGGGTCATAAGCGAACCGACCACATCCGCACCATGCATTTGTGCGAGGTGGCCGCCGATTTCGCGCTGTCGGTGCTGAAGCCGGGCGGGCATTTCCTCGCCAAGACCTTCCAGGGTGGCGCCGAGAACGAGCTGCTTTCGATGCTGAAGAAGAACTTCCGCTCGGTGCACCACGTCAAGCCGCCGGCGTCGCGCGATGAGTCGGTGGAACTGTATTTGCTGGCGAAGGATTTTAAGGGCAGAGAGCCACCAGTGGCATCGTCATCCTAGGGCGAAGCAAGGAGCGAAGCGACGCAGCGCAGACCCTAGGATCCATGCCGTGACGTTAACGCGTTGAAACGCTGCAGAATTCTGTGCCGCTGCATCCTTCGATCAAGATCACGGCATGGATCCTAGGGTCTGCGCGACGCTTTGAGTCGCTTCGCCCTAGGATGAACGAAGTGATGAGGGGCGCTCGCCCCTTACTTCCCAGCCGTGCTCACCGGCTCCAGCGTCTTCGGCGTCGTCAGCCGGCCATGTCCCGACACGGCATTGCCGGCATCCGGCGCCAGCCGCATGAATGACACGGACGCTGCCGCCGACACCGCCGCCACGATGAAGAAGGCGATGTGGAAATCGCCGAGCGCCAGCGGTCCGCCATGGATCGAGGTCGAGACTTCCAGGATGCCGCCGGCCAGCGCCACGCCGAGCGCGATCGACAGTTGCTGGAACACCGCCGTGATCGGCGTTGCCTTGCTGGTGTCTTCAGCCGTCACCTCGGCATAGGAGAGCGCGTTGACGCCGGTGAAGAACATCGAGCGGATGAAGCCGCCGACCAGCAATATCGCCAGCATCAGCGCGTAAGGCGTCTCCGGCGTGAACAGGCCGTATATGGCGATCGATGCCGCGGCGATCAGCGAGCCCCAGATCAGCACCCGGCGGAACCCCGCAAGCCGGAAGATCAGCGCGGTAACGAATTTCATGCCAATGGCGCCGATGGCCGAGACGAAGGTGATCATGCCCGACTGGAACGGCGTCAGCCCGAAGCCGATCTGGAACATCAGGGGCAACAGGAACGGCACCGCGCCGATGCCGATGCGAAACAGCGAGCCGCCGAGCACCGAGGAGCGGAACACCTGGTTGCGGAACAGTTCCAGCGCCAGCAGCGGGTTCTTGGCGCGCCGCGCATGCAGCAGATAGAGCACGCCGGAAATCAGCCCGACCGCCACGGTGATGAGGCCGGTCGCCGGCGGCAGATAGGGCAGGCTGACCACCGACAGGCCAAAGACGACGCCGGAGGCCGCCAGCCCGCTCAGTACGAAACCGACGAAATCGAGCGGCGGCGTCTCCATCGAGTCGGTTTGCGGCAGGAAGCGCGTCGCCAGCCAGATGCCGATCAGGCCGATCGGCACGTTGATCAGAAAGATCCAGTGCCAGGTGAAATAGGTGGTGATGAAGCCGCCGATCGGTGGTCCCACAAGCGGGCCGACCAGCGCCGGCACCGTCAGCCACGACATGGCCGCGACCAGCTCGCTCTTCGGCGTCGCGCGCACCAGGACCAGCCGGCCGACCGGCGTCATCATGGCGCCGCCTATGCCTTGCAGGAAGCGCGAGACGACAAAGGCCGGCAGTGAATTGGAGATGGCGCAGCAGACCGAGCCGACGATGAACACGCCGATCGCGGCGCGAAAAATGGTCTTGGCGCCGAACCGGTCGGCCATCCAGCCGCTGATCGGAATGAAGATGGCCAGCGACACCAGATAGGCGGTCAGCGCCAGCTTGAGCGCGATCGGGCTGGTGTGGATGTCGACGGCAATCGCCGGCAGCGATGTCGCAATGACGGTCGAATCCATGTTTTCCATGAACAAGGCGACCGCCAGAATGAGCGGAATGATGCGGTTCAACGAACGCGTCCGAACTGGTCTAAATGTGCCTGCCGGCCAATCCAGGCAATGAAAAGGCGGGCAAGCCGATACAAACGGGCGGTTATCACGCCTCAGGCGCGATGTCGCATTAATTTGCTGTCACTTTTGTGCGACCGTGGGCGGACAAGAGGCATCGCTGCGTTTCGCCACATTGAATGAACTTGCGAAAATTGACCGGGTTCACTATGCTGTAGTGAATATAACTACTATCTGGACAATGTCATGGAAGAAGCCGTTTCCGCAGCCGACGCCAACCGCAAATTCTCGCTCCTCCTGCGCGGTGTCCGCGAAGGACAGAGCTATGTCGTGACCAGCCATGGGCGCCCCGTGGCGCGGATCGTGCCTGCAGGGCAGCCCGACCCTGCGGCGTCTCGTTCGCGCACAGCGCTGCTGTCGCGCCTCGAACGCCAGCCTGTTGTAGAAGCCGGGCGCTGGAGCCGCGACGAGCTTTACGAGGACGAGCGGTGAAGGTCGCGCTCGATACCAACATCCTTGTTTATGCCGAGGGGATCAACGGAGCCGAGAAGCGCGACATCGTTTTCGGCCTGCTGCACGACATTGCGCAAGAGGCAGCCGTCATTCCAGTCCAAGTGCTCGGCGAATTGTTCACCGTTCTCACACGCAAGGCCGGACGATCACGTGCACAAGCGCGCGACGCCCTGTTGAGCTGGCGCGACGCGTTTCCGGTTGTCGGCACGACGCCGGAGGTGATGACGGTCGCGGCTGATCTTGCGACCGATCACCATTTCGGCATCTGGGATGCGACCATCCTGTCTGTTGCCTCGCAAACCGGTTGCCGGCTGCTGCTGTCGGAAGATCTGCAGGACGGCTTCACCTGGGGCGGCGTAACGGTCGTCAATCCTTTCGCGTCACCGCGCCATGTCTTGCTCGATGCCCTGTTGGGCAAGTCCGCCGAATAGGCCACGACCGGCTTTTCATCGGCGCCGCGACGTGTTACCAGCCAGCGCCAATCCTGAAAGGGAAGAAACGAGTCGGCGCTGTCCATTTCGGTCCAGCGCTTTTTTGTATTCTCCCAGCGCTTTTCGTATCCGAGGACTGGCCATGGCAAAAATCATCGAAACGTCCACCGGCGCGCTGGCGCTGACCTTTGACGACGTGCTGTTGCAGCCCGGTCATTCCGAGGTCATGCCCGGTGAGACCGACATCCGCACCCGCATCGCCACCGACATCGACCTCAACGTGCCGATCCTGTCGGCCGCCATGGACACCGTCACCGAGGCGCGGCTCGCCATCGCCATGGCGCAGGCCGGCGGCATCGGCGTCATCCACCGCAATTTCTCGCCGGCCGAACAGGCCGAGCAGGTTCGCCAGGTCAAGAAGTTCGAATCGGGCATGGTCATCAATCCGGTCACCATCGGCCCCGACGCCACGCTCGCCGACGCGCTGGCGCTGATGCGCACCTATTCCATCTCGGGCATTCCGGTGGTCGAGAATGGCGGCACCGGCGGCCAGAAGATCGGCCGCCTGGTCGGCATCCTGACCAACCGCGACGTGCGCTTCGCCTCCGATCCGGGGCAGAAAGTCTACGAATTGATGACCCGTGAGAACCTGATCACGGTCAAGGAGAATGTCGACCAGGACGAGGCCAAGCGGCTGCTGCACCAGCACCGCATCGAAAAGCTCGTCGTCGTGGACAAGTCCGGCAATTGCGTCGGCCTGATCACCGTCAAGGACATCGAGAAGTCGCAGCTCAACCCGCACGCCACCAAGGATGCGCAGGGGCGCCTGCGGGCGGCGGCCGCCACCAGCGTCGGCGATGACGGCTTCGAGCGCGCCGAGCGGTTGATCGATGCCGGTGTCGACCTCCTGGTCATCGACACCGCGCATGGCCATTCGCAGCGCGTGCTCGATGCGGTGACGCGGGCCAAGAAGCTTTCCAATTCCGTCCGCATCCTGGCCGGCAACGTCGCCACCGCCGAAGGCACACAGGCGCTGATCGACGCCGGCGCCGATGCCGTCAAGGTCGGCATCGGCCCGGGCTCGATCTGCACCACGCGCATCGTCGCCGGCGTCGGCGTGCCGCAGCTTTCGGCCATCATGTCGGCGGTCGAGAGGGCGCATAGATCCGGCGTGTCGGTCATCGCCGACGGCGGCATCAAATATTCGGGCGATCTGGCCAAGGCGCTTGCCGCCGGCGCCAGTGCGGCCATGATCGGTTCGCTGCTGGCCGGCACCGATGAAAGCCCGGGCGAGGTCTATCTGCACCAGGGCCGCTCCTTCAAGGCCTATCGCGGCATGGGCTCGGTCGGCGCCATGGCGCGCGGCTCGGCCGATCGCTACTTCCAGGCCGAAGTGCGCGACACGCTGAAACTGGTTCCGGAAGGCATTGAAGGGCAGGTGCCCTACAAGGGACCTGTGTCTGGCGTGCTGCACCAGCTTGCGGGCGGGCTAAAAGCCGCTATGGGTTATGTCGGTGGCCGCGACCTTGCCGATTTTCGCGAACGCGCCACCTTTGTGCGCATATCCAACGCCGGACTTCGTGAAAGCCACGCCCATGACGTCACGATTACCCGCGAAAGCCCGAACTATCCTGGCGGAGCCTGACCGGCAGCCAGAGCGGTACATGCTCTGGCGCCACCAGGCGACGATCGTGCTGCGGCTGGCGCGCCATGCCGGCGCGCTGTGCTTTGCCGCCGCGGCGGTTTTCATCATCATGACGCTGCTGGAATTCTTCTATTTTCGGCGGCTGAGCGGTGGCCTGCCGTCGCTCGACGTGCGCCTTGGCGGGTTCACGCCCGACGAGGGCATGGCCTGGCTGACGGCACTCGGCCGACGCGGCAGCGAGATCATCCTGGTCTGGCACTATTTGACTTTCGACCTTCTCTTCCCGGCGCTGCTGTCGCTGACCATGGTCAGCCTGATCCTGGCAACCGGGCGGCGGCTGAAGAATTTTCGTGCCATGCCGGTGCAGCTTCAGGCGCTGTTCGCGCTGGTCATCGTGCTGCCCTACACATGCGCCGACTACGCCCAGAACATTGCGGTGGCGCGGCTTCTGTCCGATGCGCTGTCGGCCAACCCGGATTCTCTGTCTTTCGCCTCGTCGCTGATCGTCACCAAATTCGCGCTGCTGGCGATCCCCGTCATCGTCATCGCGTTTTTGATCCTTGCCGCCCAGCGGCGTCCACAGGCATGAACGACAGAGCAGGGGCAACGCCATGAGCCAGACCGCGATTTTCTGGCCGATGCTGGCGCAGGTGTTGCTCGTCTATATCGTCTATGTCGTGATGGGCCGGCGCCGCTACGGCGCGGTCAAATCGGGCGAGGCCAAGGTCGGTCAATACAAGGTGCGCACGACCGAGCCCGGGTCGAGCGTCACGGTTGCCAACAATCTCATCAACCAGTTTGAACTGCCGGTGCTGTTCTATGTGCTGTGCCTGGCGCTGCACGCGACCAATGGCGTCAATTATCTGACCCTGGCCTTGATGTGGATTTTCGTGATTTCCCGCTATGGCCACGCCTGGGTCCACCTCACCAGCAACAATCTGCGGTTTCGCAGCCGCGCCTTCTACGTCGGCGCGATCATTCTCTTGCTGGCATGGATCTGGTTCGCGCTACACCTGCTCGGAGCGGTGTAGGGCAGTTGTTTACCCTCCCCCTTGTGGGGAGGGTCGCTCCGCGGAGCGGGGTGGGGGTCTACAAATCGAACACCGCGATCTTGCGCTTGTCGAACTTGATGCCGATTTCGCCGCGCACCAGCTTCAGTGCGGCTTCGCCGAACACGGCGCGTCGCCAGCCCTGCAGGGCCGGCACGTCGGCATCCTCGCCCTCGGCGGCGATGCGGTCGATGTCGTCGCTGGACGCCAGCACTTTCGAGGCGACGCCTTCCTTCTCGGCGACGATCCGCAACAGAACCTTCAGCAGCTCGGAGGCGGCATTGGAGCCCTCGGGCGGCTGAAAGCTCTTGGGCAGCTTCGGCATCTCTTCGCGGGGCAAAGCGAGCGCCGTGTTGACCGCGCCAAGCAATGCGGTAGCCGTCGACGAACGCTCCCAGCCTTTCGGCGTCGTGCGCAGCTTGCCCAACGCTGCCGCATCGCGCGGCGCCTGCTGGGCGACCTCGTATATGGCGTCGTCCTTGAGCACCCGGCCGCGCGGCACGTCACGCTCGCGCGCCTCGCGTTCGCGCCATGCCGCCACCGTCTGCACGATCGCCAGCTCCTGCGGCTTGCGCAGCCGCATCTTCAGCCGCTTCCAAGCGTCTTCGGGGTGCGGATCGTAGGTCTCGCGCGAAGTCAGCACCTCCATTTCCTCGTTTAGCCAATGGGCGCGGTTTTCCCGCTCCAGTTCGGCGCTGAGATGCTTGTAGACGTCGATCAGATGGGTGACGTCGGCCAGCGCATAGTCGAGTTGCTTGTCCGACAGCGGCCGGTGGCGCCAGTCGGTGAAACGCGAGGATTTGTCGAGCCGTGCGCCGGTGATGCGCTGCACCAGCTGATCGTAGGAGACGCTGTCGCCGAAGCCGCAGACCATGGCCGCGACCTGGGTGTCGAACACCGGATGGGGCACCAGATCGCCGAGATGGACGATGATTTCAATGTCCTGGCGCGCGGCATGGAAAACCTTGACCACCGCCTCATTGGCCATCAGCCGGAAGAACGGGGCGAGGTTGATGTCGGGCGCCAGCGGGTCGATCAGCGCGGTGACGCCGGGCGCCGCCATCTGGATCAGGCACAGAATCGGCCAGAATGTCGTTTCGCGGATGAATTCGGTGTCGACGGTGACGAAATCCGACTTTTCAAAAGCGGCGAGAACGGACTCGAGCTCATTTTGGGTGGTGATGACGTGCATCAAATCGCTTTTTATTAACGGGTAAGGTTCTCTTTCAATTTCAGCCATGGGCGCTTTCGTCAAGCCGCCCTCCGGTCAAGTATCCGCCGATCCGTCGGAATCGCCATTCCTGCGCGCCAGCCGCGCGAAGACGGTTGATGTGCGCAGCAGCGCCGTGAAGCGGCTGCGCTTGCCCGCCGGCACGCTGCCGCGCACCTGCATGCGGTAGAGAATGACGGCGATGAGGGTGGCGTAGACGACTGCGCTGAAGACAAACAGGGCGCCCGGTCCGAAATATTGCATGGCCGTCGAGGCCGCGAAGGGGCCACCGATGGCGCCGAAGGAATAGAACAGCATCAAGGCGGCATTGATCAGCACGAACTCGCCCTTGTCGGCGCGGTCGTTGGAATGCGCCGCCGACAGCGAATAGAGCGGCATGGCGAAGCTGCCGAAGATGAAGACGATGATCAAATTGAGGGTCGGATCGGCGCCGGCGACGAAGACCAGCGCCAGCGCCGCGAACATGGCGCCGCATGTCGTGGCCAGAAGCACCGCGCGCCGATCCCAGCGGTCGGAGAGGTAGCCCAGCGGATACTGGATAAGGGCGCCTCCGAAAATGCCGACGCTGACGAAGGTGACGACATCGGCCACCGACATGCCGATCTGCTCGGCATAGACCGGCGACAGCGTGCGGAACGCGCTGTTGGTGACGCCGACGCAGATGCAGCCGAAGCAGCCGAGCGGCGAAATCCGCCAGACGCGGGCGAGATCGAGCTTGACGTCTTCCGGCGGCGTCGGGTTGGAGCGGTCGCCGAGCGACACCGGAACCAGCGACAGCGTGATCATCATCGACATGATGGCGAAGATGGCAAAGCCGCCGGGGCCGAAGATCGGGATCAGGAACTGCGCGCCGGTTACCGAGCCGATATCGACCATGCGGTAGACGGCGAGCACCCGCGCACGATCCTTGTTTTCGACGCCGGAGTTCAGCCACGCTTCCATGACGGTGAACAGGCCGGCAAAGCAGAAACCGCCGGCAAAGCGCACCGCGCACCACATCACCGGGTCGATCACCAGCACCAGGAGCAGCGTACTGGCAGCGGCGATGGCGGCGAGCGCTGAAAACGTCCGGACATGGCCGACTGCCTTGAGGATGCGGGTGACTGCGAGGCAACCAAGCAGGAAGCCGGCGAAATAGAACGTGCCCATCAGGCCGATGTCGGAGGCCGAAAACCCTTCCTGCGCGCCGCGCAACGCGATCAGCGTGCCCTGCAGCCCGTTGCCGCCAAGCAGGATGCCGGCGGCGATGAGGAGCGGGATCAGCGGGCGGATGGAGGACATACGGAACCGTTGCTTGGGTGGCTCCACAGTTCTGAACCATCGGTGTGGCCAATGCCAGTGGCTTGTCCCGCCGCCAACAGGTGTGTGGCTTCAGGTGCGGCCGTTCAAGCTCCGTCGGCCCTCGCCAAAGCTTCGCTCGCCGGCGCAGGCTTGCCCCGGGCAGCCCTTCGGCCAAGCGAGCCGGCGGTCAGCAGGCTGAGCATGATGAACGGGATGCCGATACCGAAGGCCGAGCGGATGCCCCAATGGTCGGAGACGAAACCGAGCAGCGGCGGGCCGAGCAGGAAGGCGACGAAGGAAATCTGCGACAGCGCCGCGACATTGATCGTCGCGGAGCGGTCCGTCCGCTGGGCTGCCGCCGAGATCGCCAGCGGAAAGAGCACGCTGCTGCCGATGCCAAGTAGCGCAAAGCCCAGCATCGATACGAGCGGGGCAGGCGAGAAGAAGACGAGCAGCACGCCCACCGCCATCGTCGCCAGCAGCACCCGCGCCACGACGCTCGGCGAGTGGCGGTCGACAAAGGAGTCGGCAAAGAAGCGCGTGCTCGCTTGCGAGAATGCAAACAGCGCCACTGTGAAGCCGGCGACGAAAGGGCCCGCATCGAACACGGTGCGCATGTAGATTGCCGACCAGTCGATGCTGGCGCCTTCCATCAGCATCGCCGACAGTGTCACCGCGACGAGGACGAGGATCGGCAGCGTCGGCCGCGCCAGCGTTGGCGCCGTCTCGTCATTGCCGGCGAAGCGGCTCGGCGCCGGTTCGTAACCGCCGAGAAACAGCGCGATTCCTGTCGCCACCATCGGTACGACAATCGCCAGGTGCAGTTGCGGCGAAATGCCGAGATGCGCAAGCGCGGCGCCGAACAGGCCGGCGCCGAAAAAGCCGATGCTCCAGAACGAATGCGCCCGGTTCATGATCCGGCGCTTGAGCAGGAATTCGGTTCTGTCGGCCTCGACATTGAGAATGATCTCGACGCTGCCGATCATCAGGCCGACCGGAAACAGCATCAGGAACAGCGCAAGCGGCCCAGGCGCATGCACGGCAATGGCAAAGACAACCGACAAAAGCGGCACCAGCCCGAGCAGCGCGCGGCGGAAGCCGATGCGCTCCAGGATCGGCGCCGCCAGCGTCAGCGCGGTCAAGGTGCCGATTGGCGTCCCAATCAGGCTTAGCCCGAGCGTGCCGTCCCCGATGCCCATGGCGTGCTTGATGTCGGGCAGCCGCGGGAAGATTTGGCCCATGGCGAACGAATAGATCGCAAAGCCGGCGTAGACCCGGTGTTGCGGAGCGAGGCGGAGGCCAAAGGTCATGACGATGCTTTCGGGGAAGAGAGTCGACGGTTGTCACTGTTTGATATGCCTACATCTTGCACAAACATGCAAATCGTGCAAGAACGTGCATGGAAAAAACAGGATCATGCAATGCTGACCGATGAGCGGCATCAAATTATTCGCGATCGCCTGGCCGTCGAGGGAAGGGTGCTGGCCGGCGAGCTGGCAGGCCGCTTCGGCGTTTCGGAAGACACGGTTCGGCGCGACCTCAGGGAGTTGGCCAAGGCCGGGCAGTGCCGCCGCGTCTATGGCGGCGCGGTCGCGGCCGCACCCTTCGCGGCCACGCCGGTCGGCCTGCGCGCCGGCCATGCCGTCGAAGAAAAGACGCGGCTGGCCCGCGCGACCGTGGCACTGCTTTCGCGCGGACAGACCCTGTTCATCGACAGCGGCTCGACCAATGCCGCGATCGCCAGGGCCATCCCGCGCGACATCGATCTGACCGTCGCCACCAATTCGCTCGAAATTGCCTACGTCCTGTCAGACCACGCTTTGGTCGAACTGATTGTGCTGGGCGGGCGGTTCGACCGCCATCTCGGCGCCTGCGTCGGCGCCGACACGCTTGCCGCTGTCGCGCAACTTGGCGCGGACCTGTTTGTTCTCGGATCCTGCGGTCTCGATGCGTCGCGCGGCGTCACGGCCTTCGATTCGGCTGAGGCCGAGGTAAAGCGGGCGATGGCCAAGAACAGCGCAGGCATCGTCATCGCTGTAACCAACGACAAGCTAGCCACAGCCGCACCCTACCGGGTCGCCAGGCCAGAGGCGATCCGCCACCTCGTGGTCGAAAAGACCGCGCCGGCCGCGATCCTCGCGGATTTCGAACGCCAGGGCGCCGAAATCCATTTGGCTTAAACGGAGCTCGGCGCGCGGGCAGTCCGGGACGCAGCATGGGCGACGAACACTTCGACATCTTCCTTTGAATAGCCGAGAAGGGCTCCTTCAAGCCTCGCCAGATCATTCGATGTGAAGATGTCAAAGGCCTCTCCGCTGCGGCACATTCTGGAGATCAACAAGCTCAGTTTGCAGCGCCATTCTTCTGTCGGCAGGCAGTAGCAGCGCTCTTCCACTGAGGTTTTAGGAACAATCTGGGTGAACTTCAGGATGCGACCTTCGTCGACAAACGGTGCAAAACCTGCATCGCCAATATCGTCGGCGTCCATACCCGGTTCCGCCGCGAACAAGGCCATTGATTTGTCGCCCTGAAGCATCAGCTCCAATTCGCGGCCATTATGTGGCCCGACACCCGGCGGGACTGTGGGTTCTGGCATGAAGTATCTCCAGATCATTCGATGATTGCACTGTCGCGAGAAACACTTCTGGCGGCAATGCGCCAAGCCTGGCAAAGACTTCAACACTGACTAGCGGATAGAGAGACGACCCAAACCCGGCTTGCCTTGACAAATCGGGCCTCCCATGCGCTTTTCGCGCAAATTTTGGACCGGGCTTTGATGCTCGACCCACAACCCAGCACCCCGGAATTTTGACATGACAATGCATCGTTACCGCAGCCACACCTGTGCCCAGTTGAGAAAGAGCGATGTCGGCTCTTCGGTTCGCCTGTCGGGCTGGGTGCATCGCGTGCGCGACCATGGCGGCCTGCTGTTCATCGATCTGCGCGACCATTACGGCCTGACCCAGATCGTCGCCGATCCGGATTCGCCCGCCTTCAAGGTGGCCGAGACGCTGCGTGGCGAATGGGTGATCCGCGTCGACGGCGAGGTCAAGGCGCGCCTGCCGGACACCACCAACGCCAACCTGCCGACCGGCGAGATCGAGATCTTTGCCCGCGAGATCGAGGTGCTGTCGGCAGCCAAGGAATTGCCGCTGCCGGTGTTCGGCGAGCCCGACTATCCCGAAGACATCCGCCTGAAGTACCGTTTTCTCGACCTGCGCCGCGAGACGCTGCACAGGAACATCGTGGCGCGCACGAAAATCATCGCCGAGATGCGCAAGCGTATGACCGATGTCGGCTTCACCGAATTCTCGACGCCGATCCTGACGGCCTCGTCGCCGGAAGGCGCGCGCGACTTCCTGGTGCCGTCGCGCATCCATCCCGGCACCTTTTACGCGCTGCCGCAGGCGCCGCAGCAGTACAAGCAACTGATCATGGTTTCGGGCTTCGACCGCTATTTCCAGATCGCGCCCTGCTTCCGCGACGAGGACCCGCGCGCCGACCGTCTGCCCGGCGAATTCTACCAGCTCGACCTCGAAATGAGCTTCGTCGAGCAGGACGACGTGCTGTCGACCATGGAACCGGTGATGCGCGGCGTCTTCGAGACCTTCGCCAACGGCAAGCCGGTGACGCAGACATTCCAGCGCATTCCTTACGATGTCGCCATGCGCAAATATGGCTCCGACAAGCCGGACCTGCGCAACCCGATCGAGATGCAGGCCGTCTCCGACCATTTTCGCGATTCCGGCTTCAAGGTCTTCGCCAACATCCTGGCCAACGATCCGAAGGCCGAAGTGTGGGGCATTCCGGCCAAGACCGGCGGCAGCCGCGCCTTCTGCGACCGCATGAACTCGTGGGCGCAGGGCGAGGGCCAGCCGGGACTGGGTTACATCTTCTGGCGCAAGGAAGGCGACAAGCTTGAAGGCGCCGGTCCGCTGGCCAAGAACATCGGCGAGGAGCGCACCGAGGCGATCCGCCAGCAGCTCGGCCTTGCCGATGGCGACGCCGCCTTCTTCGTCGCCGGCGATCCGAAGAAGTTCGTTACCTTCGCCGGTGCCGCGCGTACGCGTGCCGGCGAAGAACTGAACCTTGTCGACCGCGAGCGCTTCGAATTGTGCTGGATCGTCGACTTCCCGTTCTTCGAATGGAGCGAGGAGGAGAAGAAGATCGACTTCGCCCACAACCCGTTCTCGATGCCGCAAGGCGGTATCGACGCGCTCAACGGCGACGACCTGCTCGGCATCAAGGCCTTCCAGTACGACATGGTCTGCAACGGCTTCGAGATCGCCTCTGGCGGTATCCGCAACCATTTGCCGGAAACCATGGTCAAGGCGTTCGAGACGGTTGGCCTCGACCGCGCCACGGTGGAAGAACGCTTTGGTGGCCTTTACCGCGCCTTCCAGTATGGCGCCCCGCCGCATGGCGGCATGGCGGCCGGCGTCGACCGTGTCGTCATGCTGCTGGTCGGCGCCAAGAACCTGCGAGAGATCACCATGTTCCCGATGAACCAGCAGGCCTACGATTTGTTGATGAACGCGCCTTCGGAAGCCTCGCCGCAGCAGTTGCGTGATCTGTCGCTGCGTGTCGCGGCAGTGAAGAAGGACTGACAGCAGCGTTGCAACTGCCCTTTCTCCCCGTCTCTATTCGGGGAGAAATGTCCGGCAGGACAATGAGGGGCAGCACGCATGCAGGCGATTGGCGAACGGCCTTAGCAGTTGGCGCCTTCTGACAATCGGTTCAGCATCGAACCACAATTTGCAGGCGTTGGCGCCGCCCCTCATCTGCCTGCCGGCACCTTCTCCCCGTATAGTGACGGGGAGAAGGGAGCGAACTTCGATCAGTCTTCGTTGGCCTTGACATGGACGCCCAGCGTCTTGGTCAGGTCGGCCGGGTTGGACATGGCACCGGCCATGATCAGCGCGAACGGCACAGCTGCCGGCGGCTCGGCCGAAATCTGGAGGCTCTTCGGATCGTCGAGGTACTTGCTCACCGCGGCCGTCACTTCGGCGGTCAGTTCGGGATTGTTGAGCTGCGCCATGCCGAACGGCACGATCGCCTTGGCCTGGTTGGCGATGTCCTTGCCCGACATGCCCTGCTGCTTGCCGACATACTCAAGCACTTTGCCGGTGAGCGAATCGTCATCGAAGCGGATCGATGCGCTGTTGAAGGAGAGCTGCTGCAACAGGCCGAGCAGCGCCATGCCTTGCGCCGAATTGTCGGCGCCTTCGGGCTGCGCCGCCATCTTCTTCTGCATCTCCTGCAGCGACTTGACGAAGTCGACCGTGTAGCCGCCGAGGCCGAAGGTCATGCCGAGCGTGCCGGCATTCTCGACCGAGATGTCGTATTTCGACAGGTCCATCTTGCCGTCGCTCGGCTGCCAGGTGCCGCCGATCTCGATATTGCCCGAGATGTTCTGGTAGCCGAGGGCCTCGATGGCTTCCTTGGACTTCGCATCGTCGACCAGGGTCAGGTCGGCGTTGAACTTTTCCGTGGTGGCGGAGAACTCCATCGCCTTGCCGTCGGCCGGCGGCGTGATCTGGACAGCAAGCCCATCCACCGAGAAGGCGGTCTTGTCGGCAACCTTGACCGTCAGGTTTTCGAGTTCGGCCGACTTGTAGATCATCATCGAGCCGAGCGGGCCTGTAGCGCCCTCAGCCGGGATGTTGGCGTCATGAATGACGAAGGGGGTGAGGTTGAGCGTGACGCCGTCCTTGCTATGCTCGAAGGCCGAAGTCGTGATGGTCGCGACATCGAAGCCGCCATTGGCCTCGGTCACGCCCTCGAGCTTGACGTCGCCGATCGGCAGCGCCTCCTTTTCGGCCGCCGGTTTGACCGACACGCCCTGCAGCACCATGCTGGAATTGTCGCCGGTAACGCCGGTCCAGGTGATATCGACGCCCTGGACGGCAAGTGCGGCCTTCAGTCGGTCGGCAACCGCCGTGTCTTGCGCAAAGGCGGCATTCAGCGGCAGCGTCAGCAAAAAGGTCGAAAAAGCAAGTTTCTTGAGTGTCGAACGTTGGATTGTCATCGCGAGTTCCCTGAGAGAGTCCTGAAAAAGTGTTTTCTCAATTCTACGCCATCACCATTCCGTGACGAACTGGACGGGAAAAAGGCGCTTTCCCGCAGATTTGTCGAAAATCACGGCGAAAGGCAAATCGGAGCGGGAGCCTTCGCCCGATGCGGTGAATATGTCATGAAGGTCGGGCTCCCCTGCGTACCGTCTCCTGCCTTAGAGAGGGCGTGTAACAGATTGATGTTGGTTGGCAACAGCACTGCTACCGTTGCTGTTGCACAGGGACGGCAAGGGGGAACATGAAGTCCGTCACATCCATTGGCGGACCTTGAGCCGCCCTCGTAAGCCCAAAGGCTGCAAAGTGCGGATTTCCGCAGCCCCGCCTTGCCGCGAATCACCCGCTCGGCTAGTCCAGCCGCATGGGAAAAAGGATTTTGCCGCCTGAAAATGGCGGCGGTGACCACATCGAACCGGTCGATCTGAAGAAGGCGCTGGAAGAGCGCTATCTTGCCTATGCGCTCTCGACCATCATGCACCGGGCGCTGCCTGACGTGCGCGACGGGCTGAAGCCTGTGCATCGCCGCATCATGCATGCGATGCGGCTGCTCAGGCTCAACCCCGACCAGGGCTTTGCCAAATGCGCCCGCATCGTCGGCGACGTGATGGGCAAGTTCCATCCGCATGGCGACCAGTCGATCTACGACGCGCTGGTGCGCCTGGCGCAGGATTTCTCCATGCGCTATCCCCTCGTCGACGGGCAGGGCAATTTCGGCAATATCGACGGCGATAACGCCGCCGCCATGCGCTATACCGAGGCGCGCATGACCGAGGTGGCGAGCGATTTGCTTGCCGGCATCACCGAGGACGCCGTCGATTTTCGGCCGACCTACAATGAGGAGGACGAGGAGCCCGTAGTGCTCCCCGGCGCCTTCCCGAACCTGCTCGCCAACGGCTCCTCCGGCATTGCGGTCGGCATGGCCACCTCCATCCCGCCGCACAATGCCGCCGAGCTTTGCAACGCAGCGCTGCAGTTGATCGAGCAGCCGGACGCGCCGGTGACAAAGCTGATGGAGTTCGTCCAGGGGCCGGATTTCCCGACCGGCGGCATCATCGTCGACAGCCGCGCTTCCATCCTGGAGGCCTATGAGACCGGCCGCGGCGGTTTTCGCGTGCGCGCCAAATGGGGCCAGGAGGATCAGGGCAGGGGCACCTGGAGCATCGTCGTCACTGAAATCCCCTACGGCATCCAGAAGGCCAGGCTGATCGAAAAGATCGCCGAGCTTTTGATCGCGCGCAAATTGCCGCTGCTCGAGGATGTCAGGGATGAAAGCGCCGAGGACGTCCGCATTGTGCTGGTGCCGAAGAGCCGTTCAGTAGATCCCGGCATTCTGATGGAATCGCTGTTCAAGCTGACCGAGCTTGAAAGCCGCTTTCCCCTCAACATGAACGTTTTGTCGCGGGGCAAGGTGCCTAACGTCCTGTCGCTGAAGGGCGTGCTGAAGGAGTGGCTCGACCATCGGCGCGATGTGCTGATCCGCCGCTCGAAGCATCGGCTTGGCGAGATCGAGAAGCGGCTGGAAATCCTTGCCGGCTACCTGATCGCCTATCTCAACATCGACGAGGTCATCAGGATCATCCGCGAGGAGGATGAGCCCAAGCAGGTGATGACGGCCCGTTGGTCGCTCACCGACACCCAGGCCGAAGCCATCCTCAACATGCGGCTGCGGGCCTTGCGCAAGCTGGAAGAGTTCGAGATCCGCAAGGAGTTCGACGGTCTCACCACCGAGAAGAAGCAGATCGAGGCATTGCTCGCATCCGACGCCAAGCAATGGTCGACGATCAAATGGGAAGTCACGCAGGTTCGCGACAAGTTCGGCCCCGAGACCGAACTCGGCAAGCGCCGCACCCAGTTCGCCGACGCGCCGGAGCATGATCTGACCGACATTGCGCACGCCATGATCGAGCGCGAGCCGGTCACCGTGGTGGTCTCGGAAAAGGGCTGGCTGCGGGCGATGAAAGGCCATTTGGCGGACCATTCCACGCTCACCTTCAAGGAAGGCGACAGCCTCAAGCTCACCTTCCATGCCCAGACCACCGACAAGATCCTGGTCTTCACCACCGGCGGAAAATTCTACACCATCGGCGCCGACCGGCTGCCGGGCGGCCGCGGCCATGGCGAACCGATCCGCATCATCGTCGACATGGACAACGACCAGGACATCGTCACCGCCTTCGTCCACGACCCGAAGCGCAAGCTGCTGCTCGTCTCCTACGATGCCAATGGTTTCATCGTGCCGGAGGAGGAGGTCGTCGCCAACACCCGAAAGGGCAAGCAGGTGATGAACGTCAAGGCGCCCGACGAGGCCAAGGCCTGCATCCCGGTTTCCGGCGATCATCTCGCCATTGTCGGCGAGAACCGCAAGATGCTGGTGTTTGCGCTCTCCGAAATTCCGGAGATGGGCCGCGGCAAGGGCGTTCGCCTGCAGAAATACAAGGATGGCGGTCTGCTCGACCTGAAACCTTTCACGCTGGAGAGCGGCCTGTCCTGGCAGGATTCCGCTGACCGCACCTTCGTCAGGTCGCGCGAAGAGCTGGCCGAGTGGATCGGCGCGAGAGCGTCGGCCGGACGGATGGTGCCGAAGGGATTCCCGCGGACGGGGAAATTTGGTTGAAGCTGCTGATCTCCCCCCAAGTGGGGGAGATGGCCGGCAGGCCAGAGGGGGGCGCTGTCCCGCCAGCGCATCGAATGGTCATGGCTCGCCACTCGGTCGCAACTCTTGGGTCTTCAATGTCGGGTGCCAGGCTGGCGATCCTTCGCGCCCCCCTCTGTCCTGCCGGACATCTCCCCCACAAGGGGGGAGATTGGCAGCTTCACCAACCATTTGGACTATCGTCACGATTGCGGCACTATAACAGTGCATAAACGCTGTGTAGGCTGGGAGAATTGACCGTTTGAAGGAAGCGAAGATCCAGAAGCCGGAACGTCAGCAGCGCCTGTTCGGCCTGTCGACACCGCTGCGGGCCGCCGTCATCCCGCCGCTGTCGGCGGCGCGCTGGCTGTTGGTGCTGATCGTCGCCGCCGGCGTTTATTTCTTCCACGGGTTCCTGTTTCCCGTGCTGGCAGCCCTCGTCATTGCTTTTGCCAGCTGGCCGCTCTACCGCCGGCTGCTTGCCGGTGTCGGCGGTAACCGCACCGTCGCCGCGACGCTCGCCATCCTGTTCATCCTCGCCTTCCTGGTGGTGCCGATAGCGCTCGCCGGCACCTACGCCATCAACGAGGTCCGCGAATGGGTCGGCTGGGCGATCGAGACCAACAGGCACGGCGCGGTCACACCGCACTGGATCACCTCGCTGCCTGTCGTCGGCGAGTGGCTGAACGAACAGTGGATCGACAATTTCGGCCATCCCGGCGGCATCGGCGAGCTGATCCAGCTGGTCAGCGGCGCCAATATCGGCAGCATCTATCGCGGCGTGCTGGCTGCCGGCGGCAGCGCCTTCGGCCTGTTGCTGACGCTGCTGTTCATGATGATCGCGCTGTTCTTCGCCTACCGCGACGGCGAACACTTTGCCAGCCAGATCGACCGGCTCGGCGAACGCATCCTGCCGACGCGCTGGGAGCGGATTTCGCGCGTCGTGCCGGCGACCATCTCCTCGACCGTTACCGGCATGACCGTGATCGCCATCGGCGAGGGGCTGGTGCTCGGCATCGCCTACTGGCTGGCCGGGGTGCCGTCGCCGGTGACGCTGGGCGCATTGACCGGCGTGATGGCGCTGATCCCCGGCGGCGCGCCGCTGTCGTTTACGCTTGTGTCGATCTACCTCGCCGCCAGCGGCTCGCCGATGGCGGGTCTGGCGCTGTTCATCTGGGGCGCGGTGGAACTGTTCATCGTCGACAAGACCTTGCGCCCGAAGCTGGTCGGCGGACCGATCAAATTGCCCTTCCTGCCCACCTTTTTCGGCCTGATCGGCGGCGTCAAGACGATGGGCTTTCTCGGCCTGTTCATCGGCCCCGTGCTGATGGCGCTGCTGGTGGCGATATGGCGCGAATGGCTGCGCGAGGTGGAACTGGCCGAAGACACCGTTCCCGACGGGGCGGCCGAGCTCGAAGGCGGGCCGCCGCAGATCGAGATTGTCGCCGGCCCGGCGAAGAAAAGTCAGACTGGGTAAGCGACGGCGAGCGCTGCCCGGCGCTTGCGCCCTTCATGCAACTGCCACAGGGAATGCGCGACCAGCGTGACGATCAGGATCACGCCGCCGATCAGGCTGTTGCGCGACGGCGCCTCGGCAAAGATCATCCATATCCAGACCGGCGCCAGAACCGTTTCCAGGAGATAGAACATCGCCACTTCCGGGCCTGAAATGTATTTCGGCCCGTTGGCCAGGCAGAAGAAGGCGAACGGCATGATGACGGCGCCGTTGAAAACGATCCACCATGGCGCTTCCACCTGGAAACCGGTCCTGGAGACCATGAGCGCCGCCAGCCCGAACGGCAGCAGGACGCCGGTCAGCGCGGTGAATCCCATATCCCTGCCGCTGGCGCGTGAAACGGTGATGGCGCAGGCAATCGCCAAGGCCGAACACAGCGCCATCACATCGCCGAACAGATTTCCCGTGCCGACGGAATCGCCGACGATGATCGCGATGCCGACGATCATCAGCGCCATTGCCGCAAGCGTCAGCGGCTGCGGTCGCTCCTTCAGGAACAGCCACGAGAGCAGCGCCGAGAACATGGTGGAGAAGGCCAGGATGAAAACCAGATTGGCGGTCGAGGTGTTGTAGACGGCAGTGATGAAGGCGATTGCGCCGAGCCCGTAGAGGGTGGCGACGACGAGCCCCGACCAGCCGGGTATCAGCTGCGGAGCATTCTTGCTGAACGAGCGCCAGATGGCCCATACGATCAGCCCTGCCACGAAGGTGCAGCCGGTGCGCAGCAAAAGGATCGTCCAGGCTTCGCCATGGGCGAGCCGGATCAGGGGAATGTCGATGGTCAGCGCCAGCCCGCCAAGCGCGGTGAGCAGAAGTCCTTTGGTGTGGGCATTGTGAGAGGACATGCAACGGCTTTCGCAATGATTTGAGCAGATGCCGGTCGGCGCAATCGCCCCGCCAACAGACGGGCCAACAGGCGGAAAGACCAGCATCGTCTCGGCTGAAAATGTTTAGATCAGGATCTGGTAAGAAGGAAAATCAGCGCGTGACCGCTTCGTGGTCGTAGCGTTCCCAGCCCTTCGGGCCGAGATGCTCCTGCGGCATGAAGCGCATTTTATAGTTCATCTTGCGCGAGCCGTTGACCCAGTAGCCGAGATAGACATGGGGCAAGCCCATGGCCCGGGCGCGGGCGATATGGTCGAGGATCATGAAGGTGCCGAGCGAACGGTCCTCGAACTCGGGATTGAAGTAGGAATAGACCATCGACAGGCCATCGGCCATCTTGTCGGTCAGCGCCACGGCGATCAGCTCGCCCTGGCCCTTGCCGGTGATGAATGTGTCGGGGCCGCGGCGCCGGTATTCGATCACCTTGGTGTCGACATGGGTATCCTCGACCATCATGGCGTAGTCGAGCACCGTCATGTCGGACATGCCGCCGCGGCGATGGCGAGCGTCGAGATAGCCGCGAAACAGCGAATACTGCTCCGTCGACGGCTGCGCGTCGTGCATGGCGCCGATCAGATCGGAATTGCGTTGGATCACCCGCTTCATGTTGCGGCTGGCGGTGAACTCCTGCGCCAGGATGCGCACCGAGACGCAGGCGCGGCAGGTCTCGCAGGCGGGACGGTAAGCGATGTTCTGCGAGCGCCGGAAACCGCCTTGCGTCAACAGGTCGTTCATCTCCGGCGCCTTGTCGCCGACCAGATGCGTGAACACCTTGCGTTCGAACTGGCCCTCGAGATACGGGCACGGCGATGGCGCGGTCAGGAAGAACTGCGGCGACTGGGTCGGATGGTGCGTCATCGAACGTTGGGAACACTCCTGCGAATCGCTCTACCTTTGGCTTGGCTGGCGAAAAATTCAACAGGATTGTGAAGGCGGGGTTGAACGGACCCCTTCACATTTGCGCACAAATGCCTGTTGGCGTCGGTTGAACGCCGGTTCAACGGTCGCTGCGCCTGACGGCCGTGCCAAGCAGCAGGTCGTGCAGTGTGCGCTTGCGATCGGAAAACAGCGTCACCAGGAGGACGAGCGGCGTCAGGATGACCGTGCTCGCCCAGAACAGCACCGAATGGACAACGGCGGTGAGGCCGTCGATACGGCTGCCGTCGAGACGATCGAGCCGAATGCCCATCATCTTCATGCCTGATGTGGCCTGGTTGCGACCGCCCAGCGTGTTCCAGATGTAGAGAATGGCGACCGCCGGCACGAGGATGGAATACAGCGCCCAGCCAAGACCGAATGTCAAAAGGCCAAGCACGGCCACCAGGATCGCGAACGGAATGGTGAGCAGCGCCACGATGCAATAGTCGATGATGAAGGCCAGGATGCGCCGCGTGCGCACACCGTCATAGGCCCTGACGTCGTCGAGCCTGCTGGTGATGATTTCGCCGTCAAGTACGCGCGCGTTCATGTCATGTCCTCGTAACAGGCGCCACGCTAGGGTGCGCCGCCACTGAAATGGTGAAGACTGCGGGCGGAATCAAGATCGGTTCGTCCATCGGTCCTGCTCGGCAGTGTGACGCGGTTGAGCCGATTGAATTTGGTGGACGGATGGCGTTAGCTTGCTGCGGCGCAACAAGACGCCGAGGGGACGGGGTTACATGGATTACGACATGCTGGTCATCGGCAGCGGCCCTTCCGGGCGCCGCGCCGCGGTGCAATCGGCCAAGCTCGGCAAATCGGTGCTGGTGGTCGACAGGGGCCGGCGCCTCGGCGGCGTCTCGGTGCACACCGGCACCATCCCGTCGAAGACGCTGCGCGAGACGGTGCTGAACCTGTCCGGCTGGCGCGAGCGCGGCTTTTACGGCCGCGGCTACCGGGTCAAGCAGGACATCTCCATCGCCGACCTGGTCGAGCGGCTGCACAAGACGCTCGACCACGAGGTCGAGGTGCTGCAGCACCAGTTTATGCGCAACGCCGTCAAAAGCGTGCGCGCCATGGCGAAATTCGTCGGCCCAAACAAGGTCAGCCTGACGGCAGACAATGGCGACTACTCGGAGGTTGGTTTCACCAATGCGCTGATCGCGGTCGGCACCAGGCCGCACCGGCCGCGCGACGTGCCTTTCGACAAGATCCGCGTCTTCGACAGCGATGAGATGCTGGAACTCGACCATCTGCCGCGCACGCTGACGGTGATCGGCGCCGGCGTCATCGGCGTTGAATATGCGACGATCTTTTCGGCGCTCGACGTGCCGGTGACGCTGGTGGAGCCGCGCAACACCATCCTCGATTTCGTCGACCGCGAGATCGTCGACGACTTCATCCACCAGATGCGCGACCGAGGCATGACCATTCGCCTCGGCAGTACGGTCAAGGAAATCGTCTCAAAACCCGACTATGCCGAAGTGACGCTCGCCGATGGCCGCACCATCCGCTCCGAGATCGTGCTTTACGCCGCCGGCCGCAGCGGCAATCTCGGCAGCCTCGGCCTCGACGTGGTCGGCATCGAGGCCGATTCCCGGGGCCGCATCAAGGTCGATCCGCAGACCTTCCAGACCAGTGCGCCCAACATCTATGCCACCGGCGACGTCATCGGTTTCCCCAGCCTTGCCTCGACATCGATGGAGCAGGGCAGGGTGGCCGCCTGCCACGCCTTCGGCGTGCAACTGCCACCGCCGCCGGAAACCTTCCCCTATGGCATCTACGCCGTGCCGGAAATCTCCACCGTTGGTCAGTCGGAGGAGCAGGTGCGCGAGAGCGGCGCTGCTTATGAAGTCGGTCTGGCGCGGTTCCGCGAAACCTCGCGCGGCCACATAATGGGCGTCAACTCCGGCTTTCTGAAGCTGCTGTTCTCGGTCGAAACGCGCCGCCTGCTCGGCGCCCACATCGTCGGCGAAGGCGCCACCGAACTGATCCATATCGGCCAGGCGGTGATCAACCTCGGCGGCACGGTTGATTTCTTCGTCAACAACACCTTCAACTATCCGACGCTGGCCGAAGCCTACAAGATCGCCGGGCTCGATGCCTGGAACCGGATGGGACAGGGCTAGGCGACGAGCATCTGCTCAGCCGTTCCGCCGGGCGCCGATGCGGTCTACCAAGGTCTCTTAGCCTGCCTGGCGTGCGACCAATGCTGGTCCCGCAAGCCACTGCCGGACGATGGCGGCATCCGGGCCGCCGATTTCGTGACCTGAAGGCACGATGCGCGCATCGACCTCGGCGCCATGTTTGTTGAGCAGCGTCACCAGTGGCGGCGCAAACGGCCCGTAGATCTCGTCCGCGGCACCGGCGACAATCAGGACGCGCGTTCCGGTCAGATCGGTTGCCGGCGCATCGTCAAGCACGGGCATCGCTCTCAGCAGCACTGCTTTTCGGACTCGGCCGGAGTTGAGCAGCATCAGGCTGGAAACCAGATTGGCGCCGTTGGAATAGCCGACGAAAGTCACCCGGGCGAGGTCGAGCCCGTGGCGCTTTGCGGCCTCGCTTGCGAAGGCGGCAAAGGCCAATGTTTCGGCACGGATGCTCGCCTGTTCGAAACTGGTCGGCGTGATCCGCTCGAACCAGCGGAAGCCGTCTTCTTGGCGGATGCGGCCACGCACCGCGACCAGCGTGGCGTTGGGGGCGATCTGCCTCGCAATCGGCACCATCGTCGTTTCGTCGACACCCGATCCGTGCAGTAAAAACAGGCTCTCGCCGCCGGCATTCTCCGGCTTGAGAAGGCGGTAGGGAAAGGCCAGATCCTGATGCAGAAAGGCGTTCTCGTCGCTATATCGATGCACGCTCATATCTCATTGATTTCACGGAGACATTGGTCCTTTGCCAGCTTCAAAACGGAATATTTTCACGCTCCGCGAAATGTGATTGCAACAGGCTCATTTCAGACCGTTTCTGCGCCGATATGCTCCCTGCGGGAGGAATCGAAGCGGTGTGCGCCGATGGTCGCATCCCGGCATGAACAACGCGAGCACCCTTGCTCTCCTTTGAGGCCTTTTGTCGATGACCCTGCCAGTTCCGCCCGATCGCGCCCCGCGTATCGCCGATCGCGACACGCGCATTGACGTGTTCCGTGCGCTCGCACTCCTGACCATCTATATCGACCACGTGCCGGGCACCGTCTTCGAAACGCTGACCTACAAGAATTTCGGATTCTCGGACGCGGCGGAAGCCTTCGTGCTGATCTCCGGCATGTCGGTCGCACTCGCCTATGGCAACAAGTTCCAGCCGGGCGGCCGGCTGCTGGCGATGTTGAAGATGTGGCGCCGGGCCGGCGTGCTTTACAGTGCCCACATCGTCACCACCATGGTTGTGATGGCGTTGTTCTGCGCCGCTGCGGTGTACGGCCGGCGGCCGGAACTGCTCAAGCTGATCAACATCGAGCCGCTGATGAAGAACACGCCGGAGGTCATGATCGGCATTGTCACGCTCGGCCACCAGCTTGGCTACAATAACATCCTGCCGGTCTATGCGGCGCTGCTGTTGATGGCGCCGCTCTTCCTGCTCTTCGTCAGCTACCGGCCGCTGCCGGCGCTGGTCTTTTCCGGCGCGCTGTGGCTCGTCGCCGGCCTCTGGCAGATCGCGCCGCCGAACTATCCCGAGCCCGGCTTCTGGTTCCTCAACCCGCTGTCCTGGCAATTCCTGTTCAACATCGGCCTTGCCGGCATGCTGCATGTCAGGCGCGGCGGCACAATTCCCGTCAATCGTTGGCTGGTGGGCGCCGCGGCGACCTATGTCGCGGCAGCGGCGGTCTGGGTGCACAGCCCGCTCTGGGGCGAGATAACGTGGTTTAACCTGCCCGTGGTGATCGGCGGCTTCGACAAGACGTTCCTGTCGCTGCCGCGGCTCCTGCACATATTGGCGGTGAGCTATCTGATCGTCGCCCTGCCGGCTTTCTCGAACCTGTTCCGTCTCAGCCCGGATCATCCGCTAGCGCTGCTCGGCAAGCGCTCCTTGCCGGTGTTCCTCGCCGGCACGCTGATCGCCATGGCGGCGCAGGTGATGAAGCTGATCAATCCGGGCGGCTTTGCCTATGACGCCTTGCTGATTTCGGCCGGCATCGCCATGCAATTCGTGCTCGCCTTCTATCTTGAGTGGCTGTCCGGCATCGGCTCGAGCAAAAAGCCGGTTCGCAAAGAAGCGCCAGCCGTTCACCAGACCTTCGGCATGCCCGCGATGCCAAGGCTAAGCCGATGATCCCACATCAGCCGCCTGGCTAGCAGGCGAGGGGCCGGACGACCCCCGCACCACGAGATCGACCGGCAGCAATTGCCGGTGCTGCGAGCCGTCATTTTCGAGGATCGCCTTGACGGCCAGGCGTCCCATCTCGGCGATCGGCTGGGCGACGGTGGTTAGTGGCGGCTCGGAGTCGGCGCCTTCCGGCACGCCGTCGAAGCCGACGATGGACACATCGCCCGGCACGGCAATGTTACGCTCGCGCAGCCAGTCGAGCGCATGCAGCGCAATCTTGTCCGACATGGCCAGGATTGCCGTCGGCGTCTGCGGCAGCGCGAAAATATGATCGAGGCCGGCCCGCACGCTCGCCTCGTCATTGAGGGTTTCGTAGATTGGCACTTGCGAGACGTCGATGCCGAAGCGGGAGAGCTCGCCGAAATAGCCACGCAGACGGTCGCGTGTGCCCGAGTAGAGGGATGTCGTCTCGACTTGCTCCTGCGTGACGGGACCAAAGCCAGCGTCGGCAGATTCCAGGGCGAGTACGGCAAAGCTGCGATGGCCGAACTCGGCCAGATGGCGCGCCGCCAGACCCGCGCCGGCGACGTTGTCGACGCCGATCGCAGCGACCGCCTCATTTTCCGAATCGAGATCAAGCGCCACGAAAGGCAGTTTGCGTTCGCGCGCCAGTTCGACCAGCCGCGACCCACCCTCGATGCAGAACACGATGAAGCCGTCGACTAGGGCGCTCTGGATGTTCCAGGCGAGCTGCTCGCTGTTGGCGGCCGAGACCAGCGAAATTCCGGCGCCGGTGGCGTCGCAGGCCTGCGAAATGCTGGCCATCATGACGCGGGCAAAGGGATCGTCGAAGAAATAGGACAATGGTTCTGCCGTTGCCACGCCGATGGCGTTGACCTTGCCGGCGCGCAGCAGCCGGCCCTTGGGATCCGGGCCGGCATAGCCCATCGCTTCCGCCGCCGCCTTGACCCGCTCGCGGACCTCTTCGCGCACGATCTCCGGGCGAGCGAACACGTTGGACGCGGTACCGTGCGAGACCCCGGCCGCCTTGGCGATGTCGGCAAGCCGCACTGGTCTCGTCTTGCCGGAGGTCAATGCCGTCATTTTCGTCTCCTGAACCGGAGCCTGTTTAGCACTTTCGTTGGATCGGTTCAAATTTTCCCTTGATCGGACGGCGGAGAGGGTCTATATTTGAATCGATCCAAGGGATTCATCAAGTACAACTTGGATCGATTCAAGAGGAGGGTGCCATGCATCCCGTGAATTATCTGTTCGAAGACATCTACGGCAATGATTGGGGCATAGTCTCCGACGCCGCCACCCGCAGGCGCCGCGACAAGGTCGGGCCGTGGAGGCGTGACCTGCAATACCTTGTGAAACGCAAGCGCAGCTGATCGGCCCCGGCATTTTCGTGCCAGCTGATTGGATCGATTCAAGTTCTTGAAGAGGAGAACGAACATGCATCCCGTGAAACATCTGTTCGAAGACATTTATCGCAATTACTGGGGTATCTCGCCTGCCACGGAGCAGCCGCAACGGCGGCGGCCGACCAAGCCTGCCAAGCGCAACCGCGACCTGCTGCCGGAAAACCGGCAGGATTAAGCCTCGTGTGATATCTGATGGGGCAGGGTTCTTGCCTCGTCAGGACCGTTGCCGCACGAGCGCCGAGGCCGCGATCACCAGCCAGCCCGCGATGAGCAAGGTGCCGCCGATCGGCGCCGACATCGGGAACAGCCGCGATCCCACGAAATCCCGTGCCAGCAGATCGCCGCAGAACAGAACAAGCCCGACGAGCAGCACCAGGCTGCCGATCCGCAAGATCCGGTTTGCGCCGGCGAGGCCGACGGCCAAAAACACCGGCGCATGCATGAGCAGGAAGGATGCGGCCGTGCCGACGAACGCGCCGCCGAGATGCGCTGAAGCCGCCGACAGCGCCACGCCCGCCGCGCCGGCAATGCCGCCGGCGAAAACGAGGATGCGCGCGCTGTTTGCTGGTGCTGACTCGGCGATGCTCATGTCTCGGGCTCCGTGATTGACGATAGGCGGCGCGACCTGTCTGTCAGGATTTTTCCGATATCGCCAGCATGTCGCGCGTGCGGCGCGCCTGGGCCAGCCAATTATACGCGGCACCGCCCGCCATCAGCAACGACGTGCCGAGAAACACCGCGCGCATGCCGAAATGGCCGCCGACGAAGCCGCCCAGCAGCGGCCCCGCAACCTGGCCGACATATTGCGCCGAGATTGCCAGGCCCAGCACATTGCCGCCGACCCCATCGGGAACATTGTGGCGGATGACGCTGGTGATGCAGGGCAACAGCCCGCCCAGCACCAGACCCATAAGGAACCGCAGCCCGACCAACTGCCAGCTCTCGGTGACGAAGGCCTGCGGTATCAACAGCAGAGCCGAGACGGCCAGCGATGCGACGATGACGTTCCAGTGGCCGATGCGGTCGGCGAGTTTGCCCAACCGTGACGCCGACAGGATGGCGCCGAGTGCGGCCGCCGACATGACGACACCTGAGACCAGGGTCACCCGGCTTGCGTCCGCGACCAGTTGCTGGACGTAGACGGTGATGATCGGCTCGATCGACATGTTGGCGAAGGTGAACAGCATGCCGGTCGCCAGCATGGCCACGACAGGGCGTTTGTCGGGGATCTGCGCCCAACTTCCCTTTGGTTTCTCCTCGCGTTTTGCCTGTACTGGCGGGCGAGGCATCTCCTTTATCAGGAACGTCGTCGCCAGCGCCGCCAGGAAAATGACGCCGCCCGCGATGAGGAAGGTGGCGCGAATACCGATCAATGGCGGCAGCGCGCCGCCAAGCAACGGGCCGACCAGGGAGCCTGCGGTGATGCCGGCCGACAGCACGCCAAGCGCCCAGCCGGAGCGCTCCTTCGGCGTCTGCATGGCGACAAGGATCGTCGAGCCTGAGGAATAACCGCCGGCAAAGCCGATCAGCAGGCGCAAAAGCACCAATTGCCAGACGGTCTGCACCATGCCGGTCAGCGACATGCAGATCGCCATGCCGAAACTGGCGCGCACCAGCATCACCTTGCGGCCATAACGGTCACCCAGCCGTCCCCACAGTGGCGCGACAAGGGCGGCGGCAAGGAAGGTGGCGCCGAAAGCGATGCCGGACCATTGCACGATCGCCGCATGGCCCACGGCGCCCAGCTGTTCGACATAGAGCGGCAGGAACGGCAGCAGCAACGTCATCGCCACAAGCGTGCTGAACGATCCGGCAAAGCACACGAACAGGTTGCGCCGCCAATGAATGTTGTAGGTGGAAGGCACTTCGGCGGCCCGCGCTGCACTGTCCTGCGGCATGTCCTGTCCTGTCCGCTTGCTGCGGATACCATTTTGGGATACCAACTTGGTACCCTCATGGACGCAAAGCCCGGCTGCTGTCAATCAGGCGCTCTCAATGTGATCGGCAAGACCAACGGGCAAGGCCGATCGCCAGCAATGGAAGCAACTATGTCGCAGATGCACATCGTCGAAAAAGCGCTTCGCGAGATGATCCTTGGCCTCGAGGTCGGTCCTGGCGAGCGGCTGACGGAGCGCTGGATCGAGAGCCGCTTCGGCGCCTCGCGCACGCCGGTCAGGGCAGCCCTGCTGCGGCTGGAGACGGAAGGGCTGATCTGCCGCGACGGGCGCGGTTGGACCGTGTCGCCGATCAACCTTGCCGAACTGGAACAGATCGCGGTGTACCGCGAAGCCGTCGAGGTCGCGGCGGTCAGGCTGACTTCGGCGCTGGCCGACAGGAGCGCAGCCGATGTCATCAAGGCGATGCTGGACTCCTGCGACACTGCCACGCCGCGCGAGGAATGGCACCGCGTCGGCATGGATTTCCATATCGAACTGGCGCGGCTCTCCGGCAACGAGTTCCTGTTTCGGGCCGTGCGCGATGCCATGACGCGGCTGTCGCGGGCGCGCTGGCTGGAGGTGCGCGACGAGGCGGCCCTTGGCCGCGCCTGGAGCGAGCATCACGCCATTCTGGCAGCGGTGCGGGCCGGCGATGCCGATGCGGCGGCGGCGCGACTTTCCGCCCATATAGCCGGCAGCCGCGCCCGCCTGGTGACGTCGTTGCACAATGACCGGCGCGGCCTGCGCGCCAGGGGTTTTGCTGTCGTCGCCGCTTGATACCGGTCACGAAAACGAAAGAACGCCGACGCCATCCGCTTTCGGCCTCGCTTCGCGGACGCCGATGGCGTAAGAGGCGGCCATGGAAAACAACCGATTTGAAACACCCGTGACCGTTAAGTCGGGCACGGAGGGAAGCACTCAGCTCTTGCGTACGGTGCGTGAGGCTTCCGATTACCTGCTCAACAGCTGGCCCGGCAAGCGCAGCCCCAAGCATCGCGAAGCGCTGCAGGCCTGCCATGACGCGCTGGCCGGCGACAAGCCGGCGATGATTGCAAGACGCGCCTTCATCGCCGCCGCGCGCGAGGTCAACGTCTTCGTCAGCGACAAGGCCCCGGCCTGATCACATCGGCCTGATCAG
Source organism: Mesorhizobium sp. M0292 (assembly GCF_040321695.1). Classification (NCBI taxonomy): domain Bacteria; kingdom Pseudomonadati; phylum Pseudomonadota; class Alphaproteobacteria; order Hyphomicrobiales; family Phyllobacteriaceae; genus Mesorhizobium; species Mesorhizobium sp. M0292. The sequence goes on from NZ_JAMYSB010000001.1 coordinate 29,412, forward strand.
ACCGGCATTTTGCCAGGATCCGGCCCGTTTCGCGGGCCGGTGATCCTGTCTTGCCTATTTTTCTGTCTCGGTGTCGGTTTTGGAACTTGCCTCGTTCTCAGGCTCGGCGCGCTCCTTGGCCGCGACCTTGGCGGCGAGCTTCTCCGCCTTCTTGGCGGCCTTCTGCCGGTCGCGCTCTTTGCGTTCCTGACCGTAATTCGGTGGTCGAGCCATATCGTTTCCTTTCGCTGTGCCTGATCCTGCCTAGAAGCATTGGCCGGCAAACACAACAGCGCCGCGAGGGCAGATGCCAGCGGTTCTGGACTTGCGTGATGGCGAACACAATGGTTTAGAAAAGGCTGCGGGACAGTTGCTGGAGCCGCCGCCGACCGATTTCGAATCAAAACGACCGATGGCCACGCTTCAAAGAAACGCACAGAAGCTGATCTACTATGCGCGCAACGCCATGCGCGACATCGCGCCGCCGGTTCTTTTCCGGCGCCGGCTCGGCCGGCTGCTCGATCAGGCCAGGCTTTCCGACGCATCGGTCCGCCAGCGGCTCAATTACTACAACACGCTGCGGGAGCCTTTTAGCCCCAGCCCCGAGGCCGTGCCGGTCAGCCGGCTGCCGTCGGACCGCAGCATGTACTATTACGATCTGAAGGAGTTCACCCGTTATTTCGACCCAGATCTGCGCATCGACCTGGAATTCGGCGACGTCATCGAAGTGCCGAAGATGCCGTCGATCGTCAAGGACCGGCCGATAGCGGGCGACAACGGCAACGGCGTCCTGTTCAAGCTGAACAAGTTCCGTCATTTCTACATGCCGGCCGACGATGTCGCCTTCGCCGACAAGCATCCGCTCGTCGTTTGGCGCGGCGAACTCAACAATCCGATTCGCACCTTGTTGCTGGATGCAGCCCGCAATCTGCCGTTCTGCGATGTCGGCACGCCGAGGGCGACAGCACCTGCGGAATACCGCAAGCCCTATCTCAGCATCGATCAGCAGCGCCGCTACCGCTACATCATCTCGCTCGAAGGCAATGATGTCGCGACCAATCTGAAATGGATCATGAGCTCGAACTCGCTCTGCCTGATGCCGCCGCCGACTTACGAGACCTGGTTCGCCGAGGGGCAGCTCGAGCCCGATGTCCATTATGTGCCGCTGGCGCCCGACTTCAGCGATCTGGCCGAGCGGGTGCATCATCTCGAGCAGCATCCGGCCGAGGCCCAGCGCATCGTTGCGGCGGCCAACGCCTATTGCCGCAAATTCGCCGACGAGCGGGCCGAGCAGGCGATCTGCCTGCTCGTGCTCTACAAATATTTCGTGCTCAGCGGCCAGATCGAGCCCGATCCGCAGGTCTGGCGGTTTATCGCGGGCTAGCGGCTTCCGGCGCCCTTAAGTCAGATGACGCTGCGGTCCATAACCAGATCGGCCGGGCCGAAGCGGTCCTTCGCCGTAAACTGCTGGTGCCAGTAGGGATAGAGCACCGGAGGCCGGCTGACGGCATCGAGACGCTGGCGTTCATCAAAGGACAGCGTCAGGCTCGCCGCGGCGAGATTGTCTTTCAACTGGGCTTCGTTGCGCGCCCCGATCACCAGCGAGCTGACGGCCGGCCGGCCAAGCAGCCAGGCCAGCGCCACCTGGGCCGCCGAAACGCCGCGTGCCGCACCGATATCGACCAGCACGTCGACAATCCGCCACAGCCGATCCTCGTCGCGGATCGGGGGTTCCGACCAGCCGCCGATCTGGCGCGCCGTCGGACTGTCGCGGCGGTATTTTCCCGACAGCAGGCCGCCGGCGAGCGGGCTCCACACCAAAACGCCAAGGCCCTGGTCGACCGAGATCGGCAAGAGCTCATACTCGGCCTCGCGTGCTTCCAGCGTGTAGTGGATCTGCTGGGTGACGAAGCGCGGCTGGTGCTGGCTGTCGCTGATGCCGAGCGCCTTCATGACCTGCCAGCCGGAATAGTTGGAGCAGCCGACATAGCGGATTTTGCCCTGGGCAACCAGCGTGTCGAGCGCGGAGATGGTTTCCTCGAGCGGCGTCGCGCCGTCCCATTCGTGCAGGAAATAGATGTCGATGACATCGGTCCTGAGGCGCTTCAGGCTCTTCTCGCATTCGCGGATCAGATGATGGCGCGACAGGCCTTCGTCATTGGGGCCCTTGCCGATCCGCATGCGCGCCTTGGAGGCGATCAGCACGTCGTTCTTGCGCTTGCCGCCGAGCGCCTCGCCGATGATCTCTTCCGACAGACCGTTGGAATAGACATTGGCGGTGTCGATGAGATTGATGCCGGCATCGATGCAAGTGTCGATGATGCGCGAGGCCTCCGCGAGATCGGAATTGCCGACGGCGGCGAACGGCCCGCTGCCGCCGAAGGTCATGGTTCCCAAGGTCAGCGCCGAAACTTTCAAGCCGGAACGGCCAAGCGTGCGGTATTCCATGTCAGATCCTCGTAGTTTTGGTGGGGAGGCGGTTTTAGCAGGAAAGGGCGGGGAAGCCCGAAGGGGTCCGCCAATTGTAGGACAATTTGAGCGGCTTGTCGCCATCCCAGGGCGATGGATCGGCAATGCTCGCTGGTTTGCAGTGATGACCGGCTGGCCGGCGGCTTGCAATAAAACCGTCATTGGCGGCCTATATCGAGTCGGCTCAGGGTTTCATGCCAGCCGGCAAGCGGAGCAGTGGAAATGACCGAGTTGAAGCAGAATTCTCCGGCCAGGGATTGGCTGGAAGCCGAACTCGCCGACATGCTCGACGAGGACTATGAGCTTGAAATGTCGGAGCCGGCGCTGTCGCTGGAGATCTCCAAGATCTACAAGAACGCGCATCCGCCGTCGATCGACCGCATGCAGTATTTCCGCGACCTGATCGGCTTGCAGTCGGAACTGATCAAGCTGCAGTCCTGGGTCGCCTACCACAAGAAGAAGCTGGTGGTGGTTTTCGAAGGACGCGATTCCGCCGGCAAGGGCGGCGTCATCAAGCGCATCACCCAGCGCCTCAACCCGCGCATCTGCCGCGTCGTGGCGCTGCCGGCGCCGACCGAGCGCGAAAAATCGCAGTGGTATTTCCAGCGCTACGTGCCGCATCTGCCGGCCGGCGGCGAGATCGTGCTGTTCGACCGCTCCTGGTACAACCGCTCCGGCGTCGAGCGGGTGATGGGCTTTGCCGAACCCGATCAGGTCGAAGAGTTCTTCCGCGACGTGCCGGAGTTCGAGCGCATGCTGGTCCGCTCCGGCGTCACGCTGGTCAAATACTGGTTCTCGATCACCGACGAGGAACAGCAGATGCGCTTCATGATGCGCATCCACGATCCGATGAAGCAGTGGAAGCTGTCGCCGATGGACCTGCAGTCGCGCGTGCGCTGGGAGCAGTACACCAAGGCCAAGGAAGAGACGTTTGCCCGCACCAACATCCCAGAGGCACCGTGGTACATCGTCGAAGGCAACGACAAGAAGCGGGCGCGGCTGAACTGCATCGACCATCTCCTCAAACAACTGCCCTATGAGGACGTGCCGCACGAAGAAATCACGCTGCCCGAGCGGGTGTTCAACCCGGAGTACGAGCGCCAGGTCCTGCCGCGCGAGCTTTACGTGCCGGAGAAGTATTGAGCACTTTTCCTTCTCCCCGTTTCACGGGGAGAAGGTGCCTGAAGGGCGGATGAGGGGCAGCGCCGGCATCGACGAATTCACAGCCGTCGGACGCTGCTAACCTCCAAAAGCAGCGCTGCCCCTCATTGCCTGCCGGGCATTTCTCCCCGCAAAACGGGGAGAAAGAAGCCTGCGCCTGTTACTTCGCCACTATACCCGCTTGATCGTCACATGCGTGGCGAGCGCCGTGGCCACCTGCTCGGTGCACTGGTAACCCAGCTTCAGCATATCCAGCCCGGCAAACAGGCTCTCGCCCCTCCCGAGCAACACCGGCGACACCGCCAGATGCAACTCGTCGATGAGCTTCTCTTGCAGATATTGCCGGATGGTGGAAACGCCGCCGCCGACGCGGATATCCTTGCCGCCGGCCGCGGCCTTTGCTTGTTCGAGCGCGGCGTGGATGCCGCCGGTAACGAAGTGGAAAATGGTGCCGCCTTCCATCACAATGGAGTCGCGCTTGTAGTGGGTCAGCACGAAGGTCGGCACATGATAGGGCGGGTTGTCGCCCCACCAGCCTTTCCAGCTCTCGTCTGGCCATTCGCCGCGGATTGGGCCGAACATGTTGCGGCCGAGGATCCAGGCGCCGACATTGTCGAAGCTGCGGATGGTGAACCGGTCGTCCACATCGGTGCTGCCGCCATCCTTGCCGACCATCTCGTGGAAGGTGCGGGTGCCGGTCATCCATTTGTGCAGGTATTCGCCACCAACGCCGAGCGGATTTTGCAGGTCCTGGTCAGGACCGGCGCCGAAACCGTCGAGCGACAAGGTGAAGGCATTGACGCGAAGTTTGGACATGGAGACTCCCTTTCGGTGACCAGTTGTGATTTGCAATCAGTATTCAAACTGATTGCATTTTGCAACTAGTATTTTTAGAGGCAAGCCGATCTGTGGAATGCGCAGGGACCTCAAGCCGCCACGCGCTTCGGCATCACCGCAAACGGGCTGAGCCCAAGCCAGATCTGCATCTTGCCGGCGACGTCGAGATCGCCGGTCAGGCTGATCTTGTCGCGTTCCTTGTGAACTGTCGTCAGCCCCATCCAGATCGAGGTCATGGTGCACAGATCGGTCGAGACGTAGAGATCGACGTCGAAGCCCGGATCGTACCAGCAAAGATCGACCTCGCCCTGCTTTTCGACGATCAGCCACCACGATCGTTTTGACGCCGGCAGGTCATGGTACAGGAATTGTATCACGGTGCGCCCGTCCGGCAGCGGACTGGGGTTCAGATTGCGCCGCATGTCCCACATCAGCAGCGACGGATCGAGGTTTTTGAGCGACAGCCTGGCCTCGACCCATTTCTGGCCCCAAAACCCCATCGCCTCGACAACCGGGCGCAAATCCCGGCCCGCCTCGGTCAGCCGGTATTCGAACACGCCCTTCTCGGTCGCGATCTCGGTCCGCTCGACGATGCCGCCGGCCTCGAGGTCCTTGAGCCGTTGCGACAGAAGGGTTGGCGACATTTTCGGCACGCCACGGCGCAAATCGTTGAAGCGGGTCGATCCCGCCACCAGTTCGCGCAGCAGCACCATGGTCCAGCGTGTGCAGAGCAGCTCGGCGGCCATGGAGAGCGGGCAGAATTGCTTGTAACCGGCTTGTGTCATGTGGTGAGCTCCAAAAGATGTTGCCGGACCTTATTCAGAAAACCTGAGTTCAGCCAGTACAGAAGCTGTACTGGCACCCCCGGTACAGTTCTGTGACTGGAGCGGTCCGGCGCTGCCATGCGAGGCAGCGGTCACGTCACCGGGCAGTCCGGTGCCGATCCATGAGGAGTTGGACAATGACCGCTTACGTGATCGCAGACATCAAGGTGAAGGACGACAAATGGGTGCCGGCCTATGCCGCTTCGGTGCATGACCTCGTCCACAAGCATGGCGGCAAGTATCTCGCCCGCAGCGGCAATGTGAAGACGCTGGAGGGCAAGCCGCTCGACACCAGCCTGATCGCCATCATGGCGTTTCCGTCGGCAAAGGCAGCCGAGGCCTTCACCAACGATCCGCAATACGCTCCGTTTGTGGCGGAGCGTCAGAAGGGCAGCGACAGCCGCTTCCAACTGATCGACGATACCGATCTCGCCGGAACGATTCCTTATTTGCCAAAGGCGTGAGGAAAAGCCGGAACCCGGAGCATCCAGGTTCCGGCTAACCCTTCAGCAGCTGCGCCACTTCCGGCGCGAAGTAAGTCAGGATGCCGTCGCAGCCGGCGCGCTTGAAGGCGAGCAGCGATTCCAGCATCGCCTTTTCGCCGTCGATCCAGCCATTGGCGGCCGCCGCCTTGATCATCGAATATTCGCCCGAAACCTGGTAGGCGAAGGTCGGCATTTGGAACTCATCCTTCAGCCGCCGGATAATGTCGAGATAGGGCAGGCCAGGCTTGACCATCAGCATGTCGGCGCCCTCGGCGAGGTCCTGCTCGGCCTCGCGCACCGCTTCGTCGGAATTGGCGTGGTCGAGATAATAGGTCTTTTTGTCGCCCTTGAGCAGGCCGGCGGTGCCGACCGCCTCGCGGTAGGGGCCATAGAAGGCGGAGGCGAATTTCGTCGCATAGGACATGATCGCCACATCCGAAAAACCGTTGGCGTCGAGTGCGTCGCGAATGGCGCCGATGCGGCCGTCCATCATGTCGGACGGCGCGATGATGTCGGCGCCGGCCGCGGCCTGGATGACGGCCGCGGCGGTCACCTGTTCCACCGTCTCGTCATTGACGATGATGCCGTCGCGCAAGATGCCGTCATGGCCGTGCGAGGTGAACGGATCGAGCGCGGCATCGGTGATGATGCCGATCTCCGGCACCGCGTCCTTGATGGCGCGGGTGGCGCGGTTGATGATGTTTTCCGGGTCGAGGATGTGCGATCCCGTCTGGTCGCGCAGGCTGAGTTCAACATTGGGGAAAGTGGCGATCGCCGGAATGCCGAGCTTAGCGGCCCGCTCGGCCTCCTTGACGGCGAGGTCCAGCGACAGGCGGAAGACGCCGGGCATGGCGGCGATCGGCTCGCGCGTGTTCTTGCCGTCGATCACGAAGATCGGCCAGATCAGATCGTTCACCGTAAGCCGGTTTTCCTGCACCAGGCGGCGCGACCAGTCGGCCTTGCGCATGCGCCGCAAGCGGCGGCTGCCGGTGATCTCGTCGACGCTGCGCGCACCGGCGGGCTTTGCCGGTGCGAATTTGTTGCTCGTCGCGGGGGTGAATTTGTTCATCGCAAAAACTCCGGGTCGGGGCGGCTTTTACCACGAGGCCTTGCCGCTGACCAATGCGACACGATTGTGCCAGTCGATAACGCGCTGCTTACGGCTTCGGCGGCCACGCCAGCTCGGGGCCGGTTTTGAAGAACGACACATTGTTGGTGAAGATGCTCTCCGGGGCGAGCCGGATCAGGCGCCCGTCCGGATGGTCGATGTCGGCCACATTGTCGATGAACCAGCGGTTCCAGGTCGCCTCCGGGCCGAGATATTTGTGCAGCAGCCGTTTGAAGCGGTTCGGCGCCATCGCTTCTATGGTGGCGACGCCGCGCAGGCCGAGATGCAGCAGGATGCCGGCCTCATTGTCGAAATGGACGATCTCCACGGCGCAGCGCGGGTCACGTTCGAGGTGTTTGACAGCACTTGCGCCGGTCGAGCCGAGCAGCCAGATCGCAGCGTCCTCCCAGATGAACCACATCGGCGCGTTGCGCGGCGCGCCGTCAGCGGTCACGGTCGCCAGATTGGCCATCAGCGGGCGGCTGAGAACATCATCCGGGTCGAACTTTTTCGGCATCTCCCAGCCATGGCTCGGCGCTGCGGTTTGAAGCGTCATGCGTTTGTCCCTGCATCAGAAGAAAGGCTGTTTTGCCCGGCAATTTTGCGCGCATTTCTGTCGGGGGCAAAGCACGGTCGCGTTGCCTTGCGAAAATCCAAACCGCGCCCGCCGGTTGACGCACCCATGCGCCACCTTTAGCACTTCAGTCCCGCAGGCGCGGGGAGGGATTCTCTGACGATGGACTTTGGCGGCGGCGACGAGATCCGCTTCGAACGGTTGGGCAAGGCAGGCGTCGTCACGCTGACGCGGCCGCAGGCGCTCAATGCGCTGACACATCGCATGATCAAGGCGCTGGACAAGGCGCTCGACGCTTTTGAACGCGATACCGGCGTCGATGTCGTCGTCGTCAAGGCCGAGGGCAGAGCGTTTTGCGCCGGCGGCGACATCATGCACGTCTACGAGGCCCGCGCCGGGAAGCCGCCGGTCGAGTTCTTCGCCGACGAATACCGGCTCAACGCCCGCATCAACAGTTACAAAAAGCCCTATGTCGCGCTGATCGACGGGATCGTTATGGGCGGCGGCGTCGGCATCTCTTTCCACGGTTCGCAGCGTGTGCTGACCGAGAACGCCCAGTTCGCCATGCCCGAAGTCGGCATCGGTTTCTTCCCCGATGTCGGCGGCAGCCATCTTCTGCCCGACCTTGGCGGCAGCTTCGGCATGTATCTGGCGCTGACCGGCAACCGCATCCGCTATGGCGATGCGCTGTGGTCTGGCCTGGCCACCCACACCATCAAGGCCGCCGACCAGGCTGCCTTTCTCGACCGGCTCTGCGCCAATGGCGATCCGGAATCGGTGCTGCGCGGTTTTTTCGTGCCGGCCAGGCGGGAGACCGGCCAGCCGGTGCTGGAAGCCATTGCCCGGCATTTTTCCCAACCCTCGCTCGCCGAAATCCTCAAGAGCCTGGAGCGGGCGGCAGGCGCCGACGAGTTTGCCGCCAAGACGCTGGCCACCATCCGCACCCGCTCGCCGACCAGCCTCAATGTCGCGTGGCGCCAGATCAGCGCCGGGCTGACGCTGTCGATGGAAGCCTGCATGAAGATGGAGTTCCGCATCCTCAACCGCATGCTGGCCGGGCACGACTTCTATGAAGGCATCCGCGCCGTCCTCGTCGACAAGGGTTCGACGCCGCAGTGGCGGCCGGCAAGCCTGGCCGAGGTCGACGCTGCTTCGGTGGACGCCTATTTCGCGCCGCTCGAACGGGAGCTCGAACTGTGAGCGAGGTCACGTCGCGGCGCATCGTGCTGCAGCCCTCGGGCGTCGAGATCATCTTCGCCTGGTTCCAGCGCGTCATAGCGGGCTATTGCCTGCTGTTCGGCATCCTGTACTGGATCCGGCTGATCGGTTTTTATCCCGGCCCGCTGTGGCGCTTCGACCTGATGCCGGTGCACTGGCAGGTCGTGGCGGTGATGCTGGCCGTGTTCTTCCCCTTCGCCGCCGCCGGCCTGTGGATGCTGGCGTCGTGGGGCCCGGTGATCTGGTTCATCTGTGCTGTCACCGAGACCATCATGTATGCCGGCTTCCCCGATCTCTACGGCCACCGGCCGCTGATCGTCTTCTCGCATGCCGCGGTCGCGCTGCTCTACATCGCCTTCCGCGTCGTCATCTGGATGCGCAAGCGCCCTGCGCGCGCCTGAAACGCCGCCCCGCAGCCATTGGCTAAATCTTTAGGTTAATTATCCTTGCTCGGGTGACCGTTCGTTAAGCGTCTTGCGAAACCTATTACCGGTAAGCTCTTGTTAGCCCTAGCGTTTAAGTCGAATTTTATGAGTATTCGATAGTGTCGCAATCAAGGTGAAAAACAAAAAATCACCAGGGCGACAAACGAGAGGCAAAGACAATGATCAATTCGCGTCCGGCGGCGAAGACCGCCAACGTATCCGACGATCGCCGCGAGGCTATCCGTTCGCTTTACATGGAATCGCTGCAGCTGGTCGAGCGTCTGCATCGCCGTCTGCTTGACGTGATCAAGGACGAGTTCGACCGCAATGGCCGTTCCGACATCAATGCCATCCAGGCGCTGCTTCTGTTCAACATCGGCAACTCCGAGCTGACCGCCGGCGAGCTGCGCTCGCGTGGCTACTATCTCGGCTCGAATGTCTCCTACAATCTGAAGAAGCTGGTCGATCTCGGCTTCATCAACCACCAGCGCTCGCGCATCGACCGCCGTTCGGTCCGCGTTTCGCTGACGCCGAAGGGCAATGAAGTGGCGGAAGTCGTCGCCGGTCTCTATGAGCGCCATGTCGGCTCGATCGAACAGGTCGGCGGCATCAACAGCGAAGAGTTCAAGCAGATGAACCGCGCGCTGCAGCGCCTCGACCGCTTCTGGAACGACACCATCGCCTACCGGATGTAATCAGCGGGCCATTGAATAGCAGCTGCGCCGGAAGAAGCGCGGCCGGAGGCAAGTCTCAGTCAACAGGCCGGTGCCGAAAAGCACCGGCCTTTTCTTTTTCGAGCCGCCTGCGCTTCCAATTCGGCGCAAAGCCACGTTGCCGCCATATTCGCGGTGGAAGCGAGGGCTGTGGGTATGCGGCGGCGAAAGCTGTTCGCGCGCCTGTAAGGTCGCATCGCCGTCCGCTTTTGACGGCCAGGTGACGCAGGTCATGGTTGGCTAATTGTTAACAATGCCAACTTTAGAGTGCGGGCGATATCGCCCAACATCGAGCACGTAGCCGAACGCTGCAACAGCCAAACGCTACAAGCCAAACACGACAAGAATGTCTGGAACGTCCATGAGAACCAGCCGCCGCTTTTTCCTTTCCGGAGCTTCCGCGCTCGCCGTTGCCATGGTTGCCAATGCCGCCAGCGCGCAGGATGTGATCGACGATATCCTGAAGTCTTCGAACCGTGGCAATTGGGACGACCAGTTCGACGCCCGCGCCTCCGAAGGCGGCAAGGTCGCCTCGACGCTGCCGATCTTCAGCCTGCAGACGGTTGCCTTCACCGAACAGGCTGTGGCGCAGTATCAGAACATCGTCGCCCAGGGCGGCTGGGGCGAGGTGCCGGCGACAAAGAAGCTGCAGCTTGGCGTCGACGATCCGGACGTGGTGCCGCTGCGCAAGCGGCTGATGGTTTCGGGCGACCTGGCGCAGAGCGCCGGCATTTCGACGTCGTTCGATTCCTACGTCGACGCCGCGGTCAAGCGCTTCCAGGCGCGCCATGGCCTGCCGGCCGACGGTGCCATGGGCAAGTACACTTATGCGGCGATGAACGTTTCGGCGCAGATCCGCCTCGGTCAGCTGCAGACCAATCTGGAGCGCCTGCGCGAAAAGGCCGGCACGCTGGGCAGCCGTTACGTGCTGGTCGATATCCCGGCGGCACAGATCGAGGCGGTCGAGAACGATCGCGTCGTGCTGCGCCACACCGCAATCGTCGGCAAGATCGACCGCCAGACCCCGGTGGTCAATTCCAAGATCAACGAGATCATCGTCAATCCTTACTGGAACGCGCCGGTCTCGATCGTGCGCAAGGACATCATTCCGCTGATGCGGAAGAACCCCGACTATCTCAAGGACAGCCACATCCGGCTGTTTGCGCCTGATGGCAGCGAAGTCGATCCGATGACTGTCGACTGGTCGACGGATGATGCCGCAAAATACCGCTTCCGCCAGGATCCGGGTTCCGGCAACGCCATGGCCTCGGTGAAGATCAACTTCCCCAGCCCCGACGGCGTCTACATGCACGATACGCCGCAGCAAAGCCTGTTCGGCAAGATGATGCGCTTCGATTCCTCGGGCTGCGTGCGTGTCCAGAACGTGCGCGACCTCGTCACATGGGTCCTGCGCGACACACCCGGCTGGGACCGCCAGCATTTCGAGGCGACCATCAAGACCGGCGAGAACACGCCGGTGCAGGTCGTCAACCCGGTTCCGGTCCACTTCCTCTATGTGTCGGCCTGGTCGACGGGTCCGGGCGTCGTGCAGTTCCGCGACGACGTCTACGCGCTCGATGGCGCCAGCGAACTGCAGATCACCTCTTCGCTCTAAGCGGCTGATCTCCTTCAGGAAAGGCCACCGCAAGGTGGCCTTTTCCGTTCGACATCCCAACAGAAGAAGACTGGTGGCCGCCAGCCATGCAGGCCATGAACACTGCCGGACGTTGCGCCGCAGGCCCATCTGGACGGACTAACGGCAATTGCGCATGGTCCTCAAAACAGCCGGAATCGCGCCATGCAGGTCGCAATCTTCATCCTCGCCGTGCTGGTCTTCGTCGCTCTTTCCGGCGCACTGGTGCGGTTGGTTCGGGTGCCGCTGCCGGTGCTGCAGATTGCCATCGGCGCCGCGCTCGCCTGGCCGGTGAAAGGCATCCATGTCGAGATCGACCCCGAACTCTTCCTGCTGGTGTTCATCCCGCCGCTTTTGTTCGGCGATGCCTATGGAGCGCCCAAACGCGAGCTGATCGCGCTGCGCGGACCGATCCTCGATCTGGCCATCGGGCTGGTCTTCTTTACCATTGTCGGCTTCGGTTATGCCTTGCACTGGTTGGTGCCGAGCATCCCGCTGGTCGTCGCCTTCGCGCTCGCTGCCGTGCTGTCCCCGACCGACGCCGTGGCGGTGTCCTCGATCGTCGACAGAAGCCTGGTGCCGGCGCGGCTGATGCATATTCTGGAAGGCGAGGCGCTGCTCAACGACGCCTCGGGCCTGGTCATGTTCCGCTTCGCCGTCGCCGCCGCCGTGACCGGCAGCTTTTCCTTCGCCGATGCATCGCTGAGCTTCTTTTATGCCGTCGCCATCGGCATCCTGGCCGGCATCGCCGCGTTGTTCATCGCCGCCAGGCTCCTGCAGCTTCTGAATCGCATCGGCGGCGTTCCGGCCGAGGCGCAGGTTCTGGTCATGGTCCTGCTGCCCTTCATTGCCTATCTCGTCGCCGAACATCTGCATGCCTCAGGCATTCTGGCGGCGGTCACCGCCGGGCTTTTGACCGGCGGCTCCGGCGTCTTCCGCTTCCTCGGCGTCTCGGCGCGCATGCAGACGATCTCGCTGTGGACAACCTTGTCCTTCGTCTACAATGGCGCGCTGTTCATCGTGCTCGGCATGCAGCTTCCCGAAATCATTCGCCGCGTGCCGCCCGAACTGACTGGCCATTACCCGATCATCCAGCCGGTCGCGACGGTGATTGCGCTGACGCTGTGCCTGATCGCGCTGCGCTTCCTCTGGATCTGGGTCGGCGACATCGCGGCAGGCCTCAAGGCAAAATGGGGAAAGCGCAAGGCCGAGCCGTTCGGGATGCGTGTGCGGCTTGCCGGCTCGGTGGCGGGCGTGCGCGGCGCGATCACGCTGGCCGGCATCCTGTCGCTCCCGCTCGCCATGCCGGACGGCTCGCCTTTTCCCGCGCGCGACCTGGTGATCTTCCTCGCCGCCGGCGTCATCATCTGTTCGCTCGCCATCGCCAGCGTGGCGCTGCCGAAGATAGCGCGCGGGCTGGTCGAGCCGGGCGAGGATGGCAGCGCCATCGAGGAGCGTCTCGCCCGCATCGGCGCCGCCAAGGCGGCCATCGCCCGCGTCGAAAGCATGGCGGGCGCCAGCGACGACGACCAGGGCGAGGTGCCCGGCGCCAGGCTTGCCGCCGCCGAAAACATCGTCGCCGGCTACCGGCGCCGGATCGCCACTTCGGACGAGGCCGACGACGCCCGGGCAGAGGCCCGCGAAGCCGGGCGGCTGGAGCTCGAAATGCGGCTTGCCGGCATCGAGGCCGAGCGCATCGCCGTGCGCGACATGTTAAGCAGCGGCGCGATCAACGACCATACGGCGCGGGCGCTGTTTACCGAGATCACGCTCACCGAAGCCTTGCTGCAGGGGCGGCAGGAGCGAAAATAGCGGTTCAGGGCCGCTCTGGCGCAATCCGGCCAGCAAATTTCGCGCTGCAAACGTGGCGAGGCGAAAACAACTGTGTTAATGGCGCGGCAATGCATGTCGCCCGGAACCGTGCAGCGGTTTCGGGGCAGCGATATGCATAGATAGATGCCCCGAACCGAAGGATTTCAGGCCATGGCAACTGCAGCGGCAGCGTCGAACAAGTTCGAATCCTTCTTCGAAACCACGCTGGAAGATGCCGATCCGGAGATCTTCGGCTCGATCCGCAACGAGCTTGGCCGCCAGCGTCACGAGATCGAGCTGATCGCCTCGGAAAACATCGTTTCGCGCGCCGTGCTCGAGGCGCAGGGCTCGATCATGACCAACAAATACGCCGAGGGTTATCCGGGCAAGCGCTATTATGGCGGCTGCCAGTTCGTCGACGTCGCCGAGGAACTCGCTATCGAGCGCGCCAAAAAGCTGTTCGGCTGCAACTTCGCCAATGTCCAGCCGAATTCCGGCAGCCAGATGAACCAGGCGGTCTTCCTGGCGCTGCTGCAGCCCGGCGACACCTTCATGGGCCTCGACCTGAATTCCGGCGGCCACCTGACGCACGGTTCGCCCGTCAATATGAGCGGCAAATGGTTCAAAGTCGTTTCCTACGGCGTGCGCAAGGACGACCATCTGCTCGACATGGACGCGATCGAAAAGACCGCACATGAGACCAAGCCAAAGCTGATCCTGGCCGGCGGCACCGCCTATTCGCGCATCTGGGACTGGAAGCGCTTTCGCGAGATCGCCGATGCGGTCGGCGCCTATCTGATGGTCGACATGGCCCATATCGCCGGCCTGGTTGCCGGCGGCGTGCATCCGTCACCGCTGCCGCACGCCCATGTCGTGACCACGACCACGCACAAATCGCTGCGCGGCCCGCGCGGCGGCATGATCCTGTGCAATGACGAGGACATCGCCAAGAAGATGAACTCGGCGGTTTTCCCCGGCCTGCAGGGCGGCCCGCTGATGCATGTCATCGCCGCCAAGGCGGTCGCCTTCGGCGAGGCGCTGAAGCCGAGCTTCAAGCTCTATGCCGAGAGTGTCGCCGCCAACGCGAAGGCGCTGGCGTCGAGCCTCAAGGAAACCGGCCTCGACATCGTCTCCGGCGGCACCGACAACCATCTGATGCTGGTCGATCTCAGGCCCAAGAACGCCACCGGCAAGCGCGCCGAGGCAGCGCTCGGCCGCGCCAACATCACCTGCAACAAGAACGGCATCCCGTTCGATCCGGAAAAGCCTTTCGTCACCTCGGGCGTGCGTCTGGGCACGCCGGCCGGCACCACGCGCGGCTTCGGCCAGGCCGAGTTCCGCGAGATCGGCAAGTTGATCGCCGAGGTGCTGGACGGGCTGAAGGTCGCCAATTCCGACGAAGGCAATGCGGCTGTGGAAGCAGCCGTGAAGGCCAAGGTCGTGGCGCTGACCGATCGTTTCCCGCTCTATCCCTATCTCGGTTGACCGCCAGCGGCGCATCGTCTTTTATCCCGCGCTCTGCGCCGCTTGCTGTTCGGGCGGCGCGGCCTGTTGGAGATCTGACGATGCGCGTGTTCCGTCCTGCCGTTCTGGCCTTCATCGGCTCGCTTGCCGCTGTCGCCGTGTCGGGCGCGATCGCCCAGGAGCAGCCGCAGCCGGGCACGGATATCCCCGCCACAAACACCTTTGGCAGGTGGACCACCATCATCGATGCGCTCGACACCGGCCAGGATTCCCACAAGACCTGCGCTGCCTCCACGGCCTTTGTCGATGGCGGCGGCAATGCCGGCACGCTGACGCTTTCGATCTCGACTGGCGACGCCCTGCCGCCCGATGCCTATCCGGCGATCATGTTCACCGTCGCCAACAAGGAGCTGCCGACCGGCAAGAAGATCGCCGCGACCTTCGGTGACCCCGGCGTCAAGGTTTCCGCGACCGTCTATTCCAATGATGCCGGCCGCCCGAGCTGGACCGTCGACAACCAGGCCAAGACCAGTCTCGCTTTGTTGCGGGCCATGCGCCAGGTCATCTCGCTCGACGTGACGTTCGGCAAGCAAGCCGTCGCCAGCATCCCTATGGACGGCTTCACCAAGGCCTACCGCAACCTCGGAACGTCCTGCGGCTTCCCGACCAAGGACGTCGCCCCCTGACATATCTGGCGCGGCTGGCAATTTTCCTCCCGCCTCGCTATCTCTGAGGGCGCCAGCGGCCGTTGCCGAACCTTTGCCGTCCCGGCAAAAACCTCTAAGCCTATCGTTCCGCCAGAATCGCCAACCTGAAGGCTCTCCATGCGCTGTCCCTATTGCCAGTCCGAAGATACGCAGGTGAAGGATTCGCGCCCCGCCGAGGATGGCGCGGCGATCCGCCGGCGGCGCGTCTGTCCCGATTGCGGTGGCCGTTTCACCACTTTCGAGCGCGTCCAGTTGCGCGACCTCGTGGTGGTGAAGAAGTCCGGCAGAAAGGTGCCGTTCGACCGCGACAAGCTCTTGCGTTCGGTGGAGATCGCGGTGCGCAAGCGCAATGTCGATCCCGAGCGCATCGACCGCGCCGTCACCGGCATCGTGCGTCAGCTCGAAAGCTCCGGCGAGACTGAAATCGCCTCGGGCGAGGTCGGCCGGCTCGTCATGGAAGCGCTGAAGTCGCTCGACGACGTCGCCTATGTCCGCTTTGCCTCGGTCTATCGCAATTTCCGCGAGGCCAAGGACTTCCATGACGTGCTGGGTGAGCTCAAAGGCGACGAGCTCAAGGGCGACGAGCTGAAGAGCGAAGAGGACGCCGGCTGAGCATGGCAAGCCAAACGTCAGGGAAGGCCGATCAGCAGGCCCTCGATCGCCGCTTCATGGCCGCGGCGGTGAGGCTCTCGCGCAGGAATGCCGGCCGCACCTCGACCAACCCTTCCGTCGGCACCATAATCGTTCGCGACGATGGCGCCGGCCCGATGATCGTCGGCACAGGGGTCACCGCTGTTGGCGGCCGGCCGCATGCCGAGACCGAGGCGCTGGCTGAAGCCGGCGAGTTGGCGCGCGGCGCCACGGCCTATGTCACGCTGGAGCCCTGCGCCCACCATGGCCGCACCCCGCCTTGCGCCAACGCGCTGGTCAATGCCGGAGTGGCGCGGGTCGTCGGCGCCGCCAGCGATCCCGATCCGCGCGTCTCCGGCAAAGGCTATGCCATCCTGCGCGCCGCCGGCATCGAAGTGGTCGAAAAGGTGCTGGTCGAGGAAGCCGCCGAGCAGATGGCCGGCTATTTGATTCGATCCCTGAAAAAGCGCCCGGAAGTGACTCTGAAGCTTGCGCTTTCCAGCGACGGCAAGATCGGCAGGCATGGCGCCGGCCAGGTTGCGATCACCGGCGATGTCGCCCGCCGCGAAGTCTATCTGATGCGCGCCGAAGCCGATGGCATACTGGTCGGCATCGGCACGGCGCTGGAGGATGATCCCGCGCTCACCGTGCGGCTGCCGGGGCTGGAGAACCGCTCGCCGGCGCGCATCGTGCTCGACCGCCAGATCAGGCTGCCCGAAGCCTCGAAGCTGGTCTCCGGCATCGACCGCGTGCCGCTCTATATCGCCGCGAGCCTGGAGGCCGACCCGCTGCGGCGGTCGGTGCTGGAGCGTGCCGGTGTGCGCTTCATCGGCACCGAAACCCATGAAGGCGGCATTGCCTTGCCGGAACTGCTCGAGGATCTCGGCGCGCTCGGCATGGCCAGCGTTCTGGTCGAAGGCGGCGCCAAGGTGGCCAGCGCCTTCCTCGCCGAGGGATTGGTCGACCGCATCGTGCTGTTCCAGGGACCGGAAGCGATCGGCGAGGGCGGCATTGCATCGCCCATCGACGCCAACCATATCCCGGCAGGCTTCCGCAAATTGCGCGAGATGCGCTTCGGGGAAGACAGCTATGCCGAATGGGTGAGAGATATCTGAAATGTTCACTGGAATTGTCACCGATATCGGCACTGTCGCGGCCATCAAGCCGCTGAGCGAAGGCGTCGGCCTGCGCATCGACACTGCCTATGATCCCGCGACCATCGCTATTGGCGCCTCGATTTCCTGCGGCGGCGTCTGCCTGACGGTGACGGCGCTGCCAGATGGCGGCTCGAATGCCCGCTGGTTCGAGGTCGAAGCCTGGGAAGAGGCACTGAGGCTGACCACGGCGTCGGGCTGGAAATCAGGCACCAAGGTCAATCTCGAGCGGGCACTGAAGATCGGCGACGAACTCGGCGGCCACATCGTGTCGGGCCATGTCGATGGCATGGCCGAAATCGTCGAGCGCAAGGACGAGGGCGATGCCGTGCGCTTCACGCTGGAGGCGCCGCGCGAACTGGCGAAATTCATCGCGCCCAAGGGTTCCGTCGCACTCGACGGCACCTCGCTCACCGTCAACAAGGTCGAAGGCGCCCGTTTCGACGTGCTGTTGATCCACCATTCGCTGACCGTGACGACCTGGGGCGAGCGCAAGGTGGGCGACAAGGTCAACCTCGAGATCGACACCATGGCCCGCTACGCCGCGCGACTGGTCGAGGCAGTGAAAGAGGGGCTTTGAGCCCCCCTGGGAAATTAGACCGGGCCTGAGCGTCGGACAAAGCTTGCGAATGTGACCGCTTCAGCCTAAGTCACCGGTACCCCCGGAGACATTCATGGCAGGCACATCCCAACACGGCAAAGCGTTCATTCGCCCGAAGAAGAAGGCCCACCTTCTGATTATCGAGGCGCGCTTTCATGACGATCTTGCCGACGCGCTGCTCGACGGCGCGACGAGCGCGCTCGACGAAGCCGGCGCGACCTATGACGTCATCACCGTTCCCGGTTCGCTGGAAATTCCAGCAGTGATCACTTTTGCGCTCGACGGCATGGGCGAGGGCGGCAAGGACTATGATGGTTTTGTCGCGCTCGGCACCATCATTCGTGGCGACACTTATCATTTCGACATCGTCGCCAATGAATCGAGCCGCGCGCTGATGGATCTCTCGGTGCAGGAAGCGATTGCGATCGGCAACGGCATCCTGACCACCGAGAACGACGCGCAGGCCTGGACGCGCGCCAAGCGCTCGGAGGGCGACAAGGGCGGCTTTGCCGCGCGCGCGGCGCTGACCATGATCGCGCTCAAGGAGAAGCTGGGAGCGCAATCGTGAGCGAACCCGCTTCGCCCGGCCAGCCCGCGACACGCCATGCCAATAAGCGTGGCGCCGCCCGTCTGGCCGCCGTGCAGGCGCTTTACCAGATGGACGTGGCCGGCAGCGGCGTCTTCGAGATCACCGCCGAATACGAGGCGTTCCGGCTCGGCAAGGAAGTCGACGGCGCGCTTTATCGGGAGGCCGACGCGCAGTGGTTCCGCGCCATCCTGGCCGGCGTCGTCGAGAACCAGACGACCATCGATCCGATCATACGCCAGGCGCTGACGGAAGACTGGCCGCTGTCCAGACTCGATTCGACGTTGCGCGCCATCCTGCGCGCTGGCGTCTACGAACTGATGAAGCGCGACGACGTGCCGGTGGCCGTCATCGTTTCGGAATATGTCGACATCGCCAAGGCCTTCTACGAGGAAGACGAGCCGAAGCTGACCAACGCCGTGCTCGACCGTGTGTCGCGCCGGGTGCGGGGCGAGGGGCGCGGCAAGGACGCATTGTGACCGGCACCGTCGCCGGCGCAGCAAGGGAAGCGCGCCGCACGGCGATCATCCTGGCGACGTCGCAGGCGATTATCGGTTCGGCCGCGCCGATTGCCATTTCCATGGGCGGGCTGGCCGGGCAATATCTGCTTGGCCCCGATAAGTCGCTGGCAACGGCGCCAATCACCGGCTTCAACATCGGCGTGGCGCTCGGCGCGTTGCCGGCCGCGGCCATCATCCGTTGGCTCGGCCAGCGCGGCGGCTTCATGACCGGCACCATCGTCACCGCGCTTGGCGGCGTCATCTCCACGTTGGCTCTGTTCCACGCCAGCTTCTGGCTGTTCGCTTTCGCGCTGCTGGTGATCGGCGTCGGCGGCGCCTTCGTCCAGCAGTTCCGCTTCGCCGCCGCCGATAATGCTCCGCCCGAATTCAAGGCGCGCGCCATTTCCTTCGTGCTGGCCGGCGGCGTCATCACCGCGATTCTCGGGCCGCAGATCGTCATCTTCACCCGCGAATTGCTGGCGCCGGTGATGTTTGCCGGCTCGTTCGTGGCCATTCCGGTTCTGGCGGCGGCCGGCGCCATCATCCTGTCATTCCTGCGCATCCCGGCCAGGGCTCCCGGCCACGCGCAAGTCGCGTCAAGCGACGCCCGGCCGCTGTCCGAGATCGTCACCCGGCCGCGTTTCGTCGCGGCACTGTTTTGCGCCGTCGGCAGCTATGCGCTGATGAGTTTCGTCATGACCGGCGCGCCGCTGGCCATGGTCGGCTGCGGCCTGTCGACGGACGACGCCACGCTCGGCATTTCCTGGCATGTGATGGCGATGTTTGCGCCGAGCTTCTTCACCGGATCGCTGATCCATCGCTTCGGCGCCGAACGCATCGTCGCCACCGGCCTGGTCCTGCTCATCGGCTGCGCCGCGGTGGCATTGTCCGGCCTGCATTTGTGGCAGTTCTGGACGGCGCTGATCCTGCTTGGCCTCGGCTGGAATTTTGCCTTCATCGGCGCCACCTCCATGGTCGCCGACAGCTACCATCCGTCCGAAAAGAGCAAGGTGCAGGGCTTCCACGACTTCGTCCTGTTCGGCTCCGTCGCCTTCGCCTCGCTAATGTCGGGCGCCATCTACAATGCGTGGGGCTGGGAGATGCTGAACTGGCTGGTTTTCCCGGTCGTCGCCCTCTGCTTCGTCGCCCTCGGCGCGCTCAAACTGACCGGATCGCGCAAAGCGCGCGCCTGATCCGGTTCTATCTTTGGCTTGGCACGACGTGTCAGCATGGCGCCGACCGAATCGCGGCGACCGCACAAAATTATTGCGTCTGTACCCATTGTTATGAAACCGTGTGCCCCGACGGGGCGTTGAAGCCATGCTCATATGCGGCCACCGCATTTCGGTCCAAAGCAAGGGGTTTTCACAATGTTTTCAGTCAAGATTCTGGCCGGCGCGGCGTTGGCGCTCGGCATCACGGCCGCCTCCGCCAATGCCCAGGTGGTCGTCTCCTCGAAGATCGACACCGAGGGCGGCGTGCTCGGCAACATCATCCAGCTTGTGCTCAACGCCAACAACATCAAGACCACCGACCGCATCCAGCTCGGCGGCACGCCGGTGGTACGCAAGGCGATCACTGCCGGCGAGATCGACATCTATCCCGAGTACACCGGCAATGCCGCTTTCTTCTTCGAGAAGGCCGACGATCCGGTCTGGAAGGATGCCGCCAAGGCCTATGAGACCGCCAAGAAGCTCGACTATGATGCCAACAAGATCGTCTGGCTGTCGCCGTCACCGGCCAACAACACCTGGGCGATCGCGCTGCGCAAGGAGGTTGCCGAGACCAACAAGCTGGCGACCCTGACCGACTTCGGCAAATATGTCGCCGGTGGCGGCACGGTGGTTTTGGCGGCCTCAGCCGAGTTCGTCAATTCGGCGGCAGCCCTGCCGGCGTTCCAGACCACTTACGGCTTCACGCTGAAGCCCGAGCAGTTGATCACGCTTTCGGGCGGCGACACCGCCGCGACGATCGGTGCTGCCGCCAACCAGACCAACGGCGCCAACGCCGCCATGGTCTACGGCACCGACGGCGGCATCGCGCCGTCCGGCCTGGTCGTGCTCGCCGACGACAAGGGCGTGCAGCCGGTCTACCAGCCGGCGCCGATCATCCGCGAAGCGGTGCTGAAAGAGCATCCGGAGATCGAGACGCTGTTGAAGCCGGTGTTCGCCAAGCTCGACCTCGTCACGCTGCAGGAACTCAACGGCCGCGTCCAGGTCGGCGGCGAGCCGGTCAAGGGTGTCGCCGAGGACTTTTTGAAGAAGGACGGGTTTTTGAAGTAGTCAGCGCATAGCTGATCGTGACGCTGGTGCGAGACACCCCTCTCTGGAAGCTGCTGATCTCCCCCCTTGCGGGGGAGATGTCCGGCAGGACAGAGGGGGGTGCTGTCCCGCCGACCTCACAACCGGTAGCAGGTGCGTGCCTCGACAGGGTTGCTTCTGAACAAGCCGACGCTCGAAAGCTGGCGATCCTTCACACCCCCCTCTGGCCTGCCGGCCATCTCCCCCGCAAGGGGGGAGATCGGATTTCGCGTCGGCTTTCGCCGATCACCGGCGTAGTCTGCGCAACGTGGAAAATCGCTCCTCATGAGGGGCATCCATGACCCTGCGTTTCGACAAGCTCGGCATGGTTATCGCGGCGATCGTTGCCTATGCGGCGTTTCTGGCCCCGTTCGCCACCTTCCGCGCCAATCGTATCGTTCCCGGTCAGGCGCGCTCGATCCTCGAGGCGCTGCCGGCCACAGTCGGGCCGCTGCTGCTGGCGGTCGTCGTCGTGGCCGCAATTGTTGCGTTGCTGAAAACCCCGCTTGTCCTGCGCCTGGCTGCAAGCGTCGTGGCGCTCGCCGCCCTTGCCATCCTGATCGGTGTCGCCGGCACCTTCCTGACGCCGGCCGGCAACACCTTCGCCCGCATCTCGCCGGCTTCCGGCTTCTGGCTGTTGATCTTTGCCTTCACATTGTTGCTCGCCGACGTGCTGACCAGGCTCAACCTGTCGCCACCGGCCCGCATCGGCGTGCTCGTCCTCGCGGCGCTGGCCATCGGCTTGTTGCTGATATCGGGGCAGTGGGACAGCCTGTCGATCCTCAAGGAATATGCAAACCGCGCCGATAGTTTCTGGGCGGAAGGCTCCAAGCACATCACACTGGCGCTGGGGTCGCTGGCGGCGGCGGTGATCGTCGGCCTGCCGCTCGGCATCCTGTGCCACCGCGTCGAACGGTTGCGGGCCGGCGTGCTCAATGTGCTCAACATCGTCCAGACCATACCCTCGATCGCGCTGTTCGGCCTGCTGATCGCGCCGCTCGGCTGGGTTGCCGCGCATGTTCCGGGTGCCGCAGCGCTCGGTATCAGAGGCATCGGCACCGCGCCCGCCTTCGTGGCTTTGTTCCTCTATTCGCTGCTGCCGGTGGTGGCCAACACCGTGGTCGGGCTTGCCGGCGTACCCCGCGCGGCCAATGATGCCGCGCGCGGCATGGGCATGACCGATGGCCAGCGCCTGTTCGGCGTCGAGTTTCCGTTGGCCTTTCCGGTGATCCTCACCGGCATCCGCATCGTGCTGGTGCAGAACATCGGCCTGGCCACCATCGCAGCACTCATCGGCGGCGGCGGCTTCGGTGTGTTTGTGTTCCAGGGCGTTGGCCAGACGGCGATGGACCTGGTGCTGCTGGGCGCCGTGCCGACGGTGGCGCTGGCCTTTGCCGCGGCCATCATCCTCGACGCAGTGATCGAAATGACCGCCACCAGGCGCAGGGTTGAAACGGCATGATCGAGATCGAAGGCATTACCAAGCGCTATGACGCGACGACCGTGGTCAACGACGTGTCCATGGTCGTCGAGCCGCGCACGGTTTGCGTCATTGTCGGTACCTCCGGTTCCGGCAAGACGACGCTGCTGCGAATGATCAACCGGCTGGTCGAGCCGACCGCCGGCGTCATCAAGCTCGACGGCAACGACAACCGCACGCTGCCCGGCTACGAGCTGCGCCGCAGCATCGGCTACGCTATCCAGGGCCACGGCCTGTTCCCGCACCGCACCGTTGCGCAGAACATCGCCACCGTGCCGGTCCTGCTGGGCTGGGACAAGGACCGCATCAAGGCCCGCGTCGATGAGTTGATGACACTCTACCAGCTCGACCCCGAGGCCTATGGCCCGCGCTACCCGCACGAACTGTCCGGCGGGCAACAGCAGCGTGTCGGCGTCGCCCGCGCGCTCGCCGCCGAGCCCAATGTGCTTCTGATGGACGAACCGTTCGGCGCACTCGACCCGATCATCCGCACCAAGGCGCAGGAGGACCTGCTGGCAATCCAGAAGCGCTTCGGCACCACCATCATCCTCGTTACCCACGACATGGAGGAGGCGGTCCATATGGGCGACAAGATCGCCGTCATGGATGCCGGAAAGCTGGTGCAATACGCCAAGCCGGAAGAGGTCCTGGCGCGGCCGGCGAACGCCTTCGTCGAGACCCTGGTCGGCGCCAGCGAAAAGCCGTTCCGGCTCTTGTCGCTCGGCCGCGTGCGCGACGCCGTGGAAATGGGGACTGCCGAAGGCGAGGCGATCCCAGGCGACGCCAGCCAGCGCGACGCGCTGGCCGAGCTTCTGTGGTCGGGCCGGCCGGCGCTGCCGGTCAAGGGCGAAGACGGCAAGCCGCTCGGCCGCGTCACCGTCGACGGGCTGGTGAAGCGCGCGGCGAGGCCGGCATGAAAGGGGCCGGTCTAAAAGCCTGGCTGCCTTCGCTGCTCAGGCTTGCCCTGGTGGTGCTTCTCATAGCCTTCGTCACCAATCCCGGCTGGTTCGAGCCGCTGTTGAAGCCGCTGACCGAAAACAATGCGCCGGCGATCTACAATCAGGGCAGCCTGCTGACGCTGACCCTGCTGCATCTCAGGACCGTGCTGATCGCTACCGCCGCCGCAACCATCGTTGCCGTGGCGCTTGCCATCCTGGTGACCAGGCCGGCGGGCGCCGAATTCCTGCCGCTGTCGCGCAGCTTGGTGAACATCGGCCAGACCTTTCCGCCGGTGGCGGTGCTGGCGCTGGCGGTGCCCGCCGTGGGTTTCGGCGAGAAGCCGACGCTGATTGCGCTGTTTCTCTACGGCCTGCTGCCGATCTTCGAGAACGCGCTGACCGGCCTCACAACGCTGCCCGGCAACATCATGGAGGCCGCGCGCGGTGCCGGCATGACGGGCTGGCAAAGACTGGTCAAGGTCGAATTGCCGCTGAGCGCGCCGATCATTCTGGGAGGAATAAGGCTGTCGGTGGTGATCAGCCTGGCCACGGCGACGATCGGCTCGACGGTTGCCGCCAAGACGCTGGGCGAGGTGATCATCGCCGGCCTGCTGTCCAACAATCTCGCCTTCGTCCTGCAAGGCGGCCTGATCGTCGCGGCGCTGGCGGTGCTGATCTATGACGGACTGTCCGCCATCGAGCGCTATACGGCGCGCAAGATGGGGCAGGAGACTGGCGACTGACCTTCGCTGGACTGCGGGCAAAGCATTGACTGACGCGGCGTCATTTCAATCGATCTAATAGCAGGGCATCGGCAATGGGAATGTTGTGGCCTAAACCTTTTGGCTGAAAGCGGGGCAAAAACCGAACAATATCTTGACGTTCCGAGCCCTGTTTCGCATACACCGCTGCGAAGGACGGATTCCGCCTAGGCTTATCCGCTCCCCGCACCAACGGCCCAGGGAGGGGTTCTTTTGGGCCATCAATCGAGGAAAATTCGGCAATGACCATCATTTCTGCCGTCATCGCCTGCGGCTTGCTTTCAATCCTTTACGCCATCTGGGCGACACGATCGGTTCTTGCAGCCGATCAGGGCAATGCACGCATGCAGGAAATCTCCGCCGCCATCCGCGAAGGCGCGCAGGCCTATCTGGCGCGCCAGTACACCACCATCGCCATCGTCGGCGTGGTCGTGCTCGTGCTCGCCTGGTGGCTGCTTTCGATCACCGCCGCGGTCGGCTTCCTGATCGGCGCCGTGCTTTCGGGCGCCGCCGGTTTCATCGGCATGCACGTCTCGGTGCGCGCCAATGTGCGCACCGCGCAGGCGGCGTCCAACAGCCTCGCCGCCGGTCTCGACATCGCCTTCAAGTCGGGCGCCATCACCGGTATGCTGGTGGCTGGCCTGGCGCTGCTCGGCGTGTCGATTTACTACTATATTCTGACCGGCCCGATGGGCCTGCAGCCCAATGACCGCATCGTCATCGATGCGCTGGTTTCGCTCGGCTTCGGCGCTTCGCTGATCTCGATCTTCGCCCGTCTGGGCGGCGGCATCTTCACCAAGGGCGCCGACGTCGGCGGCGATCTCGTGGGCAAGGTCGAAGCCGGTATTCCCGAAGACGATCCGCGCAACCCGGCCACCATCGCCGACAATGTCGGCGATAATGTCGGTGATTGCGCCGGCATGGCCGCCGACCTCTTCGAGACCTATGCGGTGACCGTCGTTGCCACCATGGTGCTGGCTGCCATCTTCTTCGGCGGAACCGCCGCTCTGGGTGCGGCGATGCTCTATCCGCTCGCGATCTGCGGTGCCTGCATCCTGACCTCGATCGTCGGCACCTTCTTCGTCAAGCTCGGTTCCAACGGCTCGATCATGGGCGCCCTCTACAAAGGCCTGATCGTCACCGGCCTGCTGTCGATCGTCGGTCTCGGCGTCGCTACCTCGGCAACTGTCGGCTGGGGCGAGGTCGGCACCGTCGCCGGCATGACAATCATCGGCAAGAACCTGTTCATCTGCGGCCTGATCGGTCTCGTTGTGACCGGTCTCATCGTGGTGATCACCGAATACTATACCGGCACCAACAAGCGCCCGGTGAACTCCATCGCCCAGGCCTCGGTGACCGGTCACGGCACCAACGTCATCCAGGGACTTGCGGTGTCGCTCGAATCGACCGCACTGCCGGCAATCGTCATCGTCGGCGGCATCATCTCGACCTACCAGCTCGCCGGCCTGTTCGGCACGGCGATCGCGGTCACCACCATGCTCGGCCTTGCCGGCATGATCGTCGCCCTCGACGCCTTCGGCCCGGTCACCGACAATGCCGGCGGCATTGCCGAAATGGCCGGCCTGCCCAAGGAAGTGCGCCACTCCACCGACGCGCTCGACGCGGTCGGCAACACCACCAAGGCGGTGACCAAGGGCTATGCCATCGGTTCGGCCGGTCTTGGCGCGCTGGTGCTGTTTGCGGCCTATTCGAACGATTTGAAGTTCTTTGCCGCCAATGGCGACAAATATCCATACTTCCAGGGCATGGGCGATGTCTCCTTCGACCTCTCCAATCCCTATGTTGTCGCCGGCCTGATCTTTGGCGGCCTGATCCCGTACCTGTTCGGCGGCATCGCCATGACGGCGGTCGGCCGCGCGGCGGGCGCCATCGTCGAGGAGGTGCGCAAGCAGTTCCGCGAGGACCCGGGCATCATGGCCGGCACCTCCAAGCCGAACTATGCCCGCGCCGTCGACCTTCTGACCAAGGCGGCGATCCGCGAAATGATCATCCCCTCGCTGCTGCCGGTGCTGGCGCCGCTCGTCGTCTATTTCGGCGTGCAGCTGATCTCGGGCTCCAAGGCGTCCGCCTTTGCGGCACTCGGCGCCTCGTTGCTCGGCGTCATCGTCAACGGCCTGTTCGTCGCCATCTCGATGACTTCGGGCGGCGGCGCCTGGGACAATGCCAAGAAGTCGTTCGAGGACGGTTTTGTCGACAAGGACGGCGTCAAGCACCTCAAGGGCTCCGAAGCGCACAAGGCTTCGGTCACCGGCGACACGGTTGGCGATCCCTACAAGGACACCGCCGGCCCGGCGGTCAACCCGGCAATCAAGATCACCAACATCGTGGCGCTTCTGCTGCTGGCCGTGCTCGCGCACGGCTAAGGCAACGCCACTGCTTCAGGAACAAACCCGCGGGAGCGATCCCGCGGGTTTTTGTTTGAGATTTACGCTGGTGGCAGTCAACCCTCATCCGGCTCGGTGCCGGCATCGCCGCGCTTGCTGTAGCGATCGAGCAATTCGCTCACGCCAGGTTCGCGCTCAGGCATCGGCGCCAGGCCACGCAGGCGCCGCAGCTTGGCAAGGAAGGCGCCTCGCTTATACTTGCGGCGGAAGGCGCGGGCGCGGGGATGGATGCCAAGAGCCGCCATCAGCCTGCGCCTGAGATAACTCGATGCCGCCAGGCGAATGGGTTCGCCCGCGCAGCCAAGGATTTTCACGCGCAAGGCGTCCGGCGTCTGCATGGCGTCCAGAAGATCCTTCTGTTCCTGCGCATTGTCGCCGAGATAGGAACCCTTGCGTATGCCGGAATGCAGCTTGATCACCGTGAGGTGCGGCATCGTCGCCATCACCGCGCCCTTTCGCCATGCCCGAAACAGCCAGTCCTGCGA
Organism: Mesorhizobium sp. M0292; assembly: GCF_040321695.1. NCBI lineage: Bacteria > Pseudomonadati > Pseudomonadota > Alphaproteobacteria > Hyphomicrobiales > Phyllobacteriaceae > Mesorhizobium > Mesorhizobium sp. M0292. Next base: position 56,661 of record NZ_JAMYSB010000001.1, read on the forward strand.
ACTTTCGCAAAAGCACTGGCTGGCGGGTCGCCAAGGTCCGAGCAGGCTGAACGAAGCGCGGCGAAACATGTGTGCCGAGCCAAATCCTTCCGTCGTGACGGGGTCGTAAAAACCATCCTTGCCGATCCCGAAGATCGAATTGAAAGGATTGCCGGCCGCCGACGGCGGCTGGATGACGGCACCGCGCGCCAGCACCACGTCGGCGCCCGAGGCGTCGATCCAGCCGGTCATCGCCGCCAAATGGTCGGGAAACCACAGATCGTCGTGGTTGAGCAAGGCGACGAAGCGGCCACGCGCCCTGGCAAAGCCGATGTTGTTGGGACCGGACTGTTCGCCGAAATTGACAGGAAGATCGATGTAGACGATGCGGGCATCGTCAAATTCAGCGACAACGGCCGCCGTATCCGGCCTGCAACCGTCGCCGATGACCAAGGCTTCCCAGCCTTGCAACGTCTGGCGCATGACGCTGGTCAATGCCTGCCGCAGTGCTGCCGGCCGGTTGTGCGTCGCGACCACGATCGAAACCAGCGGTTCGCCGCCGGCCTGGTCGCGCTGCGCCGATGCTTCCACGCTACACCAGTCTGTAGGGAATGTGGTCGGTGTCTGGCGGCAGGCGCCAATGGTCGGGCTGATCGTAGGCATAGGCCTTGTCGACGAGGTTGAGCAGCACCGCCGTCTCCGCTCCGAGCGAAACAACACCGTGCCATATTCCGGGTGGAATGATGACGACCGCCGGGCGCAACGGGCCGATAATCTTGTGCCAGACGGCGCCGAAGGTCGGCGAGGCCTTGCGTCCGTCAAACAGCGAAATGCGAACGCTGCCGACGCAGCAGAACAGCCGGTCGGTGGTCACCGCGTGTGCATGCCAGCCAGTCACCGCGCCGGCATACAAGGTCCGTTGGAAGACCTGGCCGACCGGCTCCGAATCGAGCTCCCACTCCTCGCGAAAGATCTCGGTCAGATAGCCGGTGGAGGTTGCGACCGGCCTGATCTCCTTGACCCTCACGCCATCGATCGCCACCGGCTCGATGGGTATCCAGTCAGGCGTGACCACCTGGCCGTCAGCCGTTCCGGTCGCCATCCAGCCTGTCGGTTTTGTCCGGGTTTTTTCCGGCACGGATACTCCTCCCAATTCAGCGTGATGCGCCATTGGCCAGCACGGTCTGATACGAATTTGACCGGTCGCTGGCAAGTACGCGTCAATGTTTGCTGATAGCTTTCGACCTCACGGCACTTGATGTTTCCGACGCAATCGGAGGGCCGCATTGCCCAAACATCGTTCCGTTCTGCCCAAGCCCGGACCGTTCGCCTGCTTTAATACCCCGGCCATGGCCAGGACATTGCGATCGACGCGGTGTCTGCTCGCCCTCGCGGCGATTTCGGGCAGGGAAAGGCATTTCGGCAGGAAAAGACATGGACATGTTTTTGATGAAGGCTTCGCTTGCGCTGGCTGGAATTATTGCCGGCATCTACGTCTCGGGCGTAATCCATGATTTTCGCATCGATGATCTTACCGCCGGCCAGTACATGGCCATGCATCAGATGCGCGACCGGACGTTTACCCGGGTGATGCCGGTCGTCAGGCTGACGACGCTGGTGCTGATCGCGGCGACGGCGATGTTTGCGGTCGATGCCGGCCTGCCGCGCATCCTGACGATCGTCGCCGCGGCGCTGGTGGTGATCGACATTGGCTTCACCGTCAGCCGTCAGGTGCCGCTCAACAAACAGGTGCAGAGCTGGACGCCGGTGACCATCCCCGATGATTGGGCGCAGACGCGCGACAGCTGGGCGGCCAACCACAATCTGCGCCTTGTGCTTGGACTGGCCGAATACGCCTGCCTGTTTGCCGCGGTCATCCTGACGCTCAGCCGGTGATTCAGTTTTCGCGGAACGCCGCGGCATGGGTCGGCACTCCTGCCGGCCGCCGCCGTTGAAAACAGGAGTATTGCCATGCTGCACCACGCTTCATTCAACGCCCGCGATCCGCAGGCCGTCGCCAGCGTCCTTGCCGAAATGCTTGTCGCCACCGCGGTTCGTGCGCCGTCGCCGCCATTTCCTGAGGGAGCATGGTTCGTCTGCCTCGGCGACGATTTCGGCTCGCTGATCGAAATCCTGCCGTGCGGCACGGTTCTGGACCAGCAAGCGCCGCTCGGCATCGGCTTCGACCCGAACATGCGCCTGCGCTCCGGCTCGCATGTGCTGCTCAGCACGCCCAATTCGACCGAAACCATCCAGGGCATTGCCGCCCGCATGGGCTGGCATAGCGAGCTGATCGATGCGCGCCTGTTCAAGGTGCTCAAGGTCTGGGTCGAGGACGAAACCCTCGTCGAATTCCTGACGCCCGAGATCGCACCGCTGTACCGCGCGACATTCGGCTGGGGCGGCATGGCGACACTCGACGCCAAGCTGCGCGAGCTGGAGAGCCAGATGGCGGCAGCGCTTGCCGCCAAGGCCGCGAACCAGTCGGGCCGCAAGGATGACCAACCGGCCGGTGCAATGAGTCCGTGAGCACCGGGGGGCGCCTTCTGCTGACCTCCCGAGGAGAGTTCCCAAACGGCCGCCGAGGTCAACCGGCGCCGGCGCTGTCGCCGGCTTCCGCCTTCAGCCAGTTGATGAATGATCTGGCAGGCTCCCAGGCGGAGATGGACGGGTGGACGACGACGTAGTGGTTCCAGTTCGTCGGTATGTCCGTTGTCAGGAGGCGGACGAGCCTGCCTGTGCGCAAATCGCTCTCGACCAGCGACTTCCTCGCGATGGCGACGCCCAGACCGCTCGCCGCCGCTTCGACCGCCAGCAAGGTGCCGTTCAGATTCATGCCGTCGCCAACCGTATCCAGCGGCAGATTGTTTCTCTCGAACCAGTGGCGCCAATTGGCGCCGCTCTCGTCATTTTCGGCCGTCGTGTCGAGGATGCGAAACAGTCGCAGCACATCGTGCTGGTCTCTGACCGGGCCGTTGGCGGCGAGATAGTCGGGACTGACGACAGGAAAGATCGCATCTGCCATCAGCCATTCGGTCTTGACGGCCGGATAGTGTCCGCCGCCGAAGCGCAATGCGATGTCGACTGTTCGCTGCGAAAGGTCGACGACTGCAAGATCCGCATTGATGTCGATCTCTGTTTCGGGATGCTTTTTGCGAAACCTGTGCAGGCGCGGGGCCAGCCAGCGTACGGCATGCGAAGGAATGGCGGTGACCCTCAGCCTCGTGCGCTCGTTGCGCGCGACACTCGCGATCGTGCTCTGGATTTCCAGCAATGCGCGTCGCACGCCTGCGGACAATCTTTCGCCTTCAAGCGTGAGTTCGACGCGGCGGACATGGCGGGTGAACAGAAGCACGCCGAGATCGGCTTCGAGATCGGCGATGCGGTGGCTGAGCGCGCTTGGCGTAACATTCAGCTCATCGCCGGCGCGCTTGAAGCTGCCCAGCCGGGCAATGACCTCGAAAGCCCGAATGGATTCCAGTTGTGGAAGCCGTCTTGTCATTTGCCGTTACCCTATCCTGCCCATGGGTTCCTTAGCATGAATGAACTAAGCTCATCCATAGCTTCGTAAATAGTCTTTTGTCCAAGTGCGCAAATCATTGTAGCCATCCACTGCCCCCCGATTGCCGCCGTCGGAATGAGAGGCCGTTCATGGAACGAGCCTCGACTACGAACGACAGTGAAATGAAGACAATCGCTTGGGAGTACCCCATGACTATTCGACCCCCCGAGTTTGCGCATGCGCGCTTTTCGACCGCCATGTGGCCCCGAGCCGAATGGAGAAACGTCTATTGCGACCTGTTGCGCCGGATGGTGACCGACATGGATTTTAACGTCACGGAGGAAAAGCTCTCCGTCGACGCGACCATCCTGCGGCTGCCGGGCGTCGGCATTGCCGATTCGAGGACCACCGCCTTCCGCACCATCCGTTCCAGCGCCATGGCCAAGGGGACCGATGACTACATTTTCTTCATGTGTCTGGAGGGCGCTGCCACCTTCTCGCATCTCGGCCGCGAGGCCAGCATCGAGGCCGGCCAGGCAATCCTTCTGTCCTCCTCTGATCCGCATGTGATCGAGCGGGCGATGTCGCATCATCTCTTCATCACCATCCCCAAGGCAGCGCTCGGGCCCGTGGCTGCGAATGCGGATGCCGCCCTGATGACGCCGATGTCATGCGTGGGCGAAAAGTTCTTGCTGCTGACCAGCTATGTCCGTCTGCTGATGCAGGAGCCGAACCTGGCCGCGTCCGAATTGCGCTGGCTTGCCGCCAAGCACATACAGGACCTTGTCGCGGTCGTGGTCGGGGCAACGCAGGACGCCACTGAGGTCGCCGCAGGCCGCGGCATACGCGCCGCGCGGCTGCGCGCCATCAAAGCCGATATCGAAAGCAATCTGGCTTCCGGCGATGTCGGGTCCGACGCGCTGGCCGGGCGCCACCGCGTCAGCGCGCGCTATATCAGAAAGCTGTTCGAGGGTGAGGGTACCTCGCTGTCGCAGTTCGTGCTTGGCCGGCGGCTGGCGCTGGTTTGCAGCAAGCTATCCGACCTGCGCCTGGCACACCGCACCATCGGCGCCATCGCCTTCGACGCCGGCTTCGGCGATCTCTCGACCTTCAACCACGCCTTCCGCCGGCATTTCGGCATGACGCCTTCGGAAGCGCGGCAGAGTGCGGCTGTGCACCGCGCCTCGCTGGAGCCCGGCGGCCGAACAGGCCACGCGCGGCAAAGCGCGACGGGTGTTGCGGCCGCATGACCTCAAAACAAAACGAAGCAAAAATCTAAGGAAGGCGGTCGCTTCTTAGGCGCCGCCGCCAGGAATGGGGGGCGCCAGCTTGCTGGCGCCTTTGATGATCTGGCTGAGGAAGTTCTGGTCCTTGCCGCCGGTCGGCGTGGTGCGCGAGATGAAGTCGAAGATCTTGCCGTCCTTCAGACCGTAATTGGCAATCTGGGTGACGCGCCCGTCCTCGCCAAAATAGACCGCGAGCACTTTCTGGTCGACCAGGCGCGGCTTGTCGAAAGCGACATAGCGCTTGCGCGTTTGCGAAATGTAATAGAACGCCTCATTGTCGAAGGTGGCTTTCGTCGATGGCGTGCCGAGCGCCAGAAGCACCTGTTCGCGGCTGGAGCCCACCGGCACCGAATCGACAGCCTGCTGGTCGATAACATAGCCCTGCGTCAGCGTCTCGCTAGGGTTAAGGTCGCCGAACATCTTGGACGAATTGCAGCCCGACAGCGCGGAAGCCACCAGCACCAGCGAAACCGCGGCGGTGGCCCCAGGCAGAAAAGTCGACTTGAATTTCAGCGCGCGCAACAACAACTCCATTAGCTGGCCGCAACTTGCGCTGGGCGGCAAAACCGGTAAACCAGCTTGCTTGCCGATGCAACAAGGCCCATTCAAACAATCGGTCCCCAGGAGACCACCCTCAATGTTCCAGCGCCTTTTTGGCCGCGAACGCAATGCCAACCGCGCTATCACCGAGGCGCTTTACGCACAAATCGTGGCGGCGGCGCGGCAGACCGTGTTTTATTCCCACTGGAATGTGCCGGATACGCCGCTCGGCCGTTTCGAGATGCTGTCGCTGCATATGTTCCTGTTTCAGCACCGGCTGCGCGGCGAAGAGGGCGTCGCGCATGAGGTCGCGCAGGTGCTGATCGACGAGTTCTTTCTCGATGTCGAGCATTCGCTGCGGGAACTGGGCGTTGGCGATGTCGGCGTGCCCAAGCGCATGAAGAGGCTGGCCAAAATGTTCTACGGCCGTACCGCCGCCTATGACGACGCGCTGGAACGCAGCGACCGCGACGCGCTTGCTGCCGCCCTGGCGCGCAATGTCAGACCCGATGCCGGCGCCTGGCCGCAAGCCTTGCCGCTGGCGTCCTATGTAATCGATGCCGCAAGGCAGCTTGAAGCACAGCCGTCCGAATCGATCGTTTCCGGTGCCGTGGCGTTTCCCGTCGCGAAAGCGGAGTGAGGAGGGGAGACCAAGATGAAACATGTGGACACGCCTAGCCCGGTCTCATTTGCGGCCAATGTCGGCCGCCTGCCGCACAAAGGTTTGCAGGTGGTGATCGACGCCGACGCCGCGCAGCGCGCAATGCTTGCGCGCGAGCACGAGCTGCTTTCGGTCGAAAACTACCGTGCTGAGCTTTTGGTGGCGCCGTGGAAGCGCAATGGCGTCAAGGTCAGCGGCCGCGTCGAGGCTGATATCACCCAGGCCTGCATCGTCACCCTTGAGCCGGTCGCGGCCCATATCGACGAAGAGGTCGAGGCGCTGTTCCTGCCCGAACAATCCAAACTCGGACGGCAAGGTTTCGAAGGCGGTGGCGAAATCCTGCTCGACGCCGAAGGGCCGGACAGCCCGGAAACTTTCTCCGGCGACACGATCGACGTCGGCGCGCTCGCCGAACAGTTCTTCGGGCTGGCGATCGATCCCTATCCGCGCAAGGCAGGCGCCTCGCTCGATGCCGCCGGCCCGAACGAGCCCATCGAGAATGAATTCCAGCAAAAGCTGCGATCCTTGCTTGGAAAATCCTAAAACACGAAGCGATCGGAGAAAAGCCGGTTGTGCGGCAGCCCAAAACCGCTATTTTCGCCGAACCTTCGCGAGCCCCCGAATTTCGCGAGTTTAGTATTTCTTTCGCGGGCCATGTGCCCTGGCCCAAGCTAGTGAGATAAAGACCGCGTGATCAGGATTTCCATCGATGCCATGGGTGGCGATCACGGGCCAAACGTGGTCATCCCGGCACTCATGACGGTCGCCGTCAGGCGTCCCGACATCCGCTTCGTCATATATGGGCGCGAGGAATTGGTGCGCCCCGAACTCGCCAAATTCCCCAAACTGGCCGAGGTCAGCGAGTTCCACCATTGCGAAGTCGCGGTCAGGATGGACGACAAGCCGAGCCAGGCGCTGCGCCACGGCCGCTGGAAGTCGTCGATGTGGAAGGCTGTCGAAGCAGTCAAGAGTGGCAGCGCGCAGGCCTGCATTTCGGCCGGCAATACCGGCGCGCTGATGGCGATGTCGAAATTCTGCCTGCGCACGATGGCGACCATCGACCGTCCGGCGATCGCGGCGATCTGGCCCACGATGCGCGGCGAGAGCGTGGTGCTGGATGTCGGCGCCACCATCGGCGCCGATGCGCACCAGCTGATCGACTTTGCCATTCTCGGCACCGGCATGGCGCGCTCGGTGTTCGGCATCGACCGGCCGAAAGTCGGCCTGCTCAATGTCGGCGTCGAGGAGATCAAGGGACAGGAAGAGGTCAAGGAAGCCGGGCGCATGCTGCGCGAGGCCAACATGGCCTCGATGAATTATCATGGCTTCGTCGAGGGTGACGACATCGGCAAGGGCACGGTCGACGTGGTCGTCACCGAAGGATTTGCCGGCAACATCGCGCTCAAGACGGCAGAAGGCACTGTGCGCCAGATCTCAGGCTATCTGCGCGCCGCGATGAACCGCACGCTGATGGCCAGGATCGGCTATGTCTTCGCCAAGGGCGCTTTTGACCGCCTGCGCGAAAAGCTCGATCCGGGCCGCTCCAATGGCGGCGTTTTCCTGGGTCTGAACGGCATCGTGGTAAAGAGCCATGGCGGCGCCGATTCGGACGGTTTCGCGGCGGCCATCGAGCTTGGCTACGACATGGTGCGCAACAATCTGATCGACCGCATCGAGGCCGATCTCGACCTGTTCCATGCGCGCAACCCGCATGCCCAGGCAAACAGGAAATCCGACGCCACCGTCGACGAAAAGGAATAGGAAAGAGCTTTGATCAGATCAGTCGTGCGCGGCACCGGTGCTGCGCTGCCCCGCCGCATCATGAAGAATGCCGATTTCGAAGGCATGGTCGAGACCTCGGACGAGTGGATCGCCCAGCGCACCGGCATCCGCCAGCGCCATATCTCCGCCGATGACGAGACGACGGCGTCGCTGGGCGAGGCGGCGGCGCGCGCAGCGCTCGACAATGCTGGTCTTACGCCTGCCGACATTGATCTGATCGTGCTGGCGACCTCGACGCCCAACAACACCTTTCCGGCGACCGCCGTCGAGATCCAGAACCGGCTCGGCATGCATCACGGCTTTGCCTTCGACCTGCAGGCGGTGTGCTCGGGCTTCGTCTATGCGGTGACCACCGCCGACCTCTACATCAGAGGCGGCCTCGCCAAGCGCGTGCTGGTGATCGGCGCGGAGACCTTTTCCCGCATCCTCGACTGGAGCGACCGCTCGACCTGCGTCTTGTTCGGCGACGGCGCCGGCGCGCTGGTGCTGGAAGCGGATGAGGGCACCGGCGGCATTGCCGACCGTGGCGTGCTGGCGATGAGCCTGCGCTCCGACGGCGCCCACAAGGACAAGCTTTTCGTCGATGGCGGTCCCTCGACCACCGGCACGGTCGGCCATCTCAGGATGGAAGGCCGCGAAGTGTTCAAGCACGCCGTCGGCATGATCACCGATGTCATCGAGGCGACGTTTTCGCAGGCCGGCATAACCGCCGACGACCTAGACTGGTTCGTGCCGCATCAGGCCAATAAACGCATTATTGACGCTTCGGCCAAGAAGCTCGGGATTGCTGAGCAAAAGGTGGTGGTCACCGTCGATTTGCACGGTAACACCTCGGCTGCTTCCGTGCCGCTGGCGCTTTCGGTGGCCGTCGCCGACGGTCGCATCAAGAAGGGTGATCTCGTGCTCCTGGAAGCGATGGGCGGAGGCTTCACCTGGGGCGCGGTTCTCGTTCGCTGGTAAGTGCCGAACGGTCCGGTTTCGGTCCTTGACCTTGCCGGATCAATTACTTAGGCTCTGCCTTTACCTGTATCGATTTATGTTTTTTGAACTGATGGGACGGTCGCATGGGGGGAAAGACACTTACGCGCGCCGACCTTGCCGAAGCTGTTTACCGTAAGGTCGGCTTGTCACGCACTGAATCGGCAGAACTCGTCGAAGCGGTGCTGGACGAAATCTGTGAAGCCATCGTACGCGGCGAGACGGTGAAGCTGTCGTCCTTCGCCACCTTCCACGTCCGTTCCAAGAACGAACGCATCGGCCGCAATCCCAAGACCGGCGAGGAAGTGCCGATCCTGCCGCGCCGGGTGATGACCTTCAAGTCGTCGAACGTGCTGAAAAGCCGTATCCTGCGCTCGCACCAGAACAGCAAGGCCAAGGGCGGCAAATAGGTTCTGCCGCAGGCTTCGGTTGAAAACGCCGGGCCGTTTTGACGCCGGGCTTGAATATTGTTTCATAAACCGCTGAAATGATACCCGATTCGGTAGACTGGGCCGGATCGCCGTCCAGCGAGAGGATTTCGCCCATGGACAAGAGCCCCGACGCTTTCCGCACCATCAGCGAGGTCGCGGAGGATCTCGATCTGCCGCAGCACGTGCTGCGCTTCTGGGAAACCCGTTTCAACCAGATCAAGCCGATGAAGCGCGGCGGCGGCCGCCGCTACTACCGGCCACAGGATGTCGAACTGATCAAGGGCATCCGCCACATGCTCTACGACCAGGGTTACACGATCAAGGGCGTGCAGAAACTGCTGCGCGAGAACGGCAACCATTTCCTGGTCGCCATCGGCAATGGCGACATGGCTGCCGTCGAAGCGATCTCGCAGCGCAGGCAGGCCGATCAGGTGCCGCTGACGCCAGCCGCCCAGCCGCGCGGCATGGATGACGAGATGCTGGTCGGTCAGCCCAAGGTAAAACCCAGCCGCCGCTTTTTCGGCCTGGGCAAGACCGAGGAGGAAGGTCCGGTCCAGCCCGGCGCATCGAAACTGTCGCGCGACAACCGGGCCTTGCTGCAGGAGGCGCTGTTTGACCTCCTGGAGTGCAAGCGCCTGCTCGACCAGGTGCGCTAACCTTTCCGCTGTCTCGGGCAAGCAGACCGGAACCGGTTCTGCGGCCATGCGTTTGGCCTTCTCTCAAAAAGAAGGAAAACAATCATGGTATCGCTTTCGACCCTCTCCGATCTCGATCTCGAAAAGCAGGTCGCGACCCTTTCCAAAGAGCTCGCCGCGTTGCGCAAAGTCGTGGCCAAACGCGGCGGTGCTTACTACGAGGACGGGCGCGATGCCGCTTCGGACTATTATGGGCAGCTTGCCGACCTTGTCAGCGATGCGTTGCCGGCGATCAGGAAGCAGGGCAGGGCGATCGAAAAGACGGCGCGCGATCGTCCGGCAACAGCCGCTGCTGTTGGGTTGGTCGTGGTCGGCCTTCTCGCCAGCCTGTTGCTCAGCCGGCGCTAAAACAATTCACGAAAACAAAAAGAAAATGGCGGCCGTCCCGCGGACGACCGCCATTTCCCTGATCTGCGGCCGATTACTTGGCGAGCTTGATCTTGGCCTGCGGCGAAACCTGCGCGGTCTGGCTGCACTTGCCATAGACAGTGCCATTCTTGTCCGTGGCGTCGGTATAGGTGCCTTTGCACTCGATCGAGAGCACCAGGCAATGACCGGAGCCCTTGCAAACCGCGCCGCCGTCGCCCGTGGGATGCGTGCCGTTGGCGAAGGCCGAGGTCGGAACGGAAGCCGAACCGAAGGCCGAGACGATGAGGGCCGCGGCGAGCGTGATGCGCTTGAAGTTGGTCATTTGAGCATTTCCTTCTCCGGTCGAGGATCGCCACCATGGCGTCCTTCTGTGTTGGGATCGCCTTCTCGGCGTCCATGCCGGGTTAGTGCGGCCTCCAAAGCAAAGGTTCATGCGTGGTTCGAATTTTCTTCGCGTTTTTTCGCGACGTCGATTTTTAGCCTTCGCCAACGGACGGCGCCTGGCGGGGCCGGCCGGCATCGATCATGCATTTCGCGTGAAGTACGCTGACGTAGTAGCGCGGCATCCCATGCGAAGGTCGCACCGTGGCGTGCCCAAATGGCCAGCCAAGACCGAGTCCGCCCCCGGCTCTTGTCAGGTGGCGGCAGCAGTCATTGCCGCCACTTGGCACCGCGCTTTCTGCCACTCCCGGCTGCGACTATAACGCCAGTCCAAAGGTACCGGCGGAGGAGACGGGCGTGGTCGCAAATTACATCGACGAGTTCATCATGTTCTGCGCTGGGTTGTGGATGACAGGCGTTGGTTTTGGGCTGCTCCAAAGTCCTTTTCAGGCCCAGCAAGGTCAGCAGCCATGGTGGCTGCAGGTCGCGAAGCATTTCAAATGGATGGGGCCGCTTTTGATTTTGATCGCAATAGTGCTCGCGTTCGCGGCGCCGTCCTAGCGGGTTCCGACGGCATTGAGAGACCCGGGTGTCCTGCAGCTGGCTACCGCTGTGTTGTCGGCCTTGCGCCTGATACGTTCGTTGGGTGCGCTGTGGTTGCTCGCATTCTGGCGCATGGGCGCCATCGAATCCTGCCTTCAGCTTTTCCACGTGTCGCCTGGCAAAAACCAACGGGAAGGCGGCCTTGGCGAGGACTCCAGGGCCAGCCTTCCCGTTGGGCAAGTCGGCCGTGTCAGGCCTTCTTGGCCTCCACCTTGTTGTGGTGGTGGTGGTGGTGATGGTGACGGCGGTGATGCTTGTTGTGATGATGATGATGATGGTGGTGATGCTTCTTGTGCAGCGGTGCTGCGTCGGCGCTGCTGGCGCCGATGAGGGGCAGAGAGACAGCCAGGGCAAAAGCCAGCCCGAGAGCCGACAGGAGGGACTTCTTCATGACTTCGTTTCCTTTTCTGCGGGCTGAATTTGACCGTCACGGAGCAAGATCGGTGCCGGTTAACCCCGCAGTCATGACTATCGCCTCCGAACTTTTCGACAGTTTTTCCGGACTGTAGAATTTTGTTTCTGGATTGTGTCTGGCGGCTTCGTCGGCAACTTACATCGGCGGAACGACGCCGTTGGTGCCGACCACGACCCGGCCCGCGGTCAGCTTGCCGTCGCTGCCACGCTCGGCGTTGACGAACACCACAGCGCCAGGCTTGAGGTCGGCGGGCGTCGCCGGCGCGAAGGTCACCACCGGCGTCGTCTGCGGAATGGCGATCTGCTTTTTCTGGCCATTGTCATAGGTCAGCGTCACCGTGCGGCCTGCGATCTCGGTGACATCGGCGACCGTGCCGTTGGTCATCCGGCTGTTGGGCTCGAGATCCCACGGGCGGTCGCCTTCGCCGGCGCCTTTGAGCGCGGCCGGGAAGATCACCACCTCGAGCGCGCCGCTGCCGCCATCGGCCTTCGAAACAGAGGCAATGCCGAGGAAATCGCCTTGCTTGATATCCCCGGCATCCGCCTTGACGACGCCGGAAATCTTCCACCCTTCAGCCAGCGCGATGGCGTCGGTAGCGCCTTCGCGGGTCTTCACCGTCAGCGTCGATCCGGCAAAGGCGGTCACCGTGCCGCGAATGCGCACGGCCTCGGCGGCTTGCGCCGCGACCACGCTCGCGCCGGCGAGGCCTGAGATCGTGGCGAGCACGATGGCTGATGTCTTAAATGTCATGGATCTGATCCTCTTGGGGAAAGCTGGCCCGATGCGGCTGCCAGCAACATCAGGCTAACGCGCGAGCGGCGCAAAACCGCTGAACACTTCGGCGTGCGGTCCTTCAAAAGAACTTGATTGGGAGATCGGGGCAGAGATCCTATATGTGCCTGGCGCCTGGGGTTTTGACGCCGGTTCACGATGCTGTGACGGTCGGTTTGGGTCTTGGCAAATCGCCGTCAAGCGGGCATTGTCCCGGCTCTCAGGCAACACCCTATTATTTGATCCAAAACTCTTTAGCCCCATGGAGTTGCCAATGCCCCAAACTGCAAAACACGAACCCTTCTCCAGGCTGGCGGCCGATGTTGCGGCCGATGTTGCGCTTGAGCACCCCGGCCTCAAAGCCATCCGGGAGACAAAGGGATACAGTATTGAAGAGCTTTCCCTGACCTGCGGTCTGTCGACCAGCGAGATTGCCGACATAGAGAGCGGCAAGGACACCGATCCGTCGAAACTTCGCCGGATCGCCGCAGCATTGCAATTGCCGGAAACGGCCCTGATCGATGCCCCGGCGCCGACGGCCCCTGTGGAAAATCGGTCCGTTTCATAAACAACGACGCCAAAGCGTCGTTCAACGCGTCGTTCAACAAGCCCGCCATGGTTTGCCCTGGCGGGCTTGTTACATTCGCCCAATGGCGAATGTCATTTCTTGCTCGGATCGTCCGCCGGGTTGACGTAGGTGATCGCGAACGGTCCCTCGCCATGAACCTGGACAATGGTATCGCTTGTCGCCCAGGCGTAATGGTTCATTCCATGCGGGGCTACGCCGAAGCCGCCAGCGGTCAGTTCGATGCCTTTGGCCTCGTCGAGCTTGTCGCCCATGCCGATATGAAAATTGCCGGATATCACCGTCACATATTCCGAGGTGGGATGATTGTGCGCGGCAATTTTGTAGCCGGCCGGCAACTTCAACCGCAGCACGTAGATGCCCTCCTTCGACGGGTCCCCGGCGATGACAGCCATGTCCGCGCCGGCGGGCAGGACGGCAGGAGCAGGACCCCATTTGATAGCGTCCGCGTTTATCGGCATGTCGTCGGCAAGCACGGGCGCCGTTCCGATAAGCAGCAGCGCCAGAGCCGAGGCGAGCTTGAGCATGATGATCTCTCCGGTTGGTCGTGGGAGCACAGCATCAGCGCCGGCCCTGATCCATTGCGACCTACCAAGGCAGCAGCCCGAACACATCTCCCGCACGGGGGATGCGCCTTGCGTTGCCGACATGCGGCGCGACCCGTGGCATCGCTGCAGCCGTCGAGGGGCGGGGAGGTTGCCGCCGACCGAGCGTGAAGCTATCCAGTGTGAACGCTAACCGTTTTCGAATGGGACAATGCCGAGATGAGCCTTGAATCCGTGCGCGCCTTCCTGGCTGCCCATGCGCCCGATGTCGAAGTGCTCGTCACCGAAGCGAGTTCCGCGACGGTGGCGCTGGCGGCTGAGGCGCATGGCGTGGAGCCGGCGCAGATCGCCAAGACCATCTGCCTGCGCGTCGGCGGTGAGACCATGCTGATCGTGGCCGGCGGCATGTCGAGGCTCGACAACCGCAAATTCAAGGACCGTTTCGGCGGCAAGCCGCGCATGCTTGACGCCGACGAGGTTGTCGCAATTACCAGCCATCCCGTCGGCGGCGTCTGCCCATTCGGCCTGCCGGCGCCGCTGCCGGTCTATTGCGACGTCTCGCTGCGCGCCTTCGATGAAGTCGTGCCCGCGGCCGGCGCCACCAACGCCGCTGTAAGGCTCAGCCCGCAGCGCATGGCACAGATTGTCGGCGCCGAGTGGGTCGACGTCTGCCAGTAGCGAATCGTCGGCTGATTTCAGCAGGAGATTTCTGGGAGCAAAACGACTGCGAGCGCAGCTAGTAGAAGATTGAACGACCCATTATACGTGGCGGAATGAACGACGTTTTTGGTTACATCGCCTATGGTGAGAACGAGCTTTACCATCGCGGCGCGCTACTCAGCGCCCTCAAGCTTTTGCACCGTTGCCCGACCGCCAGAATAGTCGTCGCAACGGACAGGACTGACCTCTTTCGCGCTTATCCTGTTGAGACAATGCTCATAACGGCCGAACAGAAAGACCAGTGGTCTTTCGGCGGAAGCTACCATTTCGGTATCAAGGCCGGGGCTATGCGTGAGCTTTTGCAGCGAGCAGATCGGCTCCTTTTCATGGACACCGATATGTACCCGGTGGGTGACCCCTCGAAGGGCTTCCGCTCGATCTCTGCGACCCATTCCACTATGCGCCTGTGCGAAGGGCCGCATCGCATCTATCAGAACGCGCTGCCGGGCAAGAACATCAGCGTCGGCGGCCAGGTCCTGACCGGCCAGGAACCGATGTGGAACAGCGGCATCGTCGGGATCCACCGGGACAACCTCACAGCCATGGTGGACGCCTTCGCCGCTATCAAGGCGGTTCATGAGGTGACCGACACTTGGGCGCCCGAGCAGTTCTGCCTCGGGGTAGCCCTTTCTCAAAATGGCCGAACCATAAGCCCTCATAGCCTGCCGATCCGACACTACAATACCCGAGGCAAAAAGCAGTTCGCTGAGCCGCGCGTACATGCGTTCTTTAATGCTTACGGCTCGGTGCCAGTCGGCCAGCAGGTTGCAAAGGCCGGTAGATATCGTCTGTGGCGGACGCCCTTGGATTTATGGCATCAAAAGCATAGGAAGTCACTGTGACGGGGGGGCTATGCATGAGGAATCCGTTTCGATCCAGGCTGCCCTCAAGCGTGATCCTCGGACGTCACACCTATGGGGTGAGCCGGAGGAAGGTGTTTGGAACGTCTGCGGCCACTCCGTTGACCATAGGGGCGTTTTGTTCGGTGGCCGGCAATGTCAGCTTTGAGTGTTCGGGGGGAAGTCACACGCCCTGGGCTGCAACCACATTCCCGATCCATAGCCGCTTGATGGAATCAGTTGATCCCACTGAGCACGGTGGCGAACCCGTGGGCATCACCATTGCCAATGATGTTTGGATCGGCCGCGATGCGCTGATCATGCCAGGCATTCACATCGCCGATGGCGCCATTGTAGCGGCCGGGGCCGTCGTCACCAGGGATGTGCCGCCATACGCCATCGTCGGCGGGGTCCCGGCCAAGCTCATCCGCTATCGCTTTTCAGATGATGTCATTGGGAAGTTGCTGGCGATCCGGTGGTGGGAATGGAGCGACGAGAAGATCAAGCAGGAGGCTGCTTTTCTTACCGGCCCGATCGAATTTTTCTTGGAGCGACATGCCGGTGCGACACCGTAAGAACGCATCTTGCTGGTCGCTGCAGTGGGGCTGAGAAATTGCATGGCCACTTTGGGGGAAGCAGCTAGTCGCCTGTGTTGTTTGGTCGGAGTGGCCGGATTCGAACCGACGACCCCTTGACCCCCAGTCAAGTGCGCTACCGGGCTGCGCTACACTCCGGACCGCGCAAAGCCTTATATTTTCGAGAGTTGTGGTGCAAGGGCTAAAACGGCGCATGTGAACGAGCCGAACGAATATCACCTCGCTTGGCGACAGCGTGCCGAATCGCGGCGGCTCTGCGGATAGCTGAGAAAGTGGGACGCACCCAAATATCCAGGCAAACGTTCAATAGTGAGCACCAACATCCAACTTGTCGATGAAACACCAAGGGGATATGGCTCGCGCTTGAGCGACGAGAAGGATTGGACGTGAACTCCTGCTTTTTTCTTGCGGCTGACGGGGGCTATTTTCCGTATGCATGCTTGACAGCGCGCAGAATATTGGACGTCTCGGCGCCGACGACGCCAGGCTTCATTCTTTACGTTGGCGCAGGCGACGATGACATGCGGGTGGCGCGGCGCCTGCTCAAGGGTCAAGTCGAACTGGTCGACGTTTCGTCGTTCATGGAGAAGGTGAGATCCGGATTTCGCGACAGCGGCATTGCCGCGTTCATTCGACTGTTTGCGGACCAGATACCTGAATTCGAAGCTTATGATCGTATCGCGTACACGGACTGCGACGTGTTGTTCAACCGAGACATTGGCGACCTGACAGGCCAGAAGCTTCAGGCCCCGCTGCTGGCGGCCCATGATGATTATATGTATTTCCTGCCGACCTATCGGCAGAAGCTCTCGATGCAGCCGGGAGCTCCGTACTTCAATTCGGGCGTGCTGCTGTTTGACATGATATCTGTGCGTGCCCAATCGCTTTTGGAGCATACCCGTCAAGTCGCCATCGAGAAAAAGCTGAACGACCAGAACGCGCTAAACATCGCTTTCGAAGGCAAGTGGCAGACGATGCATCCGAACTGGAATTTGATGTCCAACTACACGAAAGAGTATCGATTCTCTCAGGCATACGCCCGGCATTTTTCAGGCAGCAAGCCATGGGGAAGCCAGGTCGGCGTAGAGCTCGACGCCTTGGCGGTCTATCGCGACCTTGCGAAGGACACGCCTTGGCTTCAACGCTTTCGGCAACGCATTCCATTCGAGCGAGGCGTGCTGAAGAGGCTGGGGCGCCGGATCGATGCCGCTCGGGGGCTTCTGCTCAACGATAAGAGAAAGAAACGGCGAGCTTACTATGATGGCCGCAAGACCCACAAGATCTATGCGGAGCAAGCTGATTCCGGGGCCCTGGCCGTCAGTTTCCCAGAAGTACTGGGAGGGTTCGCTTGAGCCGCTACGACGGGCCACAGTCAACGGGCGGGTATTGTAGCATGCAACAGAGATCATGTTTCTTTTTTGCTGCCGACCAAAAATTCTTCCCCTTTGCCTGTCTGGCGGCTCGCCGCGTCCTGGATGTTTCGGCACCGGTCGACGGCTTTATCCTGCACACTGGCATGATCTCCGCCGAAGACCGGGTTGCCGGCGAGCGTTTGCTCGATGGGAGGATCGGCATCATCGACGTGACGAAATTCATGGAGGCGACGAACTTCAACCGTGGAACGCATCCCACCCTTGCGACCTACATCAGGCTGTTTGCCGATCAATTGCCTGAATTCGAGCCATACGACCGCATCGCCTATTCAGACGCCGATGTGCTTTTCAACCGATCGATAGCCGATCTCGGCAACACCCCGCTCAATGCACCGTTGCTGGCCGCTCACGACGAGCAGAGTTACTTCGATGCAAAGTACAGGCAACATCTGCCGATGCAGCCTGGAGCGCCGAAATTCAACGCCGGCGTTCTTCTCTTCAACATGCCCCTGCTCAGGGCTGAGGGGCTTCTGGAGCGTACGCGGCAGCTGGCGTCCGAGCATGTCTACGGAATGGATCAGGGCGCATTGAACGTGGCCTTCGAAGGCCGATGGCAGACGATGCACCCGTTCTGGAACGTGATGACCAACTACAGCAGCCAGATTCCTTTCAGCAGGTGCTATGCTCGGCACTTCGCGTGGGGCAAACCTTGGGAGCCCCGGCCAGTCGGTGTCGAGGTCGACGCCATGGCGGTCTATCGCGACCTGGCGAAAGGCACCCCCTGGGCAGGACGCTTCAGCCGCAGCTGGCCGGTCAAGAGAGGGTTGATGAAGAATTTTGGCCGCAAGTTCGATGCCATCAGCGGCATCTTGTTGAACGACGAGAAGCGCAAACGCAGGGCGAGATTCGACGCCGAAAAGGTCAGCGCCATCTTCGCCGATCACGCCGACAAATCGATGCTGGCAGTGCAGTATCCCGAGCGGGTGACCGGTATCGCGAGATAATCGTCGGTCGCAATTCGTCCCGAGGGCGGGCCACTCGAACCCGTCTGCTTTCCCATCGGTTCGGTTTGCCGCCACCGGCCGCAACCCGCGCTGATGCCTGTATTCCAGCGCGATCGCGCCCCAGATCAGGCCGAGCAGCAGGTAGACATGGCGCCAGTGGTCGATGTCGATGAAGGTGCCGAGCCCGATATTGCCGATGAAAGCGACGTAGGCGCAGAGCAGATAGGGCTGCCATGGCCGGTCGCGCAAAAGGATGCGGAAGCCGGCGGCGATCGTCCACAGCGTCAGCGACAGGAACGAGACGAAGCCGAGCCAGCCATAATCCATCAGCGTCTTCAGCCAGATGTCGTGCGTGTCTTCGCCGAAAATGGTGCCGAATACCAGCGGGCCGATGCCGAGCGGACGTTCGAGCGCCATCTCGAAGCCGATCGTGTAGCGGGCGAAGCGGCCAAGGCGCGCCGTGTCGTAGCTCTGTTCGAGCTGGGCGCGGCTGGAAAACATCTCGCCGACGCCGGGCAGCTGCAGGATGACGATCATGGCGACCACCAGCAGGGTGACGGCGGCAATGGTCATGATGATGACGCGCAGCCGGAACTTGCCGCTGTTGCTTTGCAGGAACAGGGCGCCGGTGAGCAGGATGGCCGAGACGGCGAACATGCCCCAGGCGCCGCGCGAGAACGAAAAGAAGATGCCGGCGGTGATGATCAGCAGCGGCACCGCCAGAAGCGGCATGCGCGCGATCGAGCCGGTCAACAGCAGATAGAGCAGATAGATGCCGGGCAGCACCAGGAATGGTCCGAACACGTTCGGATCCTGGAAGGCGCCCTGGGCGCGGTCGTATCTGGTGAAGATTTCAGCGCCCGGGAAAGCGTGGAAATAGCCGGCAATGCCGAGCAGCGAGGTCACCACCGCGGAGACGACATAGGCGATGAAGATCAGCCGGTAGAGGCCGGGCTGCACCGCCGTCACCGACGAGAAGAACACCGCGGTGAACGCGAGAAACAGCGAGACGGCGAGATAGAGCGGTGTGTTGGCGAGATCGGCCATCTGCGTCATGGCAATCATGCCGCCGATGTTCATCGTGATCAGCAGCACGAGCAGCGGCACGGCGGCGCGCGATATGCGCAGGCCAAACAGCACCCACACCCCGATCAGCCCGAGCATGAAAAGATCGTAGGGCGCCGGTTCGTCGATGACGAAGCCTGACAGGAAGACGCCGAAAAACACCGCGCCCGAGGATATCAGCGCGATCAGCTTGGCATTGACCGCAGCCTTCGGCACATCATGGGAAATCGCGCTCAATAGGCGTTTTCCGTGTTGAGCAGCCGCAGCGGCGTCATGAGCAGGATGCGCAGATCGAACAGCATCGACCAGTTCTCGATGTAATAGAGGTCGTATTCCGTGCGCATGCGGATCTTCTCATTGGTGTCCATCTCGCCGCGCCAGCCATTGATCTGCGCCCAGCCGGTGACGCCGGGCTTGACCTTGTGGCGGGCGAAATAGCCGTCGACCACCTCGTTGTAGAGAAGGTTGTGCGACTGCGCGGCAATCGCATGCGGGCGCGGACCGACCAGTGACAGCGTGCCGAACAGCGAGTTGAAGAACTGCGGCAGCTCGTCGATCGAGCTCTTGCGGATGAAGCGGCCGACGCGGGTGACGCGCGGATCGTTCTTGGTCACCGTCTGCTTGGCGGTCGGGTCCGAGCGGTCGGTATACATGGAGCGGAATTTGTAGACTTCGACGATCTCGTTGTTGAAGCCGTGCCGCTTCTGCTTGAACAGCACCGGACCCTTGCTGTCGAGCTTGATGGCGATGGCCGTCGCCAGCATCACCGGGGAAAACAGGATGATGCCGATCAGCGAGAAGACGATGTCGAAGGCGCGCTTGGCGACCGAATCCCAGTCGTTGATCGGCCTGTCGAAGATATCGAGCATCGGCACCGAGCCGATGTAGGAATAGGCGCGCGGGCGAAACTGCAAAGCGTTCGAATGCGCCGAGAGCCGGATGTCGACCGGCAGCACCCAGAGCTTCTTCAGCAGCTGCAGCACGCGCGTTTCGGCAGTCAGCGGCAGCGACACGATCAGCATGTCGATGCGCGCGATGCGAGCGAATTCCATCAGCTCCGAAATGGTGCCGAGCTTGGGATAGCCGGCCACGATCGGCGGCGAGCGCTTGTCGCCGCGGTCATCGAAGATGCCGCAGATACGGATGTCGTTGTCTGGCTGCTTCTCGACCGAGCGGATCAGCATCTCGGCCGCCTTGCCGCCGCCGACGATGACGGCGCGGCGTTCCATGCGGCCGTTGCGCGCCCAGCGCCGGATCAGCTTCGACATCACCAGCCTGAGGCCGAACAGCAGAAGCAGGCCGACGACAAACCAGGTGCCGAACAGCAGACGCGAATAATCCTCCGACATTTTCATGATGAAGGCCGTCAGCGCCATCAGCGCGAAGGTGCCGGCCCAGACCATCAGCACGCGGCCGAGATTGGAGATCGGTCGCATCAAGGCGGAGATCTGGTAGCAATCGCTGACGTCGAGCAGCACCACGGCCACGAATGACGCCGCGGCAATGGTCAGCGGATATTGCCAGGCGAGATAGTTGAAGAAGCCGACAAAGTGGAAGTAGAGCGCGAGCCCCGACAGGAACAGCAAGCCGAATTCGCCGATGCGCAATACGCCGCTGACCATGACCGGCGACATCGTATCGCGCCGGTATTGCGAGGCGACCTGGCGGGCAACACTGTTCATGCCGCCGGGCGTGGGGCTCTCGGCAGGACTGTCGAATTTGCGCACCGCATCGGCCGAAAAGCGGCGCGTGGGGTCGGTCTCGTTCATCGGGTTTCCCACAAGCTTCCGCGATGACGATAGCAGAAAGAGAGCTAAAAAAACCTTGAGACAACTTGTGGTTTTGGACGGTCGTCTATCTGTTGAGCGCGGCGAAATAGGCCTTTTCGATTTCGGCGGCCATCACATCGGCGCCGAATCGCGCCTTGAGGCTGGCGGTATCGGGCATGACGCGCCGGTAGGCGTCGAGATCGCGCAGCGCTTCACCCACCTTGTCGCCGAGTTGGCGCGGATCGGGACGGATCAGGGCAGGGGATCCCTCACCGAAGATTTCGGGAATGCCGCCGACGGCCGTGGCGATCATCGGCCTGCCTGCGGCCAGCGTCTCCAGCACGATATAGGGCATGGCTTCCGCGCGCGACGGCACAACCACGAGGTCGGCCAGTGCAAAGGCCTCCCTGGCTGGCATAGGCGGCAAGAAGCGGACCTGTTTTTCGAGGCCCAGCCGTTTCACCTGCGCATGGTAGCGCGGCAGGTCGTCGCCATCGCCGACCATGACCGCGGTCAAGCGGCGCTCAAGCTGGGACCCGGCCAGCACCAGCGCGTCGATGAAAATGTCAGGCCCTTTGAGGTCGCGCATCATGCCGATGTAGAGCAGGTCGGCTGCGTCGGGCTGTGTGACCACCGGCTCGAATTCGGCGGCGCGCAGGCCGTTATAGACCAGCGTGTTCGGGATAGGCGGCTCGCCGACCTTCCTGCGATAGGTGCGCCGCTCATAGTCGGAGACGAACAGCAGGCAATCGGTGAAGCGCCCCATGAAGCGCTCCAGCGCGAAGAACAGCTTTCCGGTGGTCGTCGTTTCGTCATAGTGGAGGGAGCCGCCATGCGGCGAATAAAGGCGGGCTACGCGAGACCTTGATACCCGCAACAATGAGCCGAACAGACGGGCATAGGCGCCACCTTTGGCGCCGTGCCCGTGCAACACGTCCGGCCGCAATTCCTTGATGATTCGATAGGTACGCCAAGCGGAGGCGAGGTCGCCCGGTCCGACATGGCGCTGCATCGGCGTGCGATGGATACCGAGCGCCAGGCTGTCCTTCATCTGGTCGAACAGGCGTTCCTCGTATTGGCCGCCGGTGGTCGAATCGCAGACGATGCCGACAACATGTCCGGCGGCGAGCTGGGCCTCCGTCAGGTCGCGCACATGCCGGAAGATCCCGCCGACGGGTGAGCGAAAGCAGTGGACGATCCTGAGCTGGTCCGCCACGTTGATGTCAGAACAGGCGTTCGCGAACGTAGACCGTGTCGCCCGGCAGCAGCGGATCGGAGGTAACCACCCGGCCTGTCATCACCTTGCCGTTGATGTCGCGGGTGATGTCGACGCTTTCCTGGTTGGCGCGCGGCGAGAAACCGCCGGCAATCGCGATGGCCTTCTGCACGGTGAGGCCCGGCACGTAGGAATACTGGCCGGCGGCGCCCACTTCGCCCATGACGAAGATCGGCCGGTAGCGATCGATCTCGACCGACACGTCGGGGTCGCGCAGATAGCCTTGGCGCAGTTTGTCGGCGAGCGCTTTTTCCAGCTGCTGGGCCGTGTGGCCGCGCGCCGGCACCGCGCCGACCAGCGGGAAGGACATGTAGCCGGACTGATCGACACTGTAGGTGTTGGTCAGACCGTCCTGTTCGAACACGGTGACGCGGACACGGTCGCCGGCGCCGAGCCGATAGGGCTGGTCGAGTACCTCGTGGAAGGCCGCCGGCGTCGGCCGGTAGCTGGAGCAGCCGGCGAGCATCGACACGGCCAGCAGAGCGCGAAACAGACCAGCAGCGCTTTTCATGATCGGACACACACCTTCGTCGCTATGGCCGCCAGGACACGGCGGCAAACCTTAAGGATCTGGGTTCGTTATCATCCTGTTAGGGTTAATGGCCGGTAAAGGGACGCGGCCGATTTGGCGGCAATCGACAAAAAGCCGTATAGTTTTGCTGGCTTTGTTTACCGGATGTCAGCAAACCCTAACAGCTGCTTACCGCGATCTTAACGGCTGAGTTACCATAGTTGTTTACGCTACCATCTAGCCTCATGTCCGGAGCAGGAATGCATGTCCGACCAGTCCGCGGCCGCAGATGTCGATGTCGACCTGAGACAGCTCTTCGCCAGCCTGGCGCGGAACTGGCTGCGCATTCTTGTGATCACGCTTCTCGTCACTGGTCTCGCCTTCGCGTTCGCGTGGCTTGCCACGCCGCATTATAAGGCCACGACGCAGCTGAAAATCCAGTTGAGCGAATCGGCCTATACGCGGCCTGCCGGCACCAATGAAGACGACAAACCTGTGCTCGATGCGGAAGGTGTAGCAACCGAGGTTCAGGTCATTTCCTCGTCCGACATTCTCAAGCAGGTGGCTGCCGACCTTAAGCTGGGCGACAAGCCCGAGTTCAACTATGCGCTCGGCATGTCGCCGGTCACCCGGCTCCTGGTCATTGCCGGGCTGAAGAGCGATCCGGAAGAAATTCCGCTCGAAGAACGCGTGCTGACGAAGATGCGCGACAAGCTCAATGTTTATGGCGTGGAAAAGACCCGCGTCATCGCCGTCGAATTTTCCTCTGAAGATCCCCAGCTTGCCGCTGACATTCCGAACGCCATCGCCAAGGCCTACCTGGCCTATCAGGCGGACGCCAAGACCAAGTCGAACGCCGCCGCGACCGCCTTCCTCGGGCCGGAAATCGACGATCTGCAGAAGCAGGTCAGGGATGCAGAGGCCAAGGTCGCGGCCTTCCGTTCCGCCCAGTCGGACCTGTTGATGGGCGGCAACAATTCGGTGCTGGCGACACAGCAATTGTCCGAGCTATCGACCGAACTGTCGCGTGTGCGCGCCAGCCGCGCTTCGGCCGAGGCGACGGCCGAAAGGGTGCGCCAGGCTTTGCAGAATGGCGGTTCGCTGGACGCTGTACCCGAAGTGCTGTCTTCCGATCTGATCCAGCGGCTGCGTGAGCGTCAGATCGAGCTCAGAACCAACATCGCCGATCTTTCCACCACCTTGCTCGACAACCATCCCCGCCTGCGGGCGATGAGGTCGCAGCTTGCCGATCTCGACGGCCAGATCCGCAACGAAGCGCAAAAAATCATGCGCGGGTTGCTGACGCAGGCGCAGACCGCCCAGGCGCGCGAAAACCAGCTGATATCGGACGTCAACAAGCTGAAAGCGGCGTCGTCGCGGGCCGGCGAGGAGCAAGTCCAGCTGGATGCGCTGCAGCGTGAGGCGAACGTCCGGCGCCAGCAGCTTGAATCCTATATGGCGAGCTTCCGCGAAGTGTCCTCGCGCAAAAACTATCTGCCGGTCGATGCCAGCGTGTTTTCCGAGGCGCGCGTGCCGTCGGAACCCTATTTCCCCAAGCTCGTGCCGATCGTCGGCGCCGCCTTAGTCGGCTCGCTGCTGCTGATGTCGGTCATCACGCTGCTGCAGGAGCTGTTTTCCGGCCGCGCCATGCGTCCGGCCCCAGGGGCGCGCTTCGAGCGTATCGAGCAGGTTGCGATGTCGGCAATGTCGGCGCCGGACGTCGACCCGGAACCGGCTCCTGAGGTCGTGGAAGTGGACGATCAGCCGACGACCATGGAGTCTGAACTGGTGCCAGAGCCCGAACCGGCTCCTGCAGTGCAGGAGGACGCAGCGATCGCCGGTTCCGAACCGCAAGCCGAACCTGAACCTGTCCGCTCCAGCCTTGGCGAGATCGATGTCGAGAAGGCGGCGGAGAAGCTGATCGCCAGCGGTGCTGCGCGCGCCATCTTCGTCTCGCCCGAAGGCGATGAGGCCGCGGCCTCGGCAGTGCTGGTAGCGCGCGAAGTCTCCGACGCCGGCCTGCGCGTGTTGCTGCTCGACCTGACCGCATCGGGCGCGGCGTCGCGGCCGATGCTGGACAGCGGACTTTTCCCCGGCATCACCAATCTGCTGGCTTCGGAAGCGCAGTTCAGCGACGTCATTCACGCTGACCTCTATTCCGACTGCCATGTCGTTCCCGTCGGCACCGCCGATCCGGTTCGCGCCATGCGCGCCGCCGACCGGCTGCCGATCATCATGCAGTCGCTGACCACCGCCTATGATCTGGTCATCGTCGAATGCGGACCGGCCGATGCGCAAGGCATCAGCCGACTGGTCGGCGACAGCACCGAGGTCTTCATGTCCATGCTGCAGGCGGACGATGAGGTGGCGCAGGCCGCCGTCGAGCTGATCGAAAGCGGCTATCCCGACCTCACTCTGGTGACGCCGATCGGCCACGAGACGCCGGGTAACCCGGTGCCGGGACGACGTAGCGCCGCCTGAGACATCGGACAATTCAACTTAGGCGGCGCTACTACAGATTGGCTCGTCCATCGCCCGCCGGCTCCCGAAAAACCAAGCCTGTCAGTCGGCGCCGGGATCTACCCCAACTCCAGGGTTGTCACGCCAAATATTCGGCGCGAGTCGACCTTCGGAGGCGGGCCCTTGTACATGCGCGTGGTGGTGAAGGTCGGCCTGAAACCAATTGCTGAAAGCGCCGTGGTGAAATCGAAATTTTCGGCAGGAACGTCGATATGCAGGTCGCCACCTTCGCATGCGGCAGCCAGACTGCCCATGAGCTGCATCGCCGTCTCGGTGTCGTCGGCAAACAGCGGGCCGATCTTGTAACCCGAACGGCAGGGACGAGCCACGGCGTAGCCTATGGTGCCGAGTGAACTGATCGCGGCGAACCCGCAATTCGGCGGCTGCGCCCAGCGGTGCAGGAAGGCTCGTCGAGGCGCGGGGAAACAGCGGGCGTCATAGGCGATGATGTCGGGCACGAGTTGCGTGGTTATCATGCGCACCCCTTCGCTTCGGACGGGCGGGGTCGCGATACGGCCGCTGAAGCGGATGGTTTCGTACGCCGAGCTGAATCCCGTGCGGCGATAATTCGCCAGCTGCGCGGCGACCCCGTCGAGGCCGACCGTTCGGCCGGCCAGCCTGGCCATGCCCGCATTCCAGACTGCTTTGCCATGGCCTTTGCCGCGCATGTCTGGTCGGCAGATGTAGAGACCGATGAAACCGAAGTTGCCGCCATAGGCGACAGCCGAGATGGCGGCGGTCATCTCGTTGGCGACAAAAGCGCCGATGAACCCTTCAGGATCGGTTGGCCGGAACGCGGCGGCATCATCAAGGCCAGGGTTCCAGCCTTCAGCCGCCGCCCAGTCGATGAGAACGGTCAGTTCCGGCGGAGACAATGCGCGGACGGTAGGCTTCATAGCGTTCACTCCGCGGCGACCACCCCCGGCGAGAAGGATTTCAGCACGCCGCGATAGGGCTTGGCCAGCGGACTGGCATAGGCGCCGCGCTTCGAGGTCGACAGGCCCAATGCGATCAGCGCCTCGGCCTGCTTGACCGCCGCGCCGACGCCGTCGATGACGGGCAGGTCAAACTCTTCCTGCAACCGGTGTGCCAGGTCGGCCATACCGGCGCAGCCGAGCACGATGGCCTCGGCGCGATCTTCCGCGATGGCGCGGGCGATCTCGGCGCGCAGTTTCTCGACAGCGCCGGAAGCAGCGTCTTCAAGCGAGAGTACGGGAATGTCGGCGGCGCGCACGCGGGCACGCCCGGCCATGCCATAGCGCTGCACCAGCCCCTCGACAGGGACGCGCGAGCGTTCGGTGGTCGTCACCACTGTGAAGCGCTGGGCAATGTAGGAGGCGACACTGAGTGCGGCCTCGCAGATGCCGATGACCGGAATGGAGGCCATGGCGCGTGCCGCATCCAGGCCGGTATCGTCGAAGCAGGCGATGATGGCGGCCTGAGCCCCGGCACGTTCGCCGGCGGCGATCTCCATCAAAAGGCCGGGCACGGCCAATGCCTCGTCATAATAGCCCTCGATCGAGGCCGGCCCCATCGAGGAGGTGACCGCGATCACCTCGGTCCCGGCGCCGGCGACGCCGCGCGCCGCCGCCGCGATCGTCTCGGTCATGCTCGCCGTCGTGTTGGGGTTCACCACCAGTATCTGCACGATCAAACCCTGGCCCGCCTGCGGCCGACATAGAGGATGGCGCCCAGTGTGGCCAGGATCACTAGGAAGGAGAACACGGTGGTCACCGTGCCCAGTGCGTAGAGCACCGGCGTCGTGACATTGGTGGTCATGCCGTAGATCTCGAGCGGCAGCGTGTTGAAGGTGCCCGACGTCATCAGCGTGCGGGCGAACTCGTCATAGGACAGCGTGAAGCCGAACAGGCCGACGCCAATCAGGCTCGGCGCGATCATCGGCAGCACGACATGGGCGAAGGTCTGCCAGGAGTTGGCGCCCAAGTCACGCGCGGCTTCCTCATAGGCGGGCGAGAAGCGGTTGAAGACGGCGAACATGATGAGCACGCCGAAGGGCAAGGTCCAGGTCAGGTGCGCGCCGAAGGCTGACGTGTACCAGGCTGGGCGCAAGCCCACCTGCTGGAAGACGACGCCGATGCCGAGCGAAATGATGATCGAGGGTACGACGAGGCTGGCGACTGAGAGGTAGAACAGCGCGGTGGCGCCACGAAATTTTTGCCGGAAAGCGAGCCCTGCCAGCAGCGACACGACGACGGTGACGATCATCACCATGAGGCCGAGCACGAGCGAGCGCTTGAAGCTGCCGCCGAAATCGCCGACCGCCTGACGCTCGAACAGATTGGCGAACCAGTGCAGCGACACGCCATTGAGCGGGAAGGTGAGGCCGCCGGTCTCGCCTTGGAAAGAAAGGATCAGGATCGCCGACAGCGGGCCATAGAGGAACAGCACGAACAGAGTGAAGAAGGCCGCAAGCACATAGAATTCGAGGGTGCGTTTTTCGTGGCTCACCTCAAAGCTCCTTGCGGATGTCGACGATGCGCAGGATGCCGGCGACCATCAACAGCACCAACACCAGCAACACCACGGCATTGGCGGCGGCCGCGGGATACTGCAGCAGCGACATCTGGTTCTTCATCATCAATGCGACCGACGCGCTCTGGCCGCCCGACATCACCTGCACGGTGGAGAAATCGGCCATCACCAGCGTGACGACGAAGATGGTGCCGATCGCCATGCCGGGCTTCGCCAGCGGGATGACGACGTTCCACAAGACCTGCCAGCCGGACGCGCCGGCATCGCGCGCGGCCTCGACCAGCGAGCGGTCGATGCGCATCAACGTGTTGAAGATCGGCGTTACCATGAACAGCGTGTAGAGATGCACCATGGCCAGCACCACGGCGAATTCCGAATAGAGCAGCCATTCGATGGGTTTTGGCACCAGCCCCAATTGCACCTGCGTCGAGTTGATCAACCCGTTACGGCCAAGCACCGGGATCCACGAGATCATGCGGATGATGTTGGAGGTCAGGAACGGCACCGTGCAGACAAGGAACAGCACCATCTGCATGGCGGTGGTGCGGATATGGAAGGCGAGGAAATAGGCGACCCAGAAGCCGATCAACAAGGTCAGAGCCCAGACGATGGCAGCGAATTTGATGGTGTTGAGATAGGTCTTCCAAGTGACCCAGGATCCCAGCACGTCGGAATAGTTCGTCGTCAGGAAATCCGGATACATGGCGGCGAAGTCATAATCCCAGAAGGAGACGACGGCGATCATGATGATTGGCAAGAGCAGGAACGCACCGAGGATGAGCGCCAGCGGCGCCGATTGCAAATAGGGCGTGACGGCGCCAAGGGAGACGCGGCGGCGTCTGGCGGGCTTGGCTGCTGCGATGGCGGGGCTTTCGAGCGCGACTGTCATTGGGAAAATCCTCCGCGTGATCGCGATGACTTGCGATCCTTCGCGCCCCCCTCTGTCCTGCCGGACATCTCCCCCACGAGGGGGGAGATCGAACTCTCATAACGGCCTTCGCCAAACTCCAACGTTGCTAACGAAGAGCCGGCCATGACGCTGCCAATCTCCCCCCAAGTGGGGGAGATGTCCGGCAGGACAGAGGGGGGCGCGAAGGATCGCAACATCACAGTGAACGCGTCCGCTCTACGCCGCGATGAATTCGTTCCAGCGCTTCACCATGTAGCGGTCCTCGTCCATGACCGAGTTCCAGCAGGCGACCTTGCCCATGCGCTCTTCGAACGAACCGCCGTCGCGCACGGCGCCGGCCTTTTCCATGACGGTGCCGTCCGGCGCCTTGATCTCGCCCTTGGCCGGCTTGCCTTCGATCCAGTAGCCCCATTCGTCCTCGGACATGAACTTCTTGGCCGAGACCATATTGGCGGAATAGTAGCCCTGGCGGTTGAGATAGCCGCCGACCCAGCCCGACGTATACCAGTTGATGTATTCGTAGGCGGCGTCGAGCTCGGCGCCCTTGAGATGGGCGGCAAGGCCAAGGCCGCCGCCCCATGAGCGGTATCCTTCCTTGAGCGGCTGGAAGCGGCATGCGATGCCTTTGGAGCGCACGGCGGCGACGGCCGGCGACCACATCGACTGGATGACCACCTCGCCGGACGCCATCAGGTTGACGCTCTCGTCGAACGACTTCCAGAAGGCGCGGAACTGGCCGGCCTGCTTTGCCTTGATGAGGAAGTCGATCGTCTTGTCGATCTCTTCCTTGGTCATGTTGCCCTTGTCGGCATATTCGATGCTGCCTGTGGCCTCCATGATCATGGCCGCATCCATGATACCGATGGACGGGATGTTAAGGATCGCGGTCTTGCCCTTGAAGGCCGGGTCCATGATGTCGGCCCAGGTGGTGATGTCGCGGCCGACGAGGTCGGGCCGGATGCCCAGCGTGTCGGCATTGTAGATCGTCGGCACCATGGTGAACCACTTAGTCGGCGCCTTGGCGAAGGTCTTTGAGTCCTGCGCTTCGACATAGCCGACCGTGTGCGGCGCGGTGCCCTGGGCAATGATGCTGTCGGGCGTCAGCTTGCCGGTTTTGAACAACGGCACCAGTTCGTCGTAGTATTTCAGCTTGCTGACATCCATCGGCTGCAGCACGCCGCTCGGGAACACCTTCTTGCAGATCCAGTATTCGATGTCGGCGATGTCATAGCTGTCGGGCTGGGTCACGGCGCGCTGGGCGGCCGCGTCCGAATCGGTCGCCGTCATTTCCAGCGTGATGCCGAGGTCGGCCTTGCACTTGTCGGCGATCGCGTTCAGGTTCGACACGCCGGTGCCGAACTGGCGCAGCGTGATGTTGGACTGCGCCCAGATGGTCGGGAAGCCTGTAATGGCGCCCGAGCCTGCGGCGAGGCCGACGGCGGCCGCACCTGTCTTGAGCAACGAACGGCGCGAAATTCCGGTCTTTGTTTCTACTGTTTTTGTCATTCCTATTCCCCTGTTTTGTTTTGCTTCGTCGAATTCATGAATGAAGGCGGCCGAGGACGATGGCGTCCTCGGAATCCCAGGCGAGCGGTACGGCGTCGCCAAGGGCGACGGGTTTGGCGAAGAAGTCGGAATCGTCGATGATAACGGTGAAATCGTCGATGCCGCCGCCGGTGACCGACAGCTTCACCGTGGCGCCGCGATACTCGATGTTGGAGACGATGCCGGTGAAGCCAAGGCCGGGCGAGGGCGCTTCGCCGATGCGCACATGGTCGGTGCGGATGGCAATGTCGATCGGCGTGCCCACCTCCTGGCCCGCCTCCCGGCCTTGCCCGCGGGCGGCGAGCGAGGCGCCACCATTGACGTCGAAGACGACCATGCCGCCACGCTCGCTGGTGACCCGGCCGGAGATGACATTGTGGTCGCCCATGAAGCGCGCGACAAAGGCCGTGGCCGGCCTTTCGAACACATCTCGCGGCGGCGCCGCCTGTTCGATGCGGCCGTCATTCATCACCACGATCAGGTCCGCCAAGGCCATGGCCTCTTCCTGGCTGTGGGTGACGTGGACGAAAGTGATGCCAAGCGAGGTCTGCAATTTCTTCAGCTCGGCGCGCATGCGTATCTTCAGGAACGGGTCGAGTGCCGACAGCGGCTCGTCGAGCAGCAGCGCCTCGGGATCGGTGATCAGAGCGCGGGCGAGTGCAACACGCTGCTGCTGGCCGCCGGAAAGCTGCGCCGGCCTGCGCGTCGCATAGGCCTCCATCTGCATCAGCTTGAGCATGTCGAGCGCCTTGGCACGGCGCTGCTCCTTGTCGACGCCCTTCATCTTCAGGCTGAAGGCGACATTGTCGACAAGGTCGAGATGCGGAAACAGCGCATAGGACTGGAACATCATCGCCGTGCCACGCTTTGCCGGCGGCAGGTCGGTGACGACGATGTTGCCGAGGCGGACATCGCCCGACGAAATGCTTTCATGGCCGGCAATCATGCGCAGCGTCGAGGTCTTGCCGCAGCCGGAGGGGCCAAGCAGGCAGCAATAGGTGCCTGCCGGTATTTTCAGGCTGATGGCCTCGACGGCAGTCGTCGTTCCGTACACTTTCGAAACGGAGACGATGTCGATCTCGGCGGCTTTGGACATTCAGGCTTCCCCGTTTGGTCGCATTAACCAATGCATTATGCGTGCCAATCGGCGGCAATCGGCCCAAGCGTTTGAATCGACAGCAAAATCGGGGTTCTTGCCCACTGCCTAGCCGGTGGGCTATCTTGTGCATTGCACAAATTATGGGCGATTGTGCGCGATCCGCGCAAGAATCGTATGCAATCTTTTTTCGCTTGGTGTCCACTTTGCCTCTCGTGCGCAGGCGACGAGTTGCGCTAGAAGAGGCTGGGAACCATCATCGCCATGAACATTGCCGATCAGATCCATTCCGCCGACAGCGCCAACCAGGATCGCGCCCAGGCGATTCGCGACAATCTGCGGGACGCCATCGTTGACCGTCGGCTGACGCCCGGCACCAAGCTGTCGGAAGGCGAGGTCGGCACGCTGTTCGACGTCTCGCGCACGGTCGCGCGCGCGGCGCTGCAGATGCTGTCCTTCGAGGGGCTGGTGCGTACCGAGCGCAACCGTGGCGCCTTCGTCGCCAACCCTTCGCCCGAGGAAGCGCGCCAGGTGTTCGCATCGCGCCGGCTGATCGAGCCGGGCATCGCCATTGCCGCCTGCGGGCGGGTCACAGCCACCGATATCGCTGCGTTCCGAGCGCAGCTCGACGAGGAAGGGCGCTTCATCGCCGAGCGCGGCCCAACCGCCCGGCGCTCCGAAATCAAGGCGTCGGGCGATTTCCATCTGCTGCTCGCCTCCGTCGCCGGCAATGCCATCCTGCAGCGCTTCATGGAGGAGCTGGTGGCGCGTTCGTCGCTGGTGATCGCCCTTTACGGACGATCCGGCGTGTCGGCCTGCGGGCACAGTGAGCACACGGAAATGGTCGGCGCGCTGGAGAGCGGCGATTGCGGGTTGGTGAGCCGGCTGATGCTGCACCATATCGACCACATCGAGGCGGATCTCGACCTGCGGGTCAGGGCCGGCCCGGCGCTCCGCGAAGCGCTGAATTTCTGAACGCTAGTTTTCGTCGTCCGTGGGAGCGGGCGCTGCCTGTCCGGCGGCCTTGCGGCGCAGCATCTTGGTCAGCTTCCAGACCGTCGGGTTGTTCTTGATGAAGGCTTTCGCCCGTGCGCCCTGCCGCAGCGCCGACGCCAGGGCGCGTCCCTTCAGCGTCAGGGGCGCCAGCACCTCGAAATGCTGGGTCTCGATATCGCACCAGAGCCGCTTGTAGGGCTCGTCGCCGACCGAGAAATCATAGACATCGAAGCCTGTTTGGCACGCTTCCTCGATGATGTCGAAGAAAAGGAAATCGCCGGGGCTGGTGTGGCCGAGATCGTCCTCGGCGATGGCGCCGAATTCGCAGATCAGGCGTTTGCCCGAGCGGCTCGAGCCGGTGATTGCGCGCAGCTTGCCGGCCACTTCGAGCCCATGCAGCACAAAGGCCGGTTTCTCCTCGGCTAGCGCGCCGGCGAAGAGGGCACGGAAGAAAGCCCGCACCTCCGGCTCGCCGAAGACATTGGCGATGCCCATCTTGGCGAAACGGAACTCCTTCATCTCGAAGAAAGCGTCGAGCAGCCGGTTCACGTCTTCGGGTGTCTGCGCCTCGATGCGGCGATGAACGCCGACCGCCTCGAATTTGCGTGTCTGCGAACGGTGCTTCTTGCGCTTGCGCTTGCCGCCCACACGCGACAGCAGCGCATCGAAACCACCGTCGAGATTGACTGCGAGCGACAGGTTTGGGCTCGGAAAGTTGGAGAACGCCACCAGCGGATTGGCAACGCCATCGAGGTCGGGCAGAAGCCTTTCCAAGGCAACGAGATCGATGTCGGGACGCGCCTTGCCGATCGCCGTCACCAGCCTGCGGATCCCCCCAGCATCTGCCTTTGCCAGCCATGCCGGATCGGCGGCGGCGAAATTGCCGTTGGCATGGCGCCCGCCCATGAAGCGGGCGACGCGGAATGGACCAGTTCGCGTGATTTCCAGTGCCAGTGCAAAGACCGGCCTGTCCTCGATTGTCAGCGTGGCAATGACGGCATCGGGATTAGCCTGCGCCGTCCAGGCACGAACCCAGTCCGCGCTTTGCGCCGGCGCAAACAGCGCCGAACGGCAGAATTCGCCGTAAGAGGCGAGCGCGGCAGCATCTGCGATCGACACCGACAGACTGGTCTGGTCGGCAGCCGGCGTGCGCGCAGACGCCTTGCTTGCGGCGAGCCGATTGCCGTCAAATGACGCTGTGGCGTCAACCATACCTCAATCCTTAAGGCGTATTCGTCGCGATCAGGAGTTCGCGTCGGCGCGTTCCGTGCTTGGATCGAGCCTAGGCGCAAAAGGTGAATGAATGATCGACGGTGGTGAGGCAGTTCGGAAACTGGCGCTTAATATCGCCCGCTTTACCGGCCTTGCACCGCTGGCCAAGCCGTTTGTCGGCGGCATTGGCGCCATCCTCATGTTGCATCGGGTCACCGCCACGCCGGAGAAGCCGGACGGCGTTAACCGCCACCTCAACATCGCCCCGCGATTCCTCGACGCTCTCGTCGCCGACATGAAGTCGAGGGGCTATGCCTTCGTCACCCTCGACGAGGCGATCGAGCGCATCAAGGCCGGCGGCAAGGACGGCCAGTTCGCCACCATCACCGCCGACGACGCCTATCGCGACAACATGACCGAAGCGCTGCCAGTGCTCGAAAAGCACGACGCGCCGATCACCATCTATGTCGCGCCGGGTCTGATCGACGGCAGCGCCGATTTATGGTGGGACGTGGTCGAGGATATCGTCAACGCGCGGGAGCGTTTGACGCTGGCGACGCCGAAGGGGCCGGTGACCATAGACTGCTCGACCCACAGCAAGAAACTCCACGCCAATGCGCGTCTGCATGCCTATCTGACGCTCGAGGTGCGCGAGGAGGGTCAGCGCGCCGTGCTGCGCGATCTGGCGCGCTCGAACGGCATCGACCTCGATGGCTTGCGCCCAAGCACGCTAATGACCTGGGACGATATCCGCGCCGTGGCCGGGCACAGGCTGGTGACGATCGGCGCGCATACGGTCAACCACCGCAATCTGAAGCGGCTCGACGAAGCCGATGCGCGCCATGAAATCGTCGACGTCAGGCGCCAGCTGCAGGCGCAGCTCGGCGAAAACCCCCGTCATCTCGCTTACCCCTATGGTTACGCCAGCGCTGTCGGCTGCCGCGAAGTGGGCTTTGCCCGCGACGCCGGCTACGCCTCGGCGGTGACCACTCGCCACGGCGTGCTGCACGCCGAGCACGCCGGCTTCCTGCACGCGCTGCCGCGCATTTCGATCAACGGCCGCTACCAGAGCGTCGCCCATATCCGCACCATGTTGTCGGGCGTAACGACGCCGCTGGCCAATGCCGGCAAAATGGTCGTCACCATCTAACCTGGGGCGGGCTCTTCAGCCTTTCGGCGGCGGCTCCAGGATCAGCCATTTGATGATGCCCATCGCAGGCAGCACCCAGAACAGGCCGCTGAACAGGAAGAACAGGAAGTGCACCAGCGGGCTGGATTGCGACAGCTGCGCGACCGCTATGATCGACGCTACCAGCGCATAGATGATGACCAGCGCCACCAGCAGGAAAGTTCCGATCAGCTTTTTCAGGCGGATGGGCATGAGCGTTCTCGTTGATCGCCTCCGCTTAGGCCCAACCGCGCGCCTGTGCAACCCGGGAGATGCGGCGCGACGGCGTGCCGCGCCGTCCGGTCTTGTCAGCCGGGTTGCGATGGTTCACCAATCCGCCACGTCAACCTGCCGGGACCAACCCATGGCCGCCATATCAGCCGCCGCGCCTTACATTGACCGCGATCGCGATCTGCAAAACCGGGCTCTGCTGCGCGGCTGGCTTTATGTCGTGCTTCTGGTGCTGTTTGCGCTGGTGCTGGTTGGCGGCGCCACCAGGCTCACCAATTCCGGCCTGTCGATTACCGAGTGGAAGCCGATCCACGGGGTGATACCGCCGCTCAATGACGCGGAGTGGCAGGAGGAATTCCAGCTCTACCAGAAGATTCCGCAATATGCCGAGCTCAACAAGGGCATGAGCCTCGATGCCTTCAAGTCGATCTTCTGGTGGGAGTGGGCGCACCGTATCCTGGCGCGCAGTGTCGGCCTGGTCTTCGGCCTGCCGTTGCTGGTCTTGTGGGCGACGCGCCGCATCGAGCGCGGCCTTGGGCCAAAGCTGGTCGGTATTCTGCTGCTTGGTGGCCTGCAAGGCGCCATCGGCTGGTGGATGGTGGCCTCCGGCCTGGTCGACCGCGTCTCCGTCAGCCAGTACCGGCTGGCCACGCATTTGACGCTTGCCGCCCTGATCTTCACTGCCACCATGGTGGTCGCGCGCGGGCTGGCGCCGCATTCGGAGCCTGCCGCCGGCCGGCCGACACAAAGGCTGGCCGGCTTCATCGTGCTGCTGGCGCTGATCCAGATCTATCTCGGAGGGCTGGTCGCAGGGCTCGACGCCGGCCTGAGCTACAACACCTGGCCGCTGATGGACGGCAAGGTGATCCCGTCAGATTTGCTTCTGCTCGAGCCGGCCTGGCGCAATTTCTTCGAGAACCCGAAGACGGTGCAGTTCGTCCACCGGCTCGGCGCCTATACGGTCTTTGCCATCGCGCTCTGGCATATGATAGCGACGCGCCGGCGGCTGCCGGGCACGACACACGCACGCCGCGCAACGCTGCTGTTTCTGCTGGTGCTGGTGCAGGCCTCGATCGGCATCGGCACGCTGCTGATGCAGGTGCCGCTGCACATGGCGCTGACCCATCAGGCCTTCGCGCTTGTCCTGCTGGGATTTGCCGCCGCCCACTGGCGCGGCAACAAGGGCGCCTATCCACTGCCAACGCGGCCGCCCATGAACGCAGGTACATCGTCTACGGTGTCTTGGCCGTCGCAATAATCTATTTCGCGAACGAACTGCCTCGCTACGTCTAACGCGCGAGGCTGCGCCGGTCAGAAGCTGAGCCGCACCTTTCGGATCACTCCCGCAACCGACAGCTCGCGGTTCTCGTCGACCGCATTCTCGTCCTCATGATGCCATGCGGCCGACAGGCAGCCATAGGCGATGGCATGGTCGAGAATGGCAGCCGGCGTCTGGCCGAGTGTCCTGGCGAAGATCTCGGCCATATGCGCGATGCGCTCGGGATCGAGGCAGAGGTCGTCGCGCCCCAGTGGGTTGTAGAACAGATTGGCGGCGTCGAAGCCGGGATCGCCGAGCACGCCCTTCGGGTCGATCGCCAGCCAGCCGCGCGCACCGTGCAAAATGTTGTCGTGATGCAGGTCGCCATGCAGCGGCTTGACCGCATGCGGCGCATCGAGCAGCCGGTCCGCGATTTCGGCGGCCTCGATATAGAGGCTGTGCTCTCCGGCGTCGCGATCGGCTCCGGCCTTTTTGAACAGGCTGGCAAACCGTGTCCGCAGCGGCTGCAGGTCCGGCGGGGCAGGGTGTCTTGAGGGCGAGAACAGTCTCCCCATCAACTCGGCCGCGATTGCGGTCGCGGCGTTGTCGCCTTCCTTGGCCAGAACTTCGGAAAGCAGGGTGTCACCGGCATATTCCAGCAGCATGCGGTGGCCGTCCCGGCCAAGCAGCCGCACCGCGCCTTCGCCGCGCCGCCATGCGAGATAGTGCTCGCCGCGCAACTCGTCCTCGACATCGTCGAATGGTTTGAGCGCCTTGACGATGGCCGGCGAGCCGTCCTCACGCCGCACCTTCCAGATGCGGCTCGAAAACGTCTCGGCAATGAGCTCGGGCGCGCTGATCTTCCAGCGCTTTGGAAATGCAGGCGCGTCCATTCAGAGCGTGATGCCGAAAAGTGTTAAGCGGTTTTCGGGCGACAGAATGCTCTCTCCAACTGAATTAAAGGCCGAGCATCAGATCCATGTTCTGAACGGCAGCACCCGAGGCGCCCTTTCCGAGATTGTCATAGACCGCAATCAGCAGCGCCTGCGCCCGGTCGTCATTGGCAAAGACATAGACCTTCATGCGGTTGGTGCCGTTATAGACCTCGGGATTGATCTCGGGCAGGCGCTCCACGTGCTCGTAAGGAGCTACCTCGACCACGCCGCCCTTGATGGCGGCAAAATGGTCGGCGATTGCCGCGTGCAGTTCGGCGCCGGCCGGCACATGGTCGAGCCCGCCGAGCTGCAGCGGCACCACTGTGATCATGCCTTGGGCGAAATTGCCGACCGCCGGCTGCATGATCGGATCGTGCGACAGCTTCGCATAGGTGCGCAGCTCCGGCACATGCTTGTGCTGCAGGGTCAGCCCATAGACCTGGAATTCAGAGGCATCCTCGCCCTTGGCGACATAGTCCTCGATCATCGGCCGGCCGCCGCCCGAATAGCCCGAAATGCCATTGACCGTGATCGGGAAATCCGCCGGCAGCAGACCGGCAGCGACCAGCGGCCGCAGCGTCGCGATCGGCCCTTGCGGCCAGCAGCCGGGATTGGCGACGCGTTTCGCATTGGCGATGATCCTGGCCTGATCCTTGTCCATCTCGGCAAAGCCATATTCCCAGCCCTCGGCTACGCGATGCGCCGTGGAGGCGTCGATCACCTTGGTGGTGTCGTTGGCAATCAGCGATACGCTTTCCTTGGCAGCCGCATCCGGCAGGCACAGGATGGCGACATCGGCTGCATTGAGGAACTCGGCGCGCGCCACCGTTTCCTTGCGGCGCTCGGCCGGGATCGAGATGATCTCGAGGTCGCCGCGCTCGGCCAGCAGCGCCCGGATCTGCAGGCCGGTGGTGCCGTGTTCGCCATCGATGAAGATTTTCGGTTTCATGTGCCCGTCAATTCCCTGCTAATTCAGGCCTATATGCCCTGGCCATGGTTTGCCGCGCCATGGTTGCCGCTGTTCAGCTCTTCCGCCCGCGCTTTTCGCTCGGCCACCAGGCCGAGATAGTGCATGGCCACCATCGAGCCGGCGATCGCCGTTATATCGGCGTGATCATAGGCCGGCGCAACCTCGACGACGTCGGCGCCGACAATATCGACCTGGCCGAGCTGGCGCAGCGTCGACAGGATTTTCGCCGAGGACGGTCCGCCGGCAACCGGCGTGCCGGTGCCGGGCGCAAAGGCCGGGTCGAGGCAGTCGATGTCGAAGGTGAGATAGGTCTTCCTGCCGCCGGTGCGGTCGACGATCGCATAGGCGATGTCGGAAGCCCGCATCTCCTCGATCTCGTGACCGTAAAGGATCTTGATGCCGAACGTATCGGGGGCATGCGTGCGGATGCCGATCTGGATCGAGCGGTCGGGGTCGATGATGCCTTCATTGACGGCGCGGCCGACGAACGAACCATGGTCGATGCGCTTGCCATCGTCAGGCCAGGTGTCCTGGTGCGCATCGAACTGCACCAGCGCCAGCGGCCCGTGGATGGCGGCATGTGCCTTGAGCAGCGGCCAGGTGACGAAATGATCGCCGCCGAGCGACAACAGGAAGGCACCCGATTTCAGGATCTTCGCCGCCTCGCGCTCGATCGTGCCTGGTGTCTTCTGGTGATTGCCCGAATCGAGCAGGCAATCGCCATAGTCGATGACGGCGAGATGCTCGAACAGGTCGCGCGAGAACGGATATTGCGGGTCGTTGTCGAGGATCGCCGAGGCGCGGCGGATCGCCTGCGGCCCGAAGCGCGCGCCCGGCCGGTTGGTGACGGCGGCATCGAACGGAATGCCCCACACGACGGCGTCCGCGCCCTTTGCATCCTTGGTGTATTTGCGCCGCATGAACGACAGCGCGCCGGCATAGGTCGGCTCGAAGGAAGGCCCCGTCTTGGAGCGGGCGGTGAACGCGTTGTCGATGGTCTGGTTCGCCATTACGGGTCCTTCTTTGTTCATCGGGCTGCCACAACTATAGAACCGGCACGCAAGATGCCAGTCACAGCTTGGCGAAGGAGTTGTATCGCCAAGGTGCAAGGCCCGGCGGCTTCCTCTCCGGCAGCTGCGGCGATGAACTGGCGGTGCAGGCCGGCATTTCGGCCGAGATCACGGTTTCTGGGCCGAACGCGGCGCCACCATCATCCAGACCGACGAACCGAAGGCTGCGATTGGCTGGCTGGGGGCCAATGGGTTTCGGGTGCCTTATGTGGATGAGGCGAAGCCAGCCGAGCCGCGAATACGGCGAGTATCAATTAGAAATCGTACGTCGGCGCCATCACCCCACCCGGCGCTGCGCGCCTACCTCCCCATCGAGGGGAGGTAGGGCGTTGGCGCTTTAGATTCCGACAGTCGTAGCGATTGCGAGGCATGCAAGGCTGCCGCGACCTCCTACCTCCCCTCGATGGGGAGGTCGCGCCGAAGGCGCGGGTGGGGTGACAGCGCCGCCCGCAAAATCTTCACGCCGCTTTCGCCACCCCATCCAATTCCCTCAGCACATCAGCCGACAGCTCCAGGTCCGCCGCCGCCAGGTTCTCTCTCAAATGCCCGACCGACGACGTCCCCGGGATCAGCAGGATGTTCGGCGAGCGGCGCAGCAGCCAGGCGAGCGCAACCTGCAAGGGTGTGGCGCCGAGCCGCGCGGCCACATCCGACAAGGTCGACGACTGCAGCGGGCTGAAGCCGCCGAGCGGGAAGAACGGCGTGTAGGCGATGCCGGCGCGCGCCAGTTCATCGATCAACCCGTCGTCGTCGCGATGCGCCAGATTGTACTGGTTCTGCACGCAGACGATCTCGGCGATCCCACGGCCTTCCTCGACCTGCGCTGGGGTGACGTTGCTCAGGCCGATATGGCGCACCAGGCCCTTGCGCTGCAATTCGGCAAGCGCCGTCAACTGCGCCCCGATCGAGCCCTCGGCCGGACCCATCACCCCGAACATGATGCGCAGATTGACGACATCCAGCACCTCAAGGCCGAGATTCCTGAGATTGTCGTGCACGGCCTGCTCAAGTTCCCTGGCGGAATAGGCAGGCAGCCATGAGCCGTCGCTGCCGCGCCGCGCCCCGATCTTGGTGACGATGACGAGGTCTTGCGGATAGGGCGCCAGCGCTTCGCGGATCAGCTGGTTGGTGACATGCGGGCCATAATAGTCGCTGGTGTCGATGTGGTTGACCCCGGACGCCACCGCTTCGCGCAGCACAGCAATGGCCGCGTCCCGATCTTTCGGCGGACCGAAAACGTGCGGGCCGGCAAGTTGCATGGCGCCGTAGCCGAGCCGTTTCACGGTGTGGCTGCCGAGGGTGAATGTGCCGGATTTTTGGATGGTGGACATGGTCGATCTCCTTTGAGGAGGCGAAGATAGACGCTGCTCAACCTTGGGATAATAAGGTACAATCCGTACAGCTTGTGCGGAATGGCGAACAATGATGGATCTTGGCGATCTGAATGCTTTCGTGACGGTGGCGCGTGCCGGCGGTTTTCGCGAAGGGGCTCGCGCCGGCGGCGGCAGCGCGTCGGGCCTGAGCGAAGCGGTGCGCCGCCTGGAGACGCAGCTCGGCGTCAGGCTGTTCAACCGCACCACACGCAGTGTTGTTCCAACCGACGCAGGCCTCAGCCTGCTCGGACGGCTTGGCCCGGCGCTGTCGGAGGTGGAGGCGGCCCTCGACGTGGTCAATGGCTTTCGCGACAGGCCGGCCGGTTCGCTGCGCCTCAACGTCCCGGTCAGCGCCGCGCGGCTGATATTGCCCGACATCGTTCCGGGCTTCCTCGCCGCCTATCCCGGCATTCGGCTGGAGGTCATCGCCGATGAGAACTTCGTCGACGTGTTGGCGGCCGGCTGCGACGCCGGCATCCGCTATGACGAGCGACTGGAGCAGGACATGATCGCGGTGCCGATCGGACCGCGCGTCCAGCGCTTCGCCACTGGCGCCAGCCCCGCCTATCTCGAGCGCCATGGGCGGCCGCAGCACCCGAGCGACCTGCTTGGCCATGCTTGTCTGCGCGGTCGTTTTGCCAGCGGTGCGATGCTGCCGTGGGAATTCGAGCGCGACGGCGAGGTGGTGCGGGTCGACACGACGGGGCCGTTGATCGTGCGGATCGGCGGGGCGAGCGATCTTGCCGTCCATGCGGCCATTGCCGGCAGCGGCATCGTCGCTCTCTTCGAGGGCTGGCTTCGCCCTCACTTCGAAAGCGGCGCCCTGGAGCCCGTGCTCGAACCGTGGTGGCAGAGTTTTCCCGGACCATTTCTGTACTATCCCGGACGGCGTCTGGTTCCAGCGCCGCTACGGGCGTTTATCGATTACATCAAGGCCAGCAAGTTCTGAGACTTGAACCGAGGCCGGCGCCATCACCCCACCCGGCGCTTCGCGCCGACCTCCCCATCGAGGAGAGGTAGGGCGTCGCGCTCTTATGGTCGGGTTTTGGTGTCAGCCGAGCCCCCGTGGATTGTTCAGGGCGGCAAAACCGCCGTGACCCCTACCTCCCCTCGATGGGGAGGTCGCGCCGAAGACGCGGGCGGGGTGACTGCCGTGACCCAAACAAAAAAGCCGCCCGGAGGCGGCCTTTCGAGGTCTGGAACGTCGCAGCGCTTAGCGCTTCGAGAACTGGAAGGAACGACGGGCCTTCGCCTTGCCGTACTTCTTGCGCTCGACGACGCGGCTGTCGCGGGTCAGGAAGCCGCCCTTCTTGAGCACGGCGCGCAGTGCCGGCTCGTAGTAGGTCAGCGCCTTGGAGATGCCGTGACGAACGGCACCGGCTTGGCCGGACAGGCCGCCGCCGATGACGGTGGCGACGATGTCGTACTGGCCGGCGCGGTTGGAAGCGATGATCGGCTGGTTGA
Organism: Mesorhizobium sp. M0292; assembly: GCF_040321695.1. Classification (NCBI taxonomy): domain Bacteria; kingdom Pseudomonadati; phylum Pseudomonadota; class Alphaproteobacteria; order Hyphomicrobiales; family Phyllobacteriaceae; genus Mesorhizobium; species Mesorhizobium sp. M0292. The sequence continues at coordinate 98,579 of NZ_JAMYSB010000001.1, forward strand.
GGATCATCTGCAGGACCGGACGCGCGAAATAGGTCGCGAATTCCTTGTCGTTGACGACGATCTTGCCGGAACCCGGCTTCACCCAGACGCGCGCAATGGCGTTCTTGCGCTTGCCGGTGGCATAGGCGCGGCCCGACTTGTCGAGCTTCTGGACATGCACGGGTGCTGCCGGCTGGGTGTTGGCGTTGCCGGTGGCGGCGCCCAATTCTGCGAGCGAGGAAAGCTCAGCCATCTTATGCAACCTTCTTGTTCTTGGCGTTCAGCGCGCCGACGTCGAGGGTGACGGGCTGCTGGGCGACATGCGGATGTTCCGTGCCTGCATAGACGCGGAGGTTCTTCATCTGGCGACGGCCGAGCGGCCCGCGCGGGATCATGCGTTCGACGGCCTTCTCGACGACACGCTCGGGGAAACGGCCCTCGAGCAGCTGGCGCGCGGTGCGCTCCTTGATGCCGCCGGGGTGACCGGTGTGCCAGTAGTAGACCTTGTCGGTGAACTTCTTGCCGGTGAACACCACCTTGTCGGCATTGATGACGATGACGTTGTCGCCGTCGTCGACATGCGGGGTGAAGGTGGGCTTGTGCTTGCCGCGAAGATGATTGGCGATGACAGTGGCGAGACGGCCGACGACGAGACCCTCGGCGTCGATCAGCACCCACTTCTTCACCACATCCGCAGGCTTCTGCGAAAAGGTTGCCATGGATTTTTCTGCTTTCGGTTAGGACCTTCCGAAGAAGGCGTTTCTTGTTGCTTGGATTGGCGACAAGGCACTTGCCCGCCGCCAATAACAAAACGGCGGCCTTTGCGGGCCGCTGCTTCGTGACGGCTTATAGGCGAGGGGAGTGGGCACGTCAAGGCGCAGGAAACGCACCTCTGCTCGCAAAGTGTAATAAAAACAAAGGTTTGACCAAAAGGTATTATTTTACCACATCGGCGGCGCGCTTCGGCGGGATCGAATAGGTGCCGGTCGCATGCGCTACCGTGTGTCCCTTCGGTCCGGCAACGATGTCGATATCGAACACCATCAGGCTCTTGCCCAGCTTCAGGATGCGGCAATGGCCGTCGATCGGCCCGGCTTCGGCCTTGCGGACAAAATTGATGTTGAGGTTGACCGTAACCGAAAGCGCATCCGGTCCTGCGTGGCTGAGCACGCAGACATAGCCGCCAATGTCGGCCAGCGTGAACAGCGAGGGCCCGGACACCGTGCCGCCGGGACGCAAATGCCGTTCGCTGGCGTTGAGCCGCACCGTGCAGCCGCCCGGAAACACATCGAGCGCCTCATACGACGTGAACTCGTCGTTGAGCTGCGGGTAGACGCTGGCCATCAGCGCATTGACTTCAGCCGCCGTCAGCACCGGCTTGAGATTATCCTGGGCGGGCATGTCGGTCTCTCGTTCAATGCCGGGCCTGTATGAACGCAATGATGCGCTTCTGGCAACACCTCTGGCGCAAGCGATGGGTGTTGATGAAACTCGATCCGATATTAGATAGTCTGGCGCGCCGGCGGAATCGCGGAGACCTTGTCATGGCCGAAATCCTTTCTATCAAACCTGTTGCCATAGACGGGCCGGTCATCGCCAGGCTGGACAAGGGCGTGCTGCGCCTGACGCTCGCCAATCCGCCCGCCAATGCCTTGTCGCTTTCCGTCATGGCGGCACTGAGCGCCGAGCTCGACCATGCCAAGGTCAACAAATCGGTCCGCGTCATCGTCCTGGCGGCCGCCGCGAAAGTCTTTTGCGCCGGCCACGATCTCAAGGAAATGACCGCGCGCCGCGCCGACGCCGACAAGGGCAAGGGGTTTTTCGAGCAGACATTTTCGGCTTGCGCGGCGTTGATGCAGCAGATCGTGCGCCATCCGCTCCCGATCATCGCCGAAGTCGATGGCCTAGCCACCGCTGCGGGGCTGCAACTGGTTTGCAGTTGCGACCTCGCCATTGCCTCGCATGAAGCGACCTTCTGCACGCCGGGCGTCAATATCGGCCTGTTTTGTTCGACGCCGATGGTGGCGCTGTCACGCAACGTGTCTCACAAGCACGCCATGGAAATGCTGCTCACCGGCGAGACCATCGATGCCGCAACCGCCAAGGAATTCGGCCTGGTCAACCGCGTCGTGCCGCGCGAATACCTGAATCAGATCGTCACCAAATACGCGCAAACCATTGCCTCCAGATCATCTCTGGTGGTCAAGACCGGCAAGGAAGCCTTTTACGCGCAGGCCGAGATGGGGTTGGCGGACGCGTATGCCTATACCGGCCGCGTCATGGTCGAGAACATGCTGGCCCGCGACGCCGAGGAAGGCATCGGCGCCTTCATCGGCAAGCGCAAACCGGAATGGACGGACGAATAGGTTTTCGATCCATGGAACCGCGCATCTCCATCATCACCATCGCCACCGACGATCTCGAGCGCGCCGTGCGCTTTTACGAAGGCATGGGCTTGAAGCGCCACGCCGGCATCACCGATGGCGTCGCCTTCTTCCAGATGGGCGGCGCCATTCTCGGCCTGTTCCCGAGGCCAAGCGCCGAGGAGGATTCAGGCATTGCCTTCGCCGCAGCACCGTCGGCGGTCTACCTCGCCTACAACACCCGCTCCGATGCCGAAGTCGACGACGTGCTGGCGGCCGCCGAGAAGGCCGGCGGCAGGATCGTCAAGCCGGCAAGCCGCGCCTTCTGGGGCGGCTGGTATGGATATTTCGCCGATGCCGACGGCCATGTCTGGGAAGTCGCACACAATCCGGCCTTTCCGATCACGGAAGACGGCTCGATCTCGCTGCCCGACTGACCCGGATGGCGTACCGCAAGCAACTGACGCGGCTGAAGGCGCCCTATCTCAAGCGCATCCTGATTGACCCCGAGCGCGTGGAAGATTGGGAAAAATATCCATGGAACCTGCCGCTGTTTCGCGGCCGTGAATTCGAGCTCGAATTCACCACGCCGATCACCATCATTGTCGGTGAAAACGGCACCGGCAAATCGACACTGCTGGAAGCCATCGGCGCGCTGGCCGGTTACGACGAGGCCGGCGGCGGCAAGGGCTATCGTCCGGTCGATCATTCCATCGCCATCGACAAGAGCGGTGCGGCACTGGCGAATACATTCCGCGGCCACTGGCTGCCAAAAGTCACCGCCGGCTGGTTCTTTCGTGCCGAATCTTTTTACTCGGTCGCGCGCTATCTCGACCAGGCGGCACTCGAAGACCCGTTCGGACCGCCGCCGCCGGACTTCCTGTCCTGGTCGCATGGCGAAGGGTTCATTCGCTTTTTCGAGGAGCGCTGCCGCCGGCAAGGCATCTACATCCTCGATGAGCCCGAAAGCGCGCTGTCGCCGTCGCGGCAGATCGAATTGTTGAAGATGCTGCGGCGCATGGACCAGTCAGGCACGGCGCAAGTGATCATGGCGACGCATTCGCCGCTGCTGATGGCTTGTCCCGGCGCGCGGCTGTTTCGCATCAGCCGCTTCGGCCTCGACCCCACAGATTTCAGCGATACCGATCATTTTCGCATGATGCGCGACTTCTGCACGGACCCGCAGTCCTTTATGGAGGAAGCACTGAGGGAGACCGACGAGTGAACCACGATAGCTACGACAATGCCTATATCGGCGGCATCCTCAATTCGGTGAAGACCATCGCCATGGTCGGCGCATCGGCGAATGATGTCAGGCCAAGCTTTTTCGTGCTGAAATACCTGCTGGCCAAGGGCTTTTCGGTGTTTCCGATCAATCCGGGGCAGGCCGGCAAGGAAATCCTCGGCCGCATGACCTATGCCAGCCTTGCCGATCTGCCTGAACCGGTCGACATGGTCGACATCTTTCGCGCCTCCGCAGCGGTGCCCGGCATTGTCGATGAGGTGCTGAAGCTCGACCCCTTGCCGAAAGTCGTCTGGATGCAGCTTGGCGTGCGCGATGACGAGGCGGCGACGCGTGCCGAGGCGGCCGGTATCAAGGTGGTGATGAACCGCTGCCCGAAGATCGAATATGGCAAGCTGTCGGGCGAGATCGGCTGGACCGGCGTCAACTCCGGTGTGCTTTCGTCGAAGAAGCCGCTGATGCGGTCGGGATTCCAGAGTTTCGGTGTGCGCCAGAAGTAAGGCAGTGAATGGTGAATGGTGAATAGAAGGATTTTCCTGGAAGCCGGGTAAAGCCGCATATGAGCGGCTTGCAATCAAGGTGGGACTGGCCGACTTTGCGACCACCATTCATCGCTCACCATTGACCATTTCATCATTCACACGTTTACCGCTCAGAGAGGTTTTCGATGACCCGCACGCCCGGTTTCAACACGCTCGCCGTCCATGCCGGCGCCAAGCCCGACCCGGCGACGGGCGCACGCGCCACGCCGATCTACCAGACGACCTCCTTTGTGTTCGACGATGCCGACCATGCCGCCTCGCTGTTCGGGCTGAAGGCCTTCGGCAACATCTACACCCGCATCATGAACCCGACCCAGGCGGTGCTGGAAGAGCGGATCGCGGCGCTCGAAGGCGGCACGGCTGCACTTGCCGTTGCTTCCGGCCATGCCGCACAGGTGATCGTGTTCCACAATCTCATGCGGCCTGGCGATAATTTCGTCGCCGCCACAAGGCTTTACGGTGGTTCGATCAATCAGTTCGGCCATGCCTTCAAGAATTTCGGCTGGGAGGTGCGTTGGGCCGACACCAACGACATCTCCACTTTCGAAAGCCAGATCGATGGCAAGACCAAGGCGATCTTCATCGAGAGCCTGGCCAATCCCGGCGGCACCTTCGTCGACATCGAGAAGATCGGCGACATCGCCCGCAAGCACGGCTTGCCGCTCATTGTCGACAACACGCTGGCCTCGCCCTATCTGGTGCGGCCGATCGAGCATGGCGCCGACATCGTCGTCCATTCGCTGACCAAGTTCATCGGCGGCCACGGCAATTCGATCGGCGGCGCCATCGTCGATGGCGGCACGTTCGACTGGTCGAAATCCGGCAAATATCCGATGCTGTCGGAGCCGCGCCCCGAATATGGCGGCCTTGTCCTGCACGAAACCTTCGGCAATTTCGCCTTCGCCATCGCCGCGCGCGTGCTTGGCCTGCGTGACATCGGCCCGGCGATTTCGCCGTTCAATGCCTTCCTGATCCTGACCGGGCTGGAGACCTTGCCGCTCAGGATGCAACGCCATTGCGACAATGCGATCACCGTAGCCGGCTGGCTGTCCAACCACCCCAAGGTCGCCTGGGTCAACTATCCCGGCCTGCCCAGCGACAAGAACAACGCGCTGCAGAAGAAATACTCGCCGCAAGGCGCCGGTGCTGTCTTCACCTTCGGCCTGAAGGGCGGCTACGAGGCCGGCATCAAGTTCGTCGAGGCGCTCGAACTGTTCTCGCACCTCGCCAATGTCGGCGACACCAAGTCGCTGGTCATCCATCCGGCATCGACCACGCATCGCCAGCTTTCCGACGAGCAGAAGGTCAAGGCGGGTGCGGGACCGGACACGGTCCGGCTTTCCGTCGGCATCGAGGATGTCAACGACATCGTCGCCGATCTGGAACAGGCTTTGGCCAAGGTTTGATTTTTTGTAGTGAGTAGTGAGTAGTGGTCGGTATTCACTAGTTAGCAGTGATTAGTGATTAGCCACCCGTTCGAGGGAGCGCTTTCCGCTCACTACTCACTACTCACTACTCACTACTCACTAACCTGTTGGAGGCAAACCCTGTCCGCGCATTACCTGGCCATATCGACCGACAGCGTCGACGCCGAGATTGGCGCCCCGGCGCCGAATCGTCTGATTGCGGGCGATCCGAAGTTCCGCACCTGGAATGTCGAGGAGCGCGATGGCCGCCTCTATGCCGGCATCTGGGAAGCGACGCCGGGCAAATGGCGCATCGAATATGACGAATGGGAGTTCTGCCACATCCTGTCCGGCGTCTCGGTGGTTGCCGAGGATGGCGGCGAGGCGCGCACGGTGCGCGCCGGCGACAGCTTCGTGCTCAGGCCAGGCTTCAGGGGCAGCTGGGAAGTGCTTGAAACGACCCGCAAGGAGTATGTGATCAAGCTCTGACGCTCGCGGCGCGCTTGGACTTCACAAAAGCCGATCGATGTCAGTGTCGGAAAAGCCGTATCCGCTCATCATCTCCCTGTGCCAGGGACTTCCAAGCAAATCACTGAGACATGAATCGACGCGCTGGAGCAGGGTGGCACTGCCTTTGGCGAGAGCGAAAGCGCCGGGCGCTGGCTGTTTTTCGACTGCCGGGACGTCGACGACGTCGAGAGGCGCGTCGGGTCGCCGGCTCAGATAGCCGCGATGCGCGAGCGCTGCACTCGCATAGGCATGCACCACGCCGGCCGCGACGGCGTTAGCTGCTTCGGCCTGAGTGGCAAATATCCTTAGCCGTTCGGGCTGAATAGCGTTTTGCAGGGCCGTCCGGTGCTGGATCTGGCCCGATATGACGCCGATCAGCGCCGTCCGATCATTGGCGACGGACCGATAGCCATCAAAGGCGCGGGGATTGTCTTTCGCGACCAGCAATCCATTCGCCAGCATCCAGATCGGCCTTGTGAAGTCGACCAGCTTCCGGCGGTCGTCGGAAATGAACAGGCCGGTGGTTATGTCCCACCGATCTTCGGCAAACCCAGGCAGCAGCTCGGCAAACTCGGTCTCGATGGGCAAAAGTTCCAGCCCGAGCGTCAGGCAGACCCTCTTGGCCAGTGGGCATCGCTGCCGCCCAGACGTCCCGATCCGTCGATAAAGCAGAAGGGTGGTTCCTGTAGAAAGGCGAATCTCATTTTCTCGGGCATGCGTCGGCTCCGCCGTCCTCACAAGCTCACAATGAGCTTTTCCAGCCCATGAAAATGATAGGTGTCGCGGAAGCGCGGCTGCTCCGCAAGATGGAGTTGCGGCTGCCGCTCGAACAGGGTTTTCAGCGACACCTGCAATTCCAGCCGCGCCAGCGGCGCACCAATACAGAAATGGATACCGGCGCCGAACGAGACATTCTTCTGGTCTGGTCGGCCGGGCCGGAAGGCGCCAGGTTCGGCAAAGGCAAGCGGATCATGATTGGCCATGCCGAGCAGCAGGCCGACCGTCTCGCCCGGTTGTACGACAACCCCGGATGTCACCTCGACCTCCTGATAGGCGTAGCGGGTGAACATGTGCAGCGGCGCGTCGAAGCGCAGGCACTCCTCGACCGTCGCAGCGGTTGCTTCCGGCGAGGTGAAGAAACGGCCGGGGTCGCCGCCTTGCGCCAGCAACGTGCGCACGGCGTTGCCGGTTTGATGGACGGTCGCCTCGTGGCCGGCATTGAGCAACAGGATGGCGGACGAGACCAACTCGTCTTCCGACAGCTTTTGGCCATCCTCCTGCGCCGCGATCAGCAGCGACAGCAGGTCGTCGCCAGGCTTCTTGCGCCGCTCGGCGACATAGCCGCGCAAAAAGTCGGAAAAATCGCGCGCGGCGCGATTGGCCGCTTGCTCGGTCTCGCGCGTGCGGCCATGCATGTACATGGCCACCATCCGGTGCGACCAGTCGAGCAGTTGCGGCCCCATTTCGACCGGCACACCGAGCATTTCGGCAATGATGGTGATCGGCAAAGGTGCGGCGAAGCTGGGCAATAGATCGACCTGGCGCGGCTCGAAACGGTCGATCAGCTCATTGGCCAGCGCCTCCACGCGCGGCCGCAGCCGCTCGACCTGGCGCGAGACGAAGGCGCGGTTGACCAGGGTTCTGAGCCTGGTGTGCACCGGCGGCTCCAGCTCCAGCATCGAATTGCTCTCGATGCCGTCGAAAGCGGCCAAATGCGAGCGATCCTCGCCGATGCCGCGGCTGTCGGGAATGCCGGCCGGGTTCTGGCGGCCGAAGCGGCGGTCGCGCAACAGCCGGTTGACGTCGTCGAAGCCGCCAAAGCACCAGAAGCCGAATTCCTCCCAGAAGAAGGCATTCGATGCGCCATGCAGGACGGCATAGGCGTCGTAGGGGTTCTGGAAAAACGCCGGTTCGTGCGGATCGAGCCGCAGGCGGCGCGTGGCTGGATCAAAGGCGAGGTAGGGCGGCATGGATGTGGTCATGCCAGACCATTACCGCGGCTTGCCGGCTTGGTGCCAGACCGGATGTTGGCACCCGACGGCCCTATGGATTGAGCCAACCGAGGCGGACCTCGGCGAAGTACCGAAGTCTAATCCTCGCAATGCCTGGCAATATGCACGCGGCGCCAGCTGGTCGAGCCTTCCTGCACCACCACCCGGCGCGCCATCCTCTGGTATGACGGCGCTATCTGGGTGACGTGCCGCCGCTCGGGCCGCACCAGCACTTCATGGGCGACGCTTTCATATTCGGCCGGCAGCACAACCCGGCGTGTGCGCTCCGGTTCAAGCATCACCGTTTCGGCGACACGCGCGTAGCGGGCCTTGCGCCACACCTTGCACAGCACCTTGCGGCCGTGGATGACGCGCCATTCCCAAGCATAGCCGCCATCGTCGACCTGGACCGTGCGGTAAACGGTGCGGGTTCTCGCCGGTACGATGTCATAGGTGACTCGGGGCGGCGCGATCTGCTCGACGCGCTCCATGGTGCCATAGATCGGCGGATCATAGTCGACCAGCTGCCCGCCGGGACTGACCATGACGTCTTCATAGACGGTGTCATAGAGCGCCGGCCTGTGCACCGGCTCATAGCATTCGGCGGCCCGGCCGTCGGCAACCGCATCGGACACCATGCCGAGACCGGCAAGGCCGGAAATGGCGAGGCAAACAGTTTTCCTGATCATGGCACTCCCCCTGTTTGAACGCGAGAAGGTGAGGTTCAACGTTGAACTGTAGGGGATGGTTCTCCGGGGGAAAGCGGTTTCGCCGCGTTTCGTTAAGCGACGCGGTTAAGGAATTGCTACACCGCAAAAACGCCGCTGGCCGCGTTCGGACTTTCCCTTGCGCGGAAACCTTGATTCGACTTAACCAGATGGCTAGGAGCAGGCGGCCTTGCGCTAGGGTGAGCCGGCATCCTATTTACATTCTAACCATCAAGAACCGATTCTGCCCGATGTTCCGGCGCCGGAATCCCCATCTCCAAAAAGGGTAGTCCATGAAGAACCCCGTCGAAACCTACATGAACCTCGTTCCGATGGTGGTCGAGCAGACCAATCGCGGCGAGCGGGCCTACGACATTTTCTCGCGCCTGCTGAAAGAGCGCATCATTTTCATCACCGGCCCGGTCGAAGACGGTATGGCGACGCTGGTTTGTGCACAGCTTTTGTTCCTCGAGGCCGAGAACCCGAAGAAAGAGATCAATCTCTACATCAACTCGCCGGGCGGCGTGGTGACCTCGGGCATGGCGATCTACGACACCATGCAGTTCATCAAGCCGGCGGTGTCGACGCTGTGCATCGGCCAGGCGGCGTCGATGGGCTCGCTGCTTCTGACCGCCGGCCACAAGGACATGCGTTTTGCCACGCCGAACGCCCGTATCATGGTTCACCAGCCTTCCGGCGGTTTCCAGGGTCAGGCCTCCGACATCGAGCGGCACGCGCAGGACATCATCAAGCTGAAGCGCCGCCTCAACGAGGTCTACGTCAAACACACCGGCAAGAGCTACGAAGACATTGAAAAGACGCTTGACCGCGACCATTTCATGACAGCCGACGAAGCCAAGGATTTCGGCCTCATCGACAAGGTCATTTCGTCGCGCGAGCCGGTCGAAGGCGCTGCGGCATAAGCGCTGCATGGCAGTTGCGTGGCTGGATAACGCGCTTTTGCTGGGATTTGCGGCATTTCGGCCACAATTGGCTGTTCCCTCGGTGGATGGGATTGCCTACGTTAAGGCTATGTTGATTTTCGACGGCTTAGCTTTGTGCAGGGTTGGCGCGAATCATTGCGACGTTTTCTGATTTGTGTTTCGTACGGAATGCGTTGCGGGAGCCGGGACACTGGCGGCGGCGAATTCCCGCGATAGATAGAATATGCGCCCTTTCAGCCAGACCATCGGCGGGCGGCCATGAAAGGACAGGAAAATGAGCAAAGTCGGCAACAACAGCGGTGATTCGAAGAACACGCTTTATTGCTCGTTTTGCGGCAAAAGCCAGCACGAGGTGCGCAAGCTGATCGCCGGCCCAACGGTGTTCATCTGCGACGAGTGCGTGGAGCTGTGCATGGACATCATCCGCGAGGAGAACAAGACCTCGATGGTGAAGTCGCGCGAGGGCGTGCCGACCCCGCAGGAGATCCTGAAGGTTCTCGACGACTATGTCATCGGCCAGCCCTACGCCAAGCGCGTGCTGTCGGTGGCTGTCCACAACCACTACAAGCGCCTGGCGCATGCCGGCAAGAACAACGACGTCGAATTGGCGAAGTCCAACATCCTGCTGATCGGCCCGACCGGCTGCGGCAAGACGCTGCTTGCCCAGACGCTGGCCCGCATCATCGACGTGCCCTTCACCATGGCCGACGCGACGACGCTGACCGAAGCCGGTTACGTCGGCGAGGACGTCGAAAACATCATCCTGAAGCTGCTGCAGTCGGCCGACTACAATGTCGAGCGCGCCCAGCGCGGCATCGTCTACATCGATGAAATCGACAAGATTTCGCGCAAGTCCGACAACCCATCGATCACCCGCGACGTGTCGGGCGAGGGTGTGCAGCAGGCGCTTCTGAAGATCATGGAAGGCACCGTCGCCTCCGTGCCGCCGCAGGGCGGCCGCAAGCATCCGCAGCAGGAGTTCCTGCAGGTCGACACCGCCAACATCCTGTTCATCTGCGGCGGCGCCTTCGCCGGGCTGGACAAGATCATCTCGGATCGCGGCAGGAAGACTTCCATCGGCTTCGGCGCCATCGTCGCTTCGCCCGAGGATCGCCGCACCGGCGACGTGTTCCGCCTGGTCGAGCCCGAGGATCTCTTGAAGTTCGGCCTCATCCCCGAGTTTGTCGGCCGTCTGCCGGTCCTGGCGACGCTGGAAGACCTCGACGAGCCGGCGCTGATCCAGATCCTGACCGAGCCGAAAAACGCGCTGGTCAAGCAGTATCAGCGGCTGTTCGAGATGGAGAGTGTCGACCTGACCTTCCATGAGAATGCGCTGTCGGCGATCGCCAAGCGCGCCATCGAGCGCAAGACCGGCGCCCGTGGCCTCCGCTCGATCATGGAAGCGATCCTGCTCGACACCATGTTCGAACTGCCCGCCCTGGAAGGCGTGCGCGAAGTGGTGATTTCGGAAGAAGTGGTGACCGGCAGCGCCCGGCCGCTCTACATCTATTCCGAGCAGAAGGAAAAGAAGGGCAACGTCAGCGCCTGATCTGGCATCTGGCCTAACCTTTTTATGGAACGGCGCCCGCGGGGCGCCGTTTTGCTGTGGTGAGGTACCGATCCTTGTGACGGAGTGGATGAACGAACGTGTCGACCCTTGATCTTTGCCCCTCGTGCATCCAACTAACATCGGAAGGCCGTGGTGCCGAATTCTGTGCTGTAAAACTCCCGTCACAAACGGTGGTAGGCGGAACGATCCCCGGTCGTTAATATGAGATTCGCGGTTGGCTCAATTAGCGGCCGCGACATGAAAGGTTGGACAATGGCCAAAATATCCAAGGCTCCCAGCGACGGCGTCTTCGCAGTCCTCCCACTGCGCGACATCGTGGTGTTCCCGCACATGATCGTTCCGCTCTTTGTCGGGCGTGAAAAGTCGATCAAGGCGCTGGAAGAGGTTATGGGTCAGGAAAAGCAGATCCTGCTTGCCACCCAGATGAATGCCGCCGATGACGATCCCGAGCCCGATGCGATCTTCGACATCGGCACGCTCGCCAATGTGCTGCAATTGCTGAAGCTGCCCGACGGCACCGTCAAGGTGCTGGTCGAAGGCGCTTCGCGTGCCAAGATCGTCTCGTTCACCGACCGTCCGGACTTCCACGAAGCTACCGCCACGGCGCTGGTCGAGCCGGAGGAGGAAGAGGTCGAGGTCGAGGCGCTCGCCCGTTCGGTCGTCACCGACTTCGAAAACTACGTCAAGCTGAACAAGAAGATCTCGCCTGAAGTGGTGGGTGCCGCCAGCCAGATCGACGACTATTCCAAGCTCGCCGATACGGTTGCTTCGCACCTCGCCATCAAGATCCCCGAGAAGCAGGAGATGCTGGCCACGCTGTCCGTCAAGGAACGGCTGGAAAAGGCGATGGGCTTCATGGAAGCCGAAATCTCCGTCCTGCAGGTGGAGAAGCGCATCCGCTCGCGCGTCAAGCGCCAGATGGAGAAGACGCAGCGCGAATACTACCTCAACGAGCAGATGAAGGCGATCCAGAAGGAACTCGGCGAAGGCGAGGACGGCCGCGACGAGGCCGCCGAGATCGAGGCGCGCATCAAGAAGACCAAGCTCTCCAAGGAGGCCCGCGAAAAGGCGGAAGCCGAGTTGAAGAAGCTGCGGACGATGTCGCCGATGTCGGCGGAATCGACCGTCGTGCGCAACTACCTCGACTGGATCCTGTCGATCCCGTGGGGCAAGAACTCCAAGGTCAAGCAGGACCTGGCGTTTGCGCAGAACGTGCTCGACACCGATCATTTCGGCCTCGACAAGGTCAAGGACCGCATCGTCGAGTATCTCGCCGTGCAAAGCCGCCAGAAGAAGCTGAAGGGGCCGATCCTGTGCCTCGTCGGCCCTCCCGGCGTCGGCAAGACCTCGCTCGGCAAATCGATCGCCAAGGCGACCGGCCGCGAATTTATCCGCATGGCGCTTGGCGGCGTGCGTGACGAGGCCGAGATCCGTGGCCACCGCCGCACCTATATCGGTTCGATGCCCGGCAAGGTCATCCAGTCGATGAAGAAGGCCAAGAAGTCCAACCCGCTCTTCCTGCTCGACGAGATCGACAAGATGGGCCAGGACTTCCGCGGCGATCCGTCATCGGCCTTGCTCGAGGTGCTCGATCCCGAGCAGAACTCGACGTTCATGGACCATTACCTCGAGGTCGAATACGACCTGTCGAGCGTGATGTTCGTGACGACGGCGAACACGCTGAACATCCCTGCGCCCCTGATGGACCGCATGGAGATCATCCGTATCGCCGGCTACACCGAGGACGAGAAGATCGAGATCGCCAAGCGTCACCTGATGCCCAAGGTGATCCGCGACCATGCCCTGCAGCCGAAGGAATTCTCCGTCGGCGAAGACGCGATCCGCGGCATCATCCAGACCTACACCCGTGAAGCGGGCGTCAGAAGCCTGGAGCGCGAGCTGATGAAGCTCGGGCGCAAGGCGGTGACCGAGATCCTGAAGACGAAGAAGAAGACGGTGAGCATCACGGCGGCGAACCTCGCTGATTACCTCGGTGTTCCGCGCTTCCGCTTCGGCCAGGTCGAGGCTGACGATCAGGTCGGTGTCGTCACCGGTCTTGCCTGGACGGAAGTCGGCGGCGAGCTGCTGACGGTCGAAGGCGTCATGATGCCCGGCAAGGGCCGCATGACGGTGACCGGCAATCTGCGCGACGTGATGAAGGAATCGATCTCGGCGGCGGCCTCTTATGTCCGCTCGCGGGCCATCGATTTCGGCATCGAGCCGCCGCTGTTCGACAAGCGTGACATCCACGTCCACTTGCCCGAAGGCGCCACGCCGAAGGACGGGCCGTCTGCAGGTGCTGCCATGGCGACGGCCATCGTATCTGTCATGACTGGTATTCCGGTCCGGGCCGATGTGGCGATGACTGGCGAGATAACGCTTCGCGGCCGCATCTTGCCGATCGGCGGCCTCAAGGAGAAACTGCTCGCCGCACTGCGCGGCGGCATCAAGAAGGTGCTGATCCCGGAAGACAACGCCAAGGATCTGGCGGAGATACCGGACAATGTGAAGAACGGTATGGAGATCATTCCGGTCTCACGTGTCGGCGAGGTTCTGAGGCACGCGCTGGTGCGCATGCCGGAGCCAATCGAGTGGGTCGAGCCAGTCAATCCGCCGGCTTCCACCGATACCGTTGACGATGCTGGAAAGTCGCTTGCACATTAGAAACTACTAAAGTTGCAGTGCACAAAGAGAGAGCCGGGCCTTGAGCCCGGCTTTTTCATGTGAAAAACCCACCATTTCCGGGCTTTTTTCAACTTTTTTCCGGCTTTTTGACTTGGGTTTGCGAGCGCTTCTTTCTAAAGTCCCTCTCCTGCCGGATGAGTCGAAAGTTCCGGTTTTCTCATGGAAGGGAATTTTTATGAACAAGAACGAACTGGTTTCCGCTGTCGCTGAATCCGCGAGCATTTCGAAGGGTGACGCACAGTCGGCGGTTGAGGCGGTGTTCTCCGTCATCACTGGCGAACTGAAGAAGGGCGGCGATGTACGGCTCGTCGGCTTCGGAAATTTCACCGTCTCCAAGCGTGCGGCATCGACTGGCCGCAACCCGCAGACTGGCGCGGAAGTGAAGATTCCGGCGCGTACCGTGCCGAAGTTCTCGGCCGGCAAAGGCCTCAAGGACGCGGTCAACTAAAAATTTTTCAGAGAATGTTGAAAAGCCGGGTTCGCCCGGCTTTTCTTTTGCCTCGATGGCGGCAGGCCGTCAGCCCGCTGAGGCGAGCCTTCAGCCCACCGGCGCATCCGCGCGCATCAGGCCTTCCTGCTTGAGGTCCGCCCACAGCGCCGCAGGCAGCTTGGCATCGAGCAGGGCGCGGTTGCTTTCGACTTCACTCGGCCGCTGGCCGCCGGGGATGACCGACACCACGGAAGGGTGCAGCAGCGGAAACTGCAGCGCCGCCTCGATCAGCCTGACGCCATGGCGCTGGCAGACGGCCTCGATGCGCCCGACGCGATCCATGATGTCCCTTGGCGCCTCGGAGTAATTGTAATAGGCGCCTGGCTTCGGCCCGGTCGCCAGGATGCCGGAATTGTAAGGACCGCCGAGAACGATGCCGATGCCGCGTTGCTCACAGAGCGGCAGGAAGGTGGCAAGCGCTTCCTGTTCCAGCAGCGTGTAGCGCCCGGCCAGCAGGAACAGGTCGAAGTCGCCACGCTCCGCCAGCGTCTGGCAAACCTCCCATTCGTTGATGCCGCCGCCGAAGGCCTTGATCACGCCCTGGTCGCGCAGCGCAACCAGTCCGTTGTAGCCCGAGGCCATGAATTCCTCGATGCGCTGGTCTGACGCCTCCTTGCTGCCATGGGTGAAGATGTCGAGGTCATGGACGAAAAGGATGTCGATGCGGTCGACGCCAAGCCGTTCCAGCGACGCCTCGAACGAGCGCATGACGCCGTCGTAGCTGTAGTCGTAGACCTCCTTGCGCGTCGGTGTGTCGAAGAACTTGCCGATGCCGGTTCGTTCCTCCGGCGGGCAGGCGCGCAACAGGCGACCGACCTTGCTCGACAGCACATAATCGTCGCGCTTCCTGCCGCGCAGGAAGGCATTGAGCCGTGTTTCGGCAAGGCCCAGGCCATAGAGCGGCGCGGTGTCGTAGTAACGGCAGCCGGTCGCCCACGCCGCCTCCAGCGTGGCGTTGGCATCCGCGTCGGGGACGGCGCGGTAAAGGTTGCCGAGCGGCGCGCTGCCGAAGCCAAGCTCGGTGAAGTCGAGGCCGCCATTGCCGATGCGGTCGAAATGCCGTGTCTTCATGTCGTGCTGATTTCCTGGATTGATTGTCTGACATGACACTATCACGCCGCTGGCTCAGCAAAAGCCGCCATGGCCGTTGGACAGGCATTTTCGCGGTGATAGCATGAACAAAAACAAGCCTTTTTCCGAAAGCGCGCAACCCGAAATCACCGGCCACAAACCCAGCCGGACAGATGGGACTCTCATGACGAATGCCGGCTCGGATATGTTTTCGACCGCCCTGCAAGAGCTGGGCGCCGTACTGGCGCGCGTCGACGAAGCCGGCATCGACACCGCCTGCGAAACCCTGGCCCGCGCGCAAAAGATCGTCGTCTATGGCTGCGGCCGCGAGGCCTTGCAGCTCAAGGGTTTCGCCATGCGCCTCTATCACCTTGGCCTTGAGGTGTCGGTGGTCGGCGACATGAACACGCCACCGCTTCGCCCAGCCGATGTCTTCCTGGTCAGTTCCGGCCCGGGCGAGACGACGACGGTGCTTACCTTGATGCAAGTCGCCCGCCAGGCCGGCGCCACCGTGCTTTTGCTCACCGCCGAGGCAGGCAGTAGTGCGGTCGCGCTTGCCGACTTCACCTTGCTGATCCCGGCGCAGACCATGGCGCGTGACCAGGGGCCACAAAAGACATCGCTGCTGCCGATGGGCTCGGTCTTCGAAGGGGCGCTGTTCCTGCTGTTCGAGGTGATGGTGCTGAAGCTCAAGGCGCTGACCGGCCAGTCGTCCGAGGCCATGCGCACCCGCCACACCAACATGGAATAGATCATGCGCTACGAACTGATGTTGCCGCACCAGATCCGCAAGGCGATCGCCGAGAACTGGCCGGTCGCTCTCCCGCTCGGCGTGCTCGAATATCACGGCGAGCACATGGCTGTCGGCATGGACACGCTGGCCGTCGTCAAGACGCTGGAGCTCTACGAGAAGGAGGCCAACATCGTCATCCTGCCGGCTTTCTACTACGGTGCGGCGAGCTATGTGGTGGCAGCACCTGAAGGCAACGGCTCGGTGCAGGTCGGCGGCAACCAGCTGGCGCCGTTCGCCGAAGAATTGTTCTACAGCCTGCTGCGCATCGGCTTTCGTAACATCAACGCCATCATCCACCACCAGACCGAGAACTTTGCCGCCGGCATGCCGACCGATCTCGCCTTCAAGGCCGCCGGCCGCCAGGCGATTTTCCGCTTCCTCGAGAAGCAGCGCGGCGAGGGCTGGTGGGGCTCAGACGAGATGGCCGATTATTATGCCGGGCACGCCGCCGGCGAGAATTTCTTCAACTGGGTGCAGGTGCACCCGCTAATGTCGGCTGCCATGAACGGGAAGTATCCGTTCGATCACGCCGGTGTTGGCGAGACATCATTGATGCTGGCACTGTGTCCGGAAGCGGTCGATGCCGGGCGTTTTGGCGAGAATACCGCGTGGTATACGGCCAGTGCGCCGGAGGCCTCGGCGGAGCTAGGGCAGAAGGGCGTCGCGATGATCATGGATCACCTGAGGGCGATATTGGGGCGCTAGCAGACAAAGTCGCTCTGTAGCGATCCTTCACACCCCCTCTGTCCTGCCGGACATCTCCCCCGCAAGGGGGGAGATCAGATGTCATTTCCGCTTTCGCCAATCACCTACGTCGCAAGAAAAGCGATGCAGCCAAAGCTGCCGATCTCCCTCCTTGCGGGGGAGATGGCCGGCAGGCCAGAGGGGGGGTGCTGTCCCGCCGAGGTCAACAGTAGAGGGGCACGCCGCCTCTCGCCCTACTTCACCGCGCCCGCCGTCATGCCCATGATCAGATACCGCTCAAGCGCAATCCCGATGACCGCCAGCGGTGCGATCGCGGCGGTGGCAAGCGCCGCCATCGACCACCAGTTGATGCCTTGCGAGCCGGTCTGGCTCGCCACCATGACCGGGATGGTCTTGGCGTCGGTCGAGGTCAGCAGCGCGGCGAAAAAATACTCGTTCCAGCACAGCACCATCGCCAGGATGAAAGCGGCGACCATGCCCGGCAGCGCAATCGGCATGACGATGCGGAAAAAAGCGCCCCAGATCGAGAGGCCGTCGACCAGCGCTGCCTCCTCGAGCTCGACCGGGATCGAGTTGAACTGGTCGCGCATGATCCAGATGACGATCGGCAGCACCATCAGCGTGTAGAGCAGGATCAGGCCGATGCGTGTGTCGAGCAGACCGACTTCCCGGTAGAGCACCAGGAAGGGCAGGGCCAGCACCACCGGCGGCAGGATCAGCTGCGACAGGAAGAAGAAGGAGATGTCCTCGTTCTTGAACCAGGCGAACTGATAGCGGTAGCGGGTCAGCCCATAGGCGGCGAGGCTGCCGATGACGATGGCGAGGCTCGACGCGCCGACCGAGGTGATGACCGAATTCATGAAGCGCTTGAAAAACTCCTCGCGCACCGTCGAGGTCTGGAAGATCGAATCCGGCGACAGGCCGAGCGAGCGCCAGCCCTTCCAGTCCGGCTGGAAGTCGACGAACGGGATGAGGTGTCCTTGCGTGACGTCGACCGCGGTCTTGAACGAGGTGGTGATGGTCCAGTAGATCGGGAACAGGCAGATGAAGGCCCAGAACGCCAGCGCGCCATAGATGAAGATGCGATTGGCCAGAAAACCCAGCGGTGAGCGGATTTCCGAGGCAGCATAGTCGGTGGTCTGGACGCTCATTGTGCCTCGTCAGTTCACGTTGCGCACGAAGCGATTGGCGAATTTCAACAGCCAGGTCACGAACACGACGATGATGACGAGATAGGCCATCGCCAGCATGGTGCCGTAGCCGACATTCGAGCGGTCGCGGTATTCGCGGTAGATGAAGCTCGACACCGAATCGGTGGCGCCGCCAGGCCCGCCGGAGGTCACGGTGATGATGATGTCGGCGAGCTTCAACTTGAAGATGATGCGCAGGATCACCGCCGTGACCGACACCGGCAGCATCAGCGGGAAGGTGACCTGCCAGAAAGTCTGCCAGGGCGTGGCGCCATCGACGCGCGCCGCTTCCAGCACGTCGCGCGACATCGCCTGCAGGCCGGCAAGCAGCATGATCATCATGAACGGGATGAAGGTCCAGGCGTCGAGCACCATGATCGAGATGCGGGCGGTGATCGGGTTGGAGAAGAAGGCGGGGTTCTCCCAGCCGAGATGGCGCGCCAGCGTCGCCGCCGGCCCGAAACGGTACTCCATCAGCGATTTGCCGATCATCCAGGATACCGCGACCGGCGACAGCATCAGCGGCATCAGGAAGACGACTCGGAAGAATTTGCGCGCCCGGATCTGCGCGTTGAGCAGCAGCGCCAGGCCGAAGGCAATCACATACTCAACCAGCACGGCGAGCACATAAAGCACCATGTTGAACAGCGCGTTGCGGTAGTAGGGATCGGCCAGCATCTGCCAGAAATTGTCGAGCCCGTTGAACTTGCGGCCGGAAAAGGACGACAGGTTCCAGTCGGTCAGCGCGATATAGAAGCCGAACAGCGTCGGGAAGATCACCATGGCGATGGTGAACAGCAGCGCCGGCAGCAGGAACAGCGCGCGCTGGCCGTCCTCGCCGCGCGTCAGCACCTGGCCGATGCCGAGCGCCACGCCCCACACAACATAGGCGTAGACGATCGGACGCCAGGTCTCGAAGCCGAGCGTGGTGATCTCGTTCTTGTAGAGGATCTCAAACGCGATCACCGCCAGCAGGCCAAGCGTGGCGGCCGCCATCAGGGCAAAACCCGCCCGCTTGCGGGCCGGCGAGATCAGATCGGCTGGGCCGGCGTTGGCCGGCCATGCATTGGTGGTCTGGTCTGCCACGCGTCCCCGTCCGTTTAAAAAATCAAGCCTGCGACCGGCCCGAGCCGGTCAGGTCCGGCGGCTTGCACCGCCGGACCTGTTGTCACGATAGGATCAGCCTACACGCCGAGCGAGGCCTTGTAGAGCTTGATCTGGTTTTCGCGGCCGATCTGGTCGGTCAGCTTCTCCCAGGCCGCGGCAATGGCGTCGGCGCCTTCCTGCGCCTTCATCTTGCCGGCGAATGTGTTGGCCAGAATGTCCTCGGCAGCCGAATAATACTGGAAGATGCCGGGGATGCGCGGCTCGATCGCCGCGTTCGGATGGTTGTAGCTGTCGGCTTCCGACTTCAGATACGAGGTGATGAACGCCTCGTCGTAGCCTGCCGCCACCCATTCGGGAATGTCGAAATGCGAGTTGCGGTAGGGCTGGAAGCCGGACGGATACATCGCCGTCCAGATTGACAGGTCCTTGCCGCCGAGATGAGCGGCGGCCGACCACGCCGCTTTTTTCTTCTTTTCGTCAGTATCGACGCGGGCCATGACGTAGACGCCCCAGCCGAGATAGGCGCAGTTCGGCGCATAGTTCGGGCCGCTGGCGAGTTTGTCCCAAGCGCCGGTCTTGGCATTGTAGACGTCGTCGGACCCCGGCAGGATCGAGAAGCCGGTGACGTCGCCGATGACCGAGCTATCATTGGTCTTGACGTTGGAGCCGACGTCGCCCCACCAGGTGACCATCGAACCGGTGCCGGCCAGGAACTGCTGGAAGGCTGTCGTGTTCGGGTCGGCGTTGATCTGGTCGGCGGGCTCCGACGGCAGCGCGTCGATGACGTCCTGGATGGCGCGCACCCAGGCCGGATTGTTGATGCGCGGCTTCATCGTGTCGGCATCGAACAGCCAGGCCTTGTCGTCGGGATGCTTGGCATAGGCGGTGGCGCGGCTGCCGAGGAAGTAGAAGCCGAAACCGCCCCAGGCCTTGGGCGCATCGAGATAGCCGAAGACGTCCTGGTCCTTGAACTTCTTGCCCTTGAGGAATTTTGTGACGGCCTGGACTTCCTGCCAGGTCTTCGGCACACCCCATTCGGTGGCCGCGCCGCCGTCCTTCCACGCCTTGGCGAGGTCGGCATCGGCAAAAACGTCGGTGCGGTAATTGAAGTTGTGCGCATCGCCATCGACGGTGATCCGGTACTGCTTGCCGTCCCAGGTGCCGACCGGCGGCTGCAGATAGGCCACGACATCCTTCATGTCGATCTGCTCTTTGACCCAGTCGGGCATCTCGGACGTCAGGCCCTTGCCGCAGACATCGCCTTCGAAGGGCGCGCCCATCTCGATGATGTCGAAGTCGACGGTGCCGGTGGCGATCGACTGCTGCAGGCGGGCATTGTAGTCGGCCTGCGCCAGGTCGATCCAGCTGATCTTGGCGCCGGTATAGGCCTCCCACGGCTTCAGGAAGCCGCGGAACAGCACATTGTGCAGGTTCTGGTTGTTGAGGCCCATGAAGGTGAGCTCGACGCCGGCGAATTCGCCTTCCTTGACGTTGGCCTTGGTGGCTTCCAGGCAGAGTTCGCCGACCTTCTGGAAATCGGCATCCGTCGGCTGACCCTTGCCGACGCCGGGGATCTGCAGAATTTTGGAGCGTAGCTCGCTGGCGGCTTCAGCCGGGCGGGTGAAAGCGCCGAGCCCAGCGCCCGATGCGGCGGCGATCGCGGCCATCGAGGCCGCGCCTTTGAGTATGTCACGCCGGGTGGCACCCGCGCGGACGAGTTTTTCGTACAGACCGACTCTCATCTATTCCTCCCAGAACAACAGTCGTGAATTAAAATGCCAATCCCTCCGACGCCGAAACGTCGGCGGTTCTCCTTTATCATACGGGGACGTGGGACCCCACCCTGCGTCGCCTGGAGCTCCGATTTTCGGATAAAAATCCGACTGCCGGATTGGCAACAGCCAATATTTGCGTAATCGATTACCTTGTCAACACGAATGGCTTTTTATCGATAACATACCGACTTGCCCTTGCCGTTGGCAATGGCTAGCTTCACCGCGAGAAAAGGGGGGACGATGGCTCAAGTCGCGATCAGCAATGTGGCCAAGGCGTTCGGAACCGTCAAGGTCCTGCACGAGGTCAGCGTCGACATCGCCGATGGCCAGTTCGTGGTGCTGGTCGGCCCGTCGGGCTGCGGCAAGTCCACGCTGCTCAGGATGGTGGCCGGGCTGGAGACCGTCTCCGGCGGCACGATCGCCATTGGCGAGCGCATCGTCAACAATCTGCCGCCGGCCAAGCGCGACATCGCCATGGTGTTCCAGAACTACGCGCTCTATCCGCACAAGACGGTGGAGCAGAACATGGCGTTTGCGCTGAAGCTGCGCAAGACCGATCCAGCCGTGGTCGCCGAGCGGGTCAAGCGCGCCGCCGACATTCTCGACCTCAATCCGTACCTGAAACGTTATCCGCGCCAGCTATCCGGCGGCCAGCGCCAGCGCGTCGCCATGGGCCGCGCCATCGTGCGCAATCCGCAAGTCTTCCTGTTCGACGAGCCGCTCTCCAATCTCGACGCCAAGCTGCGCGTGCAAATGCGCACCGAGATCAAGGAACTGCACCAGCGGCTGAAGACCACCACCATCTACGTCACCCACGACCAGATCGAGGCCATGACCATGGCCGACAAGATCGTCGTCATGCGCGATGGCCGTATCGAGCAGGTCGGCGCGCCATTGGAATTGTTCGACCGGCCGGCCAATCTGTTTGTCGCCGGCTTCATCGGCTCGCCGTCGATGAACCTGCTCAAAGGCGTGGTGCGCAAGGGCGACAAGGTCGAGATAGCAGGCACGCTGTTCCCGGTCGCGGCCGGCAGCGCCGCCAAGGAGGGCCAGGCCGTGGTCTATGGCGTGCGGCCCGAGCATCTCGAAATCCATCCCGACGGCGTGCCGGCAAAGATCTCGGTGGTCGAACCCACGGGTTCCGAAACGCTGGTCTTCGTGCGCTTCGGCGACAGCGGCGAGATGGTGGCGCTGTTTCGCGAGCGCCACGACTTCAAGCCCGGCGACACGCTCAATCTCAAGCCGCGCCTCGACCAGGTCCATCTCTTCGACGCCGAGACCGGCAACCGGCTCTGATTTCCAATCGACTTTGACCAAACTGTTTGACGAGGACTGCCATGCTCAAAGGGATCAACCCATTGCTCAATGCCGATGTGCTCCAAGCGCTCAGGGCAATGGGACACGGCGACGATCTGATCATCGCCGACACCAATTTCCCCGCCGATTCGGTGGCAAAGCAGACCGTGCTCGGCAAGCTGCTGCGCATCGATGCGCCGGCGGCCGATGTCGCCAAGGCGGTGCTGTCGCTCTATCCGCTCGACACTTTCGTCGACGACGCGGCCGCGCGCATGGAGATTGTCGGCAAGCCGGACGAGATTCCGCCGGTGCAAAAAGAGGTGCAAAAGGAGATCGACAAGGCCGAGGGCAAGGCCTGGCCGATGATCTCGGTCGAGCGCTATGCCTTCTACGAGCGCGCCAAGAAAGCCTATTGCGTCATCCAGACCGGGGAGCGCCGCTTCTATGGCTGCTTCGCCTTTCGCAAGGGCGTCGTGCCGCCGGACGCCGAGTAGGGCCATGGCGTCGGGCAAGCCTGTAGTCATTCTGGGCGTTTTCGTCGCCGACACCGCTTACCGGGCCGATCGACAGCCGCGCATGGGTGAAACCATTCTTGGTAATTCCTTCAAGCTGGGACCTGGCGGCAAGGGCTCGAACCAGGCGGTGGCGGCAGGCAAGCTCGGCGCGGACGTCACCTTCCTGACCCGGCTTGGCGTCGATGCTTTCGCCGACATGGCCAAGGCGACCTGGGCAGAGGCGAGCGTCAAATCCGCCGTCATCGACACGCCGCAAAGCTATACCGGCGCGGCCTATATCTTCATCGAGGAGACAACCGGCAACAACGCCATTATCGTCAGCCCGGGTGCAGCGATGCTGATCTCGCCTGAAGACATCGAGGCCAATGCCGGCCTGATCCGTGGAGCCGGCGTCTTCGTCACCCAGCTCGAACAGCCGATCGACGCGGCACTGCGCGCACTCGAGATCGCGCGCGGGGCAGGGGTGACCACCATTCTCAATCCGGCGCCAGCGGCCAAGCTGCCGGACCGCAGCTACACGCTGTGCGACTATGTGACCCCCAACGAAACCGAGGCCGAGGAACTGACCGGCATCAAGGTTTCTTCGATCGACGACGCTCGCCGCGCCGCCGACAGCCTGCTCAAAAAAGGCATCGGCTCGGTCATCATCACGCTCGGCGAAAAAGGCGCGCTGCTGCACACGGCCGCTCGGTCCGACCATGTCCCGGTGGTCAATGCCGGCCCGGTGGTCGAAACCACCGGTGCGGGCGATGCCTTCAATGGCGGCCTGGCCGCCGCACTCGCCAAAGGCGTGGAGCCGCTGCAAGCCGTCCGCTTCGCCTGCGCCGTCGCCGGCATTTCGGTGACAAGGCCGGGTACGGCGCCATCCATGCCGACGCTGCATGAGGTCGAGGCGCTGCTGGCCGAGGGGTGAGGTCGTTGCGGGAGAGATCGAGTTCAGATCCGACCGGATCTGAATTGCCTCATGCAAGACCATGATTCTAGACGATTATGTCACATTTCTCCTGAGGAGAAATGGCGCGAGTGACGGGGCTCGAACCCGCGACCTCCGGCGTGACAGGCCGGCGAAAACGCCTGATTAATCAACGACTGATTCAATTCCTTACGCTCTCGAATTTGCGGGAAAAAGCGCGAAATTGAAACATGCTTATCAGAACTCCTCGTCGTAATCCGCGAGTCATTAACTTCCGATCCTCAGCTTATCGACGACGCGTCCGGGGGGTGCACGATCCTTCTGACGACGACGGGCACTGCGCGCGCGTATTTGTAGCAAGCCGCCAGGCTGAAGCTACACAACCGCCGGGCATGTTACTGCCTCGGATCATTAATTTTTCGCTAGCGTTTGATTAAGCCCCTTAGGGCCGGACGTCTGGGCGTTTTGTAATGCACGGCAATAGCCGGGCGGGCGCCGGTCGCCTCCGTCATGTCGCCGCTGCGCCGCGTCAGGCTTCTTTCTCACCAAGCCCGAAAAGTGTTTTCGAGAACTCCCATATCGTCTCCGCGCAAGGTTTTGCACCAATGCAGCGAGAGCTTGGGGCAAGGAGCCCGGCATTGATCGCCAGGGCTCCTGAGAGAACGGTGGACTCGGCGTCAGAGTCTCGTCGGTGGCCTTTTTCCAAGTGCCAGATTGAGGAGCGACACAGCTTCGTCGCGGCCAAGTTCGGAAGCCCATGTGTTCATCGTGCAAAAGCGCGAAATCTCGTAATGCTCGAGGGCTTGGGCAACAGCTAGAAGGCCGGCATCTAGTGCAGGCGCGCCCTTGTATTCTTCCATGATCTCGGCGCCCATCCGTGATGCCGACGATAGCCGCGCAGGTCTTTGCCTGTGGCTTCTTGCCGATCTCTTCGAGAACTCTGGGGCCTATTAGCTGCCGTTCAGCATTCGCCCCGAAATCGCGGTCACGCGTCTGGTGCCACCGTCGCCCATTGCTCGCCCAAATTGCAGATCCTTAGCGGGAGAGCGCTTCTGCTCTCACCACTCGCAGGCACGAGATATTTCGGTGTTGGGCGTGATGCACCTTTTTTCTCCGTCGATCAAAAATGGTGGGGCGGGAGATTCGCTCCCTTTTCGCGCCCCCTAAAAGCAGACGCTTGATTCGTTGACTGACCCTTAGGCGAAATTGTCTGTCCGCAAGCCAAGTATGTTCCGGAAACCAACAAGACCATCAGCGTCGAGTCGAGAATATCATGGCCGACAAGGATGCCTGTCATCCCTCCAGCAACGTATATTATGACGGTGACCACCATTATGGTGGCGCCAAAACGTTCCAGCGGATCAGCACTGATGCGCAGGACTCTTGTCGCATTCCGGATCGTCACGACGAATATTGCAGCCAATGTCAGCGCACCTGCGAGTCCGGCCTGCACCAAAGCCGTAAGGAAGCCGTTGTGAAAGTGGTTGAAGCCTTCGGTGGCGCCAAAGCGCTGTTTGAACCCCTGCCTTGAAAGCATCCGGCCGGCGGCCATTCCGTGACCAAAAAGGGGCGCTTGGCGAAAGGCATCGAGCCCGACGTCCCACAACCCGACCCGCAACCCGAGCGGCGTGGTATAATCGCCGTTGACGGCGAGGGCATTCCAGTCCTCGAACAGGACATGTGTGCGATCGGCGACAATCGGAGACGTAATTGCCGTGATGATCAATGTCGATGCGCCGGCAATCACCAGCAACTGCTTCATGTCTGATCGGAAGACCCTTTCGCGATGGGTCACAAGCACCGCTACCAGCGCGATGAGCAAGGCCACCCAGACCATGCGCGAGCCCGAGTAGAGTGTCGCCACCACACCGGCAAGCGCGGCGGCCGTGAGCGGCTTCCACGCTTTCTCGACCCCAGACAGAGCACCTGTAAGACACATCATCACGGCCAGGCAGGTGACCGTGGCAAACACGATGGGGTTTCCGGCCCCACCTTCGGGTCTCAGCATCCCAATCCAGTGGTATTGGACGATGGCCAGCACCAGTGCCCCGACACATGCTGCGGCGCTGGCACGAACGGCAGTGCGTGCGAGGCTCTCCTTGTCCATGATGCTCCACGTCGAATAGGAAATCGGGAACAACAGCAAGGTCATCAGGGGCAAGAAATGAGTGGCATCGGCCCGCAGCGTCCCGTTTACGATCGACGCCAGGATCTGGGCGGCGCAATAGGCATAGATGGCAGTGGTCATGGCAAGCATAGGCCGATCAATGTTAAGGCGCCGCCGGCCGGCCGCCAGCAGCGCCAATGACCAGAGCGCGCCGCCATGGAAGACGAAGCTCACCACCGAACCGAATACCGGCGGCGAAAAGAAGCAGGCGATCGAGAAATACTGGTTGACCTGGTCAGTCGTGAAATGGCGACGGAGCGATTTAAACAGGGTTCAATGCCTTTGTTCGTTGGCTTCCAGGTCGCCTGAGGGTCGGTTCGAACGACCCTGGCGCACGTCGGTTCGCCCTCTCCCTCCCGTATAGCTGCTCGCTTTCGCGTCTGATAGTGCCGAACGTCTCGTCCCTTCCGACGGCATGAGCGGCACCGCAAAGACTAAACCGCCCGGGCTCACCACCCATCACGCTGCGATCGCGTTTGAAAATCCCTTGGTCGCTCCCCGCCAGGACTGGAACATCAACACGTCCCAGAGTAGATATTGGTTGTTTTGGTGCCCGGAGAGGTGCTCGAACCAGGCACGCCGGATCGCTTCAGGCCGGAAGAATCCGTCTTCGCGCAGCCGGCGCTCGTCGAGCAACTCCTCGGCCCATTCGCGCAAAGCGCCGCGCAACCAGGAATCAATGGGCACGCCGAAGCCCATCTTGGGGCGTTCGACAAGCTCTTTTGGAAGATGCCTGTAAAGCAGCTGTCGCAGAGGCCACTTGGTCTGGCCGCCGGCGCGCAGAATTGAGAGCGGTAGCGACAGCACGAAGCTTATGAGTCGATGGTCGAGAAACGGTACACGTGTTTCAAGACTGACGGCCATGGCGGCGCGATCGACCTTCACCAGTATGTCGTCGGGTAGATAGCTCATAAGATCGATGTACATCATCCGCTCGACGCTACCGGGCAAATCCGGCAACGGTTCCAGGCCGGTCAGCATTGTTGGCGGCTCGACCGCATCCGAGATGATCTCGGTCGGGTCCCAGTGCGAGCACAGGCGACGGTAGACATCGTCCATGGTCCGCAGCGAAAGCACAGACGCGGCTTTGTGGATCATGTCGCCGACGCGTTCGCGGCGCAGGCGTTGCGGGAGGAGCGGCATGATCCCGCCCGCGAGGTTGTTGTAGAGGCCGGCCGACGGCAATGTCGCCAGGCTAGCAGACGCGCGGCGCAGACCGACCGGAATTCGGGACAACTTGTTCCAGAACGCATCGGCGAGCGCGTAGCGGTTGTAGCCTGAGAACAACTCGTCGCCGCCGTCACCCGACAACGCCACGGTAACGCTGCCACGTGCCAGTTTCGAGACGAGGAAAGTCGGGATTTGCGAGGAGTCGGAGAAAGGCTCGCTATAGATGCCCGACAGTTGCGGCACCACGTCGAGCGCGTCGCGCTGGTTGAGATAGAGCTCTGTATGATCGGTGCCGAGATGGCGCGCCACTTGCTTGGCATGGTGCGCCTCGTTGTAGCCGACGTCCTCGAAGCCGATTGTGAAGGTGCGCACCGGCCGCGCACTCATCGACTGCATGACTGCCACGACCGCGGAAGAATCGATGCCGCCAGATAGGAAGGCGCCAAGCGGCACGTCGGCGATCATCTGCCCTTCAAGTGAGCGGCGCAGATGACGCTCGACCTCGTCGACCACCTCTTCAGACCTGCCCAGGAAAGGCTCGCGCCGGCCTTGCGCTGCGACGTCGCTGGCGCGCCAGTAATTTTCGACGCGCGGCTCATTCATAGAATCGGAGAGGACGAGTAAGTGGCCGGGTCTCAGTTTCCGTATGCTCTGATAGATGCTGTAGGGCGCGGGGATGTAGTTGTGGCGCATCATCAGCGCCAACGCATTGCGGTCTATCTCCGGGCGCCAGTCCGGCAGAGGTTGAAAGGCGCTGAGTTCCGAGGCAAACGCGAAGGCCTTGCCGACACGGCCGTAGTAGAGCGGCTTTTCACCCACGCGATCGCGACCGAGAACCAGAGTTCTTTCACGCCGGTCCCAGACGCCAAAAGCAAACATACCGGCGGCCAGTTCGAGTGCTTTTTTGGTCCCTAGCTCTTCGATTGCGACCAGGAGGACCTCGGTATCGGCATGTCCACGCCACGCGTGTACACCAAATTGCTGGTCAAGGTGCGCCCGCATCTCGCCGTGATTGTAGATCTCGCCATTGAAGACAATGACATAGCGGCCTGTGTGAGAGATCATTGGCTGGGCGCCAGCCGAGGACAGGTCGATGATGGCAAGGCGGCGCTGGCTGAGCGCGACGCCCGCCTCGGCGTCGCTCCAGACCCCGTCGCCGTCGGGTCCACGATGTCGGATGTGGTCGGCCATCCGACGCACAGTATGGCCGCCGCCGCTCGTCGCAGCCGCTCCACCCACAATGCCGACGATACCGCACATCCGCCGTTACAGCTCCATATCGGCTTGCCCAAGTTATCCGCGCGTCACCAGACTGGGAAGAAGCCCGTGGCTATAAATCTATCCGCTCGAAACACCATTCACCACAGCCGGTGCCGAAAAGGCCAACTCCCGGCAGCACATTGAAACGCCGATCCGTGCGAAACCCAAGATTTTCCACAGTCCGCTCCAACTCGCTGGCTAACGCGGATTGATAGGGATAGCCGCCAAGCCAGTCGTCGACATCCGCCAGAAATTCCATGCCTCGGCGCGCGCGGTAGTTCCTTACAAACGATATCGGGTCCCGGTGGCGCAGGGTCCTTGCGACCATATAAGCCGAGACAAAGACCGCCTTGATCGGCGGCCGTACCCATCGATGCGAGGCGTAGAACCTCTTTTCGACCGTCCATAGTCCGCACAGCGGCGTCTTAAGATAGATCGCAATACCCAGTCGCCCAGAGCGGCCGACCAAGCCAGCCGCATTGGCGATCGCTGTCCACATATCTCCGGTATGGTGGAGGACCCCCCATGAATAGACGACATCGAACGTGCCGGTGGGCAGCGAGGATCTGTCAAGGATATCGGCCCGCTCAACGGTCCAATCGGCATCGGGTGCAAACCGGGACAGGACGGCCCTGGTCGTCTCCACGCAATCCGCGTCATAATCGAGTGCTGTGACTTTCGCCGCGCCGAGCCGGAGTGCGGCCGCTGAATGCAGCCCCGAGCCGCAGCCGATGTCCAGAAAAGTCATGCCGTTGAGGTCACCCGCCAGTCGACCAAGATCCTCACACGCCCGGTCCAGATGTTCGGCCTCGAAACGCGCGGCAAGCTCGGACCAGTTGCGGCCGAAATCATAGCGCGCGTTCATTTGTCGCCCACCTGTCGTCCTTTTTGCGTGGCACCGCCTCTGCGGATCATACCCGATAGTACTCCCGATACCATTCGCAAAGCGGAGAACTCCGACCTCTATTGGAATCCGGCCTGGATCCCGTCGCCTCCTCGAGCGAACTGACATCGACGAAAGTTGCCGGCACGTCACCCGGCTGCAGCGGCATGGGATTGCGGTTCGCCTTTAGTCGGAGCGCGTTCTCCAGCACCGCGATCAGCCGTTCAGCTGAACTGGCGAACTGCCGTCGATATTGTGGATTCTGAACGGCGCGTTGCTGATCGCCGGATCCGGCGACGCTTTCCCACTGCGGGTTGGGTGTCGCGGGCTGACGCATGGCGCGGACGATGCCTTCGACAATATCGCCCACATAAGTGAAATCGCGCTGCATGTTGCCATGGTTGAAGAAGTCGATCGGCTCGCCAGCGACGATGGCCTCAGCGAAGATGAGCAGGGCCATGTCTGGCCGTCCCCACGGACCATAGACGGTGGAGAAGCGTAATCCTGTCGTGGGCAGTGCAAACAGATGGCTGTATGTATGGGCCATCAGCTCGTTTGCCTTCTTGATGGCGGCGTAGAGGCTGAGCGAATGGTCAGCCGAATCGGGCACGCAAACGGCATGCGCGTGCTGGGGCCGTAGATCGAGCTCGATGACGCATAGACAAGATGGTTCACCGAGGCGTGCCATCCCAGGCCGATAACAGCAATGCGTTCGGACATAGGCAGCTTTCCTCAGGTAGTGAGTCGACGTCCTTGTATGGTAGGCGTTACGTCAATTCAACGACACGCTGTTGCCAAGGGGCAAGTCTCCGCTCGAAAGCAACTCTGAGACACTTTTGGCGAAGCATCTGCTCGATGTTGTGGATAACATGCGCCATGATTGGGTTTTGCGTGTCAAAAATCTACAAAGGTCGAATGGGTCGCGAGCAATCACCCCAAGAAATGACTGCATGAAACGAATCGTCGTCATCGTCAGCGAACCAACGTCCCTCGCAAGCACCAGGGGACACTTGCTTCTTGCGCTGCGCGATTCCGGGTACGAAGTTCATGCCATGGCGCCGGTCGACGCCATGACCATTCGTTGGCTGGCCGAGAACGGCGTCCACTTTCATCCATTGCCAATGGAACGAGCCGGGATTGCTCCGTTCGGCGATACGGTGTTGGCTTTTCGTCTCCACAACCGGCTAAGAAAACTCAAGCCTCAGGTGGTGTTGACCTGTGCAATCAAGCCGATCGTCTACGGCATGCCGGCTGCGTTGCTTGCCGGGATCCAGCGACGGCACGCACTTGTCACCGGCCTCGGCTACGCCTTCACGGACCGGCACAAGTCACCACGCTGGAGGATGGTAAACGCAGTGGCTCGGCTCCTCTATGCCGCAAGCCTTCGGGTTGCCACCACGGTCACCTTCCAGAACGACGATGACCGCAACGACTTCCGTCGCCTTGGGCTGCTCGGGCGGACCCAAGCTAATGTCGTCAACGGCTCGGGAGTCGATCTAGACCGATTCAAAGTCGCGCCACTACCCGATCAGCCGCGATTTCTGATGATTGCACGCCTGCTGCGTGACAAAGGCCTCGCCGAATATCTGGGTGCGGCGACGCTGGTTAGGGCTGTCAGACCTGACGCCCGTTTCCACCTCGTCGGAGATATGGATCCAAACCCCTCGGGGTTTCCATTATCGGAGGTTGAGGAGGCAGTCGCCGGCGGAGCCATCCGTTATCACGGACCGGTCGAGGACGTCCGTCACATCATCGCGGATACGCGTATCTTCGTGCTTCCGTCGTATCGCGAGGGGACGTCGCGATCGGTTCTGGAGGCCATGGCGATGGGGCGCCCGGTGATCACAACGGATGCGCCGGGTTGCCGGGCGCCAATCGTGCCCGGGGTCAACGGGCTGCTGGTTCCGGTTGGTGCCACGACATCGTTGGCTGAAGCCATGATCCGCTTGATAGACAACCCCGACGAAGCCGTATCCATGGGCAAGAACAGCCGATCGATTGCCGAACAGCGCTATGATATTCAGAAAGTTACAGCTGACATGATGGGCATCATCGAAGGGGGAGACCGAGCCGCAGGATGACATTCACAGGCAACCCATCGTCGAATCGGTACGAGTTCGGAGCCAATTGGGCGTCGTTCGTCGACAAACACTACTCGACTGAACGTCGGCAGGTGGCGGCCGACAAGCTTCTGTCCTTCCTCGGCAAGCAGAGCCTGGAAGGAATGGATTTTCTCGATATCGGCAGCGGCAGCGGGCTACACTCGCTTGCCGCCTTCGACGCAAAGGCGGATCGGATACATTCCTTCGACTTTGATCCGCTTTCGGTAAGTACCACCGGCAGGCTTCGCAAATTGGCCGGGGACCCGCCGAACTGGGCCGTCGAACGAGGTGACGTTCTCGATGCCGACTATCTTGAGGCGCTGGGCACTTGGAGCTTGGTCTATTCATGGGGCGTGCTCCATCACACTGGCGCCATGTGGCAAGCAATTGAGAATGCTGCACGAAGGGTAGGGCCTGGCGGCCTTTTCTTCATCGCTCTCTATTCGTCGAATGTCGTAACGCCTTCCGCGCAATTCTGGCTCAATGTGAAACGTCGGTACAATGCCGGCAACCCTCGTCAAAGGCGATGGATCGAATGCTGGTACATCTGGCGTTTCGGCCTTGGCAGAAATCCACTTCGGCTGCCAATGCTCCTGAAGCAGATTCGCGAGAAGAAAAAAGGTCGCGGCATGAGTTACATGACCGACGTCCGCGACTGGCTGGGAGGGTGGCCGATGGAGTTCGCCGACGACCAGGCCGTGATCGACTTCTTGAAGCAACGGTTCGATTTCGAAATCGTCAGGATATCCACCGGTGAAGCCTGCACGGAATTTCTCTTCCAGAACCCTGGCAAGGTGCAATCCAAACCGAACTGACGTGGCGGCCTTGCTGCACCGGCGGCGCCAGCCCGATCAGGCACGTTGCCGAACCCGTCCACGCGATGCATTCAAGCGATCTGTCCGCCGGTTGTCGTCGAGATATGCGGCTGGCGGTATTCAAGGGTTACGATCTCGTCGCAACTTTCAACTGTCGTGAGACGGTGTGCGATGATCAATATTGTCAGATCGGTGGGCAGTTCTCGGATCGCCTCCATGACTGCCGCCTCGGTCTCCATGTCGAGAGCGCTCGTCGCCTCGTCGAAGACGAGCACAGATGCCTGTTTGTACAAAGCCCTCGCGATGCCTATTCGCTGGCGTTGACCTCCCGACAGGCGGACGCCGCGCTCGCCAACACGCGTCTCGTAGCCCTGCGGCAAGCTTTCTATGAAGTCCGCCAACGCGGCCTGCTGCGCCGCGCTGCGGACGCGCTCGTGGTCGGTCCTGGCAGGGTCGATGCCGAAGGCGATATTGTCTGCGATGGACGCATCCGCCAGGAATATGCTTTGTGGCACATGTGCGATCTGTCTTTGCCAGGCACGTCGCGTAGCGCCGTCCAACGTCTGCCCGTCGATCTCGATCGCTCCGCTGGTCGGTTCCAGCAAACCCATGATCAGATCGACCGTCGTGCTCTTGCCGCTGCCGGTCTTGCCTACGAAGCCGACCTTGGTCCCCTTCGGGATTTTGAGATTGAAGCCTTCGAGTATCGGCGGCTGGTCGGAGGCGTAACGAAACGACACGTCCTTGAGTATGATCGCTTGTTCGAATGGCAGGCGCCTGGCTGGAGGCTCGTTCCATTCGGGGCCAAGTGGTGCTTCCAGCGCCTGGAGCACAACTTCGGCGCCGGCAAGATTGCTGAGTATCAACGCCCAATTGCCGTATACAAGCTGCATTGATGGCAGCAGACGCTGGGCTCCCAGCACGAATGTTCCAAGTATTGGCAGTACCTCGCCGGCATTGTTGGATCGGATGATGAGGAAATAGGCGAGGGCCGCGATGATCACCATACCCGCGGCTTCAATCGCGAAACGCGGAGCGCTGGCTGCAAGCGCGTTCGTTGCGTTGGCGCGTTGCAGGCGCAGGTCGAGTTCGCTGTAGCGGGAAAGAAAATATGGCTGTGTGTCATTGATAATGACATCGCGGATACCGCCCAGCCCCTCCTGTACAGAACGAATGCCTTCGGCCTGCGCGCTAGCGATGATCCGCGCATTCTGCTTGAGGTGTTTTCGGATCACAAGCGACATGGCGAGATACACCGCACCAAAGCCCGCGAAGATAACGAAGGTGATGATCGAACTTAGTATGAAAAGCGCTGCGACGACGAAGACACCGATGATTATGCCGCTGATTGATTGCAACAGTGGCAGCATCACGCCAGCGGTGATTGCTTGTACCTGTCGTAGCGCCGCCAACACCGAACTGGAGTTGCGCGAAACGTGGTAGTTGTAGGGCTGGCGCAGCACTCGGTCATAGACGGTCACGCCCACCTCATGTCCCAGCGAGAAGACGTATGAATTCGTGGCCCAGGTGAGGAGTATACGCACGGCACCGGCCACGATGGCCACTACGGAAAACAAAACCGTGAGCCCGAGCAGGCTGTCAGAAGAGCCGGTCAGCCGAAAGCCTGCAAGCTGACGCGCCAGAAACGACTGTCCGCCAACCGTCTCAGGATTGGCGATGCGCGCAAGAAACGGCAGCAAGGCACCAAGCGTGGCCGCTTCCGCCAGAGCACCGAACACCATCAGGACAAGGAGGCCGAAAAACTGCCTTTGCCGCCGCTGCGATACCTGCCGCCACAAGCGCCGCATTGTGTCGAAAGTGCTGCCCGAGTCTCGGTTTCCGCTCAACGCCAAATCGATGTCCGTATTCAGAGGGCCCAATGCACACGTCCAGCGGGCCACGACAAGCCACAACCGACGTCGATTGGCAATTTATCACAGAAGCGCCGAAGGTGGTCCGTCCACAAATTTCCTCGCAGTGGACTAGAAGCCACGGCCGCGACGAGGTGATAGTCTTCGACCATGAATGATGCCTTTGAGATTCGGTATCAAAAGTTGCGGCCAAGCTTAACTGCTGCATTGCTGTGCTCATTCGGCTTCTTCTCGGCAGGGGTTGGGGCGGCTTTCCTGCTGTTTGTCTCGGCCTATCCGCTCGGATTGATCAGCGCTTACCCGGCACCACCTGCCGAGGCAACCGAAGGGCCGCTGGGATTCCAGCAGAAGGTGGTGGATGTCGATGACCTCTACCGCGCTACGGACGAACCCATGCAGGCCTATCTCGAGCGCCTGACAAAGGCTGTCGCGGGTGGAATGGTGCATTATTGGACGGAAGGCGACAGCTGGGCTGCGACCGACACGTCCTACACGCGCATCAGCGTTTTTGACAACTACCTGCTCTGGATGCTCAGCTTCCGGCCGCAATATCGCGAAACGCTGCAAAATTATGAGTTTGTAACGCCCCGCAAAGGGCTTGCCCGGGGGTATGGGTTCTGTTCCCAGGTGTCCAAAATCGTCTATTCCATCCTTGCCGATCAAGGCATCGAGGCGACGATCTACAGTGTCCCCCAACACACCGTGGTAGTGTCGAACGGCAATATTCTGGATTCCGACTACGGCGTCTTTGTTCCTCGCTCGCTTGAGGACGTGCAGAGGGAGCCGTCAATCATCGACACCTACTACGCGCAATTCGCGCCGATGTTGCCCCTGCTGAAGACGGCTTATGGTGGGGCTTGGCAACCGGCTGGCACCATGGAGGACTTCGCCGGCGTGCGTGCATACGAGGCAAAGTTCGAGCGGCTCAAATGGGCACCGCCACTCGCCCTCCTGGCAACCGGAATGGTGCTTGCCACGTTCGGGATGATGCTGCGGCATCGTGAAGGACGCAGCCCGTCTGCTGCGCGGCAGGCTGGAGCTGATCTTGCCGGCTCGTGACCTTTTGTGGATTGTATGCGCAATACGACTTCTTCTTGCCGGCTCTGGACGCTATGTGGAAGCGGGAACGGGCGAGAACAGGCGGAGGGGTGAGCGACGCTGCGAGAAGACCTTGCGTTGACTAATGCTGAAAGCCGACAGCGCGTTGCCGCGCCTTCCACCGCGCGCCTGAGAAGGACCCGTCGCAACGTGCTCTTCATTATCGGGACGCTCGATCTCGGAGGCACGGAAAGCCAACTGGTGCTGCTTGCCAAGGAGTTGAAGGCGCGGGGCTGGCAGGTCGAGGTCTTTGCCCTCTCGTCGGGCGGTGTTCTTGCGGAAACGCTGAATCGTGCAGGTATCCGAATATCCTACGGGCTTCATCGCCCCAATCCCTTGCCCGCATCACTGACAGCGGCGGGGGCGGAAGAAAAATCGAGCGTTGCCCCCAAGACGCGGCCGAGCGTCAAGGCAATGCTGGTGCTCGGCGCCGCGATCACTTTGCTCGTTGGTCGCATCATTTTGACCCGGCCACGCGTGGTTCACGCCTTTTTGCCATTGACCAACTTTCTGGGCGCGTTGGCAGGTCGGTTTGCGCTGGCCCCACTCGTCATCACCTCCAGGCGCGGTCTCGGCAACCACCAGGAGCGATGGCCGCGGCTGAAGCGCATGGATCGAATCGCCAATCGGTTTTCACATGTGGTGGTCGCTAACTCGCATGCGGTCGCGGCCGACATGGCGGCCCGGGATGGCTATGATCTCGCCCGCGTGCGCGTGATTGCCAATGGTCTCGATCTGAGCCGTTTCGATGGTATCAGCCATCGCCGTGATGAGATCAGGCGCAGCCTTGGTCTTGAACCTGACGATGTCGGGGTCGTCATCGTCGCCAATCTTATTCCCTATAAGGGACACAAAGATCTTATCGACGCTTTCGCAAGCGCAAGCCAAAGTCGGCCGGAGCTGAGGTTGTTCATCGCCGGACAAGATCGAGGCATTGGGCAGGCGCTGATGGAGCAAGCCCAGCGGCTTGGCGTCGGATCGACAGTTCGGCTGCTCGGGGCTCAGGACGACGTACCAGGCCTGCTTGCCGGCATGGACATCGGCGTGATCGCCTCCCACGAGGAAGGCTTTTGCAACGCCCTGATGGAAAAACTCACCGCAGGCCTCCCAGTGGTGGCCACCAATGTCGGTGGAAATCCGGAGGCAGTTTCGGGCATGCCGGGTTGTGTGCTGGTGAAGCCTCGTGACCCTGCCGATCTGGCCCGCGGACTGCTTGCCGTTCTCGAGCGGTTGCCCGAGCAGACAGTGGACCGAAAATTTCGTCAGCGGGCGATGCGCGAACGCTACTCCATAAGGGCTATGGTGGACGCTTATGAAACCCTCTACCTCGCGGGCAAGTGAATGAGCGGGATTGCTCACTTCCAAGGCCCGGTGAATTCGGCGCCTACGCCGCGCAGCATCCTGCCATGTGTCGCCGCCGGGCTGTGTGCATTTGCCATAGTCATCTATCAGTCGTGGTTCATGCCCTATTTTCTGCCGTTCTTTACGGGCCGGGACGAGTTCGCCAGACTGGTTTTCCATGCCCTCTACGGCAGCGTGTTGATTGTTTCGATTGCCGTTCTTGCAATCCGTCGGGACGTGCGTGGCGCGATCCTCCTGCTCGCGATCGCCGGGGCGATGGCGGTTGCCCCGGTTGCGCTTCATCCACTTGGCATCGTCGCAAAGTGTTACCTTATTACCCTTTTCCTTGGCGGCGGGGCGATTGTCCTCATGCTCGCCTCATCGCCCGCAATGGTGCTGCGTCTATGTGCGTCGGTGACGGCGCTCAATGCGGTGGTCTGCTTCCTCGACCTTCTTTTTGCCAACGGCTTCACCAGTACGCTTGGCAGAGCCGCCGGCCTGGCGATCAATCCGAATGTGGCAGCCGCCGGCCTGCTTCTTGGCGCCGCGGCGAGCTATCGCGCCGTCGCGCCAAAATGGCGTGCCACTTTCCTTGTTCTCGTAAGCGCCGCTCTGCTCGTCACGCTTTCCCGCTCGAACATTCTTGCAGCCTGTGGCACCGTGGCGGTGCCGTTTGCCGTTGATATTTGGCAGCAATTTCGGGGTCACCGTCGTTTAAGGCTCGATCCAAGGGGCTGGGGTCGCCCGCTCGCCGTCGCATTAATACTGCTGGGGACAATCGGTGTCGCGCTCGCCACAAATGTTTATTTTCGCGTTTCCGTCGGCAACTCCTTCGCCGGGATGATCTCGGTTGGAAAGGCGCTCGATGAGGCGGCGGATGCTGTCGATTCGTCACATGATGAGGTTGCGTCGTCCGCCTTAGACCCGGTTGCGCCGTCGTCTCAACAAGCTCTGGCTGAATCAAGTTCGGCTGCGACGATTGACCAGCCGACGGCAGAACCTTCGATCAGATCAGACCCTCCGCAAGCCGATCCTGCGCGAGCCACTGCCTCATCTGCGCCTCCGTTCAGCGGCCTGCCTTCGTCCGCGACAGGCCAATTCACAAACGCTGCCAAGATCCAGGCGCTAGGCGAACGTCTCGTGGACGAGGGCAAGAGAAATTCGATCTCGGCAAGAGCACTCTTTCTGGAGCGAGGCCTGCTCGCGTACAGAGAAGGCGGCTTCTTCGGTCGCGGCCTTGAGGTGGCGCAGGCTCTCGCGCCTCACAACACCCTTGTCCTTTTCGCAATTGCTTTTGGGCACATCGGCTGGTTGATCCCGATCGGCCTGGTCGCTTCCGCTTTCTGGTATGTCCGCAGCGCCGGCGATCTGGCCCTTGGTGTCGCACTCGTGGGGGTCATGCTGACATCGCATGACCTCTTGCTGACGCCCTCTCTCTTTCTTCCGGTCGCGCTGGGAATTGGTGGGATGCTTGCCGAGCGGCGGGGATTTACTGAAACACATTCCTCAGCAAAAAAAGGCGAGCATCGCAGCTTTGCTTTTGGAGCTAATGCAGGCGTGATGGCCTTTGCGGCTGGCTGCATTGCGATATTGCTCATCACACCGTCGCTTGTTACCGGACGGCTGCAGAACGAGACCATGTTTACCGCAAGAGGCGGGTACGAGACGCTGCTACCACGCTCGCAATTTCCTGGCCTTTTCCAATTTGACAACCTTGTCCTCGATCCCCTGTTGAAGGCTTCAGACCTGCGTGAAGAAGGGACCCCGCTCCACCAAGTTGAATGGGCGCCGAACGCATGGCCGGCTGTTGGCCCGGGCGAATATACTTTTCGCCGGCGGGACGCGGTGCTGTTTTCGGCCACGGATTCGAGCGACCCTCGCCAAAACGGACGAACCTACGCAGTCGCCGTTCCGCTCTCAGTCAGCGCGCTGTGCCTTGCTCTCCTGGGCACAATCATCGCTTGGTCGATTGTGTCGACGTCTGCCTTGACGCCACGGATAAGTCGTCGCGAAGCCTCTCTATGACTTTCGGAACAACAAGGCGTGCCCCGTAGATGGAGAAGTGGTTCTCATCCAGGTAGAGGCTATGCCCTGCGCCGTCCGTCACATCACAGCCATTTGCCGAACAGATGGTTTCGCCGGGATCAAGCAGGTGAAAGCTGGAATGGCTGGCGAAAACCATGAATGCCTGGTCGAAGGCGACGTTCTCCACCCGGGTGGGAACCGGGCAGGGCAAGGAAAGGTAAGTCGGTCTCAAATGGCAGACCACATTGGCGTCCGGCGTGTGCCCGATCAGGATCACCGGACCGCGAAAAGCGGCATAGAGTTTCGCTAAGTCCTCAAGCATGGTCGCATACAGTTTTGCCAGGTCGGGCATCTCGACAGGCGCACCATCCACTTTCCGTTCGAGAAGAGTGCGATATCCGGGCCAGCGCTGCGCTTGGACAATGGCGAGAATGTCACCGGACTTCAACCAGCGAGCCGCCTGGTCGGTAGCATTCCGGCAGTGCCGCGTGACCGCGCCGTTTGTTCTGGTCTGGAACTCTGCTCCGAAATAGCAATTGCCGGCATCGGCCAGCAGGAAATGGAATTCTTGACCGCCGAGTTCTTGAAGCGCCCGCGTGTATTGGTCGATGTGCGAATCGCCGACCACGAGTATCTTCTTTGGACTTTGAAGGTTGCCGAACTCGCAGAAATCCAAGCAGGCCAACGAGCCAGTGATCGCCTTCAGGGCTGCGCTGTTGGCAAGTTCGTTCCCCGCGACGGAATGAAGACGCCACGGCATTCCGCCCGACATCGCGTAACTGACCACGGAACATGAGAGCAGGCCAGTCAAGGCAAGTCCAAAAGAGGGGAGGAAGCCATGGCCAGCGCGAAAAGGCTGCTCGACGAAATGAAACATCGACATGGCCATGACGAGGGCCAGAAGCCCGACGAAGAGCGCTTCGGTCGGAAGCAGGGGGCGAAGCAAACCGTATTCGCAAAACACGATCAGGGGCCAATGAACGAGGTAGAGCGAGTAGCTGATGCGACCAAGATAGCCGACTGCGCGATTGCGCAAGGCGAAACCTCCGAATCGCGAACGGTTCGCAGACAACACCATCGCGGCGCCGGTGGCAGGGGCAAGCACGTTCCAGGCGGGCGCGCCCGAACGGCTGTCGAAAGAGAACACTGCAAACGCTATGAGGGCCAAGCCCAGCCAGGCGAGCAGCTCGTGGACAAGGACAGGTCGCGGCTTGGGAAGCCAGACCAGCGCCGCGCCACAGGCGAACTCGAACACGCGAAATGGCGTGTTGTAAAACACGGTTGCACGGCCGTCGGCGATCCAGTCCGCCGCCGGGGTCCCTGCAAACGGCCAAAACGATCCGTCCTGGAATGCGACAATGAGCCAGAAACTGAGAATGGCAATCGTGATGATCGACCAAACCATTCGTCCTGGGAATGCGGCAAGCAAAACTGAAAGCAGCATCGGCCAGACGAGATAAAACTGCCACTCCACACTGAGTGACCATGTATGAAGGAGCGGTTTCATCCGCGCGGCGAGATCAAAGTAGCCGGACTCGCGCCAGAAAAAGATGTTCGAAACGCCGTAACTCGATGCCATCAGCGATTTCGCGAAGGTCTCCAGATGTTGAGGCGTAAGCAGAAGAAACGCGGCGATGCATGACAGGGAGAATGTCGCGAAAAATGCCGGCAGCAGGCGGCGAGCCCGGCGCGAATAGAAATGCGCCAAACTGAAACGCCCTGCCTCCACATCGGTGGCCACAATGCGGGTGATCAAAAAGCCGCTGATTACGAAAAACACATCGACGCCGACAAAGCCGCCGGAGAAACCTGCGAATCTCAGGTGGAAAAACAAAACAGCCAGCACCGCGACCGCTCTAAGCCCGTCTATGTCCGTGCGGTGACCGTCCCCAGCCGCTGCCGCACATGACGGGCTGCCGAACTGTCCTCCAACCCGCAACGCGCGGCTGTCTTCCGAACAGGCCATTCCAGCCGTGGTCGAGAGCGGAGCCTGGCCGCTTCGCATCCCGTTCAATTGCTCTTGCCAGCCGTTTGAGACGGCGTGGTGTTGGCAGCCGACAACCGGTTTTGCTCCTGGCCTTTCAGGGCCGGATAGAGACCCATCATTCGCGCGACGGCTTCGTCTGTCTCGGGCTTCAGGTTTCTGCGTATATGCGAACCATCTCGGTAGATGAACTCGCCATTGACGTAGGTTGCGCAGTGTCTGTCTGGACACATCCCTTTGAGCGGATCGACGAAGACGACGTTATTGTCATGAACGAGCGATGCGAGCGCGGACACCATAGGCGACCAGATCCGGAAGACTTGCTCGCTATTCATCTCGGTCGAACAACGCCTTAGCATACCGCTTTCGAGCATCGCTGCGCATGAAGTCAGGTCCAGGCCGGGACCAGGCACTTGGCCAATGATTGCGACGCGCCGATCCGCCCTTTCGACTTCCTGGATGAGGCTACGCAGGCCATCGCGCAACAACAGGACTTTGCTGGTCTGCCTCTCACCATTGTCAGCAAGGACATTGGTGTCGGCAAGGCTTGTCCAGGCTGCGGAGAGCACCACGAGGTAGATGTCATTGCGTTGTTTCAGCATGGCGACCGCGGCCTTTCGCGACGATGAGCAGCTTTCCCGATATCCGGCCAAATCCGGAAAGTCGCGGTGGACACCTTCTCCAAAGGCGGCCGGACAGGCGCGGTAAAGAAAGAAAGCCGTGTTTTCTCTTTTACCTGCGCTGTCTAACAGCGGCGCAAGATGCTCGGCATGGCTGTCGCCCCAGAGCACGGCGTGGCGCGCCGCTTTGTCCCAAGGCGCACCGAACGCGCAAAAGGTACTGCCCAACTCAGCGATGCTGACCATCTGCGGGCATGACCAGTCCCACATCACATCGAGGCTGCGCATTGCCTCGACTTGCTTCGAGATCCTGCTGGTGAAACCACGGGCTTCGAACACGGCATTGGCACTCAGGCAAACCATTGCCACCGCGGCGGCACCAGCGAGAAGCACGCTGGATGGCGGCGCCCGCAGGCGGCGAACGGGTTCCTCGATGAACCGCCAGGACAGATACGCCACCAGCCAGGCAACCGCTAAAAGCACGCACGATTCAACCGCCGAGGGCATTGCGGTGCCAATATAATGGCGGAAGAACACGAGGATCGGCCAATGCCAGAGATACAGGCTGTAGGAGATTCTGCCCGTCGATCGCAACGGCGCGCTCGCAAGCACGGCCGAAATCGTCGACTGCGACCGCGGCCAGACGACCAGAGCAGCCCCGATCACAGGACCGAGCGCGAAAACGCCTGGAAACGGTTGGCTCGGCGAGAGAAAAAGGATGCTTGCGACTACAAGACCAAGGCCGCTCAGCTCAAACCATTTGGACGTACGCCCGCGGCCTTTCGGTGGCGCAAAGACGAGCAGGCCGCCGATAGTCAACTCCCAGGCTCGGCTGAAGGGAACATAGAATGCCTGCTTCGGATCGGCCTCCACCAGATTGAGGGCGATCGAGAAGCTGACCAGCGCAACAATGCAGATCAGCGCGACGACGGGGAGCTGGCGGCCGCGTGACAGCCGGTTGGCAACCAGAAGCAACAGCGGCCATACGAGATAGAACTGCTCTTCGACGCCGAGCGACCAGAGATGAAGCAGCGGCAGCAGCGCCGCCTCGCGATCGAAATAGCCGGTATTCCAAAGGAAATAATAGTTTCCCAATCCG
This sequence comes from Mesorhizobium sp. M0292, assembly GCF_040321695.1. Lineage (NCBI taxonomy): Bacteria > Pseudomonadati > Pseudomonadota > Alphaproteobacteria > Hyphomicrobiales > Phyllobacteriaceae > Mesorhizobium > Mesorhizobium sp. M0292. Next base: position 140,809 of record NZ_JAMYSB010000001.1, read on the forward strand.
AACGTGGAATATGCCGCACTGCGTCCCAGACCTTCATAGTCGCCCGGCAGCAACAGAAACCAGCCGGCACCGAGTGAGAAGCAGATCATCACCAGCATCGCCGGCAATATTCGACGCATGCGTCTGCCGTAGAATTCCACAAGGGACAGTCCGCCGCCTTCAGCCATTAAAAGGCGGGTGATCAGGTAACCGGAGATAACAAGGAAGACATCAACGCCAGCAAAGCCGCCCCGAAAACCGGGCACGTCAAAATGGAAAAAAACCACTGCGACCACTGCGATAGCGCGCAACCCGTCAATATCTGGGCGATAGTCGGACTTCAAAGCTCCCCCCGAACAGTCCCTTGGCCTCTTAGCCTAATTGCGCGATATGAGTCGATGGCCTGAGTTATGCAGTGGCGGCACTCGCTGTTGGAGGTTCAAGTTGCATTGCGAGAAACGTGGAGATACCCCCACAATTTGTTTCGGCCAGAACGACGGAAATCTCCACATTGGTGGGGATGTGCCAGAATCAGCTATGGTCTGGTGACCAAAGGACGGAGAACTGGCAGGATTTCGGGTGGGTGTTTGTTCGCTGATGATATCGAGGGCGACGAAAACTCGCCAGCCTTGATATGAAAGTGGTTGTTTGCCCCATCCTCGACTGTATAGATGACGCTCCCGTGGGAGGACGTGGCAACCTTGGACAACCATAGCGCGGACTTGGTCGAATTTGGCCAGCACTCACATGTGCTGGTTACTGGCGGAGCAGGCTTCGTAGGGTCGGCGCTTGTCGATCTTTTGCTCGCCCGCCATTGCACCGTAACCGTCATCGACGATCTCTCGAACGGGCTGCTGCCCAATCTGCCCACCGGCAATTCCCGGCTGACGATCCGCACTTTCAGGGTTGGCGATCCGGCATACGGCGCGGCGGTCCACAATGAGGTCGGGTTGGCCGATGCAGTCTTCCACCTGGCGAGTCCGATCGGCGTTCAGCTTGCCCACATGGAGCGTTTTGCCGTCACCAGCCGCATTCTCGAATCAGGCTGTGCGATCGTGGAGGCGTGCAGAGTACACCGACGTCCGCTGCTTTACACGTCGAGTTCAGAAGTCTACGGCTCCGGCCGGGACAGGCCAATCACGGAATCCGATCCGGTGACGACGGACCTGCGACCGAGATGGGGCTACGCAGCTGCCAAGGCAGCGATCGAACATTTAGTGGCCGGACTGTTTTTTGAATTCGGAATCCCGACCTGGATCGTTCGACCATTCAACATGGCCGGACCGCGCCAGCGCTCGGCGACCGGCCTCGTCCTGCCGGTGTTCGTCGATGCAGCGCTGCGTGGTGAACCACTCGTAGTCCATGACGATGGAGAGCAAAGGCGGGCGTTCCTGCACGTTGCCGACGCCGCCGAAGGTCTGCTGCTGGCAATGCAGTGCCCGTCATTGCGTGGCCGGCCAGTCAACTTGGGCGGAAGCGAAGCGATTCAGATTGGAAATCTTGCAAGAATGGTGGTTGAGGCCACCGCGACGACCGCGCCCATTATCATGAAACCATCCAGCACGGTGTTTGGTGATCGGTTCGCCGTAACATACGACCGAGTACCTGACACCAGCCTGTTAACAACCATGACCGGATGGCGACCCGTGCGAAGCACGAGGCAGATGGTCCTCGACTGCATAGAGCACATGCGTACCGAACGAGTGGTTGCTTGACGTCTGGCTCCTTGGTCCCGTTCATCGGGGCCCTGCTCATCGCGGTTCCCGGCGTCTGGCTGTTTGCGCGTCTTGCGCGGCGTATCGGAGCCGTCTCCAAGGTCACGAAAGATCGATGGCACACATCAGGCGAGGTTCCCCGGCTCGCGGGGCCCGCCATGCTGATCGCGATGTCACCATGGCTCCCCGTTGAACATACTCTCCTGCTATCAGCCTTCTGTTTGATCGGGGCGCTCGATGACCTCCGATCTCTTTCTGCCGGTGCCAAGGCAGCAGCGTTGGCCGCCGCAGCTGTTTTGGCCGGTATCATTACGCATCTGTGGTGGGTTCCGATCATCATTTGGATCGCTTGCAACGCCGTCAATATGCTTGACCATGCCGATGGTCTTGCCGCGAGCGCAATCGCGGCCGCCTTCCTCGGGCTGGGCGGCGCTCTCGGTATGGCGGGCGTCGGAGCATGCCTGGGATTTCTATTCTTCAACTATCCGCCGGCACGCGTTTTCATGGGCGATAGCGGCAGCCTTCTCCTCGGAGCGGCAATCGTGCTACTCGCGTCGCAAAGAGGGTTTGACGCTTCCCTGGCGTGGATTGCCGTGCCGCTGATTGACGCCGTCTTCGTAATCAGTCGCCGCTTGCTGCAGGGGCGAAAACCTTGGATCGGCGGCACAGATCATCTTGGTCACACCTTGCTCCGCCTGGGCGTGAACCGCAGGGTTTTGCCCGCCCTATATGCAGCGACGGCACTGACGATCGGGCTTATGTTCTCGGTCTGGGCAAACACATAGGCACTTGAAGGCGTTGGGTCGAAGCTTCGGACACACGCCAGCGGCGTGTCGGCTTGCCGTGACTTCAGCCTAAAAGCTGACAGTCCGCTCGCGGCCCCAACTTGTTCTTGGGTTGCTATGACCCATCTGGCGGAAGATGCAACGGCAGAGCTTTATCTTGTCGGGGTAGCGCGCGTTGATTTAAAAATATGTGCGCTGGATCGCTTTGGCGACAACCGCGTTGCCGGCGATGGTCTCACACGCGCCTGAACATCGGTTTGTCAACACCGGGAGCATTGGGCTTCACGTCGTCCCGGTTGGGCCTGCCGAAGGCAGGCCGGTCATGCTCCTGCACGGCTTTCCCGACTTCTGGATCGGCTGGAGACGGCAGATCGATGCGCTTGCTACCGCCGGATTCCGGGTCATCGTTCCCGACCAGAGGGGCTACAACACCAGTGACAAGCCGAAAGCCATCCGTGAATACACGCTCCCCAAGCTCGTCGGTGATGTCGTTGCCATCGCCGACGCGCTCGGCATCGGAAGGTTTCACCTCGTCGGTCATGACTGGGGCGGTATCGTCGCCTGGGCCGCAGGCGCAAAGCTGCCGCACCGCCTGGAAAGGCTCGTCATCCTGAACGCGCCCCATCCCGAGGTGCTGCTTGCCCATTCCTTGCGATCTCCGACCCAGTTCCTGCGGAGCAGCTATGCGGCCTTCTTCCAGTTCCCCTTGCTGCCGGAGGCTTTTTTGGGGGCGGGGCGCTCGGCTCTGCTGGCACGGGCGCTCATCAAATCCAGCCGAACAGATGCCTTCACGGCGGAGGAAATCGCAGAGTATCGGCAGGCCTTGGAGCGACCGGGGGCGCTGACAGGCATGCTCAACTGGTATCGGGCGCTGCGCTTCCGCCCAAGCCTGAAGGAGCGGATCACGACGCCGACCCTTGTACTGTGGGGGATGCAGGACCAAGCTCTGGAAAATGGCCTGGCCGAGCGCAGTCTGGCCTTTTGCAACGATCGGGGCCTGCAGACGTTCGAGAAGGCGACGCATTGGGTACAGCGCGAAGAGGCCAGCGCGGTGAATGCCGCGCTTCTGGCGTTCCTGGACGGCTGAGATGCCGTTCCGTTCTGCAGGTGGCCTGACTCGCCGTGATCTCCTGACCGTGCTCGCTGCCGCGGCCACAACCCACCACCTTACCTCCTCTGCTGATGCAGCATTGGCAGAGGCCTCAACGGAGCATCCGATGCCACACGTCGTCCTTCTCGGGGATTCGATCTTTGACAACGCTGCCTATGTGGCGCGCGGGCCCGACGTAGTGCGGCAGCTGCGGGAGCGCTTGCCGGAGGGGTGGCGTGCAACGCTAAACGCCGTCGACGGCGCCGTCACAAGCGGCGTCGAGCGGCAGCTTGAACGGCTCCCCCAGGATGCTAGCCATCTTGTCGTCAGCGTCGGTGGCAATGATGCTCTTCGTCATGCAGGCATTCTGGAGCAGGGGGCCCGTTCGGTGGCCGAGGTTCTGGACAGGATCAGCGATGTCCGGGAGGAATTCGAGCACGACTACTGTACGATGCTCGAGGGGGCGCTGGGCCAAAACCTACCCACCGCTGTCTGCACGATCTACGAGGCGCGCTTTCCCGACCCACAGCGTCGTAGACTTGCCGCAACTGCCCTGACGGTCCTCAACGACGTCATCACCCGGGCGGCGTTCTCGCGCGGTTTGCCGCTCGTCGACCTGCGCTTGGTATCGAATGAGGACACGGACTTCGCCAATCCTATCGAACCGTCAGTGCAAGGCGGCGCGAAGATCGCGGCAGCCATCGCGGCACTTGTAGTCGAGCACGATTTAGCCGGACGTCGGTCGGTGGTCTTCGTCGGCTGAACGGCGTAATCGCGCCCGATCGTCTGCACTCCCGATGGTCGGTCGGACTGAAAGCAACAATTCAGACGGCCAGCACGATCTTGCCTTGAATACTGCCGTCGGCGGCGCGCTCATGTGCGCGCGATGCCTCGGCCAGCGGGAATGTGCTGTCGATGACGACACGCACAAGGCCGTCGTCGAGCAGGCGGGCGGCTTTTGCCAACTGCGCGCCATTGGATCGAACCTGTGTGGATGAGACCGTGATCCCCAGCCTCTCTGTCTCTTCGTGACCAGCGAAGCCCAGTGGGTTGACCAGGAACAGCGCGCCGCCCGGCTTCAGAACATGGAAGAAGCGCTCCATGTCCGCGCCGCCCACCGCGTCGAGGACAAGGTCGACGTCTCGAACGACATCTTCCACCGCGGTTGTCTTGTAGTCGATGAATTGATCCACGCCGAGATCGCGCATCAGCGCCTCGTTCTTGGCCGATGTCACCGCGATGACGCGCGCGCCCCGCCATTTCGCCAACTGGACGGCCAGATGCCCGACACCGCCTCCGGCACCATTGATGAGCACCGTCTTGCCGTCGAGGGGCACCGGCTCATGCGGTAAGGGCTGGAACGGATTCGGCTCGTCGTGGCCAAGTTCGATCAAGAACTGCCATGCCGTCAGAAGCGACATCGGCGCACCAGCCGCATGAATATGGTCGATGCCGGCTGGTTTCAACGCAACATGCGATGCCGGCACACTGACATAATGCGCGTAGGCATTGCTACCCGTCATCAAGTTATCGGGGAAGCGAACCATTGCGTAGACCTCGTCACCGATGCTGAACTCAGCGACGTCAGCGCCAACCGCTTCAATGACGCCCGACACGTCCGTGCCGAGAATCAGTGGGAAGGACGCGTTGGGTCGCCATTCTGGCGGCAGTGCGCGATAGCCATCCCGCAGATACCAGTCGGGCGGATTAAGCCCGGCCGCCTGGACTCGGACAAGCACCTCGCCGGGCTTCACACCCGGCCTAGGCGCGTCTTCGTACACCAGCATCTCGGGACCACCGAATGCGTGCAGACGGACTGCCTTCATCTTATCGCTCATTGGTGAAATCTCCGCTCAACCATGTCATTGGAGCGAATCTAGCGGCATGACCGCCGGTTGATAATCGGTGCCGATGGCGGTTAAGTAATGCCATGGCGGAACATATCACTTTGGATCGGCTCACTGGCATCATCGCCTTCGCGCGTGCGGGATCGCTGGGCAGCTACACGGCAGCGGCGCGCGCGCTGTCGATTTCCCCGTCGGCAGTCAGCAAGAGCGTCCAGCGGCTCGAGCGGCATTTAGGAGTGTCGCTGTTTACCCGTACAACGCGCTCGCTCACCTTCACGCCCGAAGGGCGCGACCTGCATGAGCGCGCGCTGCGTCTGCTACGCGAGGCGGAGGAAATAGAGCAGGCGGCAATGACCGCGCGCTCCGAACCATCGGGCACGTTGCGCGTGGCCGCGTCGCTGCCGATCGGACTGCATCTGATCGCTCCGGCTTTACCGGCTTTCCGTCGGCTCCATCCGAACCTGATCGTCGATCTCAGGCTGGGTGACCAGATGGTGGACATGATCGAGGAAGGGATCGATGTCGCTATACGCATCGGTGATCTGGCTGACACCCGGCTACTATCACGCAAGCTCGCACCCCATCGGCTTTGCTGCTTCGCCTCGCCAGCCTATCTCGAAGAACGCGGCACACCGACCCATCCCGATCACCTGGAAGGGCACGACACCGTCAACCTTCGATATCAGAGCACAGGCCAGGCCTTTCGCTGGCCCTTCCGGATTGGCGACCGTGAAATCGAGATCGTGCCCAATTCCGGTGTGGTCGCCGATGCCAGCGATGCCGTGCTCATCATGCTGGCAGCCGGCGGTGGGATAGGCATAGGCGCCTCCTTCATGGCGGCTCCCTATGTGAAGCGCGGCGAACTGGTCCCAGTGCTGTCCACGTTCGCGGTCGAGCGAAACAATGTCACCGTGCTCTGGCCGGCAAGCCGACGCGCCAACCCCGCCGTGCGCGCCTTTCTGACCATGCTCGACGCCGCTTTCACTCTGCGAATGGCAGCTTCAAGCACCGACTGATCTGGCGCGGAAGGGTCGCTAAAGGGCGAAAGCGGTCAATCACTGCTGATTGGCTGAACGGCAGCTATTCCGGGCACAACGTCCAAAAGCTGCTATTCCGTTTCGGCCCCACTACAGGCCGCCCCTCCTCGTCGAATAGCATTAGACTAGTTGATCGGCTACAACGACCTAGAGTGCTAGCAACGGGGAGGGCACATGTCGGCGAGTGCTTACGCATTGACTGGCTTCATCTCGTGGGCGCTGGCCCTGCTGATCGTGATGGAAGTTATCCGGAGCTACCTGGTGATCTCTGGGCAAGTCCCGGCAAACGGCTTTACGCCAGATAACCGAGCCCTCTCCCCGTTTATGCGGAGGTTAGCCCGTGCCCACGCCAACTGCATTGAAGGGCTTCCAATCTTCGGAGGTCTGCTCGGAGTCGCGATCATCATTTCAAAGACAGATGTCACGGATCCCTTGGCCTCCACGATGTTAGGCGCACGTATAGTGCAGTCGGTGATCCACCTCGTCTCAACCAGCCAACTCGCGGTCAGTCTCAGGTTCACCGCGTTCGCTGTGCAAATGGTGATTGGTGCGTATTGGTGCTGGTTGCTGTTGATCTGAAGAGTGGCGGAGCCCCGACGCAAAAGTGGGCCACCTCGATTCCGGGAGCCTTGGCAAACCCACTCCGGATCGTGACCCGAAAGACTGTCCCTTTTGACAGGCGAGCGAACCGCAAAACTGGTAGTGGCAAAACCGCCGTTGAGGCATGATATTGCTGTTGGATTTTGGGGCTACTCCCCAGCTTCGGAGAAGGATCGGCGTTCAGAGAGCAATTTGCACGCCTGGGCGCTGCGGCGCTCCCCAGCTTTTGGCCACACGCACGCCCTGCAAACGCTCGGGCTCCAGAGCGCCTGGCAGCGGAGCAGAGAATTGTTGGACTTTGTGAGTGTTAGAGGGAGAGGAACTGAGATTCAACCTTCTCCACCTGCACTTGGTCCTTGCACGCTGGCCTCAGCAGCACCTAATCCTGCCACGCAACCTGGAGGAGCAAGCCAGTGCTACCGAGCTATGTAGACACCGATCGGCTCGCGCTGTAGCCATAGGCCTCCGCCTGTCGGGGTTCACCGGCGCCGGGGTGGGGGGCCGGCCTAGGGGGGCCCAGCAACGCGCACGTCAGCCTAGCTATCTTTGAGTCGCCGGGTCCGGGGACCGCCAGGCTGGATTATACCCGACAAATCTTGATAGGCTGCCGTTCTGGGGGTCGCACGATGAACGAGGTTGAAAAGCTGGCCGTCGAGGTTGTCGCGACCGGCCTTGGCTGGCCCGAGGGCCCGACGGTGCTGCCCGATGGCCGAATTGTCATCGTCGAAAGCTATCGCAGCCAGCTGACGGCCATAGATCGCGACGGAAGTGCTCGCCAGTTCGCGTATGTTGCCGGAGCGCCCAACGCCTGCGTTCTCGGATCGGATGACCTGCTCTATGTCTGCCAGAACGGCGGCACGACCGGACCTTGGCGGGCCGCGGACATGACGACGCCATCGATCCAGCGGGTTGCCGAAGGCGGAAAGCCGGAAATCCTGCTGAGCGAAGTCGCGGGCATTCGGCTCAATGGGCCAAACGATCTTGTATTTGCTGCTGACGGCCGGCTCATCTTCAGCGATCCCGGCACATACAACCCGGGGAATCCGGACCCAAGCTACATCTTTGCCGTCAACCCCGATGGCAGTGCTTACCTTGCTCTCGGTTTCGACAAGCCGACCTTCCCCAATGGTGTGGCGATCGAAGCCGACGGCTCGATCATTTGGGGGGAGTCCTATACGGGGCGCGTCAAGCGGCAGCGTCCGGATGGTTCCGTCGAAGACCTGGGCCGCTTGCCTGGGGCCAATCCGATCCCGGACGGGCTGAAGGTCGGAGCCGATGGCCGCCTTTATGTCACGGATATTGCCGCCAACGGCATTCACGTTCTGAAGCCCAACGGCACAGCGGAGGGTTTCTTCGTCTGCGGCAAGGCAACGACCAACTGCGTCTTCTCGGGCGAGATGCTTTGGGTGACAAATGCCGGCGTGCTGGCGACCGGCAGCGATCCCTCCTTTGAGGGAACACTCTCCTGCGTGCGTGTTCCGGGAGGCGGTGGACCGACGCATCATGGTCGCATCGGCGGAAAGCAACCGTGAGTAGCTCCTCGTCCGCCTCAAACACAGGCGATGACCCCGGCGCCGGCGGTGCGGCATCGTCTGCTTCGATGGCGGCGTTGAAGCGCCTGTACAGCGTGGCCGCGGTCCGCATCGCCGCGCGGCGGACTTTGCCACGCCCGGTGTTCGACTTCGCCGATGGCGGTGCCGAGGATGAGCGAACGCTGCGCCGGAACGAGCAAGCTTTCAACGAGGTTGCCATTCTGCCGCGACCGCTCAACGGTGCAACGACGCGAGACCTTTCCCTTGACCTCTTCGGCGCGAAACTTGCCGTCCCGCTGGGCATCGCGCCAACCGGCCTGGCTGGGCTGTTCTGGCCCGACGGCGAGCGCGCAGCCGCCCGAGCCGCAGCGGCCGCAGGGACATTCTACTGCGCCAGCCACGGATCGGTCTGCACGCTGGAGGACATAGCAGCCACGGGAAGTAGCCCACGGTGGATGCAGGTGTTCGTCTATACCGATCGCGGCTTCACCCGAGAAATGGTGGATCGGGCGCGTGCCTCAAGCTACGACGCGCTGGTGCTCACCATCGACAACCAGATGCTTGGCAACCGTGAACGCGACATCCGCAACGGTTTTGCCATCCCGCCGCGCTTCGGTGTGGCCGGAACCCTCGCGGCCGCCACCAAGGCGGCGTGGCTTCTTCGTATGCGCACCCGACTCCCGAAACTGACCTTCGGCAACTACGCGCGCCCCGGAGATACGGCGACGGTCGGTGCATTGGCGGGCCGGATGGCGGCAATGCTCGATCCCGGACTCTCCTGGGCCGATGTCGACTGGCTGCGCACTGTCTGGTCCGGACCGTTGTTGCTGAAAGGCGTCCTGCATCCCAGCGAAGCCGCCGAGGCTGTAGCCCGAGGAATCGACGGCATCATCGTATCCAATCATGGGGGACGTCAGCTTGACGGCGCCGCCGCATCCCTGGACGCGTTGACGGCAGTTGTCGCGGCTGTCGCCGGCCGCGTACCAGTGCTTATCGACGGCGGCATCAGGCGAGGCTCTGACGTCGTCAAGGCCCTGGCGCTCGGCGCCTCGTGCTGTCTGATCGGGCGGCCGCAGTTGTGGGGGCTCGCGGTCGCCGGCGAGGAGGGGGTACGCCACGTGCTCGAACTTTACCGCAAGGAAATCGACCGCGTCATGGGACTGATGGGCGCGCGGAGCCTGCGCGACCTCGGGCCGGACTGTATTTCGTTCGTTCAGGGAATGGGGCCGCTACATGATTGAAGACCCACCACTGCTCACCATCAAGCGCCGTTTCGAACGGCCCGCAGCAGAAATCATCAGTGCTTTTGCGGGCGTGCCGGTTAGCCAGGTCGTAGACGCGATGGGGGGACGCGGCGCCTTGCATTATGCGATCAAGCCACTGTCGCCAGCTACTGCGACGATGGTCGGCGTCGCCGTGACCTGTCACTGCGGTCCCGCCGACAACCTCGCCCTGTTTGGAGCACTGGATGCCGCAGCAAGTGGCGATGTCATCGTCGCGGCCACCGACAGCTTTGCCGGTACGGCGGTAACTGGCGATCTCGTGCTCGGCATGGCGCGCAACAAGGGGGTCGCCGGCTTCATCACTGACGGCCTCGTGCGCGACGTTGTCGGGATCGAGGCGGTCGGGTTGCCGGTTTACTGTGCCGGGATCATTGCGAACTCGCCTGCGCGCAATGGTCCAGGCACGGTCGGATTCCCGGTGGTGGTGGGAGGAGTGACTATCTCGCCGGGAGACATACTGGTCGGCGACCGCGACGGTCTCGCCGTGGTGCCTCGCCTGGAGGCTGAGACGGTGCTGGCCCGGCTCTCCGCCATCAGGGCGGCTGAGAAAACTCTTGATGGCCTGGTGCGGCAAGGTCTCGAGATGCCCGACTTCGCCAAGGTCGTCCTCAAATCGAACAGGGCGCGCTTCGTTGACTGAGATGTGAGCTTCTCTAGCTGCGGGACATATGAAGCGCTACACGATTTCGTCCTTCCGATTTGGCACGAAACAGAGCCAAATCGGCGGCATTGACGAAATCGTTTGGCGTCTCGTTCTCGGTGGGCACCGCTGTTGCGACGCCGACGCTGATGGTCACGCGATCCGGGCCGTGGGGTATGTTCAACTCTCGCACGCTCTGGACGAGCCGCTCGGCGATCGCACTGGATTGTTCCAGTATAGTGTCGACCAGCACGATGACGAACTCTTCGCCTCCGTACCGCGCAGCGAGATCGGTGGAACGGCCGGAACCGCTCTGGATTACGCGGGCGATTTGCTTGAGCACATCGTCGCCGGCCATATGGCCATAGGTATCGTTGTATCGTTTGAAGTTGTCGGCATCGATCATCAACAGCGACAGTGGGGACTGTGCGCGAAAAGCGCGTTTCCATTCAGCCGCCAGATATTCGTCAAAATAGCGCCTGTTACCGAGACCCGTCAGGCCATCGATCCGCGTCAGACGTTCAAGCTCTAGATTTGCACTGATCAGCTGTCGCTGGCTTTCCCTCAGCGCTCGGTGTGCCGAGTCTCGCTGGACGTGATCCAGATAGGCCCGCGTGTGATATCGAATGCGTGCAATCAACTCGATACGATCCGGCAGTTTGACGAGATAGTCGTTCGCGCCCGCAGCGAAGGCTTCGCCCTTGGTGGCTGGATCTTCCTTGCTCGACAGCACAATGACTGGAACCGCGCGTGTCGACGCATGCTTCCTGTATTCTCGCACCAGATGTAACCCATCCACCCCGGGCATGACGAGATCCTGCAGGATAACGGTTGGCTTTACCTCATCCGCGACCGTCATCGCTCTCAACGGGTCGGTGCAGAAGTGTAAGGATATATCGGGCTCGTTGGCTAGAGCGCGCCTGACCGCCTCGCAAACCATGATCTGATCATCGATGAGCAGAACCATGGATGAATAGTTATCTGCGAGTGGCGGGACCAACTCTGGTTCTTGCGTCATCGGAACGGGCCTTTCACGTGGGGGCGCTCGCAGGCTTCGATTATACGTGAGCCGATCGCACCCAAAGGAAGAATATCAACAGCCGCGCCGATGTCGGCGGCGGCCTTCGGCATGCCATAGACGGCACTGGTTGCTCTATCCTGCGCGATTGTGAGATGCCCCTTGTCGCGGAGCTGTCTCAGCCCGCGCGCACCATCCCTGCCCATGCCTGTGAGCAGAACACCAATCACCGAGCCAAGCCACCATTGCGCCGCACTTTCGAAGAACACATCTACGGACGGCCGATAAACATTGTCCTTGGGGCTGGGCGTATAGCCAAGTTGCTGAGCTGACTTGAAAACCAGATGATCCGCAGAACTGGCAACGAGAACGGTGCCCGCTTGAGGACTATCCCTTTCCCCCGCCGGACGGATCGGGAGACGCGTATGCTGCCCTAGCCAATCAACAAGGCCTGGAACGAACTGAGCATCGAGATGCTGGACGAGCACAATCGCGCCGCCAAAATCAACGGGAAACGCGCTCAGGACTGCGGCAACGGCAGCCGGCCCGCCCGCAGAGGCGCCGATTGCTATCAGGCGTCGAGTTGACGGCTCAGCCGCACGTGACATCCGCCTTTTTGCCTGGGTAGGCGCATCACCGATCAACTTGCCTATCGTTCGTATCTTGTTCGTCAAAAGCCGGGCGGATTGCGAGGACGCGTTGCCTTCGATGCCCACCGACGGAATATCGACTGCGTCAAGCGCGCCATGACCCATTGCTTCGTAGACGCCGGCGAGGTTGGCTTCGATACTGGCGGTCACCAGCAAGATTGAGCAGGGGGTTTCCGCCATGATTCTGCGCGTCGCTTCCACGCCGTCCATCTCTGGCATCGCTAGATCCATGAGTATCAGATCCGGCAGATCACGTCTGCAGACCTCGACCGCCTCACGCCCATTGGTCGCGATCCACGCGACCTGATGTTCGCCGGTCGACAGGACCAGTCGACGCAGAAGTTCAACCGCCATCGGCATGTCGTTGACTACGCCGATTCTCATTCGCTGGCTTCCAATCTCGATCTCATTCAGCCGCCTCGCCAATCATGTCCACGACGGCATGGATCAGCGCCTCGTCCTGAAAACTACTCTTGGTCAGATAATAGTCCGCACCTGCGTCGAGCCCGCGCGCGCGATCTTCTTCCCGATCCTTGTATGAAACGATCATAATGGGTGTGTTCTTGAGATCAGCGTCCTTTCTGATCAAACTCACCAGCTCGATGCCATCCATGCGAGGCATGTCGATGTCGGTGACGACGAGATCGAAAGGACCAGACCGGACGGCATTCCACCCGTCCATGCCGTCTACCGCCACTTCGACCTCATAACCGTAATTGCCGAGCATCTTGCGCTGGAGTTCGCGAACCGTCAGTGAATCGTCAATCACGAGCACGCGCTTGCGCCTGCTCGCTTCGGGACCGCCCGCGGCGCGCCGAAGAGCTCGAAATCCGCTGGACGATGCAAGCTTTTCCACCGATCGGATCAGATCGTCGACATCGAAGATCAGAACGGGCGAACCATCTTCCATCAGGGCCGCTGCGCTGATGTCCTTGATCTTGGCAAACCGTGGATCGAGAGGTCTGATCACTAACTCGCGTTCCCCGAGAAAACGGTCAACGATCAGGCCGTACGCATCGCCCCGACCCGCATCTACGACGACGACCGATAGTTCGTTCGGTTCCGATCCGGGCTCACCTCGATCGAGCACCTCGCGAGCGGTGACCAGCCCGATCTGTCGATCGTTCAAACGAAAATGCGGCCGGCCCTGCAGGACGTTGATCTCCGTCCGCTGCAGTTTCAAAGTCTTGGAAATGGCAGCGAGTGGAAAAGCATAGGGCTCTCCATCGACATCGACGAGCAGCGTGCGCAGGACCGACAGTGTCAGCGGCAATTGCAGTTGAAATCGGGTTCCGTGGCCAAATTCTGAGGAGACGCTTGCGACTCCCCGGACTTCCTTCGTCATGGCTTGCACTGCATCGAGCCCCACACCGCGACCTGAGACGTCGGTAAGGCCCGCTTTCATGGAAAAGCCTGGCAGAAACAGAAACGCGAGCAATTCGCTTTCGCTGAGTGTTTCAGCACTTTCCCTGGTTGCAAGTTGCCGGGCGACGACGGTCTCGCGCAGCTTCGAGAGCTCTATCCCCCTGCCGTCGTCCACCACGGCTATCTGCAGCAGCCCGGCATTGTGCCTCGCTTCGAGCCTGATGAGCCCCTCTTCGGGTTTGCCCATCGCGAGGCGCTCCTCAGGCGGTTCAAGCCCATGGTCTACAGCGTTGCGCAGAAGGTGCCCCAAAGGGGCATCGAGCTGCTCGAGGATATCGCGGTCGATGCCGGTCGAGCCGCCTACGATCTCCAGTCGCACCCGCTTGCCAAGGGTACGACCGAGGTCGCGGATCATTCTCGCATAGTGTCGCACGCCGTCCTCAAAAGGCCGCATCCGGCTCGCCAACGTTTCGTCGTACAATCTGTTGGCAAGATCGGTCGCTTTCCGATCCACTGAATCCAACTCATCGAAACGCTGCGCCAGGAACGCTTGGCTCAAGCGAAGCTTTCGCTGCGCTTCAGCCAGCGCCTCCACCACCGCCGCATCGTTTGAAACCGGCGGCAGCACTGCATGAAGATTGTCGAACGCACTTGCGAGGTCCGATTGAAGTCGCTTCAGCCGTAGCAGCCCGTCAGCGAATGGCCTGAGCCGCCGAGCTTCCATCAGCGACTCGCCAGCCAGCCCGAGCAATCGGTTCAGGCTGTCTGCCGTCACCCGAACCATTCTATCAGAGCCGATGCTGCCGTGGGCTTGCGGTACCGCCCCAACGAGGAGGTTCGCTGAAGAGGTCGTCGCCAGTTGCTCCTGGGCATGATCTGGAGTTGCGAAATCAGCTGCAGAATCTTGGGGCCCGGGCTTTGCCTGGGGGAGGGACAACCCCTCGAACTTCGCGAGAAAGGTTTCGACTTCTGAGTTGGCGCTCTCGCTCGATGATCCCGATGCGATCAATTTCAAAAGGTCAGAACCTTGCAGAAGCGCATCTATATGCTCCCGTCGCACCCTCAGATGACCGCGTTGCGCTGCGACCAGGCAGTCTTCCATCGCATTTGCAACTTTGACTGCGGGCATCAGGTCGATGATGCGGGCAGCTCCTTTCAGGGAATGCGCGGCACGCATGCATGCTTCCAGGGCGTCGGCGGCGATAGGATCGCGTTCGAGTGCCAGAAGTCCAGAGGTTAGAGCCCGTGACTGCGTCTCCAGTTCGGCCTGGAAGAGGCTGAGCATCGAAACCTGGCTGAAGTCTTCATCTGTCATGCGATGCTCCGATCCAGCATCGTGAGCAGTTGTCGTGGATCGAGACAGCCAACGGCTCGTCCTTGCCATGGCAGCACGGCAACCGTAGCGGCCGACAGTGCCTTGCCAATCATGGCCGGAACAGCGAGAGTGTCGCGTTCCTGGTACCGATGTAAGCCGTGGATCTCATCAACCATAAAAGCAACCCGCTTGTCGCGCTCGCCTACCACGACAAGGCGGCGAAATACCTTGGTTCGTGTGCCTTGTTCCCCTTCCTTGCGCTCGTCTATCCCGAGCAATTCGGCCAGGGACAGGCAAATGAGCAATTCACCACGGACATTCGCAATGCCGAGCAGTGCACTGTTCCTGCGATGTGGAAGTGAATGAACGCGACGAGATTCAGCCACTTCATGAAAAATACCGACTGGAAGTGCCAGCCATTCCTCCCCCAAACGGAAGAGAACGGCCGTCTGCAGCGCGTCGTTGTCTGCCGAATCGATCCCTGCACGACCAGCGTTGTCAGGCCATTCGTCGCGAGATGCCGAGGGAGCTGCACGGTCGAGGAGGCGTCGTGCGATCTTCTTGTAGGTCGGGCAATTCCGGCAGTGGAGATGCTGCTCTAGTAGCGGACATGACTTGTCACCCCGTACGCCTATTTGCCGCCAGCAGTCGTTGATTTCGATCTGCTCCACCGGCTGAGCGATCCTTGTCGAAGCCGCCATCAACTGCCGCTCCTTTTCTGGACCCGACCCAGCCGGCCGGCCAGCGCCTCGGCGCCGTTATGGTCGCCTTGCTTGCTAAGCAGCAAGGCCAGATGGACAAGAGCTTCTCGATGATTTGGCGCGAGATAGAGCGCCTTGCGATAACTTTGCGCGGCTTCGGGTGCAGAACCATCCGCATCCTGGACGAGGCCCAGCAGGTAGAAGATTTCTGCGGAAGGACCGAACTCCTTGAGATGCGCCAGGGCGACCTCCTGTGCCTCCTTTACGCGTCCTGCATTGGCGATCCGTTCAACCGCGATGAGGCTTTCCGAGGCGTGTGCAAGCGGCTTGGCCGGAGCCTGCCCGCGGCCTTCATTGCCAATTGTCGGTCGGAACGGACGAAGAGGCTCGCTCTTGTTGACCTTAGGGCTTGGCGTCCGCACCGGGACGGCGGCCGAAACTTTCGGCGCCGTGGTCTTGACGGGCTCCGATTTCAGAAAGGCGAAGGCCAATGGCCATTCAGCGGAAATAAAGCCATGCACCCTTGGAAGAGCTGCTTCCGCCGGACCGACCAGAAGAAGTCCGTCTTTGGCCAGCAGGTCCTTCAGGCAGATCAATGCGCGATCCTGCAGCTCTCGATTGAAATAGATCAGCAAATTGCGGCAAAGCAGGATGTCATAGACCTCTTGCCCGAAAGGCGCGTGAGAACCGAACAGGTTTCCTACCATGAACCGAACCTGTTTCAGCACCCCAGCAACAGGCCGCAACCCGCCCTCGGTCGCTTCGAAATAGCGATCCTTGAATTCGAGATGGCTGCCGCGAAACGAATTGCGGCCATAGATGGCGCGTTCAGCCGTCGCGATATTGCGGCTGCTGACGTCCACGCCATCGATCTTGAACTCACGCGCCTCAAAGCCGGCATCGAACATGGCCATGGCGACCGAGTAAGCCTCTTCGCCGGTTGAACATGGCAGGCTCAGGATTCTTATCGGCTGAGCAGGCTTGTGCGCGCGCGCATGCCGCGCCAGCATCGTGAACGCTTCTCGGTCGCGAAAGAACCAGGTCTCTGGGATCACCACCGCATTGATCAGCTCCTGCAGCTCCTGCGAGGAACCGGCCAAGTGTTCCCTATAGGCCTGAGGGTTGGTTATCCGGCATGCTTCCATCCGTTCTCTGACCGCCTGACGAACCACTGTCGGACCAACGCTGGCACTGTCTAGTCCAATGGTTTCCGTCAGGAGCTTTTCTATTGCTCCGGTCATTGATCACCTATTGCCGCCTGGCGGAGCAAAGCGGTACGAATCTCTTCCGAAAGCAGCGCTTCCACTTTGACCCACTGAATGATCTCCGAACCATCGGAAGCCACCGGCCCAAGATAGGGCGGGGTTCCTGGTTCCAGTCCGAACGGCGCGAAATCGGCCGGGTCTCGCTCGATCGTATCCGTCACCCGTTCCGCGATCAGCCCCAGCAGGCGTCGCTCGCCATCATCCGCCGGATAGCGCGTCACAACGATCCGGGTGCTCAACAGGCGCTCCGATGGTCGGCCAAGCGCAAGAAGGGTGACATCGATCAGGGGGATGGGTATTCCGTTATAGCTGACCAAACCCACCACACCAGTTGGCGCACCCGGAAGAACTTTCACGTCGATATAGGGCAGCACCTCTTCAATTTTGTGGACATCGATCAAGTAGCGATCCGGACCCATGCTGAAGGCGAGGAATAGCATTGTCACCTCCTACTGCCGGCTCGCTATGCTCGTAGCTTGAACCTCGATATGCTACTTCGCATGCCGCCTGAGACTTGATTGAGCTCGTCGATCGCGAGCGTCGATTGCTGAAGGGACTCGACTGTTTGCTGAGCTGCCTCGCTTAGCTGGGTTAGCGTGTCGCTGATCTGCCCCGCGCCGGTCGCCTGTGCTTGCATGCCTTCATTGGCGACTTCGAAACGTGGCACCAGCCCCTGAACCTGCTGAATGATCTCGAAGAGTTGCCCGCCGACCTGCTGGATGTCCTGCATACCCCGACGGACCTGCTCGGAAAACTTGTCCATGCCCATCACCCCGGCCGCGACTGCCGACTGGATGTCCTTGACCATTTGCTCGATATCGTAGGTGGAGACAGCTGTCTGGTCCGCGAGCCTTCGGATTTCCGTCGCCACCACTGCAAAACCCCGGCCATATTGGCCTGCCTTCTCCGCCTCGATGGAAGCGTTGAGCGACAACAGGTTCGTCTGATCGGCCACTTTGGTGATGGTCGTCACCACCTGATTGATGCTGCCGGCTTTCTCGCTCAGGATCGCCAGTTTGGAATTGATCGCGCCAGCCGCTTCCATGACCTGCTGCATGGTTTCTTCCATACGGGTCAGCCCCGCTTGCCCCCCGCCAGCCACGGCAGCGGTTTGTTCGGCAACTGTGGAGACCTCGTTCATCGTGCGGACCAGTTCGTTTGATGTGGCGGAGATTTCCTTGGCTGTCGCTCGGATTTCTGTTGTGGTCGCTGCGATTTCAGTCGCAGTTGCCTGCTGTTGCTTGGAGGTGGCGGCGATCTCAGTTATCGACGTGCCGACCTGTATGCTGGACCTTTGAACCTGACCAATGAGGGTTGTGAGATCGTCCGCCATTGCGTTGAAGCCGTCGGCAAGCACGCTGAATTCGTCTCGGCGCCTCAGATCGAGCCGTTCGCTGAAGTCGCCTTGCCGCATCAGTTGAACCGCGTCGACCAAACGGGTGAGCGGACCTGTAATGGCGCGAAACAGCTGGTAACCCAAAAGAAGGGCTAGCCCGAGGGCTATCAACAAGCCAACGCTCAAACCGACTTCGGCCGTTCTGACGATCGAGCTGATCCGCTGCGTCGCGCTGTTTGCCTCGCCTCTGTGATCCTCAACCATGGCCTGCAGAGCGGACTGCAATTTTACAAAGATCGGCTCTACTTCGTTCTTGATAGCTGGGCTTTCATTGGGAGTTTCACCTTTCGACAAGGCAGCCCGGCTTGTTTCCAGCACAGCAGTTTCAGCCAGACGGAATTGGTTGGCGAGTTGTTTGACGGCTGCATAATTCTGCTTGTCGATATCGGAGACGATCGTTGCCTCATAGTCGTCCATCGACCGCTGCACCTGGTTGCGATTGGTCGTGATCGCGTTTTCAACCGTGCTTCTGTCTGACGGGTTGTCCTGAAGGGCATATTCCTGAAGCAGACTATGGGCCGCCATCTGGCCCGTCATGATCTCGGTACTGTGATAAAGGTCCGGAAGGATGCCCTTCTCGACCTCAGTCGCCTCCTCCCCCGCCTGAAGAAACCAGGCGTACGCGATGAGGGCTATCACGGACATGACCACCAGAACGGCTGCGAAACTGACGAGGATGCGGTGGCGTATTGTCAGACTCTTCATGGAACCGGTTCACCAATGGGGGGCATCGTGGGCTGCGCGACAAGCGCTCGTTCCGACATATTCGAAAAGGTGCGTCGAAAAGCGGTAGTCTGATGCTGAATGGTTTCTTTTCCGTTCCATAGCTAATGATGGCGAGGCGGCTCGCCAATCGGCGCCGCCAGAAGCGGTGGTCAAAGGACGACTGCCGTCCACGCACATCAGCCCGAGATCGGCTGGATGGCACGCCGCGTCAGGAGGAGCGTGGATGAGCTGCTTGAGGCCACGAATTGAATGACTGCTTAGGCCAGGTCGAGGCAAGAAAGCCGACGTCCTGCTTGCTGCCCCTAAGCTGCCAGGCGGGAACGCGCCTCATATCAGCCGTCCAGCATGATCGTCGCTACTGAAAGCGGAATCGCCGAAACCACATGTCGCAAACTGGCCAACGCGTAGATTGGCGTCGAGTGCGGGTTCGGCATTTGCAGGTGACGATAACTAAATGGCAAGCGCCCCCGCCTGAGGCCCTCAGGACTAAAAGATCTTGAGAAAACCAGTTTCAAATGCGCATCCTCAAGCGGCGGCCGCCCACCGCACGAGGATGGGCACAACGTGACGAGCGCTCTGGAGCCTAGAGAGAACTGACCCGACACCACCTTCCTTTGCGGCATTGCGGCGGCGCAAAAAGATTACGAGATGGAGCAGGCGTATTGCCAAATGGGTCCACCAGCGAGAGTTCGCGTTTTCCGCCTCGGCTGTGAACCCCACTTCCATTCGCTGGTCTTGCTCAGGTCGAGGTCTACTTTGCCATCGAGGGCTCATGTTGCGGCTCATAAGCAGGCGGTTGGGTAGGTCTCGGCCAGCACACGGCCCGGTGGCACTCACTGCGGTCCACACCGCAGTTGAAACTGACCACCCGACCCAGGGTTCGAAGACGGTCCCCGATCGGAACACCGAGCAGAGTGTGCTCGCGCTCCTCAAGTCACCGATATCCTTGGTGAAGACGTTGAAGGCGTGTGCAAAGGACGCCTCGACATCGGCGGAGTGATTAAACGGCTCGGCTACCGGATGCTTAGACATCGTTGACAAGGGTGCTATGGGATCATAACGTACCTGACTGGTATAACAGGTATGCCACATGATCGGAGTTCTGATCAAGCAGCGGAAGCTTTCGGACGAGGTGGCAGCGCACCTCGAACGGATGATCCGAGAGGGAGAGTTGGCCGAAGCCGACCGTCTCCCATCTGAACGGGAACTCATGCGGCAGTTCGGGGTAGGGCGGCCTTCCATCCGTGAGGCGCTGCTGCATCTGAGCAAAATGGGTCTTGTCGAGGTAAAATCGGGGGAGCGTGCCCGCGTCACTCGACCCACTCCTCAATTCGTGATTGACGCCCTTTCAGGGCCGGCTCGGCACATGATTTCGGCGCCGGGAGGCGTTCACGACTTCCAGAGCGCGCGCTTGTTTTTCGAGGTCGGTCTTGCCCGCAACGCCGCTGTGCATGCTACCCCGGAAGACATTGACAGCCTCAAGGAGGCGCTCGAACTCAACCGGCAGTCGATCGGCGATCTGGCGCGCTTCGAGCGCACGGACGTAGACTTCCATTACGTGCTGGCGGTAATCACCCGCAATCGGATCTTTACAGCTATTCACGCGGCCTTGGCTGAATGGTTGCTCGAACAGCGTCGCACCACATTGGCCAAGGGTGAAGACCGCAAGGCTTACCAGGCTCATCGCGAAATCTTCGAGGCCGTCGCCGCGCGCGATCCAGACGCGTCGGAGACGGCCATGCGCAGCCATCTCGAATATGTGGCCAAGCGGTATCTGCAACTTGCGAGGCCCAAGTGATGACCGGATTTGTCGTCTGGGTCGATTTCCGCCTGAGGCCTGGTGCCCGGGACAGATTCCGAGAACTTGTCGACGCCAATGCGACCGCCTCGATGCGCACCGAGGCCGGCTGTCGCCGCTTTGACGTGACGGAGGCGCGCGGCGAACTGGATCGGGTCCTGCTCTATGAGATTTACGATAGCGAGGCCGCATTCGAGGACCACTGCCGCACCGCTCATTTCGACGAATTCAATACGCAGAGCGCGCCGCTCGTCGTGACCAAGTTGGTGACGACCTGCGACCTCGTTCTTGAAGCCACGCATTGAAGCGAACATAGGCGGATTGGCCCATTGGGGCGAACGGGAGGAAGTGCATGTCGGAGCCAAGTCTCAGGGCGTTAGCTTCTCACAGGCGGGTCAAGCTCGGTACGCTCGTCGCCGAGTTCGCCACGCCGGGAATCGGTCACATCCTGAAGTCCGCTGGCTGCGATTTCGTCTTTTTCGACATGGAGCATTCGGGATTTAGCTTGGAAACGCTGAAGAGTGCGATCCGTTATTTCGAGGCGGCCGATCTGCCGGTCATGGTGCGTGTGCCGTCGCAGGACTACCATTTCCTCGCCCGCGCCATGGACATGGGCGCCGAAGGCCTGATCGCGCCGATGGTGAGCAGCGTCGAACAGGCGCAGCACATCATCAACTCCATGAAATACCACCCTGCCGGCGCCCGCGGCGTGGCGCTGCAGATCGCTCATGACCGTTACCGTCCGGGCTCGGTCGCTGACAAATTCGATGCCGCCAACAAGCGCTCGACGTTCATCTGCCTGATCGAGACCGCCGACGGCGTCAAGAACATTGACGGCATCGCGGGACTGGACGGGGTCGATTGTCTGTGGGTCGGACATTTCGATCTGTCCGTCTCGCTCGGCATTCCTGGCGACTTCGCCCACCCCACTTTCACTGCTGCAATGGCCAAAATCGTTGCCGCCGCCAAGAAGCACAACAAATCGCTTGGACGCTTGGTGCCCAACGTCGCCCAGGGACACGAGTTCTACGCACAGGGCTTCGATTTCATTTGTTATTCAGGCGACGTTTGGGTCCTGCACGACGCGATCGCCGACGCGGTTTCCAAGATCCGGGCCGGGTGCCAATAGGAGCGGAGGAGACGATGGACAGCGTGAAATTCAGGGTGGCGCTTTCCGGTGATTTCCGCAGGCCGGACGGCTCGCCGACCTACCCAGATTTCGATCTGGAGCCGCTGCGCAATGCGACAGCTGTCGAGATGGTGTTCCTGGAGTCAAACAGTCCGCTTCGCGCCGACCAACTTGAGGATTTCGATGCGCTGATCCTCCTCGCCCATCGTTTCGATGCCACGAGTGTCCCCAGGAGCGGCCGCCTGGCCGTCGTTGCCCGCTTCGGGGTCGGCTACGACACTGTCGACGTTGAGGCATGCACCGCAGCCGGTATTGCCTTGGTCATCACGCCCGATGGCGTGCGACGGCCCGTCGCCGTATCCGTCGTCACCTTCATGCTGGCGCTGACCGGCAAGCTGCTGACAAAGGACGCGCTCACCCGCAAAGGGTCTGTTGGTTTTGAGAAGCGCTCCGAACATATGGGGGTCGGCCTCGTCGGGCGTACGCTTGGGTCGCTGGGCATCGGCAACATCGGTGCCGAGGTCTTCCGCTTGGCGAAGCCCTTTGACATGCAATTCATTGCCCATGACCCGTTTGCCGACAAGGGGGTCGCTGCCGAGCTGGGCGTCGAGCTGGTAGGGCTGGAGGATCTGTTTCGCCGCGCCGACGTGCTGTCGGTGAGTTGCCCCCTGTCGCCCCAGACCCACCACATCGTCAATGCCGAGCGGATCGCCCTGATGAAGCCGACAGCTTACCTGATCAACACCGCGCGCGGCCCGATCGTCGACCAGAAAGCTCTGACGCAAGCACTGCAGGAGCGCCGCATCGCCGGCGCCGGTCTCGACGTGCTGGAACAAGAGCCTCCCGACGCAGACGATGCGATCCTCAAACTCGACAATGTCATCCTGGCGCCGCACGCGCTTTGCTGGACCGACCAGTGCTTTGCCGGCAACGGTGCCGCGGACGTCAAAGCGGTAATGGAGGTGCAGCGCGGTCGCGAGCCGCGCGGCGTGGTCAATCGCGAGGTGCTTTCGAGCGAGCTGTGGAAGACCAGGCTGTCTGGGCTCGCCGCCCGCTTTGGAACCTAGGAGGACACTGATTTTCGGCGCGCCGCCGCGGCCTGTTTGCGGCGACCTTACGGGAGGAAATGCTTGACCGCTGCGCCGGCGGACGAGTGAAGCAAAAGGAAAATGGGAGGACCAAGCACTATGAACGATCGTGAAAAACGTGACTTTCAGGCAGGTCTCGAAGCAGAGGTCGACGCCTTCATGCGCGGCGAAACCACCCGCCGAACTTTCATCACCCGCTTCGGTCAGATGACCGGCATGTTGGCCGTGTCCGGCCCGCTGCTGGGGATGATGACCGATTGGGCGCTGGCGCAGCAAACATTGGAATTGGCGGACGGCACGTCGCCGCTCGGCCAGGCGCAGGCCGCAGCCCTGAAAGCATCGAAGGAAGGGCCTGCGGACGGTTCCGCCTTTCGCGCGGCGGAGGCGGCCAAGGCGCATTCGGGCGTCACCCTCAACATGACCTACGAGGCTGGCCTGCAGGCACTCGACCCGCGCAATTTCAGCGGGCCGATGTGGGAGCAGCTTACCGGGATGAAGTCGAATGTCGTCGAGCTGTCGAACCCGGACCAGTACTCCAAGGCGGTCGCCGAGCACATCGCCGGCTCGGGTGCCTATGACGTCCTCGACATCTCGCCGGCCTGGACGCCGTCGCTTGCCGATGGCGGCGTCATCGCCCCGCTAGACGACTACATCGCCAAATACATGAACCCGGCAGACCTCGAGGACTATCATCCCCTGTACAAGGCGCTGCCGACCTACAAGGGCAAGATCTGGGGGTTCTTCGACGACGGCGACATGTTCGCTCTCTACTACCGCAAGGACATTTTCGAGGATCCGAAAATGATGGAGGCTTACCAGGCGAAGTTCAACACCAAGCTTGGACCGCCCAAGACATGGGAAGAATATGCCCAGATCGCCCAGTTCATCACCGACCAGATGGCGCCAAAGGTCTATGGCGCGGGACATTTCCGCAAGGCGGGCAGCCCCGGCAATCAGTTCGACTTTCTGCAGCAGTACCGGGCCAACGGCGGAAAACTCTTCGGCGACGACATGAAGGCAGGTTTGGTTTCGGATGCCGGCGTCAAGACGCTGACAAACATGCTCGCCGCAAACAAGGCCTCGATCCCCGGCAACAACGAGCTCGACGCCGTCTCCTTGTGGGCGGCTTTCCTGACCGGCAAAGTCGCGATGATCTATTCCTGGCCTCCTAGCGGCCGTATGGCGGCGAACTATTCGCAGTCGGCCACGGCAATCAACTTCATTCCGCAGTCCCAAATCGCCGGCAAGGTCGGCTATGCCGTGGTTCCGGGAAATCCGGAACATGCCACCGGCTACAACAAGGCACTGTCGGCCGACTCGCCCAACCCTGAGGCGGCGTATCTGTTCATGCAGTGGGTATGCTCGCCACCCGTCTCGCTGGCACGTTGCATGCTGCCCTACGCGCTACGCGACCCGTACCGCATCTCGCACTTCAAGTCCGAGCTCTACGGCGCGCTCTTCCCGAGTGCCAAGGAGTACCTTGCCAACCTCAACAACTCGGCAAACGTCGGTCTGCTCGACCCGATCATGCCAGGCGCGCAGGACTACTTCTTGAGCATCGATCGCATGTGCACGGCGGTGTGGGCTGGTGCGGATCCGAAGGCGTCGCTTGAAACGGCGGCCGCCGAGTGGAACGAGACGACCGACCGACTGGGTGTGGATTCGCAGAAGGGCTTCTACACCGAGTTCTTGAAACTGCCTGGCGCCACCGCCGACAACACGGTGGAAAAACTTGGCATGGCGGTCACCCTCTGAAGGGAGGCGGACTCTCTGGAGCAATTGGTGTTGCGGGCGCTTGGCTCGCAACACCTCCCCGCTAAGCGGCGATTGGATACGCCTATGCAGCCCACAGCCACGATCCGCCATTTGAAGGCCGCCGGCGCACCGCCCCGGCTGTCTGCCTTTGCCCAATGGGCTGACCGTCATTTCAAGTGGCTGCTGGTCGCCCCCGCTGTGCTGCTGATATTGGCACTGTCGATCTATCCGCTTCTGTTCTCGCTGGTGGTATCCTTCATCAACTACGACTTCCAGGTGCCGGGCCACGCCTTTGTCGGATTGAAGAACTTCGAGCGGGTCGTGTTCGATCCCGTAGCACGTTGGTCGCTGTTGCTGACAGCATCGCTGTCGGGCATCAGCGTCGCTATAGAGTTCGTTCTCGGCCTCCTGGTGGCGCTGACAATGGTGCGCAGCTTTCCGGGCCGCGGTGTGATCATGTCGATCCTGATCGTGCCGCTGTTCATCAGCCCGGTCATCGTTGGCCAAGCCTGGACGCTGCTCTTACAGCGGCCTTTTGGACCGACCAACTATGTCCTGACGCAACTATTGGGGCAGGAGGTTACGATCGGCTGGATGACGGAGCGCCCGTGGCTCTACGTCTCGCTGATCATCGCCGATGTCTGGCAGTGGACGCCGTTCATGTTCGTCATCCTGCTCGCCGGGCTGACCGCAATCCCACCCAATCTCTATGAGGCGGCAGAACTCGACGGCGTCAACGCCTGGCAGGTTTTTTGGGCGATCACGCTCCCGCATCTCGGGTCGATGATGCTGCTGGCGCTGACCTTCCGTCTGCTCGACGCAATCCGTATGTTCGATACCATTTTCATCATGACAGGGGGTGGCCCAGGAACACAAACCTACACGGCCTCCTATTATCTTTATACCATAGGCTTCACGCAGTTTCATCTGTCGCAGGCAACAGCAGGAAGTTGGCTGTTCCTGATCTTTACGGCGCTCATCGTGACGTTGCTGGTGCGTCGGCTCTTGAAGGTGGAACCGGTCTGATGGCCGCCGTCGCGCCCGCCCGCCGCAGGAAACGCCGGTCGTTGCCGATCGGCCGAATTCTGCTGCTGGGGTTCTTCCTGGTGTTCGTGCTCTGGCCGCTCTACTGGATGTTCAACACCTCCATCAAGCCCAGCGACGACTACCTCACCGTACCGCCTGTCTGGTTCCCCGCCGCTCCGACGCTTGTCCACTACAAAGCTGCGCTGTTCGCCTATCGTGGTCTCGACGGGCTCATCAACAGCCTGATTATTTCGCTTTCGGCCACGGTGCTTTCGGCGCTGCTCGGCACGCTGATGGCCTATAGCCTGGCGCGCTACGACACCGGCGGCAAGCATCTGTCTTTCTGGGTGCTGTCGCAGCGCTTTTTGCCGCCGATCGGGATCGTGCTGCCGGTGTTCCTGATCTATCGCCAGGTCGGGCTCTACGACACTCATGTCGGCCTGATCATCGCCTATACGGTCTTCACGCTGCCGGTCTCGGTGTGGATGATGTTCGCCTATTTCCGCGGCATGCCGAAGTCGATGGAGGAGGCGGCCCTCGTCGATGGCTGCACGAGATGGGAGGCGTTCTGGCGCGTTGCCGTGCCGCTCGCAGCACCGGGCATCGTCGCGGCGGCTGTCTTCGCCTTCATTGCATGCTGGACGGAGTTCTTCTTCGCTCTGATCTTGACCAGCCGAACTGCCTTTACACTGCCAACGGTCTTCCGCGCCTTCATCGGCTTCCAGGGCGCGCAATATGGCGAAGCCGCGGCCCTTGCCATCGTCTCCCTTGTGCCATCGATCGCCCTTGGGGTCCTTGCTCAACGTCATCTGGTGCGCGGGCTGACGCTCGGCGCCGTTCGCGGTTAGGAAAGCTCCCGCATGGCCGAAGTCAAAATTACCGGCTTGCACAAGCGCTACGGCGCGTTCCATGCCGTGCGCGGCATCGACCTGGACATTCGCGACGGCCAGTTCACCGTTCTGGTTGGACCGTCCGGCTGCGGCAAGTCCACGCTGCTCCGGACCATCGCCGGCCTGGAGGAGATATCGGAAGGCACGATCGAGATCGGCGGCGAGGTGGTCAATGATTTCCGGCCGCGCGATCGCGACGTGGCAATGGTGTTTCAAGATTATGCGCTCTATCCGCATATGAGCGTGGCCAAGAACATTGGCTTCGGCCTCAAGGCTCGCAAGATGCCGAAGCCAGAGGTCGAGGTGCGCGTGGCCGAGGCGGCACGCATGCTTGGCATCACTCCCTTGCTGGGGCGTTTTCCGCGCCAATTATCCGGCGGCCAGCGCCAGCGCGTCGCCATCGGCCGCGCCATAGTCCGCAACCCCCGCATCTTTTTGTTCGACGAGCCGCTGTCCAACCTCGACGCACAGCTTCGCGACGAAATGCGCGGCGAAATCAAACGCCTTCACCAGGACATTGCGACAACGATGATCTACGTCACCCATGACCAGATCGAAGCGATGACGTTGGCTGACCGCATCGTGCTGATGCGCGACGGGTTGATAGAGCAGCAGGGCGCGCCACTCGAGTTGTTCGAGCACCCGGCCTCAACGTTCGTCGCTGGGTTCCTGGGTTCGCCGCGGATGAGCTTCCTGCCAGGTACCCTTGCCTTGGACGCAGGCGCCGCTGCCATCCGGCTCGCGGATGCACTGCTGCCTTTAGCGCGCGGCAGGGGGCTGAAGGGCGTCGCGGACGGACAGCAGGTGCTGCTCGGGTTGAGGCCAGAACACCTCACTCGTGCGCACACTGCAACGCCGGAGCAGGGCACGTTTCGCTATGAGGCAACGATCGACCTGCTGCAGCCGACCGGCTCGCGCAGTTACGCGACATTCCGACTGGCCGGCGCGCCGGTGATGGCTGAGCTGCAGGCGCACGATGTCAGCCGTCCGGGCGAGAAGCTTGCGATCGACATCAACATGAACCGGGCCTCGATCTTCGACGCCACGACGGAGCGCGCAATTTGACCTCGGCAGCTTCCCTGGCAGTCCGCTTGTGTGGCACCGAAGAGCTCGAGGCACCGCTGCGCACGCTGCGCGCCGGATCCTTGTCGGTCGCGTTCGACAATGGGGCGTTGCGTTACATCCACGTTGGGACGATCGAGGTCTTGCGCGGAATCTCGTTTCTTGTACGGGACGAAAACTGGGGAACATGTACCACCGTTCTCGATGATCTGCGGATCGACGAGAGGCCGGATGCGTTCGCCATTGAATACCGTGCAACATGTGCTGCAACATCCGGCCGCCTGATTTGCCGGGCGCGCGTCTCAGGCCGTGGCGATGGTGCGCTGTCGTTTGTGGCGGAGGCAGAGCCCGAGACCGACCTTTTGACGAATCGGACCGGCTTCGTCGTCCTTCATCCGATCGAGGGCTTAGCCGGCAAGCCGATAAAGGTGCTGCATGAGGATGGTCACGACGAGCTATCGTTCTTGCCGGACCACATCGATCCAAAATGTCCGTTCACCGACATCCGGGCGTTGTCGCACGAGATCGCGCCTGGGATCTGGGCGACATGCACCATGGAGGGTGATGCCTTTGAGATGGAGGACCAACGCAATTGGTCTGACGCCTCGTATAAAACATATGTCCGCCCTCTGCGTCGCCCGTGGCCTTACAGACTGCCCAGGGGCCAGAAATTCACGCAGGCCGTCCGGCTTCACGTGTCAGGAACGCTCCCTGCCGGGACGTCTGAAAATCGCAATCCACTCATCAACCTGACGATCGGCGGACCGGTCGGCCGAGTGCCCCGCACTGGCGTCGGCGTCGCCGCCGACGAGGCAAAGCACGCGCTCGAAACCCCCGAGCTCCTACGACGAATGGCTCCCCAGTGGATGGTCTGCCAGGTCGATCTCCGGATCGCACACGGCCAGGACGAACTAGAAAACTACGCCGCGCTCGCACGGCTGACCGGCGCTGGAGTGGTCCTCGAGATTATCACCAAGGGCACGCGCGATCCATTCGGCGAATTGGCGCCGGTCGCGGATGCTGTCCACTCACTCGGCCTCAAACTAGAAGCTGTCTCCGTCTTTCCGGCGCAGGACATGACATCCGTACAGCCGGGAGCACCGTGGCCGACTATGCCCAGCTTCCACGAAAGCTACTCCGCCGCTCGCCGGGCTTTCCCGGGCATCGCGCTGGGCGGCGGCATGGCCGCTTACTTCACCGAACTCAACCGCAAGCGTCCGCCAGCCGAAGCGCTCGACTACGTGACCTTCACCACCTGTCCCAGCGTGCACGCCGCAGATGATGTCTCGGTGATGGAGACACTTCAGGCAATCCCCCATCTAATCCGCTCCGCGCATGCTTTCATGGGGGAACGCTTGCCACTGCGTATCGGTCCCATCCAGCTCGGCTGCCGTGAGAACCCATACGGAAAATCCACTACGCCGAATGAAGCGAACGCTCGCGTCTGTCTATCGCGCATTGATCCTCGTCAGCGCGGGCTGTTCAATGCGGCTTGGACTGTCGGATATTTCGCGGCCTGCGCTCGCGAAGGAATCGATGCCGTCGCGTTCGGTGACTTCGCCGGCCCCTTTGGCCAAATCCATAGGAAGGCTGATTTCGTGCAGCCATGGTATGACCAGCAGGATGGCCCAACGGTCTATCCCGCTTTCCATGTCTTGGCTGGTCTCTCAAAGCTCGGCGGAGCCACCTTGCTGTCCGTAGGAACTTCCGGCTGTGACGGCGTCGTGACGATCGCGGCTGAAAAAGATCGCCGCGTGACCCTGTGGTTCGCTAACCTTACCGCCAAGACGCAATCTGTGAGGCTTTCGGATTCGCCGAGCAGCGCCCGCATTGCTCTTCTCGGCGCCGAGCAGTTCGAGCGGGCGGCAACCGATCCCGACTTCATGGAAAGTTCCGCAAGACCGCTGGATGATCAAAGCATCTCGCTTGGCGCCTACGCCGTCGCGCGAGTCGACCTCGATCGATCGTCTTAGGCCTAGCCGATGTTCGCTGTTTGGCCAAACCCCCGTCAAAGATGAGGGTGGTAGTTCCATACTCTAAGGCAGCGCGCGGGATCCATCTCGCTTATACGTTCGAATATCGCGACGCCGACCAGGCTCGCCAGGTTCCGCCTGCCGAGACGCCAAGTTTTGAGGCCGCTCGCGCCGAAGCGATCCGTTGCGTAATCGGCCTGTTGGCTGATCTGGGCGATGACGATATGACCGGATGGTTAGTACGGATGCGCGATCAGGCAGGCAACGAGCTTTGCACGATCGACGTCGCCGAGGCCGAAGCCGCCCGGCAGGCCAACGACAACACGCCGCTTTAGGGACGACCGCTCACGTCTGTGTCGATACGCCAGCCCTTATTCAATTAGATCGTCGCCAGTCGGAACTTTTGTGATGTTGAGCCCTTGTCCATTGAACAGTGGAGGTACCAATGGCTAACCTGGGAAAATTGGCGATCGCGATGCTCGGCGTTCTGGCATACCAAAATCGCGACAAGATCGGCGACATGATCCGTGGAGCGGGCGATCGCAACCCAAATGATCCGCAAGGCGGGATTCTGGATCAGCTTTCAAAAGGCGTTTCGGGGACCGCGCTTGGCGATATTCTCGACCGGTTCAGAGGGGCAGGCGCCGGATCGAAGGTCGATTCGTGGGTAGGCACCGGGCCGAACGAGCCGATCCAGCCAAGCGAGGTGGAAGCAGCCATAGACGAAGACACCCTGACTTCCCTCTCGATGCAGACCGGCCTTTCGCGCGAGGAGCTCATAAGCCGGATCACGCGAGATTTGCCTGAGGCCGTCAGCAAAATGACGCCTACTGGTGAATTGCCCGTTGAGGCGCCGAAAAGCTCCGGTGAGACGACCTTGCTCGACGACGTGCCATCGCACAGGACGCAAGCGAATTCAGGCGGTCAAAGCGATATCTAAGGTGACGGCTATCCATCAGGGAGAGATACTAAATCGTACTGGCGCGCGAGTTGGCATGATCGGGCAGGGCGGTCACGGTGGTCATACAGCAAACGTACTTGCCGAGTTGGATCTATTGGCCGCGCTACTCGATTCCCGCTGGCGCATTCCAGGCACATCAATTCGTTTTGGACTGGATGCGCTCGTAGGTCTGTTTCCCGTACTCGGAGATGCGGCGACGGGCATTGTCTCGGCCTACATCGTCTTGCGAGCTCGAAACGTCGGTGCCGGAAATGGGTTGGTCGCCCGCATGCTAGGCAACGTGCTGCTGGATACGCTCGTAGGAAGTGTCCCAATTCTCGGCTCGATCTTCGACGTCTATTTTAAGGCGAACAATCGCAACATCACTCTGCTGCGCCGTCACATCAACAAGTGAGGCGGATAACCAATCGTCGCGATGCAATTCTTCTAAAAGGCTCGGAACCGACAGGGGCGCTGGGGCTTGAGTCGCGATTCCTGGAGTCGCGAGCATATGACCAGTGCCATTGACCGGCTTTCGTTCATCGAGTTCCAATCGCCCACACTGGTCGAGAAAGCTCCCGAAGGCGGAGATTGGCTTCACGAGATCAAATATGACGGCTACAGGACGCAGCTGGTCGTTGAAGGCGGAAAGGCGCGAGCATTCACGCGTCGCGGCTACGATTGGTCCCACCGTTACAAGAGGATTGTTCAGGCCGCGGCAAGGCTGCCGGTCAAATCCGCTATCATCGATGGTGAAGCTGTCGTCCTGGGCGACACCGGCCTGCCGGACTATCAAGCCCTGGAACGTGAGCTGGGCAACCCAAGTTCGCTGCGGATGACTCTCTACGCTTTCGACCTCCTGTACCTCGATGGCCGTGATCTACGGGAACAACCGTTAGTGAAGCGCAAGGCTGCGCTGAAGAAGCTGCTGACCGAAACCGAGCCAACCCTGACTTATGCCGAGCATCTGGAGGTGAACGGCAAGGATATGTTCGACCATGCCTGCCGGATGGGCATAGAGGGAATCGTATCCAAGCGAGCGGATGCTCACTACCGCTCGGGCGTCCAGACCAGTTGGGTCAAGGTCAAATGTGTCAAGAGCGACACTTTTCCAATCGTGGCTTTCGTCGAGAAACTTGGCGCGCAGCCGCGCCGCATCGCATCGTTGTACATCGGCAGGCGAGAGGGCGACCGGCTGCTTTATGCCGGGAAGGCCCAGACCGGCTATACGCTGGACGCAGCCCGGCGCGTTAGGGAGCGGCTTGATCCGCTTGTAATCGCCAAGTCACCGCTGTCGGAGCCGATCAAGAAGCCCAAGGCGACATGGGTCGAACCAGACGTTCTTGCCGAGGTGCAATTCAGTGGCGTGTCGGACCGGGGCATCTTGCGTGAGGCGGTCTTCAAGGGACTCCGCGAGGACCTTCAGGCAATCCCGCCCAAGCCTCCATCGCCGTCCAAGCGGAGGTCGGAAGGACAACACGGCGTCCCGCGCGAGAACATTCTCCAGCTGCTACCCGATGCGGTTGCACCTTCCAAGGAAGAGTTGGCAGACTATTGGCGGCGGGTCGCTGATCAAGTTCTAGTTCATCTCGTTCGGCGACCGCTGAAGCTGGTCCGCCACGCCTCCGGCGCAACCTTCTATCACAAGGGACCGCTACCTCGGATACCGTCGTCCGTGCACCAGCTCCGCGTTCAAAAGCGCGAAGGCGGCGAAGGCGTTCGGGTATGGATAGATGACATGGATGGTCTGCTTGGCTTGGTCGAGATGGATGCCGTTGAGCTTCATCCTTGGAACGCGACGATTGAAGACATCGAACATGCGGACCGGCTCGTCCTCGACCTCGATCCCGGAGAAGGCGTGCCATGGGACGCTGTGATCGAGGCCACGCTGGCGCTACGGGGCATCTTGGAAGCGGCAGGCTTGGAGAGCTGGCCAAAGGTCACTGGCGGCAAAGGCATCCACTTGATGGCCCCGCTCGTTGCGAAGATGACCCATGACAGCGCCCGGAATCTGGCCAAGTCGCTCGCCCACCGTCTGGTTGATACCTATCCTGACCGATACCTGTTGTCAGCTGACCCCGCAGCCCGAGGAGGCCGGATCTTTCTCGACTATCTCCGCAACGGACGGGGCAATACCGCAATAGGCGCTTTTTCCCCGCGAGCGCGGCCCGGCTTCCCAATTGCCCACCCGGTCACATGGAAGCAAGTCGAGGCGGGCATCCGGCCAGACGTTTTCACCCTCGCGCAGCCTTTCAGACCCGCTCGTCGAAAAGCCGCGTGATGCGTCGCGACCATCAGCCGATATCAGCCCGTTTTCTTGCCTCGCGTTCGAGCCTCTTCCGGTCGTTGCCGTGTTCTCTGATTAGTTCGCGGACCTGTTCTGGCGTGATACGATGCTGTTTGGCGAAATAGCGAACCTCATAATCTTCATCGACTGATACACGATTGCGATCTCGAAAATCACGCTTGCTCTTATCGTCTGCCATTATCTTTCCTCCTGATCAGAGAAACAACGACCGACGTTGTATGTTCCCGGCGCCTCACTTCGGCCGCCAGAGGCGCGGGCTGTCCGACCAGGCATTGCGAAGGTGATCTGGCGAAAGTTGGTTGGCCAAAGGCGAGGGTGATTTCGTTTGCTGTTCGGGATAGCTGACCGTCGATCGAGCCTGCCTGCGGGCCTCTTGGTTTTTTACGACGCCAGTCGGAACCCAGACGGGTCGCAGATGATTCAGATGCGCATCCGGGCTATCAACGAGGATCGTGAGCAAAATGGCGGGGGGTGACCACGAAGGCGACAAAACTGCGCTCCGGGAGCCCAAAGTTTCGTCTAGGACGCATGACCCGGGTCACAGCGCCGCGGCACGAGTTCGACTTCATCACCAAGGTCGGCCGCATAGACCGCGCCGGAGCTCTCGCAATGTTGCAGAGGCATATGGGAGATATAGAGGCGGTCTTTTTCGGAACTGATGTTTTGGCCAAAGCGCTAGACCAGCCTGCCGAGTGACGCTCAGTTAATCCCTATCGCGGCGCCCAGCCAGCCTTTCCGTTGCCGCTCAGTAAGCCGGCACAAGGCGCGTGTTTCGCAACGGCAAGGCCATGGTGAACTGCAAGCCGTCACGATGGTAGTTCAATTCGATCTTGGCGTTGCATTGCACGGTCACGACTTTTTCCAGAAGTGTCGTGCCAAACCCCCGGCGACTGGGCTGCTCGACTTTCGGCCCATCTCGTTCCCGCCAGTCAAGATTGACGATCTGTGTATCGCCGGACCCGCCTAACGACCAGCGGACATCAAGGCGGCCTCCCGTTTGCGAAAGCGCGCCAAACTTCGACGAATTGGAGGCCAGTTCGTGGAAAGCCATCCCGACAGGGACCGCAATGTCGGCGACTAGCGCTACGTTCGGGCCTTCCATAACGATACGCGGCCTGTCGCGCGTCTCATAGTGGTCAAGCTCGCTTTCGAGCAGCTTGTGCAGCGAGGCAGTCTGCCAATAATCGTCGGTAAGCATCGAATGGGTCTGGGCCAGGGAAACGAGCCTGGCTGAAAAATCGCGTACGAAATCATCGACGTTGCCGCTCGACTTGGCCGTCGCGCCCATCATGGCGCGAACGTTGGCCAGCGTGTTCTTGACGCGGTGATGCAGCTCGCGGATGAGCAATTTCTGCCGATCGGCGACCTCCCGCTTCTGTTCGATGTAGGACTGGACCTCACGCTGGCGGGCGCGGGCACGCAAGGCGGAGCGCACCGAGTTGGCGAGGCTCGAAGCCAGAAATGGCCGTTCAAGCACGATCAGATAGCGGTCCAGAAATGCCACTCGCGTGTCGACTTCGTTCCCCCGCATCGTCAGAAGCACGATCGGAAAATCCGACCATGCGGGTTGGGCTTCAAGCCAGGCCGCAAACTGCGTTCGATCGGAACTGAGCAGGGCCTCCTCGGCCACCACAAGGCACTGAGCCTCGTCGAGAAGCGGCACTGCCTCTTCCAAGCTGCCGCACACACGCGAGGCAATCTGGTTTGTAGCCAGGATGGAGGCCGCGACCCTCGCGTCACGGCCAAGCGGCGCCAGCACGAGAACGGCGGGGCTGGACGACATCACAGCGCCTTGTCCCTCAGAAGGTCTGTCGGCTTGCCTTCAAATTCCGGAGATCCCATCAGGATACCGCGGAATTGTTCCAGTGGCTCACCTACGGCCACGCCGTTACCGCCGATTTTAAACTCACGAATCGTCTCTTCGTGGGGGCCGACACGTTTCTTGACAACCGAAATCGCGCGTCTCAACTGACCTGCGTTCTCGAAGAAGCGCAGAAGCATGATGGAATCGCAGAGATAGGTCATGTCGACCGGCGCTGCCGTTTGCCCAAACAGCCCGTGATTGGCCAACAGCAGGATCGTCGCCACTGCCTTCTGATTGAGATAGGTGAGAATCTCGTGCATCTGAAGCACCAGATGTTGTTCTTCGGACATGGCATTGAGATAGCCAGTTAGGCTGTCGATCACGACGATCCGCACATTGGATTCTTCGACGGCCGCTTGGATGCGCGAAGACAATTCCCCTGGTGAAAGCTCAGCCGGATTGACAGATTCAAGCATCAGCGTGCCGTCCTCGGCAAACGGCTCCAGGTCCATGCCGAGCCCGGCGGCGCGCGCCAAGAAGATGCGCTTTGTCTCGTCAAACAACAGCACCAGCACACGCTCGCCACGCTCGAGTGCGGCATAGCAATAGGTGCAGGCAATTGTAGACTTGCCAACGCCAGACGGCCCCATCAGCATCGTGCTGGTACCACGGGCCAGCCCGCCGCCAAGCAGGGTGTCGATCCGGTTGTTGCTCATGGCCGGCGTATCATGCTCGGCCACCTCATGCTCGGCTGCAACGAGCCGCGGATAGGCGATAACGCCGCCTGGGCGAATGACGAAATCGTGAAAGCCGCCCCGGATCTGCACGCCGCGCATTTTGATCACGCGTAGCCGCCGACGCTCTCCACCATAGACGGGCGACAGCTGCTCCATCCGAATGACGCCGTGACTGATCGAATGCAAATTGAGGTCATCCTGCTCAGCGGTCAGGTCGTCGAGCATAAGCACCGTCACATTGTTGAGCATGAAGAAGCTCTTCAATGCCAACACCTGGCGCCGGTACCGCAGTGACCCTTGCGATAAAAGTCGAATTTCAGAGAGCGAATCGAACACCACGCGATCGGGTCTGACGCGTCCGATCTCGACCATGGCAGACTGCACGGTTTCGCCGAGTTCCAATTCCGAGGAATGGATCAATGTCTGTAGCTGCGCAGGATCGAAACTGAGCTCCGGCGGCACAAGTTCAAGAATTTGCACCCCCTTCAGATCCCAGCCGTGACGGCCAGCAACCGAGAGCAGTTCGCGCTTGCTTTCTGACAAAGTGATGTAAAGACATGTCTCGCCATTCTTGGCGCCCTCGATCAAAAACTGGAGGCCAAGAGTGGTTTTTCCAGAACCTGGTTTCCCTTCGATGAGATGGGAGCGGTTCCTGGCGTAGCCGCCACGAAGAATGTAGTCGAGGCCGCTAACTCCAGTTGTGATCGCCGAGGCGTCGTCTCTGTCCAACTAATCCCCCAATGTAATTTCGAGAACCAGATAACGACAGGCACCTTTCGCGGTT
This sequence comes from Mesorhizobium sp. M0292, assembly GCF_040321695.1. Classification (NCBI taxonomy): domain Bacteria; kingdom Pseudomonadati; phylum Pseudomonadota; class Alphaproteobacteria; order Hyphomicrobiales; family Phyllobacteriaceae; genus Mesorhizobium; species Mesorhizobium sp. M0292. The sequence goes on from NZ_JAMYSB010000001.1 coordinate 177,047, forward strand.
CCACGTCTCTCGGTGAGCGCCCTTGTCGTGAGACTCACGAAAAGGCGACAAGAAACGCGGCAAAAAAGGGCGCCGTACCTCTCGGAGCCCTTTTTCAAGTTCAGTTTGGAACCGGCGACCTACCAGCCTTGCCGGCCATACCAGTCATCGATGTCGCGCCGGGCGCGGTCCTTCTCAATGCCGTAGCGCTCCTGAATCTTGCCTTCCAACTGATCGCGGTTACCGGCAATACGGTCCAGATCATCGTCTGTGAGTTTGCCCCACTGTTCCTTGACCTTGCCCTTTACCTGCTTCCAATTGCCTTCGACACGGTTCCAGTCCATGGCACCTATCCTTGTTTGTTTCGGACTGAGAAAAACGCCGTCAGGCTAGCGGAGTTCCCGTCAAGTTTGAGCAGATCGACCGATCGAAGCGTGGCGAGGTAGGCGGCCCCGAAGCAACCCGCCCTGGAACGCGATGATGGCTTGCCGCGCCGGCCGTGTTCTCCACCGTCTTGGCCACAGTCGCTCGCGAGACCAGCTTCGTTGAACAAACACCGACAGGGATAGCGTGAAGCCACTATGCTGCGTTCGTCATCCAAGCCTGGCGTCAGATACTAATTCTTTCTGTTGGGAGCCATGTTCCCTGCGGCTTTTGCCCTGAAGCGCCTTACCCGGCTGCGTGTGCCGCAGCTCTCATCCGAGCACCACCGCCTGCGCCCGCCACGCGAGGTGTCGATGAAAAGCCAACCGCAGTTCGGCCCGGTGCACTCGCGCACGCGGCGGCGGTCATTCCTGGACACCAAAAACTCGGCTGTCTCAAAGGCCACGCGGTGGCCGATAGTGTTCAGACTGGCTGCGTCGGTCCACTGCCAAGCGAGGCGGTCGCCGGACGGGAAAAGCGAGCGCTTCGGCAGGGCTAGGGCGACTGTATCGCGCACGATTTGCAAGGCATCGTCCGGCGCCCGGGCGCCTGCCGCCTCGGTCTGGAGAGCCGCGTAAACGGCCTCGCGCAAAATCTTGGCCTTTTCCAATGCCGCCTCCGCAAGGAGCGGGCGGGCGGAAGCCTCCGCGAGCAGTGCTCGCGCCTCATCGACGTCGATCAAATCGGCACGTCCAGCCCAGACGACCAGGTCGGCATAGGTCTGCAAGAGGTCTGGCCCCCACACATCGCGTCGCGCGTCGACCGTGTTGACGAAGTCCAAGCAGGGGTGACCGCCAACCATGCGCATGTCGACGATAGTCTTCGCACCATCCATCCCGGAAACATCGGTTGGCGGAACCGTATTGGCAAGAGGCCGTTGTAACGAAATAAACGTCCTTTGGCCGTTACGACGAACCAACAACGCCCAGCGAAGGCTGCTTCCGATGAACCGCAACACAGCGACATTTCTGGTTTTATGTGTGATCTGGGGCACCACGTGGATCGGTATCAAGGCAGGGATCGCCACCGTGCCGCCTCTGATGTTCGCAGGCACGCGTTTTACAGTAGCCGGCTTGCTGATCCTCAGCGCGACGCGCCTAAGGGGCGCTGCTCTACCACGGGTGGCGAAAAGGAGTTGGCCGCGTCTTTTCGTTGTTACGTTGTTCATGATTCCGCTTTGCTATGGCCCACTCTTTTGGGGCATGCTCTATGTCGATACGGGCACCGCGGCTGTTCTTGAGCTTTCGCTGACCCCTGTCACGCTGCTTGGATTTGCGTTGCTTCTGGGGGACGAACGCTATGACGGCCGCAGGCTCTTTGCGATTTTGCTCGGTGCGGCCGGTCTGTGCATCCTGTTCGGGCCCGAGGCCTATGCTAGTTGGACACACGCAGACCAGCAGGGCAGGGGGCTCCGGCTGCTGGCGATGACAGCGGTGGCGTCGGCAGCTGTAATCTATGCATGGGGTTCGGTGCTCGCGCGGCCGCTTCTTGAGGTATATTCATCGGACTTCATCGCCGGCTTCACCACCCTTTTCGGGGGCGCATTCCTAATTCTCATCTCACTCGTTGTGGAGCCAGGCGCGGCCGCGGCTCTAAAAGGCGATTGGGGCTGGCCGGCCTGGGTCGGGTGGCTGTTCCTCGTGCTGTTTGGTTCGTTCATAGGCTACACACTCTTTATCCGGCTCCTGCACGAAATCGGCGCCTCGCGCGCCGGAGCATTTGCCTTCGTCTCACCCGTGATTGCCGTCGTGCTTGGCATCATCACCTACGGCGAGGAGGTTAGCCTGATCGACATCATCGGCATGGCTATCATGCTCTTCGCAGCGTTTCTTGCGCTACGCGAGCGCAAACAGGAAACATCATCCGCTTCCCCGCCGTTGATTCCACGCTCCGCGCGGGCCGATGGCAGAATATGAAAGACGGCGCGCGCATCCAGCCGCCAATCAGCCTTGAGATGGAAAAGCACAAGGTTCGCGTCTATGCGAAAAGAGGGCTTTCCCGGCAGCGTATCCCGCCTACACCGGCGGCGAGGAAAGCTCCAGCTCATATGAAAACACTAGTCGGCGAGGGATTTTGCCGAGTTGCTGTCAAGATTGTAGGCGGGATTTGATGGAAAAATCGCGAGGCTGCAATCAGCGACCTATTCGTTCCGATCGCGATGCAGGCTATCCGCCAACGCGTCGACAAAGTGTCAGCCGCATCGCTTCAGTTCCGCCACCTGAACGCCGAGACGGAATGCCTGACCATCGGCATAAGAACGTGCATAGCTTTCTGCTTCGAACGGAAACGTCAGGGTGCTGCCGTAGGCGGTGACGCGGACCGTCCACTTCTTGTCGCGAACGAGTTCGACCGAATTGTCGGGCGACGTCATGATTTCCTCCGGCACCAGCAAGGCGAAGGCACGGATAACGTCGCAAAGGTCGTTTGAATGCAAACAATCCGACACGCTCATGTCGCTTGTTCTATACGCCCAGACTTTCTCTCGATTAGAGCAGCGCCCGGCTGCAATGTCGGTGGCGTTAAGTCCCCTAGCTGCCAAGACCTTTCCCATTGGGTCGGTCCCCTTGCGGCCTCACGCAGCGACCTTTCTGAACCCAATCGCCGAGATCGTCAGCCCGCAGTGTCTTCGAGAGAATAGCCGGCAAGCCGCAGGGTGCGAATGGCAACTCTGCGACGACTGCTTCAACAACTTTCGCGACTGGCTCATGTGAACGTCGACCACCTGGGCGCTCACACTGGCTTTCTGCGACCAGCCAGCTGCGGTGAATTCATCACGGCTGATCACCTTTCAGGATTCTCGAGCATGTGGCGCACCAACTTGAACTCGATCGGCCCAAGAGGAATCTCCCCGGTGCTGCAAATACGGTGGTATCGAGCTCCATCTCGAGGTCGCGATATATCAGTGGTCTGCGCTTCTGCGCCAATTTCGTGACGGTAGCCCAATCGCGAGCCTTCGCAGGTGGTCGAGGAGCTATTGCGGCGCAAATGGTCTGATGAAGCGTTCGTCGAGGGAGATGCACCGGCCGCGGCTCCGTCGAACTCAACGAGGGAAACGGAAGTCAGACGTTCCTGGATTGGCCTTGTTGAACGGTCGATCCCAATGGCTGAAGAGTACGGCGCGACATTGAGGGCGCCAGCGAACCAGCTCTAAACCGGTCGAGCTAGTAGCCGGGCCGGGTCAATCCGAGACAATTTCGTAGTGAAGAAGCTGGGCTTCGTCGAGTGCCGACTTCACTCCAGGCGAGATGACGCCGGAGCCGAAGAGGATAATATCTTCACGGCGTACGAATACTTCATGGCCCAGTCCCATGGACACAAACGTGCCCGAAGAGCTTCGTTCGAGAAGCCGAGCTCTGCCATTCAATATGGTGAAGGCGGCGTGGGACCTCGATACCCAGGGCCGCTCGACGATGATGTCGCATTCCGCCGATCTGCCGATTGTCACGGATTCGCCGTTTCGACAGGATCGCAGCTGATCTCTGTAGCGGATGACCAGATGAATCTGCCGCGGCAGGACCGAGCGTCTATCTGTAGTGGCGCCATGGCTGGTGATCTGCGTACCGGGGGCCCCATCGTCGCTCCACAGGGTATAGACATCGAAGAACTCTTGCTTCCCCTTCAAGGCCATTTTGTCGAGGAGCCGCAGGCCCTTGCGGCTTCTCGGGGAAAGGGCTTCGCAGAAGCTCTGGCTGATCAGCACCTCTCCGGGGTTCGCCGTGGTGGACAACCTTGCTGTGACATTGACAACGTCACCGAATATCGCGCCCCGCGCGCGAATGACCGCCCCGAAATGCAATCCGATACGGGCGCTTAACGGACCTTTAGTCAGTTGGTGGCTGATTTGGCAGACGGCCCTCAGCGCCATTTCCGGGCTCTCGAAGAGGCTGAGTATGTCATCGCCCTTCGAGTAAATGAAATCACCACCGTGCTTGGCGACGATCTCGCGCATCGTGTCCAGGCAATGCGAGACCTGCTGTAGAGCGGCATCGTCTCCGATCCGCTCATAGAGTGGCGTGCTGCCCACGACATCAGCTAAGAGGACTGCGGCAAGAAGCGTTTCCTGGTCCATCGATCTCGTGTCCGACCCAAAAAGTCAGCGTGCGTGTATAACACACGAGGTTGCCTGCGACATGTCTGCTCGTGCGCCTGGGGCCGGGGCGATGCCTCAGGTGATCGTCGCGGACGGTCGGGCATATGCCATTCGTCGGCTTCGTGCCGGCATCCAGAACCCTCTTCGCCCCAATCGTTCGCGACTTCGGTGCTATGAGTGGACTTGTCTTTTTAGGTTCGGAAAGGCTGACCGAGTTGCAACGGGCGACGGCCTTCTCATGCACCATCAACCACGACCCGATCTCGGCCCTCCGACTTCGCACGGAATAGTGCCAGATCGGCGGCTTTGACGAGATCATTCGGGCTCTCGTTCGTATTTGGGACCGGTGGCGACGCCAACGCTGTGCTTTGCGATAAGATCACGGATCCATTGATCAGATTTCAGGTATATTCTCTTTGAAGATCACCTGAAGTCGTGGTTGATGCGGTTCATAGTTCAGGTGCCTGACAGAGTGGCTTAAAATGTTGAGCGCTTCCCGCGCCTCGACGCGCGGATTTTGATCTATGACCGCATCGAGCGTCCCATCCAACAAAAGTTCCTTGGTGCCGTCTGTCACCTCGTGGCCGAGAAAGAGAATGTCTTTCGCGCGTCCACGCTCCTTGAGCGCCCGAGCGATGCCGGTGTTGCCGGCGCCGACATTGTAGATCGCGGCAAGATCGGGGTGCCGGTCCAGAAGCGCTGATGCTTCCGAATAAGCCTTCTCTCGGTCATCCAGCATTTCGCGCATCTCGACGATCTTGAGATTGGGCGACTCCTCGGTCAAGATGTGCCGGAATCCCATCTCGCGTTCCTCATGGCCGCGATAGGACAGCGAACCGGCGAACAGCGCCACCTTGCTTGGGCGTTCCGATCCCATGAAGCGGTTGAGCAGATAGCCGGCCAGCCGCCCCGCGGCGCGGTTGTCGATGCCGATATAGGCCACTCTCGGAACATGCAGGATGTCGGAGGCGATGGTCACCACCTTGACGTCATTGGCCGACAGCGAGCGGATCGCCTCGCGCACCGTCGGATGATCGAGCGCGATCACGCCGACGCCTTGTGTCTGTCCACGCAATTCTTGCAGCAGGCGGGCGAGCCGGTCGGGGTTGAAGCCCTCTATGGTGGCGATGTGGACGTCGAGATCGGGGCGCGCCAAGGCCTGCGCCTCGATGTGTCGATGCAGCATCTTGATGAAGGAATTGGTGCCGGCCGGCAGAGCGAAGTCCAGACGGATGACCTCTCCAGGTGAGGGCCTGGGCGGCGCTCCGTTCGGGCCCTCGGCGATGTAGCCGAGGCGCTGCGCCATTTCGAGCACGATCTCACGCGTGCGCGCCCGCACACCTGGCCTGTTGTTCAGCACGCGGTCGACGGTGGCGGCGGAAACGCCGGCTTCCCGGGCTATGTCAGTCAAGGTGGAACGCACCGTCTTCATCTCCTCAATGCATCAGATCGCACAATGCCGCTAGCCCGTCCGACGGCCACAGCTGCCAGCCATCAGCGATTCTGATGGGAAATGATGTATCGAGCCTTAGCCGATGCGCAAGGAGGTTGGGCTAAATCGCGTCGCCCGGCGTGATAGTCGCGTGCCAGAAAAGGCAGATTTCCCATCAAATCGAGGCATTGAGCCCGTGTGTCGACCTTTGCATCACGTATTTTCTCCGCAGTTGCGGTGTTACGATGTATTTTGAGTATTTATGATGTTGACAGCCTTCCGGTGCTGCCGTCAATATCCCTCAACGGGCTTGTGGAGGAAACATTGGCCCTGAGGGAGGAATTCCTATGTCTGATCTGATCCGCATATCGCGACGCGGCTTGTTGGCGTCCGGAGGAAAGGCGGCGGCGTTCGTGGCTGCGGCCGGTATCGCCCCGCAATTCATCCGTCCCGGCCGTGCCCTTGCGGCCGACGCGCTGGCGCCAGGCATGGTCGGCGGCCCCACCGGTTTCGAGGGCGCCGAGCGCTATCAATATGGCGCCGACACGCCGGAAGGCCGTGCCGTTGAGGCGGCCAAGGCCTTGAAGGGAGCTGGCAAGGCACCGGCCAAGATCGTACTTGGCCTGTCGGATGGCTCGATTGGCCAACTCACACAGCCTTTCCCAGCGGGTGCGCCGTCGATCAAGGAGCTGTGGGAAAAGGAAACCGGCATCCAGATCGAGATCGTCGGCCTGCCGAACGGCCAGGAATTCACCAAGACGATGCAGGACATCTCCACCAAGGGTGGGGCCTATGACATCTACTCGACGGAATGGAACCGCCTCGGCGACCTTGCCGAGACCGGCGGCATCGCCAAGCTCGACGACTTCGTCGCCCAGTACAAGCCCGAATGGGACGATCCCAAGACCGGCTATGTCGACGGCGCCAAGGGCGTGTCGCTGCTCAACAAATATCGCGGGTCCAACTATGGCGTGTCGCTGGACGGCGACTTCCAGACCTGGGTCTACCGCAGCGACCTGTTCGGCGACGCCGCCGAGCAGAAGGCGTTCAAGGACAAATTGGGCTACGATCTGGCGCCGCCGAAGACCTGGAAGCAGCACAGTGACATCGCGGGCTTCTTCCAGCGCCCCGACAAGGGCCTGTTCGGCTCCACCGACCTGCGCAACCAGGGCTGGGGCTACACCAACTGGTATCAGCGCTATGTCTCGATGGCATCGCCCAACCAGTTCCTGTTCGGCGACGACGGCAAGCCGCTGATCAATTCCGAGCACGGCATTGCCGCCACCAACGGATATGTCGGCTCGCTCGTTCATCACTCGCCGGACGCGATCTCCTGGGGCTGGCCGGAGCAGTATGGAAATTTCGCCAAGGGCGGCGCGGCGATGACCTGCGCCTTCTCGAACCTGCCGAAATTCCTCGACAATGCCGGCAACAAGGATTCCGCCGTCACCGGCAAGATCGGCTCGATGCTGCCGCCCGGCCGCGAAGTCGACGGCAAGCTGATCAGCCGTTCCGTGCTGTGGTTCTCGCTGACCGGCATGGTCTCGTCTCAGTCGAAAAACCAGGAGGTCGCCTACCTCCTGCTGCAGTGGCTGGGCTCCGCCCGCATCTATGCCTGGATGAGCGCCAATCCGGGCGGCTATCTCGATCCGTTCCGGCTCTCGGATTTCTCCGATCCGCTGGTGCGCCAGACCTACCACGCCTACCACATCGACGTGGTGCGCGAGACCGTCGCCCGCACGGTGCCGACGATCAACTATCCCGGCGCCACCGCCTTCCACAACGCATTGGACGAAAACCTGATGGCGTCGCTGACCAAGGCCAAGACAGCGGAACAGGCGATGGCCGACACGGAAGCGGAGTGGAAGAAGATCGCCCGCCGCATCGGCGAGGACAAATTGCTTGAAGCCATAAGGACCAACAAGGAGGCCTGGCCGACTGTTCTCGATCCAATCAGCTGATCCGTCTCCCTGGATCAGCGCTGGAGGGGAGGAGCATCTGTTCCTCCCCGCCGCAGTCAACGCCACCAGCAAAGCAGCTAGATGAAGCGTTCCGTCCCCTTCGAGATATTCCGCTACGCCGCGAACTTCGCGGCGATGGCGGTGACGCTGGTGCCGATCCTTTGGATGGTGTCGATGGCCTTCAAGCCGATCGCCGAATGGTCGGCGACCGGCGCCGACCTGACATGGTGGCCGAAGAACCCGACGCTGGGCAATTTCCAGTTCGTCTTCGGCGAGTCCAACAACAATCTGATCGTGGCGCTCGACCGCACCGCGCTGAAGCCGATCCTGTCGTCGCTGCTGTCTTCTGTGTTCGGCACGGCGATCGCGATGTCGGCGGGCACGGCTGCGGCCTACGGGCTGTCGCGTTTCGGCTCGGGCCAGAACCTGCCGCTGGCGCTGATCCAGCTCAGGCTGTTTCCGCCAATGGCGGTGATGATCCCGGTCATGATCATGTGGGCCTTCCTGAACTTCACCGACAGCTGGTTTGGCCTGGCCCTGATCTACGGCATCGTCACCCTGCCGTTCGCTTTCTGGCTCATGAAGACCTTCTTCGACGACATGCCGCGCGAGATCGAGGAAGCGGCGCTTGTCGAAGGTTGTTCGCGGCTGCGCGTCTTCACGCGCATCACGCTGCCGATGATGCGCGCACCGCTGGCCAGCGCCGCCCTCTTCGTCTTCATCCTCAACTGGTCGGACTATCTGATCGCGCTGCTCCTGACGACGCGCGAATGGGTGACGATCCCCGTCTACATGGCCTCGCTGTCCTCCTCGATGACCGGTCAACTCTATGGCGCCAAGGCCGCGCTCGGTCTTATCGCCGCGGTGCCGCCGGTCATCATGGGCATTGCCATCCAGCGCCATCTGGTGCGCGGGCTGACGTTCGGCGCGCTCAAGCAATGAGCGCGGTGACCGTGACTGTCTCGAAGGACGCAAAGGCCGCGCTTGGCAAGCCCGTGCTGCGGGACGAGGGAGCGCGGCTGGGATTCCGGCTGACGCTGCCGGCGCAGATCCTGGTGCTCTTCATCTCCGTCTTCCCGCTGCTGATGCAGCTCTACATCAGCGTCACCGAGTGGTCGCCGCTATCCGGCCTGGGCTGGTGGAACGCATGGGAGATGTGGAACAGCTTCGCCAACTACACCGACCTTGCCGCCGATGCGCGCTTCTGGAGCGCGCTGAGGCGCACGGCCATCGTCATGGTCGTGTGCGTGCCCGTCGAATTCCTGCTTGGCCTGGCATTGGCGACGCTGTTCGCGGACGATTTTCCGGGCAAGCGGATCTTCTATTCGATCCTGCTGATGCCGATGATGGTGGTTCCGGCGGTGGCCGGCTACATGTTCTTCATGCTGTTCCAGTCGGGCGGGCCGCTGAACGACATCCTGTCGGCACTCAGCGGTTCCCGCGTCACCATCGCCTGGCTGTCTGACCCCACACTGGCGCTGATCGCGGTGATCATCGCCGATATCTGGCAGTGGACGCCGCTGATGTTCCTGATCCTGCTTGCCGGCCTGGTCGGCGTGCCGCAGGACCAGATCAAGGCGGCGACCCTGCTCGGTGCCAATCCGTGGCAGCGCTTCGTCACCATCGTGCTGCCGAAGATCAAGACGATCATCATCATCGCGCTGGCGATCCGTGTCATCGAGAACTTCAAGATCTTCGACACGCTCTACATCATGACCGGCGGCGGCCCCGGCGTCGCCACGGAGACGATCTCCGTCTACATCTACAAGGTCACGACGCAGGACCTGATCTGGGGCTATGTGGCGGCGATCGCGCTGGCCATCCTGGTCGTGCTTTCGATCGTTGCCGTATTCGCCATGAAGCGCATGGCGCGGGCAAGGCTGGTGCCGGCATGAGCGCGATCCAGCTGCGCAACCTGGTCAAGACCTTTGGCGACTTCACCGCTCTGAAGACCATGAATCTCGATGTTGCCGATGGCGAGTTCATGGCGCTGCTCGGGCCTTCAGGCTGCGGCAAGTCGACGACGATGAACATGATCGCCGGCATGGAAGAGCCGACCAGCGGCAAGATCCTGTTCGGCGAGCGCGACATGGCTGGCGTGCCCATGGGCCGCCGCGGCGTCGGCTTCGTTTTCCAGAACTATGCCATCTTCACCCACATGACGGTGCGCCAGAACCTTGCCTACGGGCCGCGGATGCGTGGTGCGGCGAGAGCCGAGATCGACCGCCGCGTCGGCGCCGTCGCCGAGCTGCTGCAGTTGACGCCGCTGCTCGACCGCAAGGCCGACCGGCTCTCGGTCAACATCCTGCAGCGGGTGGCAATCGGACGCTCGGCGATCATGGAGCCGGCCATCTTCCTGCTCGACGAGCCGCTGTCCAATGTCGACGCCGCCTTCCGGGCGGTAATGCGGACCGAGCTCAAGCAGCTGCAGCGCCAGTTCAGGCAGACGATGGTCTACGTCACCCATGACCAGCTCGAGGCCATGACCATGGCCGACCGCATTGCCGTCATGGATCACGGCGTGCTGCAGCAGGTGGGAACGCCGCTGGAAGTCTACAACAATCCAGCCAATGTCTTCGTCGCCCGCTTCATCGGCGCTCCGGGCATGAACCTGCTGAAGGGAAGGCCGGCGGAGAGCGACCGGGGCCTGGTGGTCGATCTCGGGCAGCTGGGGGTCACGCCGACGCTGCCGGATGCGCTGGCCGCCACCTTGCGCGGATCGCGCTCCGAGGTGCTTTACGGCTTCCGGCCCGAACAGGTGTCGCTGGTGCAGAGCGGGCAGGGCCTCGCCATGCCGGTGAGCTTCGTCGAGCGGATCGGCGCGAGGACCATCGTCCATCTCGGCGATGGCGAGACCGCCGTGAAGGCGGTGTTCGACAATGCTGTCGGACTGTCGATCGGCGAGCTTGCCGTCGTCGCCCCCGTGGCATCGTCCGTGCGTGTCTTCGATGCCCGCAGCGGCATTGCGATGAAGGCAGGTTGACATGGCCGATATCGTCTTTCGCAATGTCAGCAAGCGTTACGGCACGACGCTCGCCGTCGACGACGCCTCATTCACCGTCAATGACAACGAATTCTTCTGCTTCTTCGGGCCGCCGCTGTCGGGCAAATCGACAATCCTGCGCCTGGTGCTCGGGCTGGAGACGCCTGACGCCGGAGAGATCCTGATCGGCGGCAAACCGGTCAACACCGTCTCTCCGGCCGAGCGCAATGTCGCCATGGTGTTCCAGAACCTGGCGCTGTTCCCGCATATGAGCGCGCGCGAAAATGTGCGTTTCCCGCTGGTCGAGCGCAAGGTCGCCGAGGCCCAGATCGAGAAGCGTGTCGCCGATGTGGCCGCCAAGCTGCATATCGGCCACATCCTTCACAAGCCGCCGGCGCAGCTTTCCGGTGGCGAGCGGCAACGCGTGGCCATAGCCCGGGCCCTGGTGCGCGACCCGAACGCCTATCTGATGGACGACCCGATCTCTGCGCTCGATGCGCGGCTGCGCGAGGAAACGCGCGTCGAGCTCAAGCGCATCCAGCGCGAACTCGGCAAGACGCTGATCTACGTCACCCATGACCAGGAAGAGGCGATGTCGATCGCCGACCGCATCGCGATTCTGGAGAATGGGAGGATCCGACAGATCGGCGCCCCGTCCGAGATCTACGACCGCCCGGCGAACACCTATGTGGCGCGACTGCTTGGTTCGCCGATGATGAACATCCTCAAATCCGTTCGCGGCGAAGATGGCGTCGAGGCCGCCGAAGGCACGGTCAGCATCGACGATCGCGCTGCTCCGGCCGACGCGATCGAAATCGGGCTGAGACCGGAGGACATCAAGGTCCTGCCCTGGGTCGACGGGGGCGCTGGCCGCCCGGCGCGCGTATTCGAGGTCGAGCCCCTTGGCGGTTACACGGTGGTAACGCTCGCCGCCGGAGAGGCGCGGCTGAAGGCGCTGCTGCGCGGCCAGCCCGACATCAGGCCGGATGCGGTGGTAGCGATATCCTGCGAGCCGGCCCGGGTGCATTATTTCGGGCAGGACGGAGGCGCGTTGGCGAGATGATCGCGGCTGCGAAAACAGAATTGCGGGAGGAAGACATGGCGGGCGAAGGCTTCGAGCCGGACGTGAAGGTCCGCACGAAAGAATACCGTATCGGCTGCATCGGCGCCGGCATGATCATGGCCGAGTGCCATCTGGCAGCCTATCGCGAAGCGGGGTTCAACGTGATGGCGATCGCCTCGCGGACCCTTTCCAATGCGCAGAAGGTCGCCAAGCGTTGGGACATCCCGACCGTGCACGACACGCCGGAACAGCTGATCGAGGATTCCGAGGTCGAGATCGTCGACCTGGCGTTTCCGCCCGACCAGCAGCCGGCATTGATCCGCCATGTGCTGAAGCAGCCTCACATCAAGGCGATCCTGGCGCAGAAGCCACTGGCGCTGTCGGTCGATGAAGCCGTGAAACTGCGCGACGAAACGGCCAGGTCCGGCAAGATCCTCTCGGTGAATCAGAACATGCGCTACGACCAATCGATGCGTGTGCTGAAGCAGATCATCGAGAGCGGCGCGCTGGGCGACATCGTCTTTGCGCAGATCGACATGCATGCGATCCCGCACTGGCAGACCTTCCTTCAGGACTACGACCGGCTGACGCTGGCCAATATGAGCGTGCATCATCTCGACGTGCTGCGCTTCCTGTTCGGCGATCCCTCGGAAATCACCACGCTAACACGCAAGGACCCGCGCACGACATTCGAACATACCGACGGCATCACCGTCTCGACGCTGCGCTTTCCCTCCGGCGTGCTCGCCGTGTCGCTGGAGGATGTCTGGTCCGGCCCACGTCAGGAGGGCTATCTGGACGACCAGCACATCAACTGGCGCGTCGACGGCACCAACGGTGTCGCCAAAGGCACGATCGGCTGGCCGAAAGGCGTGGCCTCGACGCTGACCTATGCCTCGACCGAGACGACGGATGGCAAGTGGGTCAGCCCGAGCTGGGACACGATGTGGTTCCCGCATGCCTTCATCGGCGTGATGGAGCAATTGCAGCATGCGGTGAAGACAGGCGCGCCGCCGGCGCTCTCCGTCGCCGATAACGTCAAGACGATGGCACTGGTCGAGGCGGGCTACCGCTCGATGGCGCAAGGCCGCACCATCAAAATGTCCGAGATATCGATCGACTGAACATGCCGCCGAATAGTGTGGCGGCTGAATCGCTTACAGGGAGGAATTCACATCATGATGCAGGCAGGTATTTTCACGGGCTATTTCCCGTACGGGCTCGAAGAGACGGCAAAGAAGATCCGCGGACTCGGTTTCAACACGGTGCAGCTCGACCTGCATTTTAGGGATATCGATCTGTCGGCCGGGCAGATCACTGAGGAAAAGGCCAAGCAGGTGCGCGACGTCTTCCGCGACAACAACCTGCCGATCTGCTGCGTGTCGGGCTACACCAACATTATCCACCCCGATAAAGTCGAGCGCGACAAGCGCGTCGGCTATCTCAAGGAAATCATCCGCAATGCGCGCGCCTTCGGCTCGCCCTACGTGATCTCGGAGACCGGCACCTACAACACCGAATCCGACTGGGTGCATCACCCCAAGAACAAGACCGAGGAAGGCTTCGAGGAATGCCGCAAGGTGATCTCGGAGCTTGCCCAGACGGCTTACGACCATGGGGCGGTGTTCCTGCTCGAAACCTATGTCAACAATGTCGTCGGTTCGGTCGAGGAGACGGTGAAGATGTTCGCCCAGGTCGACCATCCGGGCCTCGGCCTGTTGATGGATCCGACCAACTATTTCGAGACCCACAATATCGACAAAATGGACCAGATCCTCAACCAGGTGTTCGACACGCTGACCGACAAGATCAAGATCGCGCATGCCAAGGACGTCAAGCGTTCGGGCAGCGACAAGTCGGAAAAGCATGCCGACATCGGCGACGAGGATGCGATGGAGAGCCACACGTTCCGCGGCGTCGGCGAGATCGAGCTGCCGGCGCCCGGGCTGGGATCGCTGAATTACGATCTCTATCTGCAGCGGCTGGCGGAAAAGCACCCAAACATCCCGGTCATCATCGAGCATCTCTCGGAAGACGACGTGCCGCGCGCGAAGAAATTCCTCGACGGGAAGTTCCGCGCCAACGGCCTGTGAGCGCCGGTTGCGCCGCCGGCGCATGGCGGCGCAACTCCAACCAAGGGAGGAATGAATGTTGAAATTCGCATTGAAAGTGGCTGCCGCGGCAACGCTGGTAGCCGGGGTCTCCTTGAGCCTGCCGGCATTCGCGCAGGACGGCCAGAAGACCTTCTATCTGCTGTCGCATGGTGGCCCTTCGGACGCGTTCTGGATCGACTGGAATGCCGGCGCGACCAAGGCCTGCGACCAGCTCAAGGTGACCTGCAAGATCTCGTTCAGCGGCGGCGACATGGCGGCGCAGAAGGAGGCTTTCAACTCGGCGCTCGCCGCCAAGCCGGACGGCATCGCTACCACCTCGGCTCAGCCCGGCCTGTGGACGGAGGAGGTGAAGGCCGCAAAGGCCGCCGGCATACCGATCGTGTTCTTCAACACCGATGATCCGGCGATCGGGCGGCAGGCCTATGTCGGGGCCGACCTCAGGGAAGCGGGCGTCATCTGGGCCAAGTATCTCGTCGACCATAAGATGGTGAAGCAGGGCGACAAGGTGTTCCTGCCGGTCGAAGTGCCGGGCGCCAGCTACCAGCAGCTCGAGACCGAGGGCATCGCCAGCGTCTTCGATCCGCTCGGCATCAAGTACGACGTGGTCGATTGCGGCACCGACCCGGCCGGCATCATCGCCAAGATGACCGACTACATGGTCGCCAACGATCCGCCGGCAATCATTGCACTGGGCGATTCCGTGGCAGCAAGCATCAAACGCGTCTTCGACGGGGCCGGTGTGTCGGCCGGCAAGGTCCCGGTCGTCGGCTGGGGCAACTCAAAGGAGACGGCCGAGGCGGTCAAGTCCGGCTTCGTCAATGCTGCGGCCTGGCAGTACCCGTCGGCGCAGGGCTTCATGCCGGTGGCGCTGCTCGGGCTTGCGGCCTCTGGCGAGCCGATTGGCTACGACATTCACACATTCAGCCTCTACGACGCCTCGAGCGTCGAGCCGATCCTGAAACTCTACAACAAGTGACGACAATCGGCGCCCGCCCCGAAATGGCGGGCGCCGGACGAAACGCATGGTCCTGACAGATATGGCAATCACAGCAGACGACGACACGCAGCGAGCGAAGGGCAGGTCTGCGCTGCTGCGTTCGCCGCAATTCTCCTCGCTCATCATCCTCATCGTGCTGCTCGTTGTATTCGCCATCGCCGACGGCAACTTCCTGTCGCCGCTCAACATATCCAACATGATGGCGTTCCTGCCCGAGCTCGGCATCATCGCTCTCGGCATGACGCTGCTGCTGACGGCGGGCGAGTTCGATCTGTCGGTCGGCGCCGTGTTCGGCCTTGCGCCCGTCGTGGTGATGCTGCTGGTGCAGAATGGCGGTATCGACATCGGCGTCGCCCTCCTGGCCGGGCTTGTGCTGTGCATCGCGATCGGCGCCATCAACGGGCTGATCGTCACCAAGATCGGCATTTCCTCCTTCCTGGTCACGCTGTCGATGCTGCTCGTCGTGCGCGGCGCGGCGCTCTACATCACGCAGGGATTCCCCCTGAAGTCGTGGGACCAGCCCGGCTTCTTCGTCACGCTGCTGGCCGGCAGCTTCAATGTAGGCTCGTTCCGGTTCTACACCTCGCTCTGGTGGTTCATCGGCCTGTCGCTGCTGGCGATTTACATCCTGCGCTACGCCAAGCTCGGCAACTGGATCAGCGCCATCGGCAGCAACCGCAACGCAGCGGTGGCGCGCGGCGTGCCGGCCGACCCGGTCAAGATGTGGCTGTTCGTCCTGACCTCGGTGGTGGCCGGGCTGGCCGGCATGATCAGCGCGTTCCGGATTTCGGCCGCCTCGCCGGTGGCCGGCACCGGCTACGAACTCGAAGTGATCGCGATGGTGGTGGTCGGCGGCACGGCGCTCACCGGCGGGCGCGGCACCATCCTCGGCACCATCGTCGGCGCGCTGATGCTGCGCGCCATCCGCAACGGCATCGTGCTGATCGGCGTGCCGGGCTTGGCATACAACATCTTCGTCGGCGTCATCATCCTCGCCATGCTCATCCTGCACGCTTTGCTGCAGAAGAACGCCGCAAGGAGCTGACGATGGAAGTGCTGCGTCTGCAAAACCTGCAAAAGTCCTTCGGCAACGTGCGTGCGCTGAAGAACGCCTCGTTCACCCTCAACGAAGGCGAGGTGGTTGCCCTGCTCGGCGACAATGGCGCCGGCAAGTCAACGCTGATCAAAGCGATCTCCGGCGTCTTCCCGGCCGACCACGGCGACATCTTCGTGCGCGGCGAGAAGGCATCGATCCGCTCGACGCGGGAAGCGATGGACCTCGGCATCGAGACCATCCATCAGGACACATCGCTCGCGCCGGACCTCAGCATCGCGCGCAATCTTTTCCTGGGCCGGGAGCCGGTCAATTTCGGCTGGCTCGGCGTGTTCGCGCCGCTCGATCTCGCCAAGCTTCGCAACGCCGCCTCGGCGCTGCTGAAGCGGGTCGGCATTTCGAAAAAGCTCGATGCCGATGCACTGGTGAGCACGCTCTCGGGCGGTGAGCGGCAATCGATCGCGATCTCGCGCGCCATGCAGTTCGCCGCCAAGGTGATCATACTCGACGAGCCGACCAACAATCTTGGCGTCGAGGAAACCCACGGCGTGCTGCGCTTCGTCAAGGAGGTGCGCGACGCCGGCCACTCGGTGCTGCTCATCACCCACAACATCCACCACGTGTTCCAGGTCGCCGACCGCATCATCGTCATGCGCCGCGGCGAAATCGTCGCGGAACAGACGGTCGCCGACACCGACCTGTTGACGGTGGAAAGCATCATCACCGGCGCCGACATGTCGGCCTTGCTCAAGGAGGCGAGGGCAAAGTGAAGGACGTCGCATGGTAGAGCTTTACGGCAAGACGCTGTCGCGAAGGCAGGTGGCCGAGCGGTCCGGCATGCTGTCGCAGTTTGCCGGTGTGCGGCTTATGACGCTCGGCGACGGCGTGGAGCGCGGCATCCGGATGCTCGAGTTCCGCACCGGCTCCGGCCTGCGCTTCACGGCGCTGGTCGACCGGGCGCTTGATATCGCCGATTGCGACTTCCGGGGCCAGGCGATCGGCTGGCATTCGCCGAGCGGCTTTCGGCACCCCGGACTGCACGAGCATGAAGGGGAGGACGGTTTCGCCTTTGGCCGGTCGTTCTCGGGGCTGCTCGTCACCTGCGGCCTCGATCATATACTGGGCCGGCAAGACGTGCCGGCCGAAAGCTACAATTATCCCGGGCGCAAGCGGGTATTGCACTCGCTGCATGGCCGCATCGGCACCGTGCCGGCGCGGCTGACCGGCTACGGCGAGGCCTGGGACGGCGACCGCTGCGTGCTGTGGGCGGAAGGCATCGTCCAGCAGGCAACCGTGTTCGGCGAGGATCTCCAGTTGCTGCGCCGCATCGAGGCCGATGTCGGCGGCACCGAGATCCGGCTGTCGGACCGCGTCGTCAATCATGGTTTCAGCCGCACGCCGCACATGTATTTCTATCACGTCAACGTCAGCCATCCCTTGCTCGACGAGGGTTCGCGCTACCTGGCGCCGATCCGGGATGTCGTCTGGGCGGCGCACGCCGGCGATCGTTACGAGGCGCAGAAGGTCGGCTACCGAACCGTGCCGGCGCCGCAGCTGGGATTCAGCGAGCAGGTCTGGGAGCACGAGCTTGGCGCCGATGCGGCGGGCGAGGTGCCGGTGGCCGTCGTCAATGACCAACTGGGGCTCGGCTTCGAGGTCGTTACCCGCAAGGATCAGCTGCCCTGCACCTATCAGTGGCAGAACTTCCAGGCCGGCCTATATGCGTTGGGAATCGAACCCTCGACGCATCATGTTCTGGGCAATCTCGCCGCGCGCGAACGGGGCGAGATGATCTGGCTGGACCATGGCGAAAGCCGCTCCTATGACGCCGTGTTCCGGGTGCTCGACGGTGCCGGTCAGATCGCCCAAGCGGAAGCGAGGATAGGGTCGATCGCCCGGCAGCCGCAACAGGATTACCCTGCGCCGTCGGGCGCTTTTGCGAGACTGCAGGCGTGACCGGCTTGAAACACACGATCGGTTGCCGCGGCGGGCGGGAAGTGCGCCGGAATACGGAAGCAGGCGCGGCCCGGCCGACCCCAGGCGGCCCTTGCGGAGCGCAGGCGGGAAACGGAGATGACGATGACGGCAAGCAGGAAGCGCGACTACAGCCTGGTCGGTGAAAGCACCAAGCGCGCCATCGAGACCGGATTGGCTTCGGCCGAATGGTATCACACCGATGTCCCCCGCAGGGCGATCAAGGAGTTGATGCAACGCTCCGACGGGCCGGCGATCCGCGACACGATCATCTGGGTCGCGGCGATCCTGGTGTCGGCCGCCGGCATCGTATGGTTCTGGGGCACGTGGTGGGTGGTGCCGTTCCTGTTCGTCTATGGCGTGCTTTACGGCTCGTCGAGCGACTCGCGCTGGCACGAATGCGGCCACGGCACCGCGTTCCGGACGCGCTGGATGAACGATGTCGTCTACCAGATCTCAAGCTTCATGCTGATGCGCAACCCCGTGCAATGGCGCTGGAGCCATGCCCGCCATCACACCGATACCATCATCGTCGGCCGCGATGCCGAAATCGCCGTCATGCGTCCCCCAGATCTGCTAAGGGCGGCGCTCGCCTTCACCGGTATTCTCGATTTCCGCTATTCGCTGCCGGCGCTGGTGCGCCAGGCGTTCGGCAAGCTGTCCGATGAAGAGAAGAGCTATATCCCCGAGATGGAGCAGCACAAGGCGGTGATCGCTGCGCGCTGGCATGTCGCCATCTATGCGGCGACAGTCGGGCTGGCGTTGTTCACGTGGTCGCTGCTGCCGCTGGTGCTGATCGGCCTGCCGCGCCTCTATGGCAGCTGGCACATGGTGCTGACAGGGTTGCTGCAGCATATCGGCCTGGCCGACAATGTCGTCGACCACCGGCTGAACACGCGCACCGTCTACATGAACCCGGTCAGCCGCTTCATCTACTGGAACATGAATTATCACGTCGAACACCATATGTTCCCGATGGTGCCCTATCATGCGCTGCCAAGACTGCACGAGCTGATCAAGCACGACCTGCCGGTGGCGAACCCGTCGATGTGGCATGCCTATCGCCAGGTCTGGCCGGTGCTGCTTCGACAGCTGAGATATGAGGATTTCTATCTTAAGCGGAAATTGCCGCCGACAGCCAGACCCTATCGCGGCGAATTTCACCAGGTGGATATGTCGGCGGCCGCTGAATAGCGATAGCGAATTTGCCGGAGCCGGAGATGGCTGACTGGATTGAAGCGTGCGCGGTGGACGACATCTCGAAAGAGGATGTCATCTGCTTCGATCCTCGCGGTTTGCCGCTCGCCCGATGACGAGTTGTTAGCCACCGACGGATATTGGACGCATGAGAAGGCGCATCTAGCCGAAGGGCTGGTGATCGACGACGTCATCGAATGCCTTGAAGCACATTGGCCGCCGACGCCGTCTATTGCAGCGCCGGCTATGCCACGACGAAGCGCATGGCTGATCTCGCCATCGGCTAATTGACCATGTTCGCCTCATTCCTTCCCGCGCGACCTGGACCGGCGGGCTCAAGGCCGTCGGCAGGACAGCTGAGGCCGCCGTGCAAGCCTTCGAAGCGGGCAAGCAGTTGGAGGCGGCCGGCGCGATCGGCGCGGAAGTCGCTTTGCTCATATTGGCGACGAAGCGCGACGGATCTGTACGGGCACGCCCGCGACGAGCGCAACAACCAACACAATCTCGAACATAAGCGTAGGGAGAGACGTTCCCTCGGCCGCAAGCGACGTCCTCAGATTTTCAAGCTCGACGGAAGCGCCGCTCAAAGCAGCAAACCGTGCGAACAGTCCGGCGACAAACCTCTCGGCGAGCTGGTCGAAGCCCGAAATCAACGTAGTAACGTCCGGTTCCGCCGTCGTGTCCACGATTTCTCCCCTTCAAAGCCTCGGAAGCGAAGTCCGGCAGTCCGCCGTCGACCGGTGTCTCGCTATCCCAGTCAACCGTCGAACAACTCAAGCTTTTCTGCCCGGCCTTGCCCGCGCGGGTCCGAGCGTACTGAACTTTGTCGGCCCAGAGCGCGACGACAACGTCGATGTCGTGGGTTCTCACGTGCCATCAGACGCGTCTAAACCTGCCCGCGTTCCTTCTGTTGCGCGGTTCCGAGTCCCCAAGCCAACGTAGAATAGCGGAACGCGCAGCAGTGGAACGTAATTTACGTGGGAGGCGATGGATTCCTGAGCGCAACGCCCAAGCGGTTCGTGAACATAGAGATTTCTCTACTTTGATCCAAACCGCAGCGAAAGGGCTAGCCCGGAAAGGCTCAAAGGGAGGCAGCTCGGACGTTGGACCTTAAAAGTTGAACGGCCGCTATCGTCCTTGCTTGCGTCACGAGCGGACCTACTGTTTGCGGCCCAACTCCGGTCATTCGAAAACCGGCGGTGGATGACCACCCCGGCGCAATGCGGACGGCTTTCCACCGAACGGGGGAAATCAATCCGCGACACGCTTCGAGCCGAGGTGCAGCGTTCGTGCGCGAGGAATGGCGCGGGCGGCTTCGAGAGATCGTCCGTCACTTCCAGGAGCACAGCACCACCCCTGCCATACGACGCTGATCCTTGGTTCAGCCGACGGCCTGACGCCATCAACCCGCCAGGGGTCGGACTACGCGAAGCGTGCCGCCGCTCCGGCTTCGCCTTCGCGGTGATTGCGGCCATCGGCCGAACACATCGGGCGCCTGTCAGCGGGGGAGGGTCCTCCGCTTCAAACAGGAGCCGGATCGATGTCCCTCGCCGACGCGCATGCCTTTGCCTTCAGCCTCGCCGCCACCCTCTGGTAATCATCGTCATCTTTCCTGCCGGCGACGGCACTCTCTCGGTCGTGCCCGCGAACAAGTATGACGGCGACGACACCGCCATCATCGGCGAAAACGACCCGTTCGCCCCATGACGGGGCGGACATTGCCGCTGGCAAAACAGAGCTTTGGCAGTTTTCGCCCGTGGTTTTCGTTGCTATGCTTTGCGCTGCGCCGAGGTGGTGGTGGAAGGCGCAATCGCCGCTATTCTCTCGGAGACACCACCATCCTCGGCATGTTCGTTTGTATGGCGGCCATCGGCATCCTGTGGTGGTTGCTCTTCACGCTTGCTATCTAGCCCTTCCGTTGTTCGTCGGCGTCAGCGCAGCCACGTGGGGATTCAACACCGGTGCCGGGTGGCTTGGCGCGATCCTCGTCGGTAGCCTCGCAGCCGGGTTGACGCTCAGCGTCGGCCAAATCCTCCTCAGCGTTGTCAGCCCCATGTGGGCCAAGCTGGCCATCAGGCTGGTCTTCATCGCGCCTGCGATCGTTGCCGGCTACAATGCCTCCCATGGCATCGCGAAACACATGATGCCTTCCTGGCAGGTCGTCTTTTCCGTCATTGGCGCGACCGCCGTCGGCGTCACGGCATATCTCCGGGTGGTGGGCATGACAGCCGCCGACCGATCCGGCAGGAACGTGGTTCGCGCCTAGACCCGCGCGGACGAGGCGGATGGACCAGACCGAGGAAGGCCTAGCCACCTCCTTATCGGTCGTGGAGCAATCGGGTTCCATGCCAGAATCGAGCAACGGCCACGTGCCGGCGCGGCCCCGTCTGCGGACTTGGACTTTCTTCGGTCGATGCCCATGGCAGACCGACAAGTCGGTAGCAGGACGGCAGCGCGCGCGGTGGCGGCGGCGGCGTTGCAGGTGCGCGGAATCTGTGCCTGGAAATGCGTGGGCGATGCCGGTGAAGCCTGTAGCGATTTGCCAGTGGCGCGTTGCACGCCAACGTCTCCGTTGCCAATCTGTCCCAAGAGCGCTCCAAACGGCCTCTTCAATGGGCTGATCTGGCCGAAGGACGGCTGAAGCCTCGACCGCCTGGGCCGCAACGGCGCGTCTCGACTTTCTTCCCCTGCCAGCGCCCACCCCATGCGGCAAGCGCATTGGGACCCCGAGCGCCGCCATTCCTCGCGAGACAAGAAAGTCGTTCTTGCGCCGTCCTCCGCTTTGCTTCGGTCGCAAGCGATGCGTCGTCGGTCGCCTCCGGCCAACCGATCGCCATCGAGGCCGCATGGTGCGGGCTCGGAACAGAAAACGGAGACTTACAATGGCTACCATCGGCACCTTCAAGAAGTCCGCCTCGAACGAATTCACCGGTGAAATCGTCACCCTCAGCGTCCAGGCCAAGAACGTGCGCATCGTCCCAGACACCCGCGCCACTGGCGAGAACGCTCCCAGCCACCGGGTGCTGGTCGGCCGCGCCGAGATCGGGGCCGCATGGTCGAAGACCTCCAACGAGGGCCGCGACTACCTGGGCCTCAAGCTCGACGATCCGAGCTTCAACGCACCGATCTACGCCAACCTCTTCGACGACGAGGAAGGTGAGGGTTTCTCGCTCATCTGGTCCCGCCCGAACGCGCGGCGGGGTGACTAAGGACCCGCGCAGGCCCCGGCCGGAAGGCCGGGGCCTTCTTCCGCGGACGTCCGGTTCGGTTCTCCCAAGCCGAGAGCGATGCCGAAACCGCATCGCCCGATGCTGATCAACCATCCTCCGCTGGCAAAATTGCTTCTATAAAATGCAGGCTCACACGATGAAGACGAGGCAAGCGATGATCGAGCCGTTTGACGAAACCGCGCCGACCAGTGACGAACTCACCGAATACGATCGGGAACACGTCAAGCTCTATATGCGCCTGCTTGACGCCGCCGACGACGGCGCGGACTGGCGCGAGGTGGTCGAAATTCTCTTCGGCATTGATCTGACGAAGGAGCCACAACGCGCCCGGCGCATCCACGACAGCCATCTGGCGCGAGCGCGCTGGATGGCGCGTGCAGGCTACCGTCATCTCTTGCGTCGACCCGGCAACTAGCACCACAGCGCCTGCGGTTCGCGGGTGATGCCGAAGTGGCATCACCCGATGCCCGGCAAGGGTCTTCCGCCAATCGCTACAACCCGGAATCGTTTGGAGGCGGGGTCTACGCGTTTGCGAGGAGCTCTTGGATGAGGCCGGATACGTCGCATTGGCGAGACAATGACAGCTACGATTATTTCGATACTTTACCAATCGAAGGGCTCGCCTGGGAGTGTCTGCGACGTCACGAACCCTATCAACGGCACTACCGAGCGCTCCTGACCGCAAGAGCCGAGAAAGCACCATTCCGGCCTGAGGCACAGCGGCTGTGGGGGTTGCGATTTCCCGGCTAGGCCGGATTTGTCCGCCTTGGCGCAAGACGTTCTGTGGTCGCCTGACGTCGATCCAGCTGTGGTTTCTCTCGTGCCGGCGCCGGAATTCCTGTCGTCCTTGCGATCGGCGCCGTTGACCGGCCTGGGCGTGGTCCACGACAGCCCGGAAGGGCACCACTTTGTCCATAGTGCAGGTGTTGTCACTCAACTTCTCCTTCTGCCCGGCAGTGACCCGCACAGCCCTCTGGCAGCCTTGATTCCCCTGGACGAGGAAACGTTGGGACGGATCGAAGCACTCACCCGCTTCTGGCGTTCCTTGCAGGGACGCCCCACACCTTCGGACACGCGGATGACCCCGCAGCAGCGACGCCGCTTTCGTCTGATGATGCAGGCCGCTGACGGCCACTCGAATGGCGCGAGCTACCGCGACATTGCCATCGCCCTTTACGGGTTTAAGCGCGTCGCCGCTGATCCCTGGAAGACCTCCGCGCTGCGCGATGCGGTGATCGGTCTCGTCGAAGGCGCCACCGCCATGATCGGCGGCGGCTATTTGCAAATCCTGCGTCATCGCCGCCGATCCTAGCGGGGTCTGGCCGCGCAAAAGGGGTGGAGTTTTAACCCCCCTCAATTTCCCCATCCCGGACGAAGCTTACTCTCCGCCACCGTGGTCTCCGTCCACCGCTGAACGCCAGCGGCTGCCCAAAACCCCACGGAGGTTCGACCCATGCGACCCGATATCGCCGTTTTGCCGCCGCGCTTCCTGCGCACCAAGGAAGCCGCGGATTTCCTCAGCCTGTCCGCCCGCACGCTGGAAAAGCACCGGACCTATGGCACTGGTCCTTCCTACCGAAAGCTCGGCGGCCGCGTCGTCTATGCCGTCGACGACCTTCAGGCCTGGGCCGAACGCGGCGCTGTCACTTCGACATCCGATCCGCGTGGGTCGGTCCTGCCCGCGAAGCGTCATACACCGACGCTGCCGGCGCATGGCGGACGATACGCACGCTGACCGCGCGCGGATTTCCAGATGGTGGCGCGAAACCAATCCCTTTCGGACCGCGGGCAGCTCGACCTTTTCCGGGCGCTGCCTGGCGACTTCGCCCCACGAGACGCGCAGGATCTCATGGCCTATCCGTTCTTCTCACTTTCCAAGACCCATCGCATCACCCCGATCGATTTTGCCGCCGGCGACGTCACGATCCGGGTCGAGGCCGTACCCGATCATGGCATGGCGACCATCTGGGACGCCGACATCCTGATCTGGGCCGCGAGCCAGATCGTCGAGGCCCGTGACACCGGGCTTCGCACCTCGCGCCTTATGGCCGCAACGCCCTATGAGATCCTTACCTTCGTCGGCCGCGGCAAGAGCCTGCGCGACTATCAGCGCCTGAAGGCGGGGCTTGATCGACTGCAGTCGACCACCGTCTCGACGACAATTCGTCAGCCCGCCGAAGGCCGGCGTCACCGCTTCTCTTGGATCAATGAGTGGCAGGAGCGCATCGACCGCCATGGCAAGCCCGCGGGGATCGAGTTGATCGTCCCCGACTGGTTCTACCGGGCGGTCCTCGATGACGCGCTCGTGCTGACGATCAATCGGGCCTATTTCGACCTGACTGGGGGGCTGGAGCGCTGGCTCTATCGGCTGGTGCGCAAGCATGGCGGACGCCAGCGCGACGGCTGGCGCTTCGACTTCCGTCACCTTCACCAGAAATCCGGCAGCCTGTCGCCCTACAAGCGCTTTGCCTTCGAGCTGCGCGACATCATCCGCCGCCAGCCGCTGCCCGGCTACACCCTTGCGCTGGAAGTGGAGATTGGCGGCCGGGTTCTGCTTGCCTTCGAGCGGATCGGCTCCTGTGGAAGGCCTGTGGACGGCCTCGTGCTATCGGGAACCGGACCTATCGTGCCATCGGGAACCGCAGGCTCGTGCTATCAGGAACCGAAACGGGGCCTAACCCTAGGAAAGCAAAGCAGAAATCGCGCCCTTAACTTAGACTCTAACCCAGATTCTAACTTTGAAGAACGCGCGCGCAATGTGCAGAGGCTGATCCGCCGAACCAGCGACGCACTCGGGATAGAGACCGACAAGACCTCCAATGCGCCATCGGTTTCTGGCGGTCGCATCACGGCAACCAGCGCTTCCGAAGGTCCGACTCCGCCGCTTGATCCGCGCTCGGGAGCCACCCGATGAGCGCCGCACCCCTCAATCGAAAGAGCCGTGTCGGCAAGGCAACTTTGACGCTGCATCTCGCCCGTGAATTGACCTCCAAGGGAAATCAGTTCGCGATTTTCGTCGTGCGCCCGACCACCGAGCTGACGACTCAGGAGCGCGACCGCATCGCCGCTCTCCAGCACGACATCAGCGTCGCCGACACGCTGCGCGCGAGGCTCGCGCGCGAATTTCCCACCACATCAGGAGAACCGAAATGATGGGCATCGCGGCTCCCCGCATGCGCGACGCGTTCCCGGCCACGCACCACGCTCGCGACGATCTCGTCCATGTCGAACTGACCTGGGTCGCGAAGAGACAGGAGAACTGGATCCTTTTCGGCACGCACGCCCGCGAACAGATCGTTGATCGTCGCCGGCGCATCCTGTCCTTTCGCCCCGGCACGGTCTTCGCGTTCGTGCGCTGGGCCGCGAACGACTTCGGAACGATCTTCTCACGCATCGATATCGTGCGTGCGGTCGCGTCTGGCGAAGCCTATCAGACGCTGCCCTTCGTGCGACCCGGCGGCGACATCCTGCTGAAGGTCGAGAGCTGGCCCAAGGTCGAACGCGTGCTGCAGGCGATTGACGCCATTCAGCGCCTCGGCATCGAGCCTGAGTCGGTGTCGCCCGATCATTGGCGGCACATCCACAACCGGATAACCGCCGGCCATGCGCCGCGCAGCTACACACTCGACCAACATCGTGCCTTCCTGCTGCGCAAGAGGACCGAGCCGTGACGCGCGCCGGGATCATCTTAGCCAGCGTTATCGCAACCATGGGCGTCGGTCATCCCGGCCTCACTTCGATGCCCGCGAAGCTCATCTGGAATGCGTCAGCCAGCGCACCGATCGGCTTCTACACGATCGACTTCGACGGACCCTTCGAGGTCACCGATCTTGTGGCCGTCGACGCGCCTGAGCCGCTCGCGGCGTTCCTCGCCGATCGCGGCTATCTGCCGAGGGGCGTGCCACTCCTGAAGCGCATCCTTGGCGTTGCCGGGCAATGGGTCTGTCGCTTGAACCTCACCATCACTGTCGATGGTATCGAGGCGGGGATGGCGTTGACGCGTGACCGGGCCGGCCGTGACCTGCCGGTCTGGCAGGGTTGCCGCCGCATCGCGAGCGGCGAAGTCTTCCTGATGAACCGGCATGTCCGCGACAGCTTCGACGGCCGCTACTTCGGCCCCACTTCCACCGCCCAGATCATCGGCCGCGCCGTCCCGCTGTGGACCGACGAGGACGGCAACGGCCGCTTCGAATGGCGCGCGCCCACGCGGTGAGCGCGCGACCGGCGGCGCGCGTCGTGCCGCCAGTCTTCATCACCGCACAACTGAAAACAGGAGCCAGACATGCAACAGATCGGGGAATTCACGCGCCAGAAGACTGGCTATCGCGGGCGCATCCACACGCTCAGTCTCAACCTGGATATCGCCATTGTGGCGGCAGAGGCGAGCGAAACGGAGAATGCGC
Source organism: Mesorhizobium sp. M0292 (assembly GCF_040321695.1). Taxonomy (NCBI): domain Bacteria; kingdom Pseudomonadati; phylum Pseudomonadota; class Alphaproteobacteria; order Hyphomicrobiales; family Phyllobacteriaceae; genus Mesorhizobium; species Mesorhizobium sp. M0292. The sequence continues at coordinate 203,947 of NZ_JAMYSB010000001.1, forward strand.
CTGACTATCGCGTTCACGCCGCAAGCGAGGACGGCCCCGAGATCGGCGCCGGCTGGAAACGCTCCAGCGAAAAGGCCGGAGACTATGTCTCGATCCAGCTCGACGACCCGACCTTCGCGCAGCCGATACGCGCCAACCTCTTTCGCAATGGCGACGACAAGACGTCCTGGTCGCTGCACTGGGCGCGCCCGCGCGACCGTAGCGAGAAGGATTGAACGATGCGCGCTCGCCGTCCGTCGACGAGCCATCGCAATGCGCCCGGGCCGCTTCGCGCTGCCCGGCGCATGGCTCTGCTCCTCCTTTGCGGCCTGTCCGTTGCGACCGTCATGCCGGCGGCGACCTTGGCGCAGGAAACACCTCTCACACGATCGTCGCAACGCGATCCGTTCGGCGCGCATATCGCAGAAGCCTCGCGCCGCTTCGGCGTTCCGACCGCGTTGATACGCGCCATCATGCGCAAGGAAAGTGCGGGGGCTGTGCGCGCCGTGTCCAGCGCAGGCGCCCGCGGCTTGATGCAGATCATGCCCGGCACATGGGATGAACTGCGCGCCCGCTGGTCGCTCGGCCACGATCCATTCGATGCCCGGGACAATATCCTGGCTGGAACGGCGTACCTGCGCGAACTGCACGATCGCTTCGGCTCTCCGGGATTTCTGGCCGCCTACAATGCGGGACCTGCACGCTACCAGGCCTACCTCACTGGGCGTCCGTTACCGGCCGAGACCCGCGCCTATGTCGCCGCATTTGCGCCCCTGATCGGTGAAAGCGAGGGTATGCGCCCTTTCGCCGTTACGTCTGTCGAGGCCATTCCCTGGAAGCGCGGCTCGCTGTTCGTCGGTCAGCCGGATCGCAAACAAGCTGTCGCTCGGGTGCCAACTGAGCGACCACCAAATGACGCGAGCTCTGGGCCCACCTTGCGCGATGTATCCGCCATCGTGCCGCTGTCCGAAGGCCTCTTCGTCGCGCGAGCCGGCGACAGGATCCAGCCATGAGCGCGCATGGGCGTTTTCGCGCAACCGCATGCTCCCGCGCACCGTGGCGTGGATGGAGGCGGAAGGTGGGCAGAACAACCGGAAGATGGCGAGATAAAAGGCCGCGAGGTGCGGCGTCGGTCGGTTGTGTTGTTTCAATAGGTTATGCAGGATTTCCGCGAGGTGCGAATATCTGGCGCACCGCGCTCGAACAACGATTTGCGTGTGATTTCTGTGCCTTGGCACGATGTGCGGAACTCTTTAGATGACTGGCGAGGACGATCTTCGAATCCGCCCCGGCCGCATCCGCTCGTCAGGCACCCAGCGCGCCAGGCCCTTCATCGCGCAGGCGCTTGCCGCCGCCCAGAAGGCGGGCGCCCGTATCTCCCGCTCCGGCCGGATCAGTCCCGGTAATCGCTCGACCTTCGGGCGTGGCCGCTCGGCGAGCGTGCGCGCCAATCGTCTCCTCACCGGCCGCTCGCGAACCGTGATCATCAAGACGCGGCTGGTGCGCCATCACGCGCGCGCCGCGCCGCTTGCCGCCCATCTCACCTATCTGCGCCGCGAGGGCGTCACCCGTGACGGGGAGAAGGCCAGGCTGTTCGGGCCGGAGGCCGGGGAGGTGGATGGCGGTGCTTTTGCCGAGCGGTGCAGCGATGATCGGCACCACTTCCGCTTCATCGTCTCGCCCGAAGATGCCGTCGACATGGCGGACCTCAAATCCTTCGCCCGCGATCTGATGGGCCAGATGGAAAAGGACCTCGGCACAAAACTGGATTGGGCTGGCGTCGATCACTGGAACACGGACAATCCGCACCTTCACATCATCCTGCGCGGCCAGACTGATGACGGGCAGGATCTTGTGATCTCGCGCGATTACATCAAGGAGGGGATGCGCGCCCGCGCGGCCGATCTTGTTACCCAGGAGCTCGGCCCGCGCACCGATCTCGACATCCATCGCAATCTGCAGCGCCAGGTCGAAGCCGAACGCTGGACCCAGCTTGACCGGCAGCTTGTTCGCGACGGCCGCGACACAGGCGTTGTCGATCTTGGGTCCCCGGCGAACGCTCAGCCCGATGAGTTTCACGTGCTGAAGGTCGGGCGGGTGCGCAAGCTCGAAACCGTTGGCCTTGCCGAACAGGTCGGCCCGGGCCAATGGATGATCGACGACAAGGCCGAGGCAACGCTGCGCGAGCTTGGCGAGCGCGGTGACATCATCAAGCGGATGCACCGCGCCCTGACAGAGCAGGGCATCGAGCGCGGCTCGGCGACCTATGTGCTGGCGGCGGAGCGCCTCGACACGCCGATCGTCGGTCGGCTGGTCGACCGCGGTCTCGATGACGAGTTGAAGGGCAGTGCCTACGCCGTGGTCGATGGCACCGACGGCCGCACCCATCACATCAAGCTGTCCGATCTCGATGCCGCCGGCGACAGCGCTCCGGGTTCCATCGTTGAGCTGCGCAAGTTCCATGACGCGCAGGGACATGGGCGCGCAGCACTCGCTGTCCGTTCCGATCTCGATATTGAGCGGCAGGTCACCGCCGCCGGCGCGACCTGGCTTGACCGTCAGAATATTGCCCGCGAACCGATTGCGCTGTCGGAATCCGGTTTCGGCGCCGAGGTACGGCAGGCAATGCAGCGCCGTGCCGACCACCTCGTCCAACATGGCCTCGGCGAGCGGCATGGCCAACGCACAACCTTCACTCGCAACCTGATCGACACGCTGCGTCGCCGCGAGTTGGATGCGCTCGGCGAAAAGCTCTCGGCCGAAACCGGCCAGCCTTTCAACCGCGTCCGCAGCGGCGAGTTTGTGGCCGGTTCCTGCCGGCAGCGCTTCACGCTCGCGTCGGGCCGCTTCGCCATGATCGATGACGGCCTCGGTTTCCAACTGGTGCCCTGGACGCCGTCTCTCGAAAAGCATTTTGGCCGCCACGTCTCGGGCATCGCTCGCGATGACGGCGGCATCGACTGGAGCTTCGCACGCAAGCGAAGCCTCGGTCTCTAACCCATTGTGAAGAAAGGACCGCTTCTATGTCCGCCACCAAGATACTCTGGGGCCAGATCCTCGCGGTCTTGATGATCGTGCTGATCACCATCTGGAGCGCGACGCAATGGGTGGCCTGGCGCCTGGCGTTCCAGCCCGAGCTCGGCAGGCCATGGTTCCATGTCCTGGGCTTTCCGTTTTACCTTCCGCCGTCCTTCTTCTGGTGGTGGTATGGCTTCGATGCCTACGCGCCGTCGATCTTCGTGGAGGGAGCCTTTATCGCGGCTTCCGGCGGTTTCGCCTGCGTCGCCGTCGCCATCGGCATGTCGGTCTGGCGGGCTCGCGAGGCCAAGAAGGTCGAGACCTACGGCTCCGCCCGCTGGGCCGACAAGCAGGAGATCAAGGCAACGGGCCTTCTCGGCTCCGATGGAGTGGTGCTTGGGCGGTTTGACCGCGCCTATCTGCGCCACGATGGACCGGAGCACGTGCTGTGCTTTGCGCCCACACGTTCGGGCAAGGGTGTCGGCCTCGTCGTCCCGTCGCTGCTGACCTGGCCGAGTTCAGCCGTCGTCCATGACATCAAGGGCGAAAACTGGCAGCTCACCGCAGGCTTCCGCGCTAGGCATGGCCGTGTCCTGCTGTTCGATCCAACCAATCCGAAATCCTCATCCTACAACCCGCTGCTAGAGGTGCGCCGCGGCGAATGGGAAGTCCGAGACGTTCAAAACATTGCCGACATCCTGGTCGATCCCGAAGGCTCGCTTGAGAGGCGAAACCATTGGGAGAAAACCAGCCATGCCCTGCTGGTCGGCGCGATCTTGCATGTCCTCTACGCCGAGAAGGACAAGACGCTTGCTGGCGTGGCCGGTTTCCTCTCCGATCCAAAGCGGCCGATCGAATCGACGCTGTCCGCAATGATGAAAACTGCGCATCTGGGTGACGCGGGTCCACACCCGGTCATCGCCAGCGCCGCGCGAGAGCTGTTGAACAAATCAGACAACGAGCGCTCCGGCGTGCTGTCCACCGCCATGTCGTTCCTTGGCCTTTATCGCGATCCTGTCGTGGCCGAGGTCACGCGCCGCTGCGACTGGCGCATCAGCGACCTCGTCGACGACAAGCATCCAACGACACTCTACCTCGTCGTGCCGCCGTCCGACATCAACCGGACCAAGCCGCTCATTCGCCTGATCCTCAATCAGATCGGTCGCCGCTTGACGGAAGATCTGCAGGTGAGGGCGAAAGGGCACCGGCTGCTTTTGATGCTCGACGAGTTCCCGGCGCTTGGCCGCCTCGACTTCTTCGAGTCGGCGCTCGCCTTCATGGCCGGCTACGGGCTGAAAAGCTTCCTGATCGCTCAATCCCTCAATCAGATCGAGAGGGCGTACGGCGCCAACAACTCGATCCTGGACAGTTGCCATGTCCGGGTAAGCTTTGCCACCAATGATGAGCGCACCGCCAAGCGCGTGTCCGACGCGCTGGGAACAGCGACCGAGATGAGGGCCATGAGGAACTATGCTGGCCACCGGCTGTCGCCGTGGCTCGGTCATCTCATGGTCTCCCGCTCGGAGACGGCTCGCCCTCTGCTCACGCCGGGTGAAGTGATGCAGCTCCCATCCACCGACGAGATTGTCATGGTTTCGGGTGCACCGCCGATCCGCGCCAAAAAGGCGCGCTATCATGAGGATGCTCGCTTCCAGGAACGTATCCTGCCGCCGCCGGTGCTGAAGGCGGCGGCGGAGGAGGGGAGGCCCGACGACTGGACGAAACTGCCGCTGCCTTCCCGTCCGCAGATTGCTGAAGCCACGTCGGCACCGTCGGCCACGGATGACGACACAACTGATTCCGAGCGTCGTCGGCAACCCGAGCTCAGTCGCGTCGATCAGGTCGTGAAGCCTTCGACCGAGAACGAATTCGAGATCGATCACCTGGACGACGTGGAAGACGAGGCTGCCCGCAACCGTCGACTGACGCGTCTGATGCAGGGCATTGCGCGGCAGGCGTCACTCGACCCCGGCGACGGCGTGGATATGTGAGGCTGCCATGGTAAAGCCGCCCCGCAAACAACGCCTGTCCGTCTATCTCGATCCGAAGGTCATGAGCAGGCTGGCCGAACATGCGGCGCGACGAGATTTTTCACGGTCGCTCGTCGCTGAGGCGGCCATCGAGTCGTTCCTCTCACCCGATGCCGCCGAGCGACAGGAGGCGGCGATCACCAAGCGGCTTGACCAGCTCGATCGCCGTATGACACGCCAGGAGCGCGATGTCGCAATTGCCGTGGAGACGCTCGCTGTTTTCGTCCGCTTCTGGCTGGCGACAACACCAGCGTTGCCCGAGCCTGCGGCGCAGGCAGCCCACGCCAAGGCTGGCGAGCGCTATGATGCCTTCGTCACAGCGCTCGGCCGGCGCCTGGCGAAAGGTCCAAAGCTCCGACAGGAAATCTCCGAGGATATCGATGGCGGCCTGGACACAAACCAGCCCGGCAGGCCCGTGGGCTAAATGGACGGGCGGACTGAGATTTTACAAGCCTCGATCAGGATTCTTCGTTGAAAAGTATAGTCTGTATGCTATAAGGCGAGGGCGAATGAAAAACCAAAAGCCCGCAGTATGGATGGGGTCGTCGAAGGGCGACCTGCGCGGGTTTCCGGTCGATGTTCGCCGGTTGATGGGTGTCGCAATCAACGACGCGCAGAATGGTGAGGAGCACCCGGCTGTCAAGGCCCTGAAGGGCTTTGGGGGCCGCAGCGTCCTCGAGGTGGTCGACGACTTCGACGGAGATACCTATCGGGCCGTCTATGCCGTGCGCTTTGCCGGGGTGATCTACGTGCTTCATTGCTTCCACAAGAAGTCGAAGAAGGGCAGGGAGACACCCAAGCACGAAATCGATCTCGTGACAGTGCGATTGAAGGCGGCCGAGGCTCACTACCGCGAAAACTATGGGAAAGGAACAAAGTCATGACAGAAGACATCACCGCCGAAGTGAGCAGCGGCAACGTGTTTGCGGACCTCGGCTTTGAGAATCCCGAAGAGGAATTGCTCAAGGCCAAGCTGGCCCGCGAGATCCGCGCCATTATCAAGCGCCGGCGCCTGACCCAGGCGAAGTCGGCTGAACTGCTCGGAATGAAGCAGCCCGACGTCTCCGCGATCGCGACCGGGCGCACGGGGAAGTTTTCAATAGACAGGCTGGTTCGCTGTCTGGACCGGCTCGACTACAAGGTCGACGTGGTGGTTCGCCACAAGCCTCGACGGTCAACTCGTGCTGAAGCCGCTTGATCAGACAGCTTTGCCTACGAGCGGACAATTGATTGTCCAGGTTTGGATGGGCGCCACCGCAACAGGACGGTAGGATTAGCGAAAAGCACGCACGAAGGTGGACACCCTTCGTCAGACCTACGGCGACAATTTCGCAGCTGGGCTTCGCAGCGACTTCGAGGCTATCGACGGTGTTGCAGCGCGCCAGCGTCGGCTCTCTAAGCCCCGGACCTAAGGCGCGCGCTTAGACCTCAATCCAAGCGTAGGCGGCACCAAAGATCCCGAGCGTCAGAGCAATAAACCAAGCCCATCCCTTCAACGAGGCGCGCACGTCTTCAGGCTTTGCGCCTTTTTCGTTGTCGTAGTCGTCCATAATCAGGCTCCATGTTTTCGATCTTGGCCGGGTACAAAATCAAGAGACGCTGGGCAACCCTCGCAGCTGTCGCAGCGGATTCGCCTTTGTACGGCGTGACATGCGCAGTCTAATACGTGGATTACGGGTCCCGTCCTGTCGAGGACCATAATATAATCGCCGTACCTAAAGCAGAACTAATAATGGCCGCCTTGCGCCGTTTACGTCGGCACCGCCAATCTCCTGTATTTGCACGCTACGTCACTACGCCTCGACATAGGTGTTGAAACCACTCGAGATACGGCTCTCTTAATCATCCCCGTCCAGGGGCCGCCGATGTTCCCCGGATCGAAACGGGGACAGGATGGCAGCTTCGCCTCACAATTCAGAAGGTCTGGCTCGCGGCGCACGCATGTTGCGCACAGCGCTCGGACCCGCGATCGCGCGCTATCTCGACGACGCCGGCATCGTCGAGGTGATGCTCAATCCCGATGGGCGTTTGTGGATCGATCGCCTGTCCGAGGGTTTGTCCGACACAGGAGAGCGCCTGTCGGCGGCGGACGGCGAACGCATCGTTCGCCTCGTCGCTCATCATGTCGGTGCCGAAGTCCATGCCGGCGCCCCACGCGTCTCGGCGGAGTTGCCCGAGACGGGCGAGCGCTTCGAGGGGCTTCTTCCTCCCGTCGTCGCGGCGCCCGCCTTCGCGATCCGCAAGCCCGCCGTCGCCATCTTCACCCTTGAGGACTATGTCGCGGCCGGGATTATGTCGGCGCGCCAGGCGGACACGCTGCGCCAGGGCGTTGCCAACCGCGCCAACATTCTCGTTGCAGGCGGCACCTCCACGGGCAAGACCACGCTGATCAACGCGCTGCTCGCTGAAGTGGCCAAGACCGCCGATCGCGTCGTCATCATCGAGGATACGCGCGAACTGCAATGCGCCGCGCCAAATCTCGTGGCAATGCGCACGAAAGACGGCGTCGCGTCTCTATCTGATCTTGTCCGCTCATCGTTGCGCCTGCGCCCCGACCGCATCCCGGTCGGCGAGGTGCGCGGGTCCGAGGCGCTCGAACTGCTCAAGGCCTGGGGCACCGGCCATCCCGGCGGCCTCGGCACGATCCACGCCGGCAGCGCCATTGGCGCGCTCCGCCGCATGGAACAGCTCATCCAGGAAGCCGTCGTCACGGTTCCACGCGCTCTGATCGCCGAAACGATCGACCTGGTTGCCGTCCTTTCCGGCCGCGGTTCCGCGCGCCGGCTGTCCGAACTCGCCCGTGTCGATGGCCTGCGCCCGGACAGTGATTACCGGGTCGCGCCAGCCGTCCTCGATGGCGACGAGGGCCCGACCTTGCTCGTCCAAAACCCTGAAGGAGAAAATCCATGATCCAACGCCTGCGCCTCACGCGCCATCGTCTCGCCATGACAGTTACGGGTGCCACGCTCATCCTGGTGATGGCCGCGCCCGCCCATGCCTCCGGCTCGTCGATGCCGTGGGAACAACCGCTGCAACAGATCCTCCAGTCGATCGAAGGCCCGGTTGCCAAGATCATAGCGGTGATCATCATCATCGTCACCGGCCTGACACTCGCCTTCGGCGACACGTCGGGCGGCTTCCGCCGGCTCATCCAGATCGTGTTCGGCCTGTCCATCGCTTTCGCGGCGTCGAGCTTCTTCCTGTCGTTCTTCTCGTTCGGCGGCGGAGCGCTGGTCTGATGGCGGGCGCTGTCGAACAGAGCGGCCCAATGCCGGACTACGCAGTGCCGGGTTATGCGGTCCTCGTGCACCGGGCGCTGACCGAGCCGATCCTGCTCGGTGGCGCCCCGCGCGCCATTGCCATCATGAACGGGACGCTCGCGGGCGCCGTGGGGCTGGGACTGCGTCTCTGGCTCGTCGGCGTCGCCATCTGGGCCATCGGCCATGTCGCCGCCGTCTGGGCCGCCAAGCGCGATCCGCTTTTCGTCGACGTCGTTCGCCGGCATTTGCGCATCCCAGCGCATCTCACTGTTTGAGCGAGGTCGCACCGATGATGAACCTTGCCGAATATCGCAACCGTAGCAGCCGGCTCGCCGACTTCCTACCCTGGGTGGCATTGGTCGGCGCCGGCGTCGTCCTCAACAAGGATGGCAGCTTCCAGCGGACCGCGCGCTTTCGCGGCCCCGATCTCGACAGCGCCGTTCCGGCCGAACTGATTGCCGTCGCCGGCCGGCTCAACAATGCCTTCCGCCGTCTCGGCTCCGGCTGGGCGATCTTCGTCGAAGCGCAGCGCCATGCCTCGACCCGCTATCCCGACAGCAGCTTTCCGGATGCGGCCTCCACGCTAGTCGATGCGGAGCGAAAGGCGGGCTTCGAGGAGGCCGGCGCGCATTTCGAGTCCAGCTACTTCCTGACGCTCACCTATCTTGCGCCCGCCGAAGACACCGCCCGCGCGGAAAGCTGGCTCTACGAAGGCCGCGAGAAGAAGGGCCTCGACCCCAACGCGGCGCTGACCGGGTTCACTGACCGCAGCGACCGCGTCTTGCGCCTTGTCGAAGCCTTCATGCCGGAGTGCCGCTGGCTCGATGACGCCGAGACGCTGACCTATCTGCATGGCTGCGTCTCGACCAATCGCCACCGTGTCCGCGTTCCCGAAACGCCGATGTATCTCGACGCCATGCTGGCCGACCAGCCGCTGACCGGCGGGCTCGAGCCGCGGCTTGGCGCGTCGCATCTGCGCATTCTCACGGTCACGGGATTCCCGACCGCAACCACGCCGGGTCTGCTCGACGAACTGAACCGGCTGGCGTTTCCGTATCGCTGGTCGACACGCGCGATCCTGCTCGACAAGACCGATGCCACCAGGCTGCTGACGAAGATCCGGCGTCAATGGTTCGCCAAGCGCAAGTCAGTGGCGGCGATCCTCAAGGAGGTGATGACCAACGAGGCGTCCGTCCTCGTGGACACCGACGCCGCAAACAAGGCCGCCGATGCCGACATGGCGCTGCAGGAACTCGGCGCCGACTATGCCGGCATGGCCTATGTCACCGCGACGGTGACGGTGTGGGACGATGATCCCAACATCGCCGACGAAAAACTGCGCCTGGTCGAAAAGGTCATCCAGGGCCGCGACTTTACGGCGATTATTGAAACCATCAACGCCGTCGACGCGTGGCTCGGCAGCCTGCCGGGTCATGTTTATGCCAACGTCCGTCAACCTCCCATCTCCACGCTCAATCTCGCCCACATCATTCCGCTTTCCGCGGTGTGGGCGGGGTCGGAACGGGACGAGCATTTTGCAGCGCCCCCTCTGCTCTTCGGCAAGACCGAAGGCTCGACCCCGTTCCGGCTTTCGCTTCACGTCGGTGACGTCGGCCACACGCTGATCGTCGGCCCGACCGGCGCGGGCAAGTCCGTGCTCTTGGCACTGATGGCGCTGCAGTTCCGCCGCTATCCAGGGTCACAGGTTTTCGCCTTTGATTTCGGCGGCTCGATCCGCGCGGCGGCACTCGCCATGGGCGGCGACTGGCATGATCTCGGCGGCGATCTCAGCGATGGGGCGATCGACAGTGTCAGCCTTCAGCCGTTCGCCCGCATTCACGATGTCCCCGAGCGCGCCTGGGCCGCCGACTGGATCGTTGCGATCCTGACGCGCGAGAATGTGACGATCACCCCTGAGGTCAAGGAGCATATCTGGACGGCGTTGAGTTCGCTGGCGTCCGCGCCTGTCGCGGAGCGCACCATCACCGGTCTGGTCGTGCTGCTGCAATCAAATGACCTCAAGCAGGCATTGCGCCCCTATTGCGTCGGGGGTCCCCATGGCCGGTTGCTCGATGCCGAGCGCGAGCATCTCGGATCGGCGTCGGTCCAGGCATTCGAAACCGAAGGACTGATCGGAACGGGCGCTGCGCCCGCGGTGCTATCCTATCTCTTCCATCGCATCGAGGACCGGCTCGATGGCTCGCCAACGCTTCTCATCATCGACGAAGGCTGGCTTGCGCTGGACGATGAGGGTTTTGCTGGCCAGCTCCGCGAATGGCTGAAGACGCTGCGCAAGAAGAACGCCAGCGTGATCTTCGCCACGCAGTCGCTCAGCGACATCGATGGTTCGGCAATCGCGCCCGCGATCATCGAGAGCTGCCAGACCCGGCTTCTGCTGCCGAACGAGCGCGCCATCGAGCCGCAGATCACGGCGATCTATCGCCGCTTCGGCCTCAACGACCGGCAGATCGAGATCATCGCGCGGGCGATGCCGAAGCGCGACTATTACTGCCAGTCCCGTCGCGGCAACCGGCTGTTCGAGCTGGGACTGTCGGATGTGGCGCTCGCGCTTTGCGCCGTATCCGCGAAGACCGACCAGGCCGCGATCTCCCGCATCGTCGCTGAGCACGGCCGCGACGGGTTCCTCGCTGCCTGGCTTAGCCACCGTGGCGTCGGCTGGGCCGCTGAACTGGTTCCCGCCCTAACCAGCCCCGCCCTCACCAACAAGGAGAAGTCCCCATGAAACTGCACCGCTCCCTTGGCATGCGGCTCGCTGCCGCCCTGCTTGTCGCTCCCGCCGCGCTCTCGCCCATGCTGGCAACGCCCGCACAGGCCTTGATCGTTTTCGATCCCTCGAACTATTCGCAAAACGTCCTGACGGCAGCGCGCTCGCTCGAGCAGATCACCAACCAGATCACCTCGCTTCAGAACCAGGCGCAGATGCTCATCAACCAGGCCCGCAATCTCGCAAGCTTGCCGTTCTCCTCGCTGCAACAGCTCCAGCAGTCAGTGCAGCGTACGCAGCAATTGCTCGGTCAAGCGCAGAACGTAGCCTACGACGTGCAGCAGATCGATCAGGCCTTCCAGCAGAAATATGGCAACGTCTCGCTGTCGGCTTCGGATCAGCAACTCGTCGCCGACGCGCGCTCGCGCTGGGGCAACACGGTTGGTGGCCTTCAGGATGCCATGCGTGTGCAGGCGGGAGTCGTCGGCAACATCGACACCAATCGAACGCAGATGTCGGCGCTGGTCGGCCAAAGCCAGGGTGCGACCGGAGCGCTTCAGGCAACACAGGCCGGCAACCAGCTCCTCGCGCTTCAGGCGCAGCAGCTCGCCGATCTCACCGCTGTCGTCGCCGCGAACGGTCGGGCGCAAGCGTTGCAATCGGCCGAACAGGCCACCGCTGCCGACCAGGGCCGAGAGCAGCGCCGGCGCTTCCTGACGCAGGGCTCGGGCTACCAGCCCGGCAGTGCGCAGATGTTCTATGGCAAGAACTGAGGTCGGCGCGATGGAAGGCAAGCTCCTCGCTCGCATCGGCGCGGTCATCTTCATCGCGGTCGCTTTGACAGTGACCGCAATCGAGATGAGCAGCGAGGACGACGAGCCTGACGCCCTTGCGACGGGGGACCGTTCCGTCGCGCCACAACACCCACTCGCGGCCGAATTGCGCCGCTGTTCCGGGATCGGCGAGGCCGGTCCTCGCGATCCCGGCTGTCTGAAAGCGTGGGCAGCCAGCCGGCGCCGGTTTCTCGGTCAACGTGACTCGGCAACCGCGCCTGCTCCGCTAGCGCCGACAACGCTGTTTCCGAATGTGCCGCCGTCAGCCGACCGGAAAGAAGGGAAGCGGGCGGATGTGACCGCTCCCGCGATGCAGGTCGAGCCGCCCCGGCCGGAGGCTCGCTGACATGGGCGGCATGGGCGTCATCGACCATTTCCTCGAAGTCTTCACGCGCTACATCGACAGCGGCTTCGGCCTGCTCGGCGGCGAGGTCGGGTTCATCGCGACGACCCTGATCGTCATCGACGTGACGTTGGCTGCGCTCTTCTGGTCCTGGGGTGCGGACGACGACATCATGGCGCGCCTCGTCAAGAAGACTCTGTTCGTCGGCGTCTTCGCCTATCTCATCTCCAACTGGAACAATCTCGCCCGCATCGTCTTTGAAAGCTTCGCCGGGCTTGGCCTGAAGGCCTCGGGTACGGGTTTTACCGTCAACGATCTCATGCGCCCGGGCAAGGTGGCGCAGACCGGGCTCGATGCCGGCCGGCCGTTGCTGGACTCGATCTCGAACCTGATGGGCTATTGGTCCTTCTTCGAGAACTTCATCCAGATCGCCTGCATGTTCTTCGCCTGGGCGCTGGTGCTGCTGGCCTTCTTCATCCTGGCAATCCAGCTTTTCGTCACGCTGATCGAATTCAAGCTGACCACGCTCGCCGGTTTCGTGCTCATTCCCTTCGGTCTGTTCGGCAAATCCGCCTTCATGGCCGAGCGGGTGCTTGGCAACGTCATCTCGTCCGGCATCAAGGTGCTGGTGCTCGCCGTCATCATCGGCATCGGCTCAACGCTCTTTTCCGAGTTCACCGCGGGGTTCAGCGGCAACACGCCGTCGATCGACGATGCCATGGCGATCGTGCTGGCCGCGTTGTCGCTGCTCGGCCTTGGCATCTTTGGACCGGGCATTGCCAACGGTCTCGTCTCCGGCGGCCCGCAACTCGGTGCGGGCGCGGCTGTCGGGACCGGGCTCGCCGCCGGCGGCATGGCAGCAGTGGGCGCCGCCGCCGCCGGTTCCGTCGTGTCCGGCGGCGCGGCTGTCAGCGGCGGTGCTGCAGCGGCGGCCCGTGGCGGTGCCGCCATGGCGGGCAGGGCGTCCACAGCCTACGGCCTCAGCGCGGCCGGAGAGTCTGGCTTTTCTGGCGTCGCATCCGGGCTCGGCGGTGTCATCAGAGCCGGCGCCCAAGGTGCCATCTCACCGCTCAAGCGTGCGGCCAATAATGCGGCAGGCAGCATGAAGCACAGCTACCAGTCGGGCGCTCGCGCTGCCTTCGAGACGACGGGCGGGTCATCCACGGCTGGCACAATCGGCGCGAACGCGCCCGAAGCCGGCTCCGCACCCGTCGCGTCCTCCGCAACCGAAAGTCAGCCAGCCTGGGCGAAGCGCATGAAGCGCTCGCAACAGATGACCCATGGCGTCCAGGCCGCCGCCCACGCCGTTCGCAGTGGCGACAGCCATGGCGGCGGCTCCTCGATCAACCTCTCTGAAAGTGACTGAGCATGTTCAAACGACCGTCCACGCACTACGGCAAGTCCCCACAACCCGAGACCCCCTACCAACGCGCTGCTCAGCTCTGGGACGAGCGCATCGGTTCGGCTCGCGTGCAGGCGCGCAACTGGCGCACCATGGCCTTCGGTTGCCTGGCGCTCGCCGCGGGGTTCTCGGCCGCGCTCATCTGGCAATCCGCCAAAGGCTCGATCGTGCCTTGGGTGGTGCAGGTCGATCGTCTCGGCCAGGCGCAGGCTGTGGGACCTGCGGTCGGCGACTATCAGCCGAACGATCCGCAGATTGCCTTCTACCTGGCGCACTTCATCGAACAGGTGAGGTCGATCCCCGCCGATCCGGTCATCGTGCGGCAGAACTGGCTGCGCGCCTACGACTTCGCGACGCAGGGCGGGGCGCTGGCTCTCAACGACTATGCGCGCGCCAATGACCCGTTCACCAAGGTCGGCAAGCAGCAGGTCGCCGTCGATGTGTCGTCGGTCATCCGCGCATCGCCGGTGAGCTTCCGAATCGCCTGGGTCGAACGCCGCTATCAGGACGGCTCACTGGCTTCCACGGAGCGCTGGTCCGCCATCCTCACCATTGTCGTCCAGCCCCCGCGCGACGCTGATGCGCTGAGGAAGAACCCGCTTGGAATCTACATCAACGCCATCAACTGGTCGAAGGAGCTTGGACAATGATGCCCGTACTCTGCAAAGCCGCCCCCTGGGGGCGTCCGGTTTTCCTCATCCACGCAATGCCGGCCTTCCGCAAAATGGCCCTTCCAGCGCTTTTGCTTTGCACTTCGGCGCTTGCGGGCTGCGCCACCAGGCAGAAGCCGCCGGAGATTTCCTATGACGATCCGGTCCCGGCCGTGCATGCCGTCGATCCGCCACCGCCCGTCAAGGTGGTGGAGCTGTCGAAGCCGCTGCCGCTTCCAGGCCAGTTGAAGCCGGTCGGCAAGGCCGCAAAGCCCGACCCGGAACCGACCGATCCGACCGCGCGCGTGAACTTGGCCAATGCGGCCGCGCGCGTCCAGCCTGTCCGCAACGGCTTCATCAACTCGATGCAGGTCTATCCATTCGTCGATGGCGCGCTCTATCAGGTCTATGCCTCGCCGGGGCAGATCACCGACATCGCGCTCCAGCCCGGCGAGCAGCTCGTCGGTTCCGGTCCCGTCGCCGCCGGCGACACCGTGCGCTGGATCATCGGCGATACCGAGAGCGGTACGGGCGGCGCCAAGCAGGTCCACATCCTCGTCAAGCCGACGCGCGCCGACCTTCTCACCAATCTCGTCATCAACACCGATCGGCGGACCTATCACATGGAACTGCGCTCGACGCCGTCGACCTATATGGCATCGGTTTCCTGGCAATATCCGCAGGACCAACTCATCGCTTTGCGGCGTCAGAACCAAGAGGCTGAAGCTGTGCAGCCGGTCTCGACGGGCATCGATCTTTCTCGCGTCAATTTCCGATACCAGGTGACAGGCGATCGCGCACCATGGCGGCCGTTGCGCGCCTTCGACGATGGCAAGCAGGTGTTCATCGAGTTCCCGCGCGGCATCGGCCAGGGTGAGATGCCGCCACTGTTCGTGGTCGGGCCGGAAGGTGACACGTCCGAGCTGGTCAACTATCGCGTGCGCGGCAACTACATGATCGTCGACCGGCTGTTTGCCGCCGCCGAGTTGCGCTTTGGCGCCGGCAAGAACCAGCAGCGCATCCGCATCTCCCGCACCGATGGGGTGAAGAGCAGTCGATTTTCATGGATGCGTGGCCCTGGTGAGACCCCGCAAGCGACGTCCCTCCGAACAAACAGGGGAGGGTCGTCATCATGAGCGACAGATTGGATCCCGGGAAGGAAGAGGGCCGGGGGCCGGCGGATGACGCCCGGCCGGAGGCGTCGGTCGAGGATGACGCCCGGCCCCTGACAGGCGAGCCGGCCGCGGCCATGCGGCTGCGCGCCGAGCAACCGCGGGTGACGCGTCTGTCCCGCAAGGCGCTGGCCGCGTTGGGGCTCACCGCAAGCCTCGCTGTCGGCGGTGCGCTGATCTACGCGCTGCAGAACCGTCAACAAGGCCAGGGTCAGGAGCTGTACTCAACCGACAATCGCTCGACGCCCGATGGGCTCGCCGGCCTGCCAAAGGACTATGCAGGCGTCCCAAAGCTTGGCCCACCGCTTCCCGGCGATCTCGGCCGCCCGATCCTCGCCGCGCAGAATGGCGGCCCCGCGCTATCAACAGGTCCCGTTGGACTGGACCAGGAGGAGCAGCGCCGGGAGCAGGAACTGGAAGCGGCGAGGACGGCGCGCTTGTTCGCGTCCACGCAAACGCGGCCTGCAAGTGACACGACCGTCGCTCAAGTCACGACAGAAACCGTGCCACGGCCTGATCTCTCCAGCCTTGGGTTCGCGCCGCAGCCGGCCACGCCCTCGGCGCAGGACCGGCAGCGCGCGTTCCTTGATCAGCCGGCGGACAAGCGAACCGTCTCGCCTGATCGCGTCGCGGCGCCGGCGTCGAAAAACGTCCTGCAGGCGGGCGCTGTCATCGCGGCCGCCCTCATCACCGGCATTCGCTCCGACCTGCCGGGTCAGATTACCGCGCAGGTGACGGAGAATGTCTATGACAGCCCCACCGGACAAGTCCGTCTCATTCCGCAGGGGACGCGCCTCATCGGCCAGTATGACAATGGTGTCGGCTTCGGCCAGCGTCGCGTGTTGCTGGTCTGGACCAGACTGATTTTTCCGAACGGCCGCTCCATCATTCTGGAACGTCAGCCTGGCGCGGACGCGGAAGGCTATGCTGGGCTCGAGGACGGCGTTGACTATCACTGGGGCGAGCTCTTCAAGGCTGCAGCGCTCTCCACGGTTCTGAGCATCGGTGCGCAGGCAGGCTCATCGGGCCAGGAGAGCGACATCATGCGCGCTCTTCGTCAGGGTGCTTCCGACAGCATCAGCCAGACAGGCCAGCAGATCGTGCAGCGGCAGCTCAATATAGCGCCGACACTCACCATCCGACCGGGATACCCGGTGCGCGTCATCGTCACGCGCGATCTCGTGCTTGAACCTTATGGAGGCTGAAATGGCCAAGCTGAAACTGGGGCCAATCGCTGACGACAAACCTGTCAAGGTCATGGTGGAGCTTCCCGCGGCATTGCACCGTGACCTGACCGCTTATGCCGAGATCCTCGGCCGCGAAGCGGGGCACCGGCCCGCCGATGCGCCGCGCCTCATCGTTGCGATGTTGGAGCGGTTCATTGCGACGGATCGGGGCTTTGCCAGGGCAAAGCGTTCGGAAAGTGCTGGCTAAGGGCCTGGGGACCGGAGTCGAACCGGGTCAGTCGCGCCTCCCATTCATGGCGTGACTTCAGAAATCGCGCCGCGGCGAGCTCCTCCATTGACAGGTCCCGGGTCGTGCTGCTGTCGCCATGTTTCTTGCGGTCCCAACCAGCCGCAAGAGCGCGCGCTTTGGGTTCGATTCAAGCCACACTGCCTTGATCCAACTGATGCTGCTCTGCCCACGGATCGGTTTCCACACTGTGGCGTCGATGGCGACTGTCCTGGCAAAACCCTCGCCCGCCAGAGTGACGCCTTGACCGAGTTGCACCTTGAGGATGACCGTTGCTTCGCTGGCGCGACATATCTGGATAGCGGGGCCACCATTCGCAGCGATATGCTCCAGCAATTGCGGATCCCGGGAGGATTCGCCTGAAACCAGCAGACACGTATCTGCAAGATCTGCCCATCTGACCGCAGGCTTTTCTGCAAGCGGATGGTAGCAGGGCAGGAGAACGAACAAGCGCTCGTGCGCAAATATCTCGCTACGGCACGGGGCGGCGTTCTCAAGCCCGTGCGTGAAGACGATGTCGAGGCGCCGGCGGCGTATAGCCGCCAGGCACTGTTCGAGTGGAACGTCTTCGATCTCGACGCACACGTCTGGATGTAAACGGCCAAAACGATCGATGAGACGTGTCACGAACGTGCGCCCCATCTGGGCGCATAATCCTATCCTGAGCGTTTTGACATCCTGTTGACCGCGACTACCTCCAGCCAGTGCATCCTGCAAGCCTTCATAATGGGCCCGGACAAGATCGACCCAGGCCCGGCCTGCCTCGGTCAGCCGAACGCCATGGACGTCGCGGTCAAACAACTGCATGTCGAGCAACTGCTCGAGAGCTACGATGTTGCGGCTGACACAGGATTCCCTCACTCTGAGAACTCTTGCAGCCTGCCTGAGGCTGCCATGGTCGACAGCTGCGAAGACATGGTCCAAACGGCGGAGCGTGTTGTCGACCTGTCCCAAGGCGCAGGAGCCTATTCCTGCGCGGCAGGGACGCTAACGGGCAGGGGCGGACACAAGCTCGTTTCGTAGACGTACTCGTGCGGAATGGCCGGAGTGGCCATCTGGGAGAGGTACCGGTTTAGGTTTTCCTCGCTATTGCTCGCCGCCAGGCTACAGAAATTTCCGCTGTTCCACGTCAGTGAGCAGTAGCTGAAATGCTGGCGTATGGCGTCGGCCATCTGTGCCAAAGTCACCTCATTGCCGAACATCGTATCCAGAACGAGGGTTTGCTTCTTCTCGATTTCATCTGGGGGAAAATAGCGCGCCTTGAACCCAAAATCCTTCTGGTATTCGCGACGCCTGTAGTCCGGCTCCTCGGTTGCCCGGAACTTTTCGACGAAGACGAAGATTCCGTCCTGCTTGAGGTGCTGGGTCACGAATTCGATCTGGCTTGCTCTGTTGGGCGAGTACATCTGAAAGGTCGTATCTTCGAGAATGATGTCGAACCCGTGGGCAAAATTTGCCAGTCGCGGATCTGAACGCAGGACGTCCTTTGTCAAATGATGAAAGGGGCCGACGAAGAAGTCAGCGTGCGGCGGTTCGCCATAAGCCATGAAGCAATTGTAATTCTCCGCGTTCGGGCTGCACGACAGTGTGCGTATCTGTCCCTCCGACAGTTCGGACAGTGTCCTCGCCATCGTGCCTTCCGCTGTTCCAAGGCTGTATAGCGAATGCGGACCACCACGATCCCGTGCGTATTTCAGCATTGCGTAGGCCGTCCGGCACTCCTCCTCCAATCTGTAGGGAATGCTGCCGTGATAATGCTGGTCAAAAAAGCCTTGTCGTGCCGCATGCAGGCTGACCAGGCCGCGCAGCAGTTCATCGCTCGGCAGAAGCCGGGCGTCGGCGACGGGCTTGCGGATTGGCATCCCGCTCTTGCCAGCGGCGGTCGCCGCGAAAAAGCCTGCCAGTCCGTTGATCCGTGGGCCGTGGTCGCACTCAGCCAGAAAGTCGTCGAGTCCACGCATCGCAGTATGCCTCCAACACCGTTCCATTGGTGAGATGCCGATACGTCGATGGGGGAAATTCCACCAAGATAAGTGGGGTCTAATATTTCACCGGGCTCAAGTATTGGCTGAGCCAACTGGTAGGCCTGCCGGATACAGGCGGCTTTCACTCGTTTGCCATTTTTTCGCTAAAGTCACATCTTCTACCAATCCAGAGTTATTTGTGTGTTGTTCAGCAACCCATGGTTCGCCACATCATGCGACGACTGGCCGCTCGCCAGTAAGGAGGCTGCGGATACGTGAATACTCTTGCCCTCGACCCGACCGAGAACCGCCGGTCACGCCACCAATCGCTTGCCCACAAGTATGAGAATTGGGGCAGCGTACGGGCGGACGTGGTCAAAAGAACCGGGCTTGAGCGCCAGGAAACAAGAATCCTGCAGCCAAACCATTTGTTCCTGATGAACCTGAAGGGCACGGCGTGCCGCGGAGAAGACATCGTGGATGGGCGCCGGATTGCCTTTTTGCCGCGCCGGGCCGGTTCGATAATCTTCATGCCCGCCGGCAGTGATTGGAATGGGTGGGACGAGGGGGACGCGACCGCTTCCTACCTCCTAGTCTCGATTGCAAAAGAGTTCGCCGACGATGTGTTTGCGGGAACGGCTCGCCATCGCCCGGCAGTGCTGCCGCCGTCGATCGGGTTTCGGGACGGCACTGTAGAGTTGGCGTTGCAGAGGATTGCCTTGGAGCTCAAGCAGCCTGACCCCATCAGCGCAACGATGGTGGAGTGCCACGCCACGCAATTGCTCGGCCAAATGTTGAGGTTGAACGGCTTCCATCAGGAGCCGGCAAAAGGCGGTTTGTCATCGTTCGATCTCAAGCGGGCGGTGGACATGATCGAGACGTTGTCGGACGGCAGACCTACGCTCGCCGATCTGGCGAAAGAGATTGGGGTTAGCCGGTTCCATTTCTGGAGGGCCTTCAAGCAGTCGACAGGCATGACGCCGCACGCATTCATTGCGCAGCGACGGCTGGAGCAGGCCGCGGACATGCTGCGATCGACCAGTCTGTCGGCGACGGAAATCGCGATGGAATGTGGTTTCGGCAGCTCGAGCCATTTCACGACCGCCTTTAAGCGGGCATTCGGCGCGGTCCCGACGGAGTTTCGTCGTAACTGCAGAATCTAGCCCGCCGCTTGTCGGTTCTCAGCAAGTATCGGAAAACCCCAACATCACAGTAAAGCAGGCTTGGCGGAAGACGGTATCCATCGGCGGTCAGCCGGATACGCCGCTCATGTCAAACCTGGTTCGAGTTCATCATGCCAAAGGACGGGCCGGCCGGTCCAGTCCCTGCCTCGGATTCCTGGCCAGCACGCTATCGGCGGCCGTTGCCCGAAACGGCTACTACATCGCATCCGCCTGGATTCTCGTCGAGCGAGGGTACGGAACCGCCGGCGTGGCGACGTTCCTTGCGATCGTCAGCGTTGTCGAATTCATCGCGAGCCCTCTGGCCGGTGTAGCGGCGGATCGATTTGACAGGCGATGCTTGAACGTTGCGGCAGACCTCAGCCGCTTCGTCGTTATGCTGGCTACCGCTTGCGCGCTTCTCGACATGGACGTGTTTGTGATTATCTGTCTGTCAGCGGCCTTCTTTTCGTTTTGCGACCGTGTCGCGCTTACAAGCTCTCAATCAATGATCCCCGTGATAGCTGACGGCCGCGATCTTGTAGCCTCGAATTCCGCCGTCTTCTTCGTCATGCAGGTCGGCAATCTCGGCGCAGCTTTGCTTGCAGGGCCTTTGCTGCATGATCGCTCCCCAGTCCTGCCATTCACCGTTATTGCTGCCTTCTTTTTGTTTTCATCGGGCTGCCTAGCCTTGATGCGGCTGCAACCGGTTTCGCGTGATGTCCGCTTCGCCAAAATCTCGGCAGCACAATTAGATCCAAGCCTGCGTCGTCTCATCGGCGTCTACGCGCTTCTCTACACAAGCGCGGTGCTTGTCAGCGTCATGGGATCTAGCTTCGTCTTCCAGGAGCAGAAGGGTACTGCCGCGGATTTCGGCTACCTTGAGGCTGCATGGTCGGCGGGCTCACTGATCGGTGCGGTCTCTCTATTCCGGATTGAAAGAGCGATGAGTACCCACGTGCGGCATCTCATGCTTTTGGGCTTAACGGCGCTGGTACTCATGGCGCTGGCATCTCTGCCCACGCCCTGGACAGTGATCCTTTTTGTCGCGCTCGGATTTCTATACAATCTTGGACGCGTCAGCGTTGAAGTCACATTGCAGTCGCATGTATCCATTTATCTTTTGGGCCGGGCCAAAGGCATTATGCATAGTGTGGCCGTGGTGCTCGGGTTACTCATCTTCGGCATTGCCGCCGCTGTCGGAGATCGAGCATTTCCTTCGACGATTTTCTTGAGCTTTGGCGTGGCGCTCCTCGTCAGTATTTTGTGTTTGAGCGTGGGTGTAATTCAGACACGAGAAAAAGGTGAAACGTGAGGTGGAAGAGCTAACAGCAGGCGTAGATGCGAAACAGGCAGTCCTGGGGTCGCTGACGGCACTCTACCCCTGGATGAGCCCATACCATTCCCGGCCGATCCGTGATTATGCGTTTCGCCTGTTTACGGCGCCGGCTTCGGTTCCCATGCCAGAAATCCGGCTCCGAGCCTTCACCAAACTACTCGACATCATCAGGAAGGCAGCGACACGAAACGGGTTGTCTGCCGATACCGCCTTGGAAATCTGCAGGGATTTCCAAAGGCGCCGCGTGTTGCAGACAGGCCCTCATTTGTTTCTCCTCCTGGAGCCGGAAGCCTATTATACGCATATCTTCAGCCTCCTTGGTCTCTCGGCGCATGGCTGTTCGACCTACGTTTCCTACGCCGTTTCGACGGTGAATCTCGTCGAAAAGCCACGCAAGGGACCAGGCTGGATCACCGTTGACGGCAAGCCGGTCAACGTCTTTGGCCTGAGCCGAAGCCGGATGATCGGATACAGCCTGCTAGCCGGGCCGGGACCTTACAGGTTCGAGTTGTTACCGACGGAGCCAAGCACTGGCGGAGACGCGCTCACGCTGCTTCGTAGCCTTCTGCCGAAGACGCAATTCGAGCGGCCCGCGCACGCCATCAAGGCAGCCAATCTCATCCTTTGGCCAAAAATGTTCGGAGGCCGCTTCGCCTTCCTGCAGATCGACGACGAGGATGTTGCCGACCTGGTGGCCAACCATCTGTCGGAGGAAAATTCCTGGCTACGCATGAGACTGCTGGAAGACCCGAAGTTCGCTTCCAACATCCTTGCCGGCCTCGACGGACTCGCGTCTGGCCCGTGGAGTGGCTGGCTCGCTCGGGGTACTGATTTCTTCTGGTTCTATGAAAATGGCAAACGCCGTCCGCTGCGTCTGATCGCCGGCGAACTCATCGATCCTGCGACCGGTATGAAGGTGGCGTGCTTCACAGCCCCCGACATTCTCGAGCGGCTGGCAAACCGCAGCCTTGTCCCGAATCTCCTGCTGATGTTTCTGGTTTTGTCGATCCTGCCCGGCGTGCGCGCGCTTGGAGGCAGCTATCAGCCGATCTACTACCCCCTGATGCGCTATGTCGTCTGCCGGGCGCTCAAGGCCGCAGGTGTGGATGAAGATCTTCGGCAGGCTCTCGCAAACGAGGACATACCGGGTGCCTGGGGACATCGGGTAATTGAGTGTGACGATGATCCGCTCGAACTATTCCTAAATGGCAGGAACCGTGGGTTGATTGGTCTTATCGACCGCCTGGGCGACATTTCCTTCGCCGAGGCATGTGGAACCATGAGAGGCTTCGTGACTGATCCGTCGTGGCATGAACTTCACAGCCGGTTGCGGAACGGGCTGATTGCGCCGACCGATGAGGAATGGGCTTTTTCCTGAAATGTCCTATGCACTTCCTATTTGTACGCCGGTTACGAATGGCAGCTTTGCGCCCCATGTCGGTCATTGAGCAAGCCATAGTTGCATCCGAAAGCGGACACTTCCGCCAACGGCCACCTTTGCGCTTACCGGCTATCCCAACGGAGCAACAGGCGGTTACGCTCGACGCCGCTCGGCGCCTCGGTAATCGACGCTCTTCAAAATTCAGCCTGGATTGGTGCCGTACTGACGAAGCCAGTAGCACTAACGCCTTCCCGCCCTGGGCCGCGTTCGCTATGTCTGGCCGCGCCGTCCGCCTTGGATCCACCTGATGTGCCCAGGACAGCTTGTATGACCACAAGCTAATATGCTACCTTGCACAATGCGCGGATTGCTGGCACTTGGAATGCTGGTTTTGGCGGCTACAACAGCAGCCGCAGGTGAGCAGTTGTTCGACTCCATCGCCGCCGGCGACAAGGTTGCCGTGGAGCAAGCCCTGGCAGGCGGTGCCGACGTCGACAGCCGGGCGCGCGACCAGGCAACGCTGCTCATCGCTGCAGCGCTCGATAACCAGCCGGAAATCGCCGACTTCTTGCTGGCCAAGGGTGCCGACATCATGGCGCGTAACTCGGGCGGCTTTACCCCGCTTCATGCGGCGGCCTTCTCGGGCAGCCTGCCGATCGCCAAGCTGCTGCTGGAAAAAGGCGCGGTGCTCGACGATGCCGCCAACAAGGCGGGTGCTACGCCGTTGCTGGTGGCCGGCGAGGAAAACCACATTGAACTGGCCGAGTTCCTCATTGCGAAAGGTGCCAATGTGAACCATGCCGAGGGGCATGGCTACATGCCGATAACGCGCGCATTCTGGAAGGGCAACACGGATATCATACGACTTTTCAAACGCCATGGTGCTACCTGCCAAGCCAAAATTCTTGGCGAGGCGAACGCGGCGAAGTGCGCCGAGATCCACGATTAACGGAGGATACAGATGAGCACGATGATCAAGCCACGACTGGTTCGGAGTTTGGGGACGGCTGCCCTGGTCGCGGTAGCTGTGGTCGCCGGCGCGGGATCGGCATGTGCCGACGATTCGGTAAACACCGGCTATTTTGGTGGTGTGGCGATCATGGGCTACGACACGGTCGCTTACTTCACTGACGGCAAGGCCGTGAAGGGCTCCGAAGAGTTCACTTATGAATGGCTGGGGACACCTTGGCATTTCGCCAGCAAGAAACACCAGGAAATGTTCATGAGCGAACCGGTCAAGTACGCTCCTCAATATGGCGGGTACTGCGCCGGCGAAGTCGTGGGCGGGGGGGTCACGGTCAATGTCGATCCTGAGGCATTCAAGATTATCGACGGCAAGCTCTACCTGATCTACGACGTCGACAATGCCGATGATTTCGCCGCGCATGCAGCTGAAAATATCCCGAAAGCCGATGCCAACTGGCCGAAGGTCGCGGCCAATTTGGAACTCGATCACTATCATTGAGACGCGCGTGTGCGTCTACCGAACCACGGTGAAGTGAAACACCTTGCTTGTATTGGCATAGGAGTAGCTTTTGCCGGCGGCGTCGTTGCGTCTGTAGACGGGACCACAGTCGGGGCGACCGAACAGGTTCTCGCTCTGCTCGCACAACAGATCGCCATCGACGTAGACGGTCTCGGTGACTAGCCGCGTCGTAGAGCGGAAGGCCGCCTTGCCGTCGCTTCCGATCTGAAGGAAGGCTGGTTGGAGACCGGGTTCGATCTGGCCTTGCAGTGTATGGCCAATGACGAGGGACGCGATCTCGGCACCCTTTAACTGGTCCTGTTCGGCCGGGGTAAAGCCGAAGCGCCATTGGGGGAGGCCCGCCTGGCGCAGTGCGGCGACGAGTATCGCCAGATCCTGCGGATTCCGAAAATGTGCATGAGTCATCTCCCACCCAGCCAAAGAGTCCACGTAGCTGGACCCTGCTACGAGGCGGAGCCCCTCGGCGATTGCGGCTTTCGCATCCGGTAGGCGGCCGCCGCGGACATACGCCGCAGCGAGCGTAAACCGAAAGTTGCCAACCGTGGACGCATCGTCGCGTGTGTGCTCGAGAGTCTCGATCGCTTTCTCGACATTGCCCTGGAGCAGAAAAACCAGCCCAGCAGTTTCCCGGTTGATCGCTGAGAGGTCGGGGTCGAGCCTGAGCGCCGTCTCGACCGCAGTGGCTGCCTCGGCATGATTGCCGGCGTAGAACTGAACATATCCAAGGGCTGCTTGCGCCTCTGCATCGCCCGGACCGATTGAAACAGCCTTCTTGGCAGAGGCAATCGCATCTTCGTAGCGGCGATTCACGACCTGCATGATCCCAAGAATAGCATAGGGCGACGAAAGGTCAGGGTCGAGTTCCAAAGCTCGGCTCGCCTTCTCATATGCTCTCTTTCGTGCTGGCGCGCTCTGGATGACGTCGTTGAAGGCCTCCCGCCAGATATAGATTGTGGTGCGCGCGTCGGCCGCGAAGGCTTCGGCAAAGGCGGGGTCAAGCTCCTCCGCCTTGTCGTAGAGCGCAAGCGCCTCCCGCAGCCCGGCCTGCAGGACGCTGCGTGACGCCGTCTCGGCTTGTAGATAGTAATCATAGGCCTCGAGATTGCTCGTCGGCGGCCGCGCCATGCGCTCGCTTTCCGCTGCCGAAGGTTGCATGCCAAGCGCCTTGGCGATCTCGCCGCTCATCTCGTGTTGGACGGCAAACACGCCGGCCATGCCACGGTCGAACCGGTTGGCCCACAGATTGTCGCCCGTTGCCGTATCGATGAGCTGGGCATTGAGGCGGATCTGCTCGCCGGTGCGGCGGACGCTCCCCTCGACAACGAAGCGGACGCCAAGGTCGCGCGCGACGTCCGCCAGCGCTGCAGGCTTGTTCTTGTAGGCGAACACCGAGTTGCGCGCGATGACGTCCAGACCGGACAGCTTGGTGAGGTCGGTGATCAGATCCTCGGTGATGCCGTCAGCGAAATAGTCCTGGCCTGGATCGCCGCCGAGGTTTGCAAACGGCAGCACGGCAACCGATGGCCGCGATGGCACTGAGAACTTCTGCCATGCGAAAATGCCGGCAATCGCGGCGATCGCCAAGGCGGCGGCGCCTGCCAGGATGATGACGCGCGAGCTCGGCCGGTGTGGCGCGGCCGTGACCTTTCCCGATGCTGCGGGATCCAGCAGCAGTCGATAGGCGCGAACCGGATCGGCGATGTTCTTGAGGCGCTGCTCGCCAAGACTGGCAAAGCCGACATCAACCTTGTGAACGGCATGATCAAATGCGGTTCCGGAGATACATACACCCCCCGGCTCGGCCATAGCCTCGAGGCGCGCGGCGATGTTGACGCCATCGCCGTAGATGTCATTTTCCTCTACGATGACATCACCGAGATTGACGCCGATGCGAAACCGGATGTGGCGGGGGTCGGAGGTGCCCGGGTCTCGGACAGCCATCCGGCGCTGAATCGCGGCAGCGCATTGGACGGCATCAACGACGCTGGCGAATTCGACCAGCGCCCCGTCTCCCATGAGCTTGATAATCCGACCGTGGAATTCCTTGATCGCGGGGTCGACCAGTTCTCGACGGCAACCCTTCAGTCGTTCGAGCGTGCCGACCTCATCCTCGCCCATGAGCGTGCTGTAGCCGACCACGTCGGCAGCAAGGATCGCGGTAAGCCTTCGCTCCATACCTGCCTGCGCCCTCCTTGGTCGATCAAGCGGCTTCGCGCAGCCTATTCTAGTCCCGCATCGGACGCGAGTGTGTGCGTCCGTTATGACGCGCGTGTGCTTCTACTGAACAACCGTAAAGTGAAACACCTTGCTTGAGTTGACGAAGGAATAGCCGCCGCCTCCATCGTCGCCGCGTTTATAGACGGGTCCACAGTCGGGGCGCCCGAACATATTCTCGCTCAGCTCGCACAATAAGTCGCCATCGACACGGACGGTCTCGGTGACCAGCCGCGTCGTGGAGCGGAAGGCTGCCTTGCCGTCGCTCCCGATCTGGAGGAAGGCTGGTTGGAGACCGGGCTCAAGCTGACCCTGCAGAGTATGGCCCAGCACCAGCGAGGCGATCTCCTTGCCCTTCAAGCGGTTGTGCTCATCGCCGGTGAAACCGAACGGCCATTCGGGCAAGCCCGCCTGCTGCAACGCGTCGACGATGAGAGCCAAATCCTGCGGGTTACGATATTGGGCACCGTTGAGTCGGTATGCGGACAATGAATCGAAACCTGGTGTGGACATGGCACCTAGCCCCTCGGCCACTGCCGCCCTGGCATCCTGCAGGCGGCCGGCGCGGGCGTAGGCGGCACCAAGCGTGATCGTGAAATCTCCGACTGACGGCGCATCGTCGCGGGTGCGTTCGAGGGCCTCGATCGCCCTGTCGTTGCTCCCTTGAATTAGAAAGACCAGACCGGCAATTTGCCGGTTTACAGGTGAAAGGTTGGGATCGAGCCTGAGCGCCGTCTCGACCGCTTCGGCAGCCTCAGCATGACTGCCGGCGAACAGTTGCACGTATCCCAGGGCTATTTGCGTCTCAGCATCGCCGGGGCCGAGTGCGACGGCTCGCTCGACCGAAGCGATGGCTTCCTCGTAGCGGCGATCCACGACCTGCATGATCCCAAGAATAGCATAGGGCGACGAAAGGTCAGGGTCGAGTTGCAAAGCTCGGCTCGCCTTCTCATAGGCGCGCTTGCGCGCAGGTGCGCTCTGCATGATGTCATTGAACGATTCACGCCAGATATACACCGTCGTGCTTGCATCCGCCGCGAAGGCTTCCGCAAAAGCGGGGTCGAGCTGCTCGGCCTTGTCGTAGAGCGTGAGCGCCTCCCGCAGGCCGTCGCGCCGACCGGTCCGTGCTGTCTGCTCGGCACGAAGATAGAAGTCGTAGGCTTCGAGGTTTTCGGTCGGCGGCCGCGCCATGCGCTCGCTTTCCGCTGCCGAAGGTTGCATGCCAAGCGCCTTGGCGATCTCGCCGCTCATCTCGTGTTGGACGGCAAACACGCCGGCCATGCCACGGTCGAACCGGTTGGCCCACAGATTGTCGCCCGTTGCCGTATCGATGAGCTGGGCATTGAGGCGGATCTGCTCGCCGGTGCGGCGGACGCTCCCCTCGACAACGAAGCGGACGCCAAGGTCGCGCGCGACGTCCGCCAGCGCTGCAGGCTTGTTCTTGTAGGCGAACACCGAGTTGCGCGCGATGACGTCCAGACCGGACAGCTTGGTGAGGTCGGTGATCAGATCCTCGGTGATGCCGTCAGCGAAATAGTCCTGGCCTGGATCGCCGCCGAGGTTTGCAAACGGCAGCACGGCAACCGATGGCCGCGATGGCACTGAGAACTTCTGCCATGCGAAAATGCCGGCAATCGCGGCGATCGCCAAGGCGGCGGCGCCTGCCAGGATGATGACGCGCGAGCTCGGCCGGTGTGGCGCGGCCGTGACCTTTCCCGATGCTGCGGGATCCAGCAGCAGTCGATAGGCGCGAACCGGATCGGCGATGTTCTTGAGGCGCTGCTCGCCAAGACTGGCAAAGCCGACATCAACCTTGTGAACGGCATGATCAAATGCGGTTCCGGAGATACATACACCCCCCGGCTCGGCCATAGCCTCGAGGCGCGCGGCGATGTTGACGCCATCGCCGTAGATGTCATTTTCCTCTACGATGACATCACCGAGATTGACGCCGATGCGAAACCGGATGTGGCGGGGGTCGGAGGTGCCCGGGTCTCGGACAGCCATCCGGCGCTGAATCGCGGCAGCGCATTGGACGGCATCAACGACGCTGGCGAATTCGACCAGCGCCCCGTCTCCCATGAGCTTGATAATCCGACCGTGGAATTCCTTGATCGCGGGGTCGACCAGTTCTCGACGGCAACCCTTCAGTCGTTCGAGCGTGCCGACCTCATCCTCGCCCATGAGCGTGCTGTAGCCGACCACGTCGGCAGCAAGGATCGCGGTAAGCCTTCGCTCCATGTGCGGTTGTCCTGCCTCCCTAGCTCAAAGCTTCGCTGAGCGTATTCGACTGGCGTTTCGAATGCGAGCATGCTTGGCCTACTGGACAGCGATAATGCAACCACGTCGTTTTGAAGACATTGCCCTCATGGCTCAGCCTTGTGCGAAACCGGATGTTGCCGCATGGCTGATGTGGGTCGAGATCGGCCTCTGTCGTTCTTAACTGGCCACAAGCGGACTTACTGGTCCCGGCCCCAAGGCTGCCGGTCAGCAATGCGCCTCATTTCGGTCGTTCAGGCCGCGCTGACGGTTTCCTGAAAGCTGCCTGTCCGTTCAGCCTATTGTCCGGCGAGGAGATCGGCACAATTCGGCATCCGCCATCGTAACCGCAATTCGTCATCTCTCACCGGGTTGACAATCGCTCCTCAGGCGCCATGCTGCAGTGCAACATGGCTAGCTACGAAACCAGCATCATCAAATCGTCGCGCATCGAATGCCTGGACGGGCTTCGCGCGCTTGCGGCGATCTGGGTGCTGGTCGGGCACTGCATGCTTTTGACCGGCTGGCAAATTCCGATCGTCAGCGAGCCGGATCTCGGCGTCGACCTGTTCATCATGCTGTCCGGCTTCCTGATGGTGTTCCACTATCAGCTGCGCCAGGAAAAGGAGCCTTGGCAAAGATCGGAAACCTGGCTCAAATTCTGGACGCGCCGCTATTTCAGGATCGCGCCGCTGTTCTATGTCATGCTTTTCCTGGCGCTGGCGCTTGGCCCCTATCTCTACGATTGCAGGATCATCATCGACGATTTCCTCTCCAGATCGCACCAGGCGCCGGAACGCTACCTCGACGGCAGCCTGAAAAACATCGTCGCTCATCTCACCTTCCTGTTTGGGCTGGTGCCGAGCCTCGCCTATCGCACGCCGCTGCCTGACTGGAGCCTGGGGCTGGAGATGCAGTTCTATGCCGTGTTCCCGGCCGTCATGCTGCTGGTGCGCAGGCTGGACTGGATCAGGAGCGCCCTTGTGGTCGCGGCGGCCGGCTGCGTCATCGTGTTTGCGATGCGGCTGTTGTCGATCCATTTTCCGATGCCGTCCTTTCTGCCGCTGAAGATGCAGATATTCCTGTGCGGGATGCTGCTGGCCGGAGTCGTGCATCAGAGCCAGCCGCGATCTATCCTGTACTTGGCACTGGCGCTGCTGCTGGCGGCGCTGCCCTTTGGCGGCGATCAGGGGCTGGGCAAGCTTCTGGTGCGCGAAGCGCTGGTGGCGGGCTTCTTTGCCCTGGTTCTCTACCGCATGCTGCCTGGAAGGGCGGGAACGCTGGCGCGAGCGATCGCCGTGACGCTCAGCAACCGGTTCTTCCACCTGATGGGCGAGCTTTCCTTCAGCATCTACCTGATCCACCTGCTGGTGCTGCAGCCCGTCGCGGCGTTCGTCATCAGTGAGTTCGGCCACGAATTGTCGGCGCCGCTGCGCTTCGCCATCGTCGTTGCCGTTGTGCTGCCGACGGTGACGTTGCTGTCCTGGATCACCTACACTCTGATCGAGGTCCCCGGCCAGAAGGCGGGCCGCTTCGTCGTCCAGCGCTTTGGCCGGAAAACTGCGCCGGTGCTCGAGAAGACCCCGGCGGAGTAGGGCGCCAAGTCAGCCAGTTCCCTCGATTGAATTCACCTACGACTGTGTCACGCCCTCTTGTGTGCGGCGAGATGAAGGCCGATGCCGCAGCAGGGACCGGATAATGTTGTCGTAGATGTAATTGGCGACAAGCGCGAGGCCACGAGAATGAGACAGGGCCAGATCAGCTTGTCGTCAACTGTCGCTTTGACGAATTTTTCCGAAGTTCAGCTTAAGACGGTGCGCCGACTCAGCCGGAACGGGCAGGCAAACCCTTCCCCTGCGCTGGCGCATGTCGCGGCGATTTCCTGCTGTGGTGGATAAGGCAACCGAACCGATGATCAAGATGAACATAGGGGCTGACTAGGCTAAGCGCTGGCGAGATCAAGCGGTACGCGGGGAGAAAAGGCGCTTGTCGCCCGCAACCTGTTCATGGGCAGTGGTTTTGGCGGTGATAATCATCTTGGCTGGTCTGATCGGGCACAAGGCCCACATCCTGCTGTAGTCTTCGGATCAATGGATTGCGCCAGCCCTCGATCGGGTGCATCTGCAAAGCAAAAGCCCGCCGCGTCTGGGCCGAGAGCGGCGTGCCGTCTTATTGCCGAGAGTTGAGCGCCCCTGCCACATGCAACTTTCGCGTTGGCGCACGAGTGCGGGCACATTCGACGAAAGCGATGCGCCTCGCGTCTGCCGTTTGGATCAGCTTCGCCATTGCCTCGCGCCCGCCGGTCGGCTGGCTGTCGAGGTGGCTGCCGATCAGCAGCGGCGGCAGGGTGGCATCCGTGCCCTCGCGGCGGATGAAAAGGTTTGCCATGGCGTCCTGGAAAACCGCGAAGCCGCGCGCGAGCGCCAATTCCGCCAACAGGCGCCGGGCGCCGCGATCCTCGATGCTGAACGCCTGTCGGTTTACGCCACCGGCTGGCGTCGCGCCGATCCGGGCGAAGGCATCGAGCCGGCCCAGCAGCCGCTCGCCGTCGATCTCCGACACTAAAGTCACCGCTTGGATGAAGGCCTTCACCCGTTGCGGATCGACCTGATTCCACCACACTCCATCATGTTTCAGCGAGCTGGCGACAATGACGCCGTCGACGATGTCCAAGATATCGTTGGCGTTGTCGGGTGTCACCCCGCTGCCGACAAGCGTCGGCAGTCCGGCGGCGTCCTTGATCATCCTGATGTAACTGAGGTCGGCGGCGTGGCCAGTGCGCTGGCCGGTGGCGATCACCGCGTCGGCATCGAAGAACACGAGGTCCTTGACCTGCTCCTCGATCGGCCGGTCGCCGACGATCGCGTGGGCGCCATGCTTGACATGCGCGTCGGCGAAGATGCGGATACCGTTGGCCCGAAGCCTAGCGCGGAAACGCATGGCGCGCGCCGCTTCGCCTTCGATAAGGCCCTCATTGGCGACATAGGCATTGGCCCATTGATTGACGCGCACGAAGGCTGCACCGGAGGCACTGGCGATCGACAGCGCGGGAATGGAGGCATTGGCAAGCACATTGATGCCGATCGGCCGGCCGAGTTCGCGGCGGATGCGGTCGGAGACGACGGACATATAGGCTGAAGTTCGACATGCCGGGGGCGGCATTCTCTCCCGATATGGTCAAAACCGTCGAGGAGGCCGCCAATACCCTACAGCTGCCGCACAAACAGATGATCTCGGGTGCATTCCATGACGCGCTGTTCCTCGCCCGGGTGGCGCCTGCCGTGATGATCTTTGTGCCGTGCCGTGACGGGCTGAGCCACAACGAGGCGGAATATGTGGAGCCTGCCTACGCGGTTACCGGCGCGCGGGTTCTGCTTCAAGCGGCCACCGTCGCCGCCTCTTAGGCAGCGACGGTGGCACAGGCGTGCTGGCGTGAAGAGGCAACCTGTGGAGGTGCCCGTCCGTCATTTCGTGACGTCGGCGGGCTGCAACGGGTGGTCAAGGCCGCCGAGCTGCGGCGGATTGATCGCGGACGTATGATCGGCCCACATTCAACACCTGCCCCAGCAGAAAAGCCCACCAGATCCCTGGGCCGTCATTGACGCCGTGGTTGATAAGGCGGTGACGATCTCGTCGGCTTGTCGACATAGCGATCTGCTGGGCCGCCTCGGCCACCGGCAGGGAATCCCCACGCCCGCCATGGACCTTGCCCGTGCCGATCGCGAGTAACTGGTCGAGGTGTGCCTTCCAGCCGTCCAGCGTCAGGTGTGGTGCGCCGTAGCCCCACATCGTTGCGGGTCCGTCGCGGGTCAGCCAATCTGGCAAGCTGTTACATCAGGGACGCGGTCGCCAGACGACTGCGAACGCCGTTCGGCTTCTGGTCGCCAACGTACTCGACTTTCGTGTCTACCAGACGATCGCTGTCGATCCCGGCTGCGGTCAAGATATCCTCGACCGCCTTCAGGCGCTGCTTGGCCAGTTCCTTGTTTGTCTTTGCAGCGTCGGCGCCGGTGAGTTCCATGGCCGCGAGAGCCGTCAGTTCGACATTGCAACGTGAGTCTCGGATGCTGGCGGCGAACTTCTCGAGGTCGGCCTTGACCCGCGGTGAGATCACATAGGACTGGCTATAGAAAAACAGGTCGACCTGCACAGGGCTGCGCTTCTCATATTGCCGGCAAGATATGCCTTGCTTTGGCAGCGTGTACAGTATCGCGCTCCGCGCCGTATTGGTGTCGGCGGCGCCGTCGTCAACCCAATGCGAAAGCACCAGCACCATTTCGGGCTTGACGCCTTGCGCCTTGAGAAAATCGCCGGTTGCATCGAGCCTGAGACCAGCGATGTCGTAGGCTTTTTTGTAGTTGCCTTCCTTGCTCGCCGTTGCGTAGAGGCGGTAGCCGCAATCGTGCCCAGCATCCTTGACGAAAGCCGCAAGGGCCTTCGCGGATTCCTCGGATATCTTGCCGTCACCTTTTTTGAAGAGGACGCGATGTGCATTCCACTGCGTGCATTTAGACCCCATGTCGCGTTCCTGGGCGGCCGCGCCGAAAGACATTGCGCATCCGGTAATGACAATAAATGCCAGAACAAGGCCCAGCGATTTCTTCATTGTCTTGGCGCCTCCACGCGGACTTAATCTACTACCGCACTTAAACGTCGACAAGGCGCGACCGCGTCCCGACAACCCGCGCCCCTCAGTCCCACACCAGCAACAGCTTGCGCCAGAAAGCATTGGACGGCATCGGCTTCGAGCCGGATGGCAGCCGGATTGCCAGGTAGATCGTCAGCCACTTGCGATCGACCTCCCGGGTCGAAACTTTCAGGTCATGCAGTTCGAACGGTCTCGAGACGCGCGTCCATCCCGAGAATGACAGCGCGCCGACAGGTGCATCGTGTTTCCACACAAGTTTTTCTTCCTGCCTGCCGAGCGCCATGGCGAACTCGAATGGGGATGCTTCATCGTGGGCGATCTCCACTGTCGCGATGACACTTCTGGCAAAGGCCGGGAAGGCCGAATTGAGGGCGGCAACAACCGGACCGTGCGTATTCGGCCGCAGGAATATACCGCCATTGTCGCCGGCGATGAGCAGCGTCGGCAGCTCGGAGGGATAATCCGTCACAAGCGCCGCACGCTTCAGGTCATCATTGGTCATTCGGCGGGTGCGTTGGCGCTGTTGGGGTGCGTTGAGGCGCGGGCGCCTGGCATCGTTCGAAACGACATGGCGGATATGGACGCTTGAAAAGCCGCCGAGGACGCGCGCCTCCGGGCGGCTGCCGCCGCATTTGACTGCCAACAACAAATCGCGTCGGCCGGTAGCCGGCGAACTGACCATCGCCCCTATCTCACGCGCTTCGTGCCGTCGGCTGACATCAGCCCAACCGCTCCCGCTGCCATCCTCAAGCAGCCGGGCGAAATTGCTGAAGGTCTGGTTTTCTGCGTCTACGATCGCGAGCTGAAACTGCGCAGAGCCCGTCAGTTCCTCGTCGAGGTAAACCCAACACGTCGCGCCTACGGTGCCCGGCGGGCAGACTCCCTTCAGCAAAGCCATGGTGACATTGCTGCCCCTGGCTTCGAGGAACAACTGGTCTGGAGACAGTTCGACATAGCTCAGCAGGTCCGGATCGGCATCCGGATACGAACCGACATGAGCTAGGCGCATGGGCTCGGCGGAAAGATACTGCTCGCTGTACAGCGAGGAATTCAACTCGGGCACCGTCTCTCCGGTCGCCGCGTTGAGTATTTCAACCACACCCACAGCAAAGTCGCTTCGTCCTGCACGGGCGAGAAGCGAAATTGCGGTATCCGCCCTGCCTTCGCGTGCCGCGATCTCGGCCAGCAACTGCATGGCGTCCGCGGTATTGGCGGGACCTGTACTCAACCTGAGATACCGCTCGTCGTTAACCCGCAGCTCCAGATTCCAGAGGTTGAGCTCCTTCTCATGATTATCGGTGTTCGAGCTGATGGCGAGTTGCACGAACATTTCTGTTTTCGCGAATCGATGCTTTCGAAAGACAGCGATGATCGGCTTGCGATTCCTCAGCCACTCGGCATTTCGGTTCATGCCCGTCGGTGCCGACCGGTACCAATAGAGCGGCTCCGGGACGGGGACGATCTCCAGGCCTGCCAGATCCGCGCGAAGGAAAAACTCCCAGTCGCTTGCGGAAAACCCCCGCTCTTCGTTGAGGTAACCTATCTTGTCGAACACCTCACGCCGGAACATCGCATTGGCATCGCCATACGGATTGTTGAGCATGGCGATGTCCGTCGGCCCGCCGACCGGGAAGTAGAGCACATAGCCGCTCCTGGTGTCCGGCGGCACGAAGGGCTCGTTGAGCCACTTGGCGAAGGTCGTGCAGATATCGGCGCCGGAATTTTGCATGCCGGCGACGAACGTACTGACGGCGTTTGGGAACAGCACGTTGTCGTCGTCCAGGAACAGGATCAGCGAACCCCTGGCGGCGCGGATACCGGTGTTGCGCGCCTTGCCGAGGAAGCCGTTCTTCTGCTGGATGATCCGCCATCCTCGCTGCTCGAACTCCGGTTCGAGTTCCGCCAACAGGTTGATTGCATCGGGATCGGTGCTGCCGTCATCGACGACAATCAATTCGATGTTGGGATAGTCCTGGCGTCGAACCGAGGCAATCGCCTGCGGCAACAGGTGCACCCGGTTGTAGTGCGCAGTGATGATCGAAACGAGCGGCCGTTGGCTCCGCCTGCGACTGGAGACCTTGCCGGGTTCGCGGGAGAATTTCGCGTGCAGCCCGCTCCAGGCTTTCTCGAGCGCTTCCCGCTTTTGCAGGGGCTTTGCCGGACGAAACGATCGGCTTTCCAGCACAGACGCTATTTTGGCCGCGATGGCGGAGGCCGACGCATCCATCAGGACGGCATCGGCCGACTTCGGATGGAGAACGTCACGAATGCTGCCGACATCTGTCGCAATGAACGGGATCTCTTCGTTAAGGCACGTCATCACTTCCAGCGGCAGCTGAGCCGCTGAGTGCGTCATCGCCACCAGAGCATGACTCTGCCGCAGGTATCTATAGATGTCAGGCTCATCTCGAATGGGCAGGAGCTTCAATTTGAACGGCCATTGCCGCGCACGCCGAACGATCATGCCACCCGAATGCTCGCCCAGGACATGACCAAACGCGCCGACTACCGTCACTGTCAGATCGGTGACGCCGCTGTCGGCCAGACGATCGAGCGCATCGCAGAACAGCGTCAGCCCATCGCGCGCCTCTGTGCCTGAAAAATGAATCACTTCGGCGGTTGGCCGATCCCGCGGCCTGTAGTGATCGACAGCGAAGTTGGAACGCCACTCCTCCGGCTCGAGGGGCGCAGCAATGTGATGGCTGGTGGGCAACTTCCATCCCGCCTTGGCCATCCAGTCGAGCAGCGACTGGCCAGCGATGACAAGATGGTCGCACGTCTCGGCCGACCTCTTTTCCATGTGCGCGACGGTCATCTGCTCCTTGCGTTCGACCGCCCGTGAATTGGCTTCCAGCTTCCACACAAGGGGCTCATGTGCGAGCACGATGATCGTAGGAGGATCGGGAAAGACACCTGTGCGCTTCGCAAGGGTGGAGAAATGCGCCAGTCCGCCTTCAAGCGCAAAATAGACGACGTCGAATGCATTCTGCTTGAGGTAGTGGTAGGCGGCCAATGAGTTCTTGTCGCAGGACTCCGTGCCGCGCAGCAACTCGGGCGAGGGCGGCAACAATTCGAGCCGCACCAGGAAATTGTCGAAGCACCATTTGCCCAGCCTGACTATTTCCTGATCATCGGGCTGGCTGCCGAGCGGGCTCGGCGCCCAAAGCAGCGTCACGGTATCGCCGGTTCCGGCCAGATGCTGCGCCAGCGCGTAGGTTACCGACCCGTGATCGCCAGTCGCCGTCGAGCCGAACTCAACCTCCGAAACGACACACACATTGCGAGGCTTATGGCTTGCCTGTCGCTTGCCCGTGGGCATGGCGCCTGCCTTGGAACCAATGCTCAATGACCCCCCCTTGTCAGGCCGCTTCGTTCGAAACAGTCTTGCCAACAGTTGGATAACACTTTGATAATCGTTTCGCGGGACTCTCAGCAGCGTACCTGCCTTTCGCGTAAACTGGTTGATGACCTCGGATGGTTGAACTTCGATCCCCAAAACATCTCGCGCGACTGGACGACCGGCGCATTGACGTGACCGATGGCGAGATCTTGTGCTTTGTCGGACTGCGCAACGAAGCCCAATTGCTGCGGCAACTTCTCGACCACTACCGCGGCCTGGGCGTCGATCGGTTCTTCTTCCTGGACAATGGCTCCACGGATGGGACCCGCGAATTGATCCTGGAGCAGCCGGACAGCCACTGCTTCCACACGGAAGGATCGCATTTCGCTGAAAACATCGATCCGCCGCGATGGATCAACACGCTCATGAATGTGTTCGGCACCGGCCATTGGTGCCTTTCGATCGACGCCGACGAACTTCTCGTCTATCCCGATTTTGAGCGGGCAAATCTCCAGCAGCTTTGCAGCTACCTCGATTCGACCGGCGTCGACGCTGTCATAGGCTCCATGATCGACATGTACGCCGATGGCCCGTTGGCCGAATACAGCTATGATGGCAAGATCCCGCTTGTTGAAGCTTCACCCTACTTCGACCCGGAGCCGGGATGGCTGCGTCCGCGCGACGGTATGTACCCACCCGAGCAGATGTTCGGTGGCGTGAGGGAACGGGTCTTCTGGCACGGCCGGTTCAAGCAAACTTTTCCCCCGTGCCTGACAAAGGTGCCGATCGTGAAATGGGGGCGCGGCACGCGTTATCACGTCGCACAGCACACGATCAGCAAGGTCCGATTCAGCGAACTGCGCGTCGCATTGCTGCACTTCAAATTCGTCTGGGGATTCCGCCAGAAATCAGCGTCGTCTCTGAGTGAAAATGCGCAGCTCAAGGAAAAGACGCTTGAGGAGCGCGCTGCCTACATGGAGGCCTTGGAGCGCAATCCGAAACTCGCGCTTCGGAACCAAAGCTCCGTCTGCTATCGGGGTGACGGCGCGCAACTCGTCGAACTCGGCTGGATGACGACCTCGGAGCCCTTCGCCGGTTTCGTTTCGACCCTGGCCATGCAACACCAGCGCAGCGACTACGCCACCTGATGTGCTCGAACTACTGAGGGAAAATCCGGCTGATGCTTATCCGCCGTAGCGGCCGCCACCTTCACCGTGGCCTTTGCCCTCTTCACCGCCCGCAAACTGGCCCAAACTGTTGAGAGCAAGCGCCTTGCAGGCTGTCGGAGCGTTCGGGTACCGGTGCAGATAATCCTCAAGTGCCTCGATGGTGCCGGTTTTAAGGGCCTGCTCGCAGGCAAGCTCGGCTTCCTTGACGCCAACTTCGGTCTTCGCCTGCGCCGCGTCAGAAAAAGCGACGCTCAACCCCAGCAGACTAAGTCCACCCAACAGTAGAGAATGAATCCTACGCATAACGCACCCCACCTACTCAACCCACTGAAACATTAGCGTCTGTTAACGTTTTGTCAACCATTCTTGGAAGGTTCCACCAACGTGGTTAACGCGCACGACCGATGAACGGGCCTGGCTTGCGCTCGGATCTCCCTTGCCTGGTTGGATCGACGTTTAGTCGCTGAACAGTGTCAGCGTGCGGAAGAACGCATTCGTGGGAAAACCGTTGGACGTTGCGGTGAAACGAACGGCGAGAACGATTGAAAGCAGCATCTTCCTTCGTGTGCGAAGCGTTGCCACCAAGTGATGACGCACAAATCTGTCTTCGATGCTCATCCAGCCTGAGAAGGCGATCGTTTGCTTGCCGATGTCCTGTTGCCAATCTATGGGCTGGTCGGGTCGAGCAAGGGCGAGAGCAAAATCCATCGCCGGCGCATCGGCATGAGCGATTTCGACGGATGCTTCAACCTTCCGGAAGAAGGCTGGAAAATGATGATCAAGCGATGCAGCGACCGGGCCGTCCGCATGCGGACGCAAGAACACCCCGCCGTCGTCCGGTGCGACAAGCAGCAGCGGGAGAGCCGAGACGCGGGGTGTAAGCAACCGCGCACTCCGCAGCATGTCGTAGTCGAGAATGATAGAACCGCCGCCGACATCAGGACGGTCGGCGGCATTGTGGTCTGTGGCGGGGCGCCCAAGCAAAGTGGCAGCCGTATCGGGGCGGCCGATCGACCCAGCAATGCTGGCAAGCTTCTCTATGGCCGCATCGCTGTTCGGCTCGATGCCGCAAAGCTCCAGATATTTCCGATTGCCGGGGGTATATTTCAGGTTTTCACGGGCACTTTCAATTTCAGACCGGTGCGCGTTCTGGGCAATGGCCAAATGATGCAGCAGGCGGGCGCCATCGGGCAGGCTCGACCTGAACGCCTCCAGGATGGGAAGCCGGTTGTCGTACCAGTTCGACGTCCGAAACATGCCATCCGGTTTCGAGCGATACCAGTATAGCGGCTTTGGAATCGTCCTGATCTTGAGACCGGCGAGAGAGGCTCGGGCAAAGAATTCCCAGTCGTGCATGGCGTAGCCCGGCTTTTCGATCAAGAACCCGATCCGCGAGAAGACAGACCGGCGCATCATCGCATTCGCGTCACCGTAGACGTTATGGATCAGGCCGAGCGCGTCGGGACCACCCAGAGGCAGGTACTGGATCAGCCCGTCGGCGCGATCTTCGGGCACGAAATCCTCGTAGAAGATCAGTTGGAACGCAGTGCAGATGTCGGCACCCGATGTAGCCATCGCACGCACGAAATGATCGACGGCCTCCGCAAACAGCGCGTTGTCGTCGTCGACGAACAGGATCAACTCGCCATGCGAAGCGCGGATGCCGGCATTTCGCGCCGCACCGAGGTGCTTGTGCGGTCGGCGCAGAATCTTCCACCCGCGCTGACGGAAGGTCGGTTCCAGCGTATCCAGCAATCGCCTGACTTCATCCAGGTCGCTTCCGTCGTCGACCAGAACCAGTTCCAGGTGATCATAGGTTTGCGCTTCGATCGCAGCGATTGCCTGTTTAAGATAGAGCGGCCGGTTGCGATGGGCCATGACAATAGAGACCAGGGGTGACGACCCGGCACTTTTGTCGACGCGCCAGCGCCTAGTTGGCGTCGGCAAGTTGCGCGTATCCAGCCAGGACTGCCGACATTGGCTCAGGCTGTCGACAGGCAGTGGGCGAGGCGGGTCGTCGAGCGCCGCCGAAATGGCCTGCGCCAACGCGGCGGCGTCAGGATCGACCAGCCGCGGCTGCCTCGCCTGCGCACTCCAGCGCTCGGCGTTCGCGTCGACATTGGTCGCAACGAAAGGCAATCCCGCCTCGATGCATGCGGCAACGGTGCCGCCCGTCGATGCGGCGTGGGCGGGGATGACGGCAATCGCGCCGGCCCGCGCGACGTAGTCGAGCTTTGCGGCGGGGCTTGCGTGCGCCAACAGGTTGACCTTGAACGGCCACCGCTCGGCGCGTCTCAGCAGCAGTCCACCGCTGTGCTCGCCCATGATCTTTCCAAATGGACCGAATGCGGTGACCGTCAGCCCTTTTGGCGCCATTGGCGCTATGATGTCGAGCGCGTCGCAAAGCAGCGTCAGGCCATCGCGGAAGCGCCATCCGGCCAAGACGGCAAGTTCTCCGCCCGTCGACGATCGCACACCGGCTGGAGCGAGACGATGCTGCAGCGGCAACATCGGCGTCACGATCGCCTTCTTCACCTTCCAACCCTTCGACAACATCCAGTGTCGCAAGGCTGCGGACACACAGATCGTCCGGTTCGCCATCTCGGCGCAGTATTTCTCCATATAGGCGACGGCAATCACCTCGGCGCTGTCGAAGAACGCCTTGTCGGCTTCATGTTCCCATTCTTCCGGAGCGTGAGCGACGACCACGATCGGCGGCGCGGCAAAAGCCGCAGTCTCGACAGCCAGCAGCGTGTAGTAAGGCAGCCCGCCCTCAAGGGGCGCGTAGACCAAATCGTGGCCGGACCGTTCGAGATAATGCAGCACAGCGGCGGACCGGCTCTCGGGTGTCGTCAGCCAAGGAAGCAGCTGATCGGACTTGTCGAGAATGACCAGCCGCACCGATGCCGCCTCCAGCTCGCGGTGGCGCGCGGCCTCCTCCGTTGGAGCATCCCTGCCTGGAACCCATAGCAGGGTGACGTCGTCCCCCTCTTCGGCAAAAAGCCTGGCCAACTCGACCATGGCGCCATCTTCGCCGCCATGGTCGATTGCATTCGTCACGACGCAGACGCGGCGAGGCTTGCCTTCCTTTGACCTCCTCCGCTCCTTGCCACCAACGGCCATCCGACTTCCTCTGATCCAAATCCGCCGATTGCGCTACGCAGCACAGTCATCTGCAATGATGCCTGCGACAGGTTTACTTTTCAGTGATCATGCTTCTGCGTCATTGGTAAACCAAATCGTCAATCAGGTTCTAAAACGACTGCATAATCGATCGACTGATTCAAATTTAGCGACACGGAATATTCAATTTTTACGCCTCCCAGCTAGTCATTGACGGCATAGCAGGAGGCGCAAATGAAAACGACAATGAAGTTTCTCGGTGCGCTCGGTTTGATCGGCGCACTGGTCTCGGCAAGCTCCGCAGGAGAATTGCTGCGTCCGCGCATCAGCCTTGGCACGGCCAACGTCAAGACCATCAGTGGCGATCGCGGCGGCTATGTGATCGACTATGCCATTCGTGCGCTAAAAATGCGTCGCAGTGGCACTTTTGTGCGGTTCAACGGTTCGTGCGACTCGGCCTGCACGCTTTATCTGTCGATGCCCAAGAGCAAGGTGTGCATTACGCAGAGCGCGTCGTTCGGCTTTCACCTGCCGTATGGCGTTTCTGCGCGCGGCAATCAGGTGGCCGCGAATTTCATGATGAAAAACTACCCTGGCTGGGTTCGCGGCTGGATCGCCAAGCGTGGGGGGCTAAAGAGCTCCATCGCGACCATGACATACGCGGATGCGAGCCGCTTTCTGCCGACGTGTCCTTCCCAACAGCAGGGCATGACCGTCGCGAGCCTGAGCCCAACGCGTCTGCGCGGCGGCTGATTGCCTGCGCAGTACTGAAACGTCATGACGGCGGGTGGTCGACGGCGCCCGCCGTTCGTCAATTCATATGGCGGGTGCCCAGTTGATGGAACAGCTCACCTGGGAACAACGCCTCGCCGATTATCGCGTGGATTAACCAGTTCTCAAGAGGCGTGGTTAACGCAAGCTCCATTTCATTGACTCTTTTTTAGCGCAAGCCGATTCTGCGGGTGGGGGTTTGAAGGCTGTCGGCCATTGTTTGGGGCCGAAGCGCAAACTGGCGGCGGGTAGTTTGTATGAGCATCGGCGGCAGTAGGGGGTCGGCGAGCCGACCTGAGAGCGGCCTTACGCAGTCGAAGGCGGGGACCGCTTCGGCGAAGAATGTGCGCTTCCGGCGCAGGAGCCTGCGGGTCATCTGCACGGGCCTGTTGTCGTGGCTGCTTTTGGGTGTCTACCGCGGCGCAATCATTGATCCGCAAACCACGGTATCAGGCCTTTTGGCGGCCGTCCCCAAGGGATTGGCATCGAGCTACTATGACCTGATTGTCGTTACGTCCCTGACTGTGACGACTTTGGTCCTGCTGTTCCTGGCAAAGGCGAGCCGTCTCGGCTCAGCAATCGTCGTCTTGCTCTTCTATGTTGCTATCGTGGTCTCTCTGGGCTGGGGATTTGCCAACATCAATCTCGTCAAAATGCTGGGCGAACCGTTCACGTTCCAGTGGCTGGTCTATGGCGACTTCCTGCAGAATGCCGATGCCAGGAACGCGATGGGCGACGCGCTCAACATCAAGGACTTCGCTACCCTTTCCGGGTCCGTCATCCTGGTGCTCATTCTTGGCTATGCCGCGGCCAGTTTGTGCCAGCGGCTGAGCGCCGCTGGCTACGGGGCCTTCCTGGGCGTGCTCGTTGTGTGTGTCGGCGCTGCCATCGCCGGTAGTGGACACCACGTACGTGCGGAAGCGCTGCCGGCGGCCGAGATCGACAATCCGATCCTGTATTTTGTTAAATCGGCCCTGCTCAATCCAACG
This sequence comes from Mesorhizobium sp. M0292, assembly GCF_040321695.1. Taxonomy (NCBI): domain Bacteria; kingdom Pseudomonadati; phylum Pseudomonadota; class Alphaproteobacteria; order Hyphomicrobiales; family Phyllobacteriaceae; genus Mesorhizobium; species Mesorhizobium sp. M0292. Next base: position 246,675 of record NZ_JAMYSB010000001.1, read on the forward strand.
CCGGTCGTGCTGACGATGAATGCCAGCACCAATGACCCGGATGTCGCCAGCGTCGGCGAGCGACCGCCGGAAACGTCGACCTTCAAGGCGCCGACGCCGAACCCGATCAAGAACGTGCTGATTTTCATGATGGAGTCGGTGCCATCCAAATACATCGAGACGTTTGGCGGCAAGTATCCGGTCACGCCGAATATGAAGAGGTATGCAAAGGACTCGATACGATTCGACAACATATATGCGCACGCACCGTCCACGCATTACTCGATATTTTCTCTGCTCACCTCGATGTACAACGACATTTCATATTACGGCATGACGGCAAGGTACCCCTATCTGCCGCTGGACTCGATCTCCAACACCTTGTCCAAGAACAATTTCCGCACAGGGTTTTTCTGGAGCGCGGATTCCCGATTCCAACGGGTCGATGAGTTTTTCCTCAACAAGGGACTGGATGTGATCCAGGACTACCGGGGGCAGAAATGCGGCACCCCGACCTTCAAGCTCAGCTCCGAGCAGTGGAAAAACATGGACTACAACAGTGACCTTTGCACGGCGCAGTCGATCATCGACTGGATGAACAAGGACGAGGCAAAACCTTTCTTCGGCATCATGTTCACGGCGATGACCCATTATCCCTACATCACCGACAGCCCGATGTTTTCGAAGATGGCGCCTTCCTCCGATGGCAACACGCTGGTCCACTACTCGGACGACCAGAAATTCAATGCCTATCTCAACGCCCTGAAGGTCGGCGATACGGCCCTTGGCGAGATCCTTGAATCGCTCAAGCAGTCTGGCAAGCTCGATTCGACGCTGGTGGTCATATTGGGCGATCACGGCGAAGCGTTCGGGGAGCATGGCGACTACATTCATGCCAGCGCGATTTACGAGGAAAACATCCACATCCCGCTCATCATGATCAACAAGCATCTCTTTCATGATGAAGTTGCTCACCCGGTCGGCGGCATCGTCGATATCGCCCCGACGATCTTCGACATACTCGGACTTGCGCTGCCCAAGCAGTGGCAGGGGCGCACTTTGTTCAGCGAGCAACGGCCAAACAAGACCTTCTTCTTCAATCCCTGGGCCGGTTTCCTGTTCGGCTATCGCGAAAACGATCGAAAGGTCATCTTCAACGCGACCACCGGCAAGGTGGAGGAATACGACCTCAAGGCCGATTCCGATGAGCGAACCAACCTCTTCACTGATGCCGGGGATCGAAACGCGCTGCTGCAGCCCATCGCCGGATGGGTGCAATCGCAGAGAGAGCGCGTGGCCGACCTGGTGGCCGCCGCGGCGAAAGAGACAGGACGTTGCGCCATCACCAGTCTGGAGGTCGACGCTGCCGGCATTAATCTCCGGGGCGCGCCTCGGTTCGATGTCGTGGTCGACGGAAAGACCACAGCCGAGATCGACGTCCCGGGCAAGGAAAGCGTCGCATCGACGCCGGAAGCCGCCATGGCGGAGCTGATGCAGGCGTCAACCCTGGCCAAGCCGTTCCACATCGATCTCAGCAGCGTGCCTAACCCGAAGACGATCGAGCTTCGCTACACCAACGACCTGTGGGGCGGAGACGGCAAGGCAGGTGATCGCAATCTGTTCATCAAGAGCGTCAAGGTGAACGGTCAGTTGGTGCCAAACACCAGACTGCGTGTCGACGAGCAATCGCACGGCTACACCGACGACAACGGGACCGCCATGTACAGCAACGGCTCGCTATGGGTTAGCGGCCCGTTCGTCGAGGGATGTGTATAGCGTGCCGCGTGGCAGACCGTCGTCCTCGATTTGCAGCCCGTGCGCGCCGCGGCAGACACTGACCGTCCTACCGGTTGACATCTTCGAGGGGTACTCACTAGCATGCGAAACACTGACGGTTGCAGCGTGGAGCCACTTGTCAGCGCAGGACGGACCGGGCCCGTTCTTGCGGTATGCTCGGCTGGTCGACGCCCGCTTGGGAAGCGAACATTGAATGCGACCGCTCAGCATGACGAACAGGACCGGATTGCCATTTGAGTCAGCGAGCCGGGCGAGGCGACATCGACTTGCCATCTCGTTTGCGCCCGTCCTGGCCATTTGGTGCCAGATGGCGCTTTGCGGAGCCGCGCACGCAGCTGGTCCCAAAGACAGCGGCCCTGCAGATGCCGTTGCCGTTCCCACGGCTTTCCAACTTCAGCTTGTTTATGCTGACCGCACGTGGATATGGGATAACGGAGCGGCCTATTTCGGACAGAAGGATCGACCGGTCCGGGCCTGGACCTCCGAGCAAGACACGGCTTCTGTCGGCGAAGGCAGATGGCATCTGAGCAACGATGGCAAGATGTGCATGGATCTCGTCTGGCGGTCCAAGACCTACGCCGCAGCGCCGATCCGCACGTGTTTCAGCCACCGCTTCCGGAGTGGGACCCTCGAACAGCGCAAGGATCCGGACGGTGTCTGGTACAGTTTCCGGCACTCTCCGGGAGACCCTTCCGACGAGCAACGAAAGTTCGAGGAAGGCGATACAAAGGGCGCGCAGTTCGACAAGATCCGTACCTCGATCGATTCCAAAAGTTGAGGCTCGCCGAGAAGCTCACCCACCTCAATGAGCCCACGTCCCCGACAACGACAAACAGGGACGACTACAAGCTTTGCGAGCTGGTGATGTCCTCCGATGCATTTGGTATTCCTGGCGAAGTTGACCGGCGGCGCCTCGCTGTCGGCATCGGAATTGTGAACGCGGTGGCCTCCAGCCCGAAGAACGGGGCGGCTGTCCTGACGATGGTATCGATGTCGGAAAGTTCCGGCACGAAGCCCAGGTGTTCGCGCGCTTTGATCGGGTCCGCATAGAGCTCCGCCGGGTCTCCCGGGCGCCCGGGCCGGAAGACAACCGGAACCGATTTGGACGTCATCCGGGTGACCGCCTGGAGAATCTCCTTGATCGAAACCCCGCGCCCGGTGCCGAGATTGACCGACAGGTTTTCGCCACCCGCCTCCAGATGCATGAGAGCCCTCAGATGCGCGCGGGCCAGATCGCTGACATGGATGTAATCGCGCACGCAGGTGCCATCCGACGTGTCGTAGTCTGTGCCGAAAACCTCGATCTCGTCGATTGTGCCTGATGCGGCCATGAGCACGCGCGGGATCAGGTGCGTTTCAGGCGAGTGCCACTCACCGAGCTCGCCGTCGGGATCGGCGCCGCAGGCGTTGAAATAACGCAGGATCGCATATTTCATTCCGTAGGCGCTGGCATAGTCGCTGATGATCTGCTCGCCCATCAGCTTGGTTCGCCCATAGGGGCTGATTGGATTTTGCGCCAAGGTCTCTCGAATGGGCAGTGTTTCGGGAACGCCGTATGTCGCGCAGCTGCTTGAAAAGATAATGTTTTCGATAGAACTCGAGCGTGCCGCGTCAAGCACCGCGATGGTACCCGACACATTGGTCGAATAGTACTCTGCGGGCTCGTGAACAGACTCGCCCACATAGGCCAGCGCAGCAAAGTGGATGATCGCTTGCGGCTGGTAGGTGCTGATCGCCTGCTGTAGCGCCTCCCGGTCCCGGATATCGCCGACAACAAGCGGCCCCCAGGCAACGGATCTCTCGTTGCCACGGCTCAGATTGTCAAAAACGACGGGCAGGTAGCCGGCAGCTGACAACAGCTTGCAGGTGTGGCTGCCGATGTAACCGGCCCCACCCGTCACCAGGATTGCCGGGCGGCTCATTACATCGCAGCTTCTTTGACGCGCCGGTTCGGGTAGAGAAGGGCGTCAAAATACGCCGTGGTATGCGCGAGCCCCTGGCTCAGGCTGATCTTTGGCTCCCAGCCAAGATTTTCCCGGGCAAATGAGATGTCCGGCCGACGCTGCTTGGGATCGTCGACCGGCAGCGGCCGATGCACGATCTTCGAACGTGAGTTGGTGTATTCGAGCACCTGTGTCGCCAGTTCCAGAATGGTGAATTCGGCAGGGTTGCCGAGATTGACCGGGTGCTGCGGTGCGCTCGGTGCGTTCATCAACTGGATAAAACCTTCGATGAGGTCGTCCGCGTAGCAGAATGAACGGGTCTGCCGGCCGCTGCCGTAGACGGTCAGGTCGTCACCGTGCAATGCCTGGACGATGAAGTTCGAGACGACGCGGCCATCGTCTGGTTGCATGCGGCGGCCATAGGTGTTGAAGATCCGTGCGACGCGGACATCGAGGCTATACGTTCTCGAATAGTCGAAGAACAGCGTCTCGGCCGAACGCTTGCCCTCATCATAGCAGGATCGCGGACCGTGCGGGTTGACGTTGCCGAAGTAGCCTTCCGGCTGCGGATGTACCAGGGGGTCGCCGTAGACTTCGGACGTCGAAGCCTGAAATATCTTCGCATTGTTCCGCCGCGCGAGTTCGAGCAGGTTCAGCGAACCAAGCACGCTTGTCTTGAACGTATGGATCGGATTCGCCTGGTAATGCGGCGGGGACGCCGGACAGGCGAGATTGTAGATTTCATCGACCTGGAGATCCACGGGCAGAGGGTCGACAATGTCGTGCTCGATGCACGTAAATCGCGGATCGCGCACGAGGGGATTGAGATTGTATCTTTTGCCGGTGTGGAAATTGTCCAGCGCGAGAACGTCGTATCCATCCCGCAAAAGACGCTCGCACAGATGCGAACCCAGAAATCCTGCCCCACCGGCAACCAGCGCGCGACCCTGATTGGAATTCGCGCCCCTTCGGCTGTTCCCGGCCCCGAGTTTCAGAACATTGACAGTTCTACCCATACTCCACCCCTTCGCCCTTACGCTCTGCGCACACTACTGCCGGCCATAGCGTTGCCGGGCGACGTTCCTGAGAACGTCACAAACCTTCCGCTCCCGCGGAATCGTCCACTCCTGATGTCTGTCGATTGCTTTTTGAGTTGCTGGGCGGTGCTACTCGGCTATTAGCTGCCGTTCAGCATCCGATACGCCCCGAAACCGCGGTCACGCGCCTGATGCCACCATCGCCCATTGCTCGCCCAAATTGCACATCCCAACGTTTCGAAAATATACCTGTGCAAAACATAGTCAACTAAATTAGCGAATCGTTAACCGTGTTCATTCGGGAGTGGTTAATCGCGGGGCGGCAGCGCAGCCACATAAATCTGAGGATTGGGCTATAAACTTGAAAGTACCACAGTAATATAAAGACCATTTTTCTGATCTTTCGAGGGGCTATCGCCGGAAAGTTGATCATCAAGACACTCTCACCTCTGCAAAAAATAGGCAGATGTAAGACTAATACTTACGTTAGCAAACTTTATACTAAGAGAGGTGTAGCATTTGGAAATATCGAAAATATTCGTAGATGCGACCTTGTCAATAAAATCTTACAAGCCAATGCGGTTGGTTCCCGAAGCGTGCCGAAATCCCCGCCAGTTCAGCCCTCAACTGCCCGACGAGATCTTGCGCGACGAGCGGGGGTGATCGCGACCGATAGCCCCGGACGCCTACCTCTTTCACCGTCGGCCCGGGATTGACGCACACAACCGCTCTCCGCAGTCGTAGCCTTCGTTGGCAGATGCAGCATACCCCAATAACCCGGTCCATTCTGAAGCGATCCGCGTATGGTTTGCGGATGTCGGAAGCAGAGATCCAGTCGAAGCCGCGCGAAAACGGTCGTCGTCCCTTCTGTCGAACGGCTGTCTCAGGATGACTGTGGCCGGCAGCGAGCGTGGAGATGCCAGGATATGTGCTCTGCCGAGCTTACCGCGGCTGATCCCTATTGATCGCGGCAGCTTGCGGCCCCAAAAGCTGCCTGGCGGGAATGCGCCTCATATCGGCCGATAGGGCGTTCCTATCCGTGCCGATAAGCGGACGTCGATAAACAACCCGCCATGAACGGCTTTCGTCATCAGGGGTCGCCCGAGGCGTTTGTAGCGTTCGGATCGGGCGGGCGGGTTGATATGAGACCCGGCGTCTTGGCGATTTAGAATGGAATCGGCCGCTATGAGCGCCGCAACCGTCTCCCTGTCCTGTTGCCGGCGCTCGCGGGAGTGTAACCCTGTGCCGGGTGTCCTTGCCCGGCGCAGGGTAGGTTTCCACGCCCGCTCAACTGCTTGACGCCGGATTGTTTCAGAGGCCGGCTGGAAACGTGCCGTGCCCACTTTCGATCGTTGCCAATTGACCACTAAGGACTGCACCATTCTTAAGGTCGTGCAGGAGCGCCACCACGCCCGCAGTGACACATTCTCGGATTTACTTGACCGGAAGATTACGAGCGCGATTGTGATGTTTTCGGGAAGACATCCCCGAACGTGGTGACCCTCAGCACCCGCGTCGCCTCTCGGGTAAATGACGGCCCTGCTGAAACCCGTATCGTGGCACATGACGAGATGCGCGGTCTTGTTGGCATGCTTTTCTCGAAGCGCCGCGACAGCAAATACCGCAGCGGCCGGTCGACCGCCTGGCTGAAGATCAAGAGCTATATGGTTGAAGAATACGATTTGCTCGGCGTCGAGCGTGAAGCTGGCAGGCCGGCTTTCGCTCTGATGGCTGAGCGCCGCACCGGCGTTATGTCGGAAGCGCATTCGTCACCTTGAACCGGGAAATGCGCGAGAGGCTATGGAAACGCGTCCAGGAGCACTCAGGCGGCGCCCAAGGGCATCATGAAGCGGCCGGCGACGCAATGGGTAAAGCCGGGCCTCATTGGACGCGTGAAGCACCTGCGCGGCGAGGATGGCCTGCGTCATGCCTCACTGCAGGATTTCCGCGAGGAAGATTGAACGCTATATCGGAGCCATGCCAGCAGCAGATCGCCCTACCGTCCGCTTCGCCTATCAACGCGGCTTTCAGGTCCTCGACGGAAGCGCGATCCTCCAGACGTTCGAGAAACAGGACGAGGCGTTCAAGTTCGTGCTCGGCCGAGGTGCTCGCGTTTGGCTGGCATGGTCGCGGACCATCATAGGAGGGCAGACGGCGCCCTTCGATTTCGCCGCAGCGTTCCAGCAGGAAAAGGTCGGCCGCATCATGAAGACGATGCACGGCCCAGCCGCAGGCACTTGGTTCTGGACCTGCCATGACGGCGGCGCGCACGGAACAGTCGAAACGAAAGATGAGGCTGTTGTTGGAGTCGAGCGGCATTCACGCGGCGCATCGCCGGGGCGCAGATCTACGCTAACCGGCCAGCGCGATCCAAAGCCAAAGCCTAGGCCGCTGGTGAGGCCTAGGAACAGCTTGCCGGCCCCAGCATGGTCCCAATTTGGGACGAATATGTTTGGCACCCATATTGCATCCACATCTTTCGCCGGCTGATCCCCGGTCCTGATCGCGTACTCTGATCAGGTGTAGGCTCGCCGGGCTCGAGGTAGTTGGGGTCTTCGCCCGGCGAGTTGTCTAGCAATGTTCAGTCATGTGATGCCATACTCCGAAATGGCGCAGGCACTCCGCAGGTTGTGCATCGCCCGACCAAGGTCCGATCGGTATAGGACTTCAGTCGCGAAGAGGGCCGATACGCTGTACGATTCCGAATAGTTGTTACATTTCACACTGTTACAAAGAGCCTCGCGGTCGTTAGTCGCCCATTGCAATGAGCATTTATCTAAAGTTCATTCATTCGAATTAGGAAACACTTATAAGCCGCTCTATAACGAATCGGCGAGGTGGCTATTCGCCGAGGAGGTACCATGACGTCCCGAAAAACGCTGTTGGCAGCGCTTGCCGCGCTTGCGCTAGTGACCGCTCCTGCTTTCGCTGGCGCGGGTGGAAACGGTGGTGGTCACGGCAATGGTGGTGGTCACGGCAATGGTGGTGGTCACGGCAATGGTGGTGGTCACGGCAATGGCGGCAAGTCCGGCAACAGCGCTTCGCACGGCAAGTCGGCATCGGCTCACGCCGGAAAGAAGACCTCGGGCGACGACCAGGTCGCCGTCGACGACATTGAGGTCGCCGCGACGCCTAAGGACAAGAACATTCACGCCAAGCTTGGCCGGCTGAACTCGCTGCAGCGCAACATCAACGCCTATATGAACTCCAAGAGCAAAAAATTCGCCGGCATTCAGGCTTATGTGACAGGGTCGGCGGCCGCCAAGGGCGCCCAAGCCGCGGTAGATGCCGCCCAAGCCGAAGTCGACGCGTTGAACGCCAAATTGAACGACCCGAATACTCCGGCCGACCAAGTCCCGACCCAGGAGCAGATCGATGCAGCGCAGGCGGCGCTCGATGCCGCCAATATAGCGGCTACCGATGCTGCTGCCGCCGTCCCATCGCTGGATGACGCGCTCGCCGATATGGCCAACAAGCCGGTAGACGCCGAGGTCACCGAATGGGCCAACGGCGTGCTTGCCGAGAAGATCGACGAGATGGCTGCCAAACAGGCTCCTGAGCCAACACCGTAAGCCGAACGTTCAAGCCGCCGGGTCACACCCCCCCGGCGGCTTTTGGTGGCTCTACGGAACCCCTCAGGGAAAGCGTTACGCAGCGATGAGCCAAGCTCCGTTCACCGGCTTTTTTGTACATAAGCGGAACCTGAAATTTGGGGGCTTGTTGATAGAACGGCAGCGAGTGGGTGTTCGCTGCTGGTCGAGGTCCCGCAAGACTCGGCCGGGCTCGCATCACACCTGCCCCGGTACGGTGCGAGCCCATCGTCGCGCGACCAAGCGAGATCCCATGTGTCGGTCCATATTTGATACTAGGGGACGGCGGTTCATCATCACGATGGTTTATGGCACGTTGTCCGCCATGCCGAGCGCCAGACTCTGTCTTGGCCGTCTGCAGCAAGCGCTGGTCGATAGCGGCGGCCTTGAACGCCGCAAATGCTACGGCCGGACTGCAGCTTCCATCCTTGGCCTCCGCAATTAATCGGCACGCATTTCTATAGGCCGCCGCTTCCTTATTTGGCCACTGCGGGTTGGGACCCAGCCGTAGGGGAATGGCTTCCAAAAATTGTATGGAACCGTGGCGACGACCACACATTTCTACCTAAGCGATCGATTCCTCGGATGTAGCCGTGACGACGGAAACATGCGGCACCTGGAAGAGAGGCTAAGTCGCATGAAAGACCAGTGGAATCCGACCACCAGTTCATCGAAGGCGCCCGCCGTAGCCAGCGCTGGGCGGAGAGAGAACTGGAATCCCTACAATCGACCATCCAAGAGACGCGCCGCATCCTAGAGGCCTCACGGAAGCTCTTGGAAAAGATTGCCGAGCGCGAACACCCTACCCAGCCGTAGGAATGGCCGGTGCAGTTGGGCAGCTTGTGGGGGCTTAACCGCACCGGCCACTGCGGGAAGATATGAGGCCCCCCGCGCTGCTTAAGATATAGGCATATTAGCAACCGAGCAAATTATCTCGCATTGCCATCTTGAAGGCTCAACCGCGAAGCCAACTTAGTTCGAGAGAATGGGCGGATTGGTGAACGCGATGTCGCACCCCGGTAGCAGTGAGCATCTTTGGGCTTTGGACCTTGCCGACCTGCGCAAGCAGTTTGGAAAGTTCGTTCAAGAGCGCGGAACAGCGCCTCTTGAGTGGGACGAGCACACCAAGCTGTTCCATGAAGAACGAAGGGAGCGCTGCCAGGAAACGGACCCTACCGGGCAGTAGGGGAATCACTCAGACCGTCAACGACGAGATGGAAGCCGAGGTCGACGAAGCCGCCGTCGAGCGCCCCCACGAATAGCCATTTTGCCGTACGAATCCGTACGGTCGTTTTGATTGAAGAAAGGGTCTCGGCGGGCCTATAAAGATGGTGTTTACCATTGCCTTTTTGGGAGGATGCGATGGTTGCAACGCCCATAGATATCGCTCAAGCGGCCACTGCGAATACGGCCACCTTGCTGAAGTGGCAGAAGTCCATGGAGGAACGCGCCACATTTCGCCAGAACATGGATCAATCGCGCAGGGCGATTCAAGTTTCACGCGAACTGCTGGAGCGCCTTCGTCAACGTCATCGCGACGACAATAGCGTCGCGGATGCGCAAAAGGATTAGCCGCCAGGGCAGACGGTGAGACAGGTCCGGGAACCTTATTGCCGCAAACCGGTTCGGGCTGCTCGCCTACGCTCAGATCGAGGTCCCCGGCTAGAAGGCCGCTCGCTTCGTAGCCCAGCGATTTGACCGGAAAAAGAGTGCTGGTGCTCGAGAGCATCAACCGCGGCGCATAACCACTGACGTTGCCTGCTCCCCCTGAGGGCGTTAGTAGCCCGCAACCGGAACATCACATGTGCTGGTGCATTGCTAGTGAACGCCAATTCGACTGGGGCGCAAAATGCATCGCGCGATCACAAATGCATGGGCAATGGTGCGAGAAGCCATCGTTGGGTTCGTCAACGACAATGCTCTCAGCCATGGCGCGGCAATCGCTTTTTATGCCACAACATCGTTGGCGCCAATTCTGCTCATCGTGGTTGCAATTGCGGGTCTCGCATTCGGTCACGAGGCAGCCCAAGCGGCATTGTCCGCCCAAATCACAGGGATGATGGGTACAGAAAGCGCAAATATCCTGCAAACCGCATTGAAGAGCGCATCCGAAAAGCCATCCGGCGGCACCTGGGCGGCGGTGATTGGCATCATCACCTTGCTTGTGAGCGCTTCCGGGGTCTTCGGCGAAATACAGCAGTCTTTGAACATGATATGGAAGGTCGAAGCGCAGGGCAGTTCGTTGTCGCGCCTGGTGCGCGCACGTGCGGTAAGTCTGGGACTGGTCACCGCACTTGGCTTCATGTTGCTCGTCTCTCTAGTCGCGAGCGCGGCGATTTCGGCCCTAGGCAACCTCATCAACGCACAGTTGCCGTTCGGGACACTTGTACTGGCCGTTATCAACGCGATCGTTTCTTTTGTCCTCCTCGCAGCTATTTTCGCCGCTATCTTCAAGATCTTGCCTGATCGAACCCTGGAATGGCGGGATGTCTGGATTGGCGCTGTTGTAACCGCTGCCCTGTTCACGCTCGGGAAATCGCTTATCGGTTGGTATATAGGCTCCAGCGCGGTCGCGGCCTCATATGGGGCCGCCGGTGGGCTGCTCGTCATCCTGCTGTGGGCTTACTACTCGGCGGAAATTTTTCTTCTCGGTGCGGAAATCACTCGCGCCTATTCCATTCGACACGGCAGCAGGTCCGATCTGGATGCTGTGCTTCACGGTGCTTGACTGCAAAACATGCCACTAAAGACCAAATCGACTAGGCGCGCGGCGCACCGAATGGCCGCCTTCGCGACGCCACCCGCATCATCACCCGTCGGCGCCGACCGCATCACCGAGCAGGGCAGGCGAGCTGGATACGATCGACGCCATATGATGAGTGCAAGGGTCACTGGTGGGTCAAACCATCGCGGTCACAGTTTGAGTTGGTTGGGAAGACGCGGTTCAGCGGCGACGCGGACGGCGCTTGCGTATCGGCTTTGATCTCGCGCGCCTGCCGTCCGGCGCCTTCTTGGCGGCAGCGGAGCGGTACAGGTTCATGAGGTCAATCAGGAGCCGAATAATGGCAATTGCAGTTGCAGCATCGAGCCAGCCCGCAATGCTGTTGAGCATCGGGATTGTTCTCCAAGCTTACGACGTGAAAGCGGTCGAAGGACCTTGGCGGCAGTGCAATTCTTCGCCTAGGCAGGGACTGTCACCCATTGGTTGTGGCACTCAGTTGCCAGCTACCATGACATGAAAAAGGCCTCGGAAGGAGGCCTTTGGATGGTGTGAGCGAGAATCTCCACCAAACAAATTATCCCACGTTTTGTGCATGCAGCGCAAGCCGTTCGGCTTGGCCAAGGCGCGCTTGGCGCCTTGATGCTTGGCACCGTGACCGTCACCCCTGCTCTTCAGCCGCAGCCGATAGTCGCTGTCGGCAATTTCAGCTGCGGCAATGCGATGTCATTGTTGGCGCCAAGAAATCAGCTCTTCACGTTGCTTCCGCGAAATGTGATCCTTGCAAGCACCAAGCGCAAGCTCATCAGGCAGAGGGTGTAATGGACTTAGCGGGCGTTCTCATATTGTGAAACGCCGAACGGATCCCGGGTCCCTGGAAGGGCGGCAGCAAACGTCAGAGAGCCGCACTTCCAGGGAGGCTGGATCAATAGTCGTTGTTGTAATAGCGATCATCGCAAGGCGCCGTGTAGATCCGGCCGCGGCGGTCCTGGTAACGGCAAAGCTGTTCGCCGCGGCGCTGCGGCGTGGTCGACTGGCCGATGACGGCGCCGAGCAAGGCGCCGCCGGCGGCACCCACGACCGTGCTTTCGGTGTTGCCGCCCAGTGCCTGGCCGGCGAGGGCGCCGACACCGCCGCCAATGAGTGCGCCTGTGGTTGCCCTCTGCTGCTGTTCGGTTTGAGTCGCGCAGCCTGCAAGTGCTGCAGTCATGAGCACGGCGGCAATGGTTTGTCTGATGATCATCTTGGAACTCCTTTGGAGCCCCAAACGCGGATCGGGGCGAATGGTTGCCAGTTGCTGGCGCATTGCGGCCAAACGGCGGCACGCCCGCTCACGAAATGAGACGTGGTTTCTCGGGCCTTGAAGACAATGGTTGCCAAAGCGGAAACGGCCTGCGCGAACAGGTCAATAGCGCATCGGTTTGAATCCGCTTGAGGAGCAGCTACGCTGCCTCGTTGCGCATCGCCTTTTGCGCGGCGGCGATCAGGAATCCAGATCGGCTGCAGCCATGCCGTTCCGCATATTGATCGATGTGGTTGAGGACATCTTCCGAGATGGTGACGTTGACGCGCACGACCTTCTTCGCCTCGGCTTTCAGGGCAACCAGGACGGCGACCCGGTTGAGATTGTCATTGTTCGACACGACATCTTCCAGGGACGATGGCTCGGGAATGGCTTCGCCATCCTCGACAAGGCCTTCGAGATGGAAGGCCAGGGCCTCTTCGGCCATGGCGCGGGCGTCGTCCAGGCTGGTGCCGGCGGTGACCACGCCCGGAAAATCGGGAAAGGATACGCCGAAGTCGCTGTCCGCTTGCTTGTGGATCAGTCCGATATAGTGACGCACGGGTCGGTTCCCCAAGGAGCGGCTTCGAGGCTCGATCAGACTATCGAGCCATTCGACACAAACTGTCGAGGTATTCCTAATGGGACCGTAGGAAGCTGCCTAGTAGGTTGGGCATGCCCCAGGCAGACATTGCCTGGGCAACGGTCGAGAGTGTGGGGAAAGTGCCAAAGTTAGATGGCGGGAACCAGACTGTGCGTAGAGTTCGCGCCGCGCAGTACGTGCGCATGTCGACGGAACACCAGACCTACTCGATCGACAACCAAGCGGATGCCATTCGCGACTATGCCGACATCATGGCTTACGACATTGTCGCCACTTACGAGGACCTCGGTCGCAGCGGTTTAAACCTTGGAGGGCGCCCCGGTCTTCAGAAGCTGTTGGCCGATGTCGAAAGTGGGCGAGCCGATTTTGAGACGGTTGTGGTCTATGATGTAAGCCGTTGGGGGCGTTTTCAGAACATTGATGAAAGCGCAGCCTACGAATACCGATGCCAGATGGCCGGCGTCCGTATCGAATTTTGCGCCGAGCAATTCGCAAACGACGGCAGCATCGGGTCAGACGTCCTCAAAGCAATCAAACGGAGCATGGCTGCCGAGCAGAGCAGAATGCTCTCGCAAAAAGTCTTCATCGGCCAGGCGAGGTTGATCCGGCTGGGCTTCCGGCAGGGCGGGAAGGCCGCCTTTGGCCTGCGGCGCCTGCTTGTCGATCAACACGGCCGTTCAAAAGGCATCCTTTCATCCCACGAATACAAGAGCCAGCAGACGGATCGAATAGTTCTGGTGCTCGGCCCACCTGACGAGATTGCGACAGTGAAGTGGATCTTCAGTCACTTTGTCAGAACACGCAAGACAGAGCTGGAGATGGCAAGACTGCTGAACAAGCGCGGCGTGCTCAGCGATTTGCGGCGACCATGGACGCGGGAATCCGTCCACTCGGTGCTGACCAACGAAAATTACATTGGCAACAGCGTCTGGAACAAGCATTCGGCCCGGCTGAGAAGCCATCAAGTCCGTAATCCCCCCGAACAGTGGGTGCGGGTGGAAAACGTCCTGGAGCCGATCGTCGACCGCAAACTGTTCGACCGGGCGCAGATCGTGCTCAAGACCATCTATCGCCACATGACCAACGACGAGATGCTGGCTGCTCTTAGGGCACTTCTGGCTCGCCGTGGCGCCTTGTCGTTGGCCATGATCGACGCCGATCCGGGGTGCCCGCCGGCCCAACGCTACCAGTGGCGTTTTGGAACCATTGTCAAAGCCTATGAACTGATCGGATACGAGCCATCCAAAAACTACCGCTTCATCGGCGTGAACCGGCACCTGGAATCAATGAGGCTGCAGATTATCCGGGATCTTGTGGGCGCGATTGATAAGCAGGGCGGGGTTGCTGCCCATGACATGGCGATGGACCTCCTGCGGATAAACGAGGAGATCACGGTGGCGATTACAATGGGCCGATGCAGGGTTTCCGGCTTCGGCTATCCACGCTGGTTTTCCAAGGCCGATAAACGGCCACTACCCGACATTTTCGTCCTGATCCGTATGAATCCCGGCGACCTGACCGTCCGGGATTATTTGATTGCGCCTGCGCATGAGATCGCTGGCAAATCGGAACTGCATGCCATCAATGGGATACCGCTGGACAGCTATATTTTTCCCACGCTCAATCCCATTGTCAGGCTGGCAGAGCGAGAGCCTGTGGGGGGCGTGGCTTGGTAGTCAAGCGCTTACCCAAGGACGCCGCCTACCGTGCGTTGGAAAAGGGTGGCGACAGACATGCGAGCAATATTGTTGCTGGCGCATTAGGGTCCAAGAAGAGGCTTCGTTCACACGAATTTTTGGCGACCTACGATACGGAATGCAAACGCATGCGCGATTTCGTCACGCAAGCGGCTAAGTCTGAACAGAGCCTAGACCGGATAGTAGCGGCGCTCCACCTGATGATGCGCGACAAGCAATTCTGCGCCACGCTGGTGTCCGAGGGCTTCAGGACAATGCCAAGCCTACTGGCACATAGGTTGCGTGGCGCGACCCGCGAGCCGCAAATGTTCTGCTCTCCCGGAAAACCCGCTTCCGAGACAGGCGAGAACCGGAAAGCCGTTAACGGAATTTGCCCTGATGTCCTCGACCTGCTTCGGGACGCGCCGGTGAAAACAAAAATCTTCGGGTTGCTCCAGAAGGTGCTGCCAGCCAGGCAATTGGAGATTGCCCGGCTGATGGTGGCGATGGACCGGGTCAGGATCACCTACGCGAGACTACTCGTCGCTCTGACACCGCAAGCCCTGCTGGTCGAGGGTTTTAATCTCTCAACGATCACCACACAGGCGGAAGACCAGCGCGGCGCGATGGTGCTCGATGTCGGCGCGCTAAGCCTTGCGGTTCTCAGCGCCGCGGAACGTCATGGCCAGGTGGGCCTGGAGCTTGTCGCAGCCAACCGCTTTTTCGACCGGTTGATGGATAATTCCAGAGTGGTGCGGTATCTCGCCCGGACCTTTCCGGGGCATTTTGAAGAGTTTCACAGCTTCTCGATGCCATGCCTCGAACAGGGGCGCTAGATGGTCGGACGTCAACTCCTATACAAACCGATCGCCGTCGCCGGGATGCAAACAACAGAACCAATGTGACTTCTGTCCAGGCCTCGAAAACCCAAACCCGCCGAGCTTGCCGCAGCCAGAATGCTCGCAAAGCGATTTTCGATCGGCTCTCGGCCGCGCGGAATCGCTGTCATCCCTTCGGCAAGCCGGCTCGGTTCGTCGCTCATAACGGGTTGATCGGCCCGACCAGGCCGGGATGGTCGTTGGGCAACTTGTTGACGGCGCTCGTGTTCACCTCACGTCCAACGCGGTTGAACTGCAGCTGACCGTCGATGTCGTGGCTGAGAATGTCCTTGAGGCTTTCCTTGGGCGTCGCCGGGTCCAGCCAGGCGTCATAGTAGGCCGCGTCGAGAATGAGAGGCTGCCGATCATGCAACTGCTTCATCGGTTCTGCGGCAGGCTCGGTGATGATGGTGCAGCTGGTTATGTCGAGATTGGAATTGTAAGCCCAAAGCCCGGCGAACGAGAAAGGCGCGTGGCCTGGCTGGTAGATGTGCCAAGGGTCTTTCTTGCCGTCGGCAGGCGATATCGTCCACTCGTAGAAGCCATCGGCAGGGATCAGGCAGCGCTTGGACTTGTAGGCGTCGCGGAAGGCGGGCGCTGTATCGATGCCCTCAATCCTGGCATTGAACATAGCCGCCTTGGGCATTTCCTTTGCCCAGAAAGGGACCAGCCACCAGCGCCCTTCACGCAGCCTGTGGTTGCCATCCTCACCGGCAGTGACGAATGGGACATCCTGAGTCGGCGCGATGTTGTACCGGGGCTCGTCGTTGCGGCCCGTCTCCGCCGGCGCAGTCAGGCGGTAGAGCCGGTGGATTTCCGACCACGACAGATATTTGGTGTAACGTCCGCACATCGCTCTGCCTCAGTTGCGCAGGAGTTCAGGCACGCTGAGCGGGCCAAGGTCGGAATTCTCCTATACTCGTCGCTGCGGCGCCAGACGCTGCGTTTCTCGGCGGCGGTGGCCGATTGATTGCCTTAGTAGCCTTGCGGAAGGCTCTGGGCGACCGCAGAGTTCGCCTTGGTGTGCGCTGTGGAGGCAAAAAGGCAAAGCCGACAACGATCATGCCATGTCCCTCTCACTGCCGACTTAGCAAAGGCTCTCGCAAGGAACGCCGTCCTTGTCGCGGTCGAGCTTGCCGCCCCAAGAGCAGTTGGCCAAGTACCAATTAGCCTCATCGCACGAACTGATCTGGGGACAAGTTCGCCGCGGCTGACAAGAATAGCTCTGCGCCACCTGCCCATTGCTCATCATGCCGAGTGGTTGTTTTGCAGACGGCTTGGTGGTGCCGTTCGCATGCTCTGCGCGCCAATCCCATGGCGCCTGAAACGCCCCAGCCCACAGACCGACCTTCGCTGCCTGGGCCTTCGCCTGCTGTCCTGCGTAGGCTCCGTGGCTGTAGCGCGGCCAATCTAGTGCCAAGCCCCGCTCGACAAGCCAGCTCTGGACGTTGCGACCGTCGGCGCGATCGCAATCCCCAACAAGCCGGCCGTACCGGTCTCGGTTAACAAAGCTGCAGTGCAACGGACGCGATGCAGCCAGGAACTCGTGCAAGGCTTGGGCAGCATGGCGCCCGCAGGCGTATTCGAAGCCCTTACCGTCGTCGCAATATTGCTTACTCTCGGGCGCATCGATGCCGTTCAAGCGGATGCGCTGTCCGTGGATCTCGATCGTGTCGCCGTCGATCACAGACGCGACACCGGCGATCGGCGCCGGCTTCGAGCCGAACCAGTTCGATGCATTGATCTCTGGCAAACTTTCGCTGTGCTGGATGGCGGTTTGCGCGACCAGAGCGCCAGCCGCTACCGCAGTCACCAAAATCAGGCGCCGCGGCACATTCGCCCATCGGTGCGCACGGCTATGCTTGGCACCGGCTCGCTTTCGCCAGCGATCAGATCGATTGTCGTATCGGTATTTGTCCACGCCCTCTTCCCCGCAGGGAGGATGCGACTGTTTCAACAAAGAGTCCAGAAGACGAGACGCGCGGAATGCTAGCGCGGAAGCCGATGCGTGCCGACGCCCTCGACTTCGATCTCGGTTAAGCGGGTTCGATGGCCTGTTGGGGTGCATTCGGCTGTCGGGCCTGACCGGCGCGCTCCCGAAGGTGCATTCACGCGGGAAAACCCGCCTTTCTGAAGCCTGACATAAAAAGCTCGAGGGCAACCTGGTCGGCGAACGGGAAACCTGAAAACAACCGGACAGTCAGGTCGTGTTTCCTCGTCAGTGCTTCCTCGACTTCAACGCGCGCCTTCTGCGTCTCGCCCAAATGTGCGTACGCCGCTGCGAGGAACGCATGAATGAAGAATTGGTCGCCGGCCTTCTGGTACGAACTGATGGCCTCCACGTACCTTCCAAGCAGGAAGAGGGAGCTGCCCTTCACCTCCCAGAACCAAATTGGAGGTAACGGGTCGCGCAGGAGCGCAGTTTCGAGCACGTTCAGCGCCATCTCGGCCCGTCCGCCGTAGTTGAGCCAGCTTGCATAGTCCCCCGCTATGTTCATGTCTAGCGGGTTCAACGAGCGCGCTTGCTCGAAATGCACTCCCGCATCGCTGTGCTGGCGCATGTGCGTAAGCACCAGCCCCATGCTCTGGTGACAGACGCCATCGCTCCTGTCGAGAGCGAGCGCCGTTCGTGCCGACTCCCAGGCCTTCTGTAGCGTCCGCGGATCGTTGTCGTACCAAAATCTGCCGACGAGGGCCTGCGCGAGGAAGCCGTGGCCTTGAGCGAACGTCGAATCGAGCTCGACACACCGGACGAATAGGGGCTCGGCCATGTCCAGTTCATACCGGTAGAACTGCGCGCGCCCCTGCAGGTAATAGTCGTATGCATCCCAATCGGCGGGAGGCTTGCGTCTTGTCCGGCTCGTCGAATCGGCCTCCGCCCGGCCTTCGACCATCGAGGCGATGAGAGCCGCAACCTCGTCTTGCAATGCGAAGATGTCGTCGAGGGCCCCGTCGTACCGTTGGGCCCACAGGTGGGTGCCGGTGGCGGCGTCAATCAATTGTGTGGTGATCCGAATGCGATCACCGAGCTTTCGCATGCTGCCTTCGACGAGGTAGCGAACTCCGAGTTTGCGATGGGCTTCGGCAATGTCCAATGCCGGATGGCGAAACTGAAAAGATGAATTGCGCGCGATGACAAGGAGGGAGCGGAACCTGGCCAGCTCCGTAATTATGTCCTCGGTTATGCCATCGCTGAGATACTGCTGGTCCTGATCGCCGCTCAAGTTGGCAAAAGGCAGGACCGCAATCGACGGCTTGCCGGACTCTGGTATCGCTCTGCGGGATGCGCTCGCCACCGGCTCGACAGTCCCGGTGAAGCGGTAGCCGACGCGAGGCACCGTGGCGATCCACTCGCCGCCGTTGTCAGCCGGACCGAGTGCCTTTCTCAGTGTCGCTATTTGGACCGTAAGGTTGCCTTCCTCAACGGCGGTTCCCGGCCAGGCAGCGTCCATCAGTTCGGCCTTGGTCAAGATCTCGCCGGGCCGGGCCGTGAGCGCAGCAAGCAGCGTCAGCCCACGATGCCCAACAACGATCGGGATCTGCTCTTTCAGGAGCGTCCCGATGTCGGGATCGAGTACGAACGGACCAAAAGCGATGCGTGTCCCCTGCATCTGGGCATATTAGACGTTCCGGCGGATTTCGGAACAGTGTCGGCACCGCTTTAATCCCCGGGGCGCTTTCGAGGCCTATGCCCAGAACGCGGCCACCTGTCCATCGATCAGAAGATAGCGATCGGGCGCTGGCCGCTGCGCAACAAGGCGGCATTGCCGCGCGGCCATTTCGGGCCATGGGTGGAGAAGCAAGGGTGCCTTTTCAGCAGCATGGCCGAGCTATGCATGCGGCTGGGTGCCAGGCGCCAGTACGCGAGACGGCCAGGACAGCGGGCGGCGAAGCGACTGGACGACGAAATATCGCGACCTGGTTCGGTCATGACTCCGCCCCGTTTTCGGTAGTTTCACTCGTCGCAGGTGCCGTTTGGCCACCGCACCCGCATTCAACGGGTACTAGCTTAGCAAAATGGCCAGGCGAGTTATATTCTGCTCGCCAAGCGCACTCGAGATGATTTCTACCAAGCCGCAACCTATTTCAAAGCTAGACCAGCCTCCACCAATCGCCGGAACGCTTCCGATCTGGTGGGAAGATCTGGCTGAGTGCGACGCCATTCGTCTACGCGAGCAAGTAGGTCGGTCGAGAGCCGCAACTCGAAGCGTTCAGTTTTGTTGTCGACAGGATCAGGAACGTTTGACAATAGCGGTGTCCGTAATGTACGTAATGTGGTTCACTCTTCGTGACCGAACGTCGTGCAACAACACGTCGTTCGGCCTAGCCACAACCCAAGCTGTGTGGAGTTCGGATCGTGGCTGACTCCGACAATACCACGACTTTGTCTCTCGTCACCCGCAGGAGAGCAATTGTGGGAACGACAAATGCAGCTGCGAGACTCAGCCTAAGCGCATTTGCTTACAGCGATCCGGGCGCGAGCCGATCAATCAGTCCTGCAGTAGCGCGCGGTGCGGATGTCGGCAGGCTCATGAACAGACTGAATGGGTGTGCCTTCAGCAGCAGGACCTGAACAGAAACCAGACCGCCAAACTCACTATCAAGCCCGAGGATTTAAGAGCCGGACACCTTCACCTCTCTGCCCTACAGACAAGAATTCGACCCCCGCTTTTGTCAGGGCCGCTTCAATGGCCTGCAAAGTGCTAATCCGGGAATCCACCTTGCCGTTTTCCAACCGGACCAGCGCGTTAAGCGAAACAATAGCCTTGTCAGCGAGTTCCTGCTGAGACCAACCCAGCAAAGCTCGTGCGGCTCGAATCTGTCGTGGACTGACCATGGGTCCACAATTGGCAGGCAGATTTTCTTTGCTACCGATAGGGTTCTTTTACACCCTATAAGGTATACGAAATGGCGATTCGGCTTTCAGATAACGTACCGACAGACTCTCTGTCGGCTGGCTAATGGAGCATCGAAAAGCCTTGTTGAAACCGCAGCGCTTCGTCCTCCTTCGGACGGAGCCGAAGCCAAAGATCGACAGTGACCCTCATCCCGCCGATCAGCATGTCGGCAGGCAGATTGCGACCGTCCGCGTCCAGTCGGACGTATCGCAGGCCCAACTTGCCCGATCCATAGGCATCAGCTTCCAGCAGCTCCAGAAATACGAGAACGCGCGGAATCGCGTGAGCGCTTCGATGCTCTACGAAATCGCCAGGTCGCTCGGCGTTCCTGTCAGCCGCTTCTTCGAAGGTCTGCCGGGAAACGATGAGACCCGCGTCGAGGCGCGGCCCCTGCCGGTCGATGAGCGCCTGGATTTCATCGCCAGCGCGGAGGGTCGGCGCCTGATTGAGGGGCTAGTGAACCTTCCACCGCGTCTGCGTGGTCGCATCTCGTCCCTGGTCTCAGCGCTAGGGGAAGAACTGGTCCTGCTAGACACGAAGGCAGAGAGCGAGACGGCCGGCGAGTCCGCGCCGGCCGAATGCAAGACCGTCTGACGGTCGATCGCGGTAGTCAGCCGAATTTTCGGGCAGCGGGCACGGTGATGCGGCCGCAAGCCGAGGATACTTTGATCTCGACGCCGAACGCCCGAGAGCGCGTCGCGAATTCCTCAAGCATGTCTCGCGCCTCGCTTCCAGTGATGGCGACGGGCACCAGTCTGCCCGTTGCGGATCCGGGAGACTGAGTTTCCGCCCCGATCGCGACGGGCAGGAGGTCTATTTCTGTGAGGCTTCCGCCGGCGTCATAGCGGCAAGCGGCGACGATGCTTTGCCAGACTTCCGGTGGATCCCATTCGGTTTCGTCGGCGTGGACGTGGAAGAGAAAATTTCCGAGGCCATAGAAGATCGGCGCGCCATTGTAGATTTCCACCGCCTGCAGCACCGGAGCGCCGTGGCTGACGAAGAGGTTGGCGCCGGCGTCAATGCACATCCTAGCAAAGGTCTGCACCCAGCGCGGCACGTCCTGCCAGCCTGGTTCCCAATGATGGTGGTGCAGATAGGCAATGACGAAATCGCCCTGTGCCGCCGCGTGCCGGATGGCGGCCAGATGGACACTTGCACTCTGCTGATCGACTTCGATCATACGGCCGAAGTCTGCGGCTTGCGTGAACACGGTGCCGTAGAAATTGATCTCCGTGCCGGCCGACACCTCTACCGGGTCCTCCGGTTGCGCATAGTTGGCCAGTTCAAAGGGGGAGCTTTGCAAATGAGCGCCCAGCCTTGCCAGTCTGCTGAAATGTCCGTCCGGTACCCCGATCTTGCGACAGGTGTTCAGACGATTGACGCCGGGCCGAGCCGGCCGGAAGGCCGTGCGGTCTTCGGCATACATGTTGGTCGGGCCGGGGCCTGCATCCATCGCAAGAAGCGCGACCTCGCGCGCGCCCAGCCGGCGTCGGCCCGGTTTCCTCGCGTCAGTCTCGTCGGCCCCGATGCCGGCATGCAGGAGACCGCGCGCTTCCACTTCCTCCAGGGTCGAGAGGATGCCGCCAGCGCCGAGATCGAAGGCGTGGTTGTTTGCCAGAGCAAGCGCGTTGAAACCGATGGCCTGCAATGCGTCGAGCACTTCAGCCCTGGAATATCCGAAGTATTTGCCCTTGGTCGGCCACCCGCCGTGCTTACCCAGGATCGTCGACTCGAAGTTGGTGAAGACGACGTCGCCTTGGCGCAGGAAATCCGTAACCGCGATGAAGCGTTCGTTTTTGACGTCACGTATGTCGTGCTTGATCAGGGATTGGCCGGTGACGACCGCGCAGAACTGGTCTTTCATGGAACTCGCCTTGAAGGAGGGTAGGGCGCAGGCGCCGGCGTTCCGGCCAGCGCCACGTCAATGTCGAAGTCGGTTGCCTCTATTGCGAGATGGCTGGCGAGATATCGCTCTTGAACCATTTCAGGCTCAGCGCCTTGATCGTCCCATCCTTGGTGGCCGCGTCGATGGCCGCGTTGAACCTGGCGAGCAACTCCGTATCGTCTTTGCGCAGACCTGCGCCGACGCCCGGCCCCCAGAGCCCGCCATTCAGTTCAGGGCCGAAAAACACCACATCCGAGCCGGAAGGCGTCTCCAGAAAATCGCGCCAGGTGAAATAGTCGGCGAGGCCGCCGTCGATGCGACCCGCGGCAAGATCGAGCTTCATGTTGTCCTGGCTGTCATAACTGCGAATGGTCACGACATCGCCCAGCATTTCCTTCACGACTGCTTCCGAATTGGACGAGCGCAGGGCTCCGATCGCCTTGCCGGCGAGTGTCGATCTGAGGCGCTCGATGGTTGCCTTCTCTTTGTCGCCGATGGTCGAAAGGTTGACCTTTTCCTTGGTGTCGCCGGCGTCGAGACCCAGGTCCTTGCGCACCACGAACTGGTTGAAGCCGGTGGCGTAGGGGATCGAGAACGCGATCGACTGCTTGCGTTTTTCCGTGATCGCCATGCCAGACATGATCACGTCGAACTTGCCGACAAGCAGTGCCGGGATGATCCCGTCCCAATCCTGCGGGACGAAGGTACATTTGATCTCGATCCGACGGCACAGCTCCTGCCCAACATCGATATCGTAGCCATAGAGTTGACCGTTCGCGTCGGTGCCGTCCCAGGGCGGCGAGGCGCCTTCAGCGGCAATCGATATGACGCGCTCGCTTTGCGCGCTCGCCGGGACTGCCGACATCAGGGATACGATAGAAACAGCAATAGCCAGGGGTATGCGCATGATGCACCTCTTCGTTGGTTGGATGGAAAGGGGAGCCCAGAACCTAGGCGTCAGGGCAGGGGCGTCGTGATCTCTGGGTCAGGTAGGGCGGGGCGCAATCGCGCCTTTCGTCGGCGAACCGGATGGCCGTCGGTCGACAGCCATCGCTCCAGCAACTGGATCGCTTTCACCGCGATCGAGGTGAGCGATAGGTAGATCGCTCCGGCGACGATGAAGATTTCGTACGGCGCGAACGTGGTCGACACCATCTGTCTCGCCATGCCGGTGATCTCAAGCAGCGTCACGGTGCTCGCGAGCGACGAGCCCTTGATCATCCCGACGATCTCGTTGCCGTAGGCCGGGAGCGATATCCTGAAAGCGATCGGGAAGGTGACCAGGCGAGCGATCTGGAAGCGTTTCAAGCCGAGAGATGTGGCCGCCTCGGTGACACCCTTCGGCACGGACTGGAGACCGCGGCACAGGATCTCGGTGGTGTGTGCCGCGCTGTTCAGCGAAAATGTCAGAAGGGCACACCAGAAGGGGTCGCGCAGGATCACCCAGAAGATGCTTGTTCGCACCGCCTCGATCTGAGCGAGGCCGTAGTAGAGCAGAAAGAGCTGAACCAGCATCGGCGTTCCGCGGATCACATAGGTGTATGCGAGCACCGCGAGCGAGAAGCCGGGACGTCCGAACGCGCGGATGAAGGCCAGCGGCACGGAAAGAAGAAATCCGGCCGTCAGCGACAAGACCGTCAGGGTCAAAGTGAGACCAACGCCCGAAGGCAAGACAACCAGTGCGTCAAATATCAAGCCGAGGTTCATGGGCCTTCCCTCCTACCGGCCGAGAGCCGGATAGCGCCGCTCAGTCAGCCGGATCGACAGCAACGTGACGGTGGTCAGCGAGAGATAGAGAGCGGAGGCCGCAAGGTAGAAAGTCAATGGTGCGCGCAAGGATCCGGCCCCCACATACGCAACGCGCATGATGTCGGTCAGGCCGACGATCGAGACCAGTGCGGTATCCTTGAAGAGCGAAATCCAGAGATTGCCATAGGCAGGCAGCGCCAGCCGCAGCATCTGCGGACCGATGACGAACATCCAGCGCTGCCAGGCGTTCAGCCCAAGCGACTTTGCCGCTTCGGTTTGGCCCGCTGGCACTGCCGCTATCGCACCGCGAAACACTTCGATCGCATAACCGCTGAAAATGACCGAGAGCGCGATAACCCCTGCGGTGAATGCGTTCACCTCGACATACCGGCCGGCGATCTTGCTGGCGAGCGTGGTTCCGCCGAAGTAGATGAGCAGGATAACGAGAAGTTCTGGTACACCACGGACGACTGTGGTGTAGGCGGCCACGACCGCGTTGAGGCGCGGCTTTGCCGTGCCCTTCGAAATCGCCAAAAACAGCCCGAATGCCGTACCCAGGCAGCCGCTGACAAGAGCCAGGCTTATGGTCACGGTAAGTGCGACAACAAACTGAGTAGTAAAACCACCCATGGGGCGCTTTCCTCGGCTCGCAATTGCCGCAGGATATGTCGGTCTTTATTGCCGAGACCAAACCATATAACCCAAGGTTGCGAGTTGTTATATTTCTAATGTGGAGTTAACTTGAGATACTAGCCAATTCTAACGCTTAAAATTACACACTCAATCTATAACTTTTATTATTTTATCTATAACGCGTCGTTATATACTGAGGCAGTTCGTTGCTCCCCAGGTTGGCGTTGTCTGCCGCCGGGTGGTTATCAGGGAAAGGCGCGCAGGGAATGGAGTTGTTGCAGAGCGACCTCAAGCTCCGTCAACTGAAGGTCTTCCGGGAAGTGTTGCGGGCCGGTTCGACAAGGCGGGCGGCGGCAGCGCTCGGGATAAGCCAGCCGGCCGTCAGTCAACATGTGAAGCAACTCGAGACCACGCTCGGCATCACACTGTTCAAGCGATCAGCCAACCGCATCGTCCCCTTGCAGGAAGCTTGGGAGCTTCTGCGAAACGTAGAACTTGCCCTGACGTCCCTGGATCGGCTGGAAGCGTCGATCTTCGCGATGAAGAACGAGGAAAAGCAGCGGATCGCGATTGCCGCGCCTTCTGTTTTCGGTTTCGTGACCTTGCCCAAGGTCGTGGCGATTATCCGCTCACAGACCGCTTCGAATGTCCGGTCGATTTCTGGAAGCTACGAGCAGATCGGCGAACACATCCTGGCCGGCCGCGCCGATCTTGGAATTTCGAGACTGCCTCTGGATCCAGGCTTGTTTGAATGGGCGCCGCTTGGGTCGGCACGAAACGTATGCATTTTTCATCCCGACCACCGCTTTTCAAAACAGACCTGTATCGAGGCGCAAGACCTGGCAGGCGAAACGATCGTCGATATCGATCCCCAGTTTGCCGCCCACCAGATGAACTTCAATGCCTTGCGCTTCGCCGGCGTTGAGCCGGACATACTGGTGGAATTCGATTGCAACGGTCACGAAGCCGGATACGTTTCGGCTGGCCTGGGCATTTCGATCACAAACGAGATCATCGCACGTGAGTACGCGGCGTTTCAGCTGGGAGTAAGGCCAGTGGAACCGTCCGCGCTCTATCACTACGTAGCGATTTGGCAGAGGGGCAGGACCTTTTCCAACGCCTTGAATGTATCGCTCGAGGCGATAATCACAGCGTTTTCGAAGACGCCGACGAGAGAGCAACAGTTTCTCCAGACGTCGTCCTAGCCGGCCATGGTTTATTTCGGTTGGGACGTGCCGCATAAGGCCCAACCGGGAGGCTTTCTGCGAAGTGACGCGAATGGCTAGCCTGAACGGCCAAACCGATAGCGAGCGCTCCGCGAACGGCTGGATCGACGGCCCCTATCCGGCGCAGATGGTGCCGTTGGCCGTTCCCGAAGCGGTGCAGGAATTGGTGGCTTCCAGTCTAGAAGTCCAGTCTCGCCCAATGGGCGGCCCTACGCCGCCTTCAGCGCAGGCAATTGCGGGATTACGCTCACCAGGCAGGGTGCTGGTCTGGACTGGCACTGGCAATCCGAAAAGCGGACAGACCTCCCAGAGCGCCGGCAGCTTGTTGCAGAGCTTGCGCGCTCCACGCCGTCCTTTCATGGCGCGGCGAAGTTTCTGTGTCGCGCTCGCAGGGCAACAACTCGCCGCTCCCTGGATCCTTGGGGAGCGACGAGCGCGGGTTGCTACCGAACCTTCCGCCGTCGTTGAACTATGCTGGATGAGTCCAGCTACTCCAGATCGATTGCCCGCCGGCTCATGCTGGCGAGCTTTTTGCGTCAGCCGGGAACATTCCCGCTCCAAGGCAGTTCGGTCACACCCGGCTCGTTCTTCAGCGGTCCGGCCGGTGACCAAGATGCGTCCATGGTCGGCCCGCGCAGCCTCGGAAGCAGGCGCGGGCCATCCCCATCACAAAGCCCGCTGATCGGACCGACGGGCTTCTTCAGTTTCACCACGCAAAGAAAGGCCCGGTCGTGAACTGACCCCATAAAGTTGGACGGTTCATTGAGTTGGTAGGATTAATGGCTGGTTCCTGTATTGCACAGGGGCCAGCCCTTTCAAGCCCAGATTCCAATTTCCGGAACCATTCAGCGCCATGGATACACGCTCTGCGGGGTGGCTGATCAAGAGCCGATCTGCGCTCACATCATACTTGACGCATCCTCCCTGGGGGGATACCGGTGGGCATGTCCGAAGGCATCCATAGTTCTCATCCGGCTATCGTGAAGCGCTTAAAGCGCGCACAGGGGCATCTTGCATCCGTGCTTGGCATGTTCGAGGCGCAGCGATCCTGCCTGGACCTGGCGCAGCAACTCCATGCAGTGGAGAGCGCCATCAGCAGCGCAAAGCGAGAACTGATCCACGATCATATCGAACATTGTCTGATCGACACGGAAGCGGGAGGCAACTCGCTGGCAGAGCTCAAGCAACTGGCGAAATACCTATGACCAGTATCGGCGCACGCGTCTTGGATTGGTTCGGCTTCGGGTCACATGATCATGACGCGCATGCTCATGACGATGGCTCGCACGGCCATACGCACGGGGTCATCGACGCAACGATTGCAACCACTGACCGCGGCATCTGGGCCATCAAATGGTCGTTCGTCATCTTGGCCATGACGGCGGCATTGCAGATGGCCGTGGTGTTGGTGTCACGCAGCGTGGCGCTGTTGGCCGATACGATCCACAACATAGGCGACGCCACAACCGCCATTCCGCTCTGGATCGCATTCATGCTGGCACGACGCAAGCCGTCACGGACCTTCAGCTACGGCCTTGGCAGGGTAGAGGATCTGGCCGGTATCATTATCGTGCTGATCATTCTGTTCAGCGCCATCGTCGCCGGGTACCAGGCTATCGAGCGCCTGGTCAGTCCGCAGGCAGTGACTCATCTCGGTTGGCTGACCGCGGCGGGCATTGTCGGCTTCCTCGGGAATGAGGCCGTCGCGGTGTTTCGCATCCGTATCGGCAGGGAAATCAACAGTGCGGCGCTCGTCGCCGACGGCTACCATGCCCGCACCGACGGGCTTACCAGCCTTGCAGTGGTCATCGGCGCCATGGGCGTCTGGCTCGGATTTCCACTGGCCGACCCGATCATCGGGCTTCTCATCACGGTCGCTATATTCGGTATCGTCTGGCAATCGGCGCGCTCAGTGCTCACCCGCATGCTCGACGGCGTCGAGCCGGGCGTGATGGCCGAAATTCAGCATGCCGCTGCGCATGTGCAGGGTGCTCGCGTTGTCGACGCCAAGGCCCGCTGGATTGGCCACAAGTTGCATGCCGACATCGCTATTGCAGCCGACGGAACCTTGCCTCTCTCAGAGGCAAACAAGATCACGGCGGCGCTGGAGAACGAACTGTTCGAACACATGCCGGCGCTCGCAGCTGCCAACATCCGGTTTTCGACCGACCAAGGTGAGCACGAGCATCCGCACTCTCATGATCAGGGCGAACATCACGGCCACCAGCACTGACAACTGCCGGAAACCACTCGCTTTTGCCGGTCTCGGCTGATGTTCCAGGCGCTTGTCGAATTTCAGCGCTCCATATACCTGGCGCTCGCAGATCAGATAAAGCTGCTGTCA
Source organism: Mesorhizobium sp. M0292 (assembly GCF_040321695.1). Lineage (NCBI taxonomy): Bacteria > Pseudomonadati > Pseudomonadota > Alphaproteobacteria > Hyphomicrobiales > Phyllobacteriaceae > Mesorhizobium > Mesorhizobium sp. M0292. The sequence goes on from NZ_JAMYSB010000001.1 coordinate 274,915, forward strand.
GTTGGCGGTGATTGGCTTGCGTTCCTTGCCTTTCTGCCGATGGGCCTCCTGTTCGGTGCGGCACATGCTCTGACGCCCGGCCACAGTAAGGCTGTCTTGGCGACTTACCTTGCAGGTTCGGATGCGAAGGTTTCGCGCGGCCTCCTGGTGTCGATTACGCTGTCCTTCACTCACGTGGCGACAGCGGTGCTGATCGCCGTATTCTCCCTGCCGCTCGTCTCGATTGCATTGGGCAGCGTTGGACGCGCACCACCGCTTGAGGGTGTGAGTCGCGGTCTGCTCGGGCTGATCGGCGTCTGGATGCTTTGGCGTTCGGTGAGCCACGGCCACCATCACAAGCATGAGGGCGAGGCCGTTGGAGTCATGGCCGGTTTGATTCCGTGCCCGCTGACCCTTTTTGTCATGACCTTCGCGATTTCCAGAGGGGTGCCGGGAGCTGGAATTCTGTTGGCAATCACCATGATGGTGGGCGTGGCCCTAACGCTGTCCAGCGTGGCGGTACTGTCGATCTTGTTTCGGGAGCGCCTGGTGCATTTTTTCGACAGCAGGCCACGGCTGTTCGATACCATATCGCGAGCAATCGAAGGCGCAGCGGGCCTTGCCCTCGCCAGCGTAGCGGTCTGGCAACTTACAGCCGGATAGAGCCACAGCTGTCCACAGACCCTCTCCTTTCTTAGGAAAAGGCGATGAGAAGCTGCGGCACGCAAGGCTGCTGGATTTCTGGGAGGATGATGGAAATGGCGGTGCCTAAGAAATAGCGCGCCACCTACGCCTGGATGTACGGCGCCCAAGCGCGCAAGGATGGCAAGGAGCGTGAGGCGCCAGCTTACTGGCAGGAACATGCCGATGCGTGGCTGCAGGGCTTTGACGGTGTGGCGATGGCTGGTTTTGGTAAGACCAAGACCGTCAAGACGAGATGGAAGCCGAGGTCGACGAAGCCGCCGTCGAGCGGCCCGCCGAATAGCCATTTTGCCGTATGCCGTATGGTCGTTTTTGATTGAAGAAAGGGCTTCGTTGGGCCTATAGAGATTGCGTTTACCATTGCCTTTTTGGGAGGATGCGATGGTTGCAACGCCCATAGAAATCGCTCAAGCCGCTACTGCGACTACGGCTACCTTGCTGAAGTGGCAGAAGTCCATGGAGGAACGCGCCACGTTTCGCCAGAACATGGATCAATCGCGCAGGGCGATCCAAGCCTCACGCGATCTGCTGAAGCGCCTTCGCCAACGTCATCGCGACGACATGGCGGAAAGTTCGGAAAATGCCAACCCGTCTACTGCGCCGATATCGCAACGCGCCGGCAGCTAGCGGGAGGCGACCAGAGCCGATGTGATGGGTAAAGTTTCACTGGCCGTTCCTTGGGTGGGCAGGCAAGTTAAACTTTGTCAACGAGCGGCCTTTTTCGCGCTCGCGGAAGCGCCACGTGGCTTTCGACCAGGCGCACGTGCTCGGCCTCGACAGTCACCAATGGCCGGAGGCTGACGGTTACCTTGTCCCCGTCGATGCGTGTGACAGGGCCGATCAATTTCATATGCTGGCCAATCACAGCCTTCGAAGTCGAATCGACAACAGAATGCGGGAAGTCGTAGGAGGGGATCGTCACGCTTATGCGATCGGGCGTCACGCGGCCGCGCACAATCGCCGTGACTGCGACCTCGTCGCCAACTTTGATACTTCCCCGAGCCATGCCCAAGACTTTGGAGCAGCCGGCGCCAGCGTCAAGATGAGGGGGAGCTAATAAAACCCCTCCGCGCCGCGATGCAACATCCAGCGCTAATGCGGATTCCACCTGAAAGATCGATTCCCCAGGTCTTATAATCCGTAATTAGCCTGTTGGAGGTGGAGGGAACTGCGATGGGCGGCACAGTTCAGAACACAAACTCAGACAGTGTGGAGTGGCCGAAGCCTGCTGAGAACGGCTGGTCCGCGTTATAGAGAAGGGCAAGGAAGACAGCCGATCGAGCTCGAATCTTATGCCATGGCCTCTGAGGAAGGCCAACGGATCCGTCTAATCTCGAGAAGTTCGGTCGCGAGGCTTTGCCGGTCCTGTCCCATTCCACTGGATGAACTGCGCGTTCTGGCCGGTGATACGAGCCTTTGAGCTACGGCCGAGTATGGTGAGGCCACGGAGACGATCCGGATCGAAGGGCAAGGAACAGCTTGCCTGCCCCCTTCAGCATTTGGACTTAGGTCTGATTGCTCCGCGTAAATGGCCGAAGCGGAAACATTTCTCCTTCTACTTTGTTGCAGTGGCCGTGCCGCTGAGGAGAACTTGCACAGCGCCTCTATCAAATGAACTGCGCGACGTACCTTTAGAATTCCAATGCCCCTCCTGTTCACGCCGTATGGTGAGAAGGGGATCCTGGCTGAAAACGATTGCCGGTTTCAAATGCGATAGTTGCAGGTCCAGAGTGCGGATCGGCTACGAAGAGAAGCTGGCCATATTCGAGCGGCACCTTAGAAAGGTGAGCGCCAGCACAAAGTCAGTGAACAACCGCCCTTGTTAGCGGCCGCTTTAGAGATCGGGTGCAGTGGGTACACGGGCTTTTCCCCGCTATCCTTTTTTCTCCCGGCCCCGCCACCGTCTATTATCGGCGGCTAGGCCGCTATCACCTTCTGAGCGGGCTAGCGATGGAGTGCCTTGGACGGTGAAAACGATTCCGGCATCCTCAAACGCTTTGCGGATGGCGGCGATGTTGTGGGGCCGCGGTTTCCTGTATCCGTTCTCAAGATCGCTGATCACCATCTCGCTAAGATTGGCCTTGGCGGCAAGTCGCACACGCGGCCAGTTCAGTAGGGCTCGTGCTGCTCTGACTTGATCTGCTGAGAGTACGGTTCGGCTGTCCATAGCCAGTCGAACATTTAGTATCGCTAAACTGTTCCCCTTGACCTTCTGCGATTTCTAACGGTGTGAGGCCGGCCTGTCGCAAGCCGTCATCGATTGTGGCTGCAACCTTTCGGACGGTTGTTACCTCGGCACCAACAAGACGTGCTGCCTGCATTCTTGCTTGGAGATCAGCCAAGCGGGCAACCAGGGCTTGCGTCCTCTCGAGTTCAGGGTTCGTCATGTTCATTGTCCAGCTGAGTGGCAATTTGAATTGTCCGGCTGAGTAGCGTTTGAATGCACACACTCGCCACCCAAGGGTGGCGAGCGTGGGTTCGTTCGAAATCTCAGTCGTAAACTTTCACGATCTTGCGGGTGCCCGGATCTACCAGGACCGTGCGGTTGTCGACCACCACGTAACGGTATTTGACGTTCGGGACCTCGTGGATCTCCACAGTTTCCGGCAGAGCTGTCCCGACGTTCAATTCCACGCCGGGAAGGTTCACCGAAGCCAAGGGCTGCTTCTTGACATACTCACGGATGACCGTGTCCTGTTCCGGCTGGATGATAATGTCGTCAGCGGCGGCGGAGCCGATCCCCGCCAAGAGCAACATGGCTGCGGCGGTGTTCACAAAGTGCATCTTCATATCTTCTCTCCTGCAAGGACCGGCACACGACGACCATCGTCCCGCACTGCCCGGCAACCAACTTTGAACCGGGGTAAACGTTCCCGCCTACGCACCTTTGTCTAATCCGATTGGTCTAAAGTCCGACCGTACAACGCAATGGTCTTACCTTTGGACTAGGCGGAACGGATTAGGGTTCAGCCTGTTGGTTCTCCACAACGGGAGAGAACAAATGGATCAAAGTGTTGGCCAGGCGCGATGGTTGCTCGCACCGATTTTTGCAACAGCCGTTACCTTTCTGGTAATGGCGGTCGTCCTTAGCTGACATGTCTTGGATCGGCGCAGCCAGGTCCCTTCCTGCGCTGATAGGATTCGCGAGTTGCTTGAGCGGCTGGCGAATCCTCTATTTTACCGTGCGCTGGGCCTGCTCCTTCAGCAGGCGGGGCGCTTCGTTCAGCTCATGTAACTTGGGAGGTTTACTATGGATCGGCGATCCTTTTTGACAGCGATATTTGGCGTTGCAGGGGCAGCAGCCTTTGCAAGCGCCGTCCGGCCTATCAACGCATTGGCCGGTGTTCCAGCGGCAAAAAGCGGCATTCTCGAAGAACTCGACGCGCCAGACGCCTTCGACAACGAAGGTACTCACGCGGAAGTGGAGCCGGTCAACCATCGGCGCTACTACGACCAAGATTACGACCAAGATTACGACCCAGATTACTACCACCGGCGCCGCCGCCGCCGGCGCGGCTGGAGAAGAGTCTGCCGTAGTTACTGGCGACACGGGCGCCGTCGGGTCCGGTGCTATCGCCGACGTGGTCCTTCGGTCGTCTTGCGATTTTAGCCAGTTGGCTGCTTCTGCCCATGGCCCGTTCCGGCTGATGTGCTGAGAACGGGCCGGTACGATTCCTTTTTCGTGGCAAACGCAATCCATCTGTCCAAGGGCACTCATCAGCAGGGCCGATGGACCTGACTTACAGCTTGGTGGTGTCGCTGTGGTGCGCCAGGAGCGGTCTGACGATCCCTCTTCTGCAGCCCTTCGGCTGCCGCCAGCCTGGGAAAGCTTTTCGGAACGTTTGGTTCTGGCCGTTAGGCCACGGGGCCAAGCTCAGTCATCAGGACACCCCGCAAGCGATGAGCAGCGGGGCCTGGCAAGGCCCGGCGACCTCCTTTTGACATACGGGGAGAAACCAAGAAGGGCGCCGAGCCTAACCGGCGCTGCTTTCAGGGAGACGACGTCGGACGAGATGAGAGTAGGCGATAATGCTAATCTCTGCGAACCATGCGAATGAAGGAAAGCCGTGTGCGATTCTTCGCTATCCAGCCACGAACCTCTGCCTTTCGGACATGGCGGTCCGTCGCTCGATCGAAGATGAAGAACGCCTGATGTAGCTGCTCGACTTCGTAGAGCCCGACCCGGATCTCGAACCCTGTCTGGCCGGTGGCATCGAAGTCAACGGGACCGATGACAGGGAAGGCGACGACGATGGCGAAGCGGACGACGAGCGCGAAGCCATCGATGCCGAGTATGGCTTCATAGAGGGAGGGCAAGGCCTATAATTGTCCGGTCGAGAATGAATAGCCCGCTGCCTCACGGTGGCTGGCTTCAGTTTTTGTGTGGCACGATGTAGCGACTGCTCACCGCACCCGCCCCTGTGCCCCGCGTGACGACAATCGTGCTGTACCCGGCTGGAACGGAACCTGTAGCGGAGGGATCAATCGAACTGCATCGCCCCACGATCTCCCCGTTGGGAGCGCCCTCGAGCCTCACGGCTAACGCCAACTCGCATGTCTCAAGGGATCCGAACATGGACGGTGATGTATCGAGTGGCTTGCAGACTCCCTGGGCGGGACTGCAAGAAAGCAAAATCATCACAGCTGCAGTTGCCGGATCCATTCGTGAAGCTCCGTTGTTCGACGAGCCTCAACGCGGAATAGCGAGCTTTGTTTCGCAGGTGCTAAAATATGAGTTTTCTGGTCTGGCTCACGGTGGCGGACTTTTCATTGTCACAGCTTTCGAGTTCAGCAGCGTTGTGGAAGCAGTCCGCTGCGCGCGTCAAAACGCTATTGCTACGCACAGTGCCGGGGTGCCCGGTATCGTCGCATTGAGTTCCGGATTGGCATTCACCTGGGTGACGTCGTGCAGGAGCACGATGGCGACCTGATGGGTAGTGGCGTCAACATCGCCGAGGGTATCCGGGTTGCCCGGGCGTAGCGGCTTTGAAGCCGCCGATTATAAGTATTCTCGCCCTGTGGCCGCCGATTCTGCGAATTAAGGATTGGACGAATAGGCATGGGGGAAAAAGGCCGTTATTCTAAGTTCTCATTCACCCTCGATGCAGGAATAACGAGATCACGGAGTAGGAAAATCGCATGCTGTGCGGCGGAGGTGCTGACACGGGCGAAATTCACACCCGCTCAACGACAAGCGCCCATCCGCTGTCCCGATGGACGGTGGATAGAGTTTTGGTGCCATGAGCCAAACCCACACATTACAACCGTCATCTATCCGCTTCCCGGTACAGCCGCGGCTCGTGCCGGCGGTCAAGGCGGCGCGTTATCTCCACCTGACGCTGCGGGAATTCATGGAATTGCTGCCCGCGTTGCAGGATCAAGGCTTTCCCAAGGCCTGCCCAATCACCGGCAACTACGACATGGTTGCGATCGACTCCTGGCTCGATCGACGCTCGGGTCTTGCAGGATCGGGATCCGGCGGGCAGTCTAGCATTGACATTGCAAGAGCGAGGCTGGCGACGCTTGGGTAAGATCAAGTTGAAGCACTACGTCATCCGTAAGGGCAGGTACGGCTACTGGCTGCCGACGCCGAAGATGGTCGAAGCTGGCTTCAGATGCATTTCCTGTGGAATCGACGGGCCTGAGGCTTGGACGATAGCCAGGGAGTGGGAAGACCGCTGGCAGGAACTCCGCAAGGGCAAGGAGCCGTCGCGCCTGCATGTATGGCCAAAGGATTCCATCGGAGACGCCTTTGCACGCTATCGCCGCATGGATGCATGGAAGCGCAAGCCACCGCGCACCCGCGAGGATTGGGAACGCGGCTGGACCTTCATCGAGCCGTACTTCGCCGACCTGCCGCCAGCCGACATCACCCTCGAGCTGCTCGACGACTGGTATGGCCGTCTGCTCCGGGTCAAAGGTGTCGACATCGCCTACCGTGCCGTAAAGACGTGGCGTTCGCTCTATAATGTCATGGCCGGCATGAAGCTATGCCCGCCCGGCTCCGACCCATCGCAGGCGATCCGCCGCCAGACGCCACCACCGCGCCACCAGACCTGGACGGCAGGCGAGGCGGTGCGCATGGTCAAGGGCGCCTGGCGCGCCGGCTACCGCGGACTGGCCTGCGTCATCGCCGTTGCGTGGGACACGAGCTTCTCACCCGTCGACGTGCGCACGCTCACACCGGCGCAGGCAATGCAGACAGCACAGGAATGGGGTTTTCTGATTGCACGCAGCAAGAGTGGCGAGGCGGCTTTCGGCACGCTGTCGTCACGCACGCAGCGCCTGGTGCTGGCCTATGTCGAATCACTAGGCGTCACCCTGCTTGACGATGCGCCGATCTTTCGCTCGCGCGGTTTCGCGCCGGGCCCGAAGGGCGGCCGGCCGCGCGCCGGCGTGCCTTACACCAAGGATTCTCTGGTCGACGACTTTGCCGATCTGCGCACGCTGGTGTTCGGGACATCGGAGAAGCGGCGGCTGATGGACATGCGGCGTTCCGGCGCGGTCGAGGCAAATGCCGGAGGCGCGTCGGTCGAGGCAATCTCGGCCAAGATGGGCAATTCGATCGACGGGAACAAGGCGCTGCAGAAGACCTATATGCCGGTCAATCTGGCCGCCGTCCGCTCAGCTGACGCCAGCCGCCGCAAGGGCAGAAAGCTGCTTGGCCTGGAACGGAACGAATACAGAAAGTTGAAACTCTCCGCAGAATGAGAGTTGAAACTTTTCAAGGGGCGGTAGCTAACCCCTTGAAATTAATGGCGCGAGTGACGGGGCTCGAACCCGCGACCTCCGGCGTGACAGGCCGGCACTCTAACCAACTGAGCTACACCCGCGCATTGGACGAGCACGTGTCAGCCGTGTTCGTCGTTGGGGCGGTGGATAAGGGGTTCGCCACCGGGTGTCAAGCGCAGCTGGACAGCATAAACGCAAACAGGAGAAGGTTTTTTGATGGGCGGCACTTTGCCCGCGAAAACCACTGTGCGGCTAAGCTCGCAGCTGTTCATTTGGCCTTGCGAAGCCGGTTGCGACCGCTTAAAGGTCCGGCCGGAGCGGGCGATTAGCTCAGTTGGTAGAGCGCTTCGTTTACACCGAAGATGTCGGCGGTTCGAGCCCGTCATCGCCCACCAAGATCCCGGATTCCGGGCGCGGCCTCAAAGAGCCGCACCCCTTTCATGCCGGCACCAGTCTACTTCCTGATGTAGCAGGTCTTCTTCGCACGGGGAGCGGGATCCTCGTCAAAGGCATCGTTGCCGCAGCGCACGCCGTTCCTGAAAACGCCTTGCGTGAACCGACCGCGCGCTCCGTATCTGACCACTTGGCGGCCACGGAAATCACAGAACTGATTCTCTCGGGCGCAGGCCACCCATCTGCCGCGGCCCTGGCCGTAATCATCATCGCCGTAATTGTCGCCGTCGTCGTCATTGTCGCCATAGTCGTTACCGCCCCCGCGCTTCACGATATAGCAAGCCTTGTCGCGGCCGGGCGCCGGGTCGCCAAAGACTCGATTCGTACACGGCACGGCACGACGATCGATGAAGCGCGAAGTGGTCTGCCCGCGCGCGCCGTAGACCACTTCCGAGGGGTAGGGCAGGCGGCAGATTTCGCCTTCGTCGGCGCATCGCTGCATCCGCTGGGCGGATGCGGTGGCTGGAAAAAGAATAGACACGGACGAGGCCAGGCCGACCAGGCAGATGAATGTAAACGTCATCCGGATCAAAGCATTGAAGGTTTTTGACACAATTTGTCTCCCGTTCGATTCGACCAGCATGGTACAGCAGCCTTGTTAAATGCACGATGAACGAAAGCCCTCCGGGACGGCAGCACAATGATGGATCATCCAGGGCGCCTGATGCTGCGGTTGCTGTTCGCATTGGCAATCGTCGGCACTGGACGCTCCTCCTATGCAGGGAATGCCGGCGACGGCGTCGACCAGCCCGCCGCCAAGGCAGCCTTGCTCAAGGCCTATCCCGGCCTTTTCACCATTTCGGGCAATGTCCTGACCTGGACCGACGGCACCACCATGGTGTGGAACGACGGCAAGGCGCGCGACGCCGACGCGCTGCTTGAGAGCCCCGACATCGAAGACATGTTTCGCTACGTCTATCCCAGAGCAGCCGAGGGCGCGCTGGTCCCGGCGGAGGATTTCGATCCCGGCCGTATCCGCAATGAACCTTTCTTCGAGAAGCTCTACGGGGCAAGTGCCGCCGAGGTGGGCAAGCACATCGCCAACGTCAAATGGTTGCCGAAGCTCGGCAAGAAGACCGTGCAGGTCACCAGGATTTTCGGCATCAACGACCGGCTGGGCAAGGTCTCCGCTGCGCTTGAGGCGATGCCCGCAGAGCTGAGCCGTTACGGGCTCAAGCCCGGCGGCGGCTTTGTCTGGCGGCCGATCGCCGGCACCGACCGGTTGAGCGTTCACTCGTTCGGAGCGGCCTTCGATATCAATGTCGGCTTCTCCGACTATTGGTACAACAACAGGAACAAAACCAACCCGAAGGCCCACATTCCCTTCAAGAACCGGATTCCGCTGGAAATCGTGGAATTGTTCGAGAAAAACGGCTTCATCTGGGGCGGGCGCTGGTATCACTACGACACCATGCACTTCGAGTACCGGCCTGAGTTGCTGCTGTACAAGAAATCCGGCTGATCACGGCGGCAGCAGCCGGAAATCCTTGCCTTCGGGCAGCAACTGGCCGCCGTCGACGACGATGGTGGTGCCGGTGATGTAGCTGGCATCGTCGGAGGCGAGGAACAGGAAGGCGTTGGCGACGTCGCGCGGACTGCCGAGGCGTCCGAGCGGGATCGAATCCTCCATGTTCTTGATGTAGGCGGCGCCGCGATGCAGCTCGATCGCTTCGGTCAGGATGTTGCCGGGCTCGACGCCGTTGACGGTGATGCCGTAGCCCGAAAATTCCAGCGCCGCCGAGCGGATGAAGCCGTTGATGCCGGCCTTGCTGGCGGCATAGTGGCCGTGGCCGGGGCTGGTGACGTGCGGACCGGTGATCGACGAGGTGTAGAGCATGCGCCCGTAACCTTGCACCTTCATCGGCGCCAGCGCCGCCAGCGTGGCGTTGAACGTGCCGCGCAGATTGACCGCCATCACCCGGTCCCAGTCGTCCGGGCTGGTGTTTTCGATCAGCTGCCAGGGATAGATGCCGGCATTCTGCACGACGATGTCGAGGCGGCCATGGCGGCTCAGCGCCAGCGCCACCGCAGCTTCTGCATCGGCCATTTGCGAGATGTCGGTGCGAATGAAATCCGCGCCGAGCTCGTCCGCGGTCGCCTGGCCGGCTTCGGCCTCGCTGTCGGCCAGGACCAGCCTTGCGCCTTCCTCGGCAAAGCGCAGCGCAATGCCCTTGCCGATGCCGCGCGCGCTGCCGACGATAAGCGCGACCTTGTCTTGCAGCCGTCCTGTCATGTGAGCTGTCCTGTCATGCGAGTCTTTGGCGAATGGTTTGCTTGAAGGCGTCGAGCAGCACGGCGGCGAGCACCAGCAGGCCATGGATCACCTGGGTGAAATTGGCCGGCAGGCCCATCAGGTTGATTGCCGTGTTGATGGAGGAGAGCAGCAGCACGCCGGCATAGACGCCGGGCAAGGTGCCGACACCGCCTTTCAGGCTGACGCCGCCGATGACGACCGCGGCAAAGGCGTTGAACAACAGCCCGGTGCCGAGATTGGCGGTGGCGCCCGAGGTGCGGATGGCGAGCAGCCAGCCGGCGAGGCCGGCAATGGCGCCGGCAAGTACGAAGGCGATGATCAGATTGCGGTTGACGCGGATGCCGGCGCGGAAGGTCGCGGTCTCGTTGCCGCCGATCATCACGAGGTGGCGGCCGAACGGCGTCTTGGCCATGATCAGCGAGAACAGGACGAAACAGGCGACGGCGATCCAGGCGGTCAGCGGCAGGCCGGCCATTCGCTGGATGCCGAACCAGCGGATGGCCGGCGCCAGATCCTGTGCCGAGCGGCCGCCGGAAATCACCAGCACCAGGCCGCGCACCCAGATGTAGGACGCCAGCGTAATGATAAAGGCGCTCATCTTCACCTTGACCACGAGATAGCCGTTGAAGGCGCCGATGAGGCCGCCGACGGCCAGCGCAACCAGCAGCGAAACCGGAACCATCAGCCATTGCGGATTGAGCTGTATGCCCATGCCGATGCCCGATGAGCAGAACAGGATGCCGACCGCCATGGCGCTGAGTGCGGCCACCGATTCCACCGACAGGTCCATATGGCCGGCAATGATGACCAGCGACAGGCCGATCGACATCACGCCGAGAACGCTCGAAGCCTCGATGATGTTGGCGAAGATGCCGAGCTGGAAGTAGTTGGGGACGAAGACGGAAAAGACAACCAGCACAAAGATCAGCATGAACCAGACGAGGTTGTCGAGGACGAACTCCAGGGCTTTGCGGCTGCGCGGGTTCATGGGCTGATCCGGTTGGCGCCCCCGAGAAAATCAGGCTGAGAAATCAACTCGATTTCGTCGGGTTCAGGCGCGGGTTTAGGTTCGCCACGGTGTCCTGGGACGCGGCGTCGTGAATGGGCAGGCTCCGGGCCGCAATGGCCCGGAGCGCTTCGCTAGGCGACTATTCGACAGACTTGATCGTGTCCGTCGGCGGCTTCTGGTTGCCCCAGAAGGCCGGATTGTCGACGTTTTCCTTGGTGATGGCGGCACCCGGGATCTTGATGTTGGGACCCCAGGCTTCCTTGGTCACGGTCGACTTCAAGCCGAGCACGTCATACTCGCCGGGCTTGATTTCCTGCTTGCCGGCGATCTTGTCCATGAACATCGCCACGGCTGCGGCCTGCGCATAGAGCGGCTGTTCGACTTCGACGTTGAGCCAGCCCTTGCGGATCAGGTCGAGACCGACCGGAGCGCCGTTCGAGCTCATCAGCATGACGTCGCCCGGCTTCTTGCCGGCGGCCTCGAGCGAGGCGACGGCAGCGACCGACAGATGCGCGGCATGGCTGAAGATCAGGTCGATGTCGGGGTTGGCGAGCATCTGGTCGGCAACGATCGTGCCGGCGTTGCTGGCTTCCCATTGCATGGCCGGCAGCGAGATGATCTTGACGTCCGGGAACGCCTTCAACTTCTCCTCGAAACCCTTCTGGATGTCGAGCGTGTAGGGATCGCCGGGATCGCCCAGCACCTGCAGAATCTTGCCCTTCACCGAGCCGTTCTTGGCGGTCAGAAGTTTTTGCGCCTGGTCGGCGGCGACGTAGCCGATCTCGACCGTGCCCGCGACCGACGTGAAGTCGGACGGGGTCGAGGTGATCTGGCGGTCGAACTCGACCACCGGGATGCCGGCCGCGCGGGCGGCTTCGATGGACGGCTTCAAGGCGTTGAAATCGACGGCGGCCAGGATGATCGCCGCCGGCTTCAGCGCGATGACGTCGTTCATCTGCGATTGCTGCGCGTCGGTCTTGTTGTCGGCGTTGAGTGTTTTCACCTCATAGCCGACCTGCTTGAGGAACAGCTCCAGCGCGCTCACCGAGCCGGTCTGGAATTCATCGAGCAGGGTCGGAACCATATAATAGACGATGCCCTTGGTCTGGGCCAATGCCGGCGTGAGCGAGGCAAGAGCCAGTGCCAGGATACCGAAGACAAGAACCAGTATTCGCTTCATGTCGTTCGCTCCTCTTTTATACCGGACCCCTCTTTTGTCCCTCAACTTGCCGGTCCGGCACCGGCAAGCGTCTCACCGGTGATCATGTTGATCACCGCATCGGGACTTGTTTTGTTGCGTGCGACATCGCCGGCCACGACGCCTTGCCGGATCACCACGATCCGGTCGGCGACCTGGAAAGCCTGTTGCATGATGTGGGTGATGATCACGACGCCGATGCCCTGGTTGGCCACCTGGCGGATCATCTCGAGGCCGCGCCTGGTCTGCTCGACGCCGAGTGCCGCGAACGGCTCGTCCAGCAGCACCAGCTTGCCGCCCCAATGGACGAAGCGGTTGAGCTCGATGGCCTGGCGCTGGCCGCCCGAGAGATGCTCGACATTGGTGCGCAGCGACGGAATGCGGGTGCCGGCACTGGCCAGCGCCTTGCCGACGACGGCCTCCATGGCGCGCTCGTCGAGGATCGGTATGCCGAGCACCTTGCGGGTGATCTCGCGGCCCATGAAGAAGTTGGCGACGACGTCCACATTGGTGCAGAGCGACAGGTCCTGGTAGACGGTCTCGATGCCGGCAGCCTTGGCCTCGGCCGGCGTTTTCGCCAGGAATTCCTTGCCCTCGAACAGCATGCGGCCGGAGCTCGGCTCGAGGCCGCCGGCGATGATCTTGACCAGTGTCGACTTGCCGGCGCCGTTGTCGCCGAGCAGCGCCACGACTTCGCCCTTGCCGATCGAGAAGCTGATGCCTCTCAGCGCATGGATGGCGCCGTAATTCTTGGTGACGTTTTCGAGTACCAGCAGCGGTTCGGTCATGCCGCCACTCCCTTGCTGTGCATGAGGTCGGACCGGCGCTCGCGCTCGGCGATGAACATCTGGCCGAAGCGCGGCGAAAGCACACCGGACACTGCAAGGGCGGCAGCGCCGCGCAGCACCGAATGCTTGCCGCCGGTCGCCACCGTCACGCGCGGTGTCTTGCGGTCGCGCCGCGCCGAGACCGAATTGGGAAGCTGTCCCGCCGCGCCGACCAGCTTTTCCAGGAGGTCGGTGGGGGCGAGCCCGCCGAGGATGACGGTTTCGGGGTCGAATACATTCTCGATTGTGACGATGGCGTTGCGGAAGATCGGCGCGATCTCGGCCACCCAGGCGGCGTCGCTGATGTTGCGGCGGCGACGTGCTTCTAGCGAGAGATACCGTTCGAGGCAGCCGCTGTTACCGCATGGGCAAGGCTCGCCACCGGGAACGGCAGGGATGTGTCCGATTTCGCCGGCATTGCCCCAGGCGCCGCGCATCACCGCGCCGTCATGCACGATGACGCCGCCGAGGCCGACGCCGAAATAGAGGTAGTAGTATTCGGAATAACCGGAGCCGAGACCGTAAAGCCGTTCGCCCATGGCCGCCGCCGCCATGTCGGTTTCGAAGAAGGCCGGCAGCCCGGTCGACGCCGCCAGCCGTTCCGGCAGCGCGACATCCTTCCAGCCGGCCATGGTCGTCGGGCCGACGAAGCTCATCGACTCCACGCCGAACGGTCCAGGCAGCGCCATGCCGATGCCGAGCACGCGTCCGCCGGGCCGCAACGCGGTCAGCTCGGGCACCATCGCGCCGATCAGCTCGAAGGCATGGTCGGGCGTCGCATGCGGCGCCTCGCGATGCATGCTCTCGATGACATCGCCGCTGAGATTGATGAGCGCCGCGTCGATCCCCAGCGGGGTGAGGTGGACGCCGACGGCATAGCCGCCCTCGGGGTTGATCCTGAGCGTCGCCGGCGGCAACCCGCGTCCGCGCGGCTCTTCGCGCAGCGACAGCACATAGCCATGCTCTTCGAGTTCGCGAACGATGGTCGATACGGTCTGGACGGTGAGGCCAACGCGGCCGGCAATGTCGCCGCGAGCTATGGGACCGTGAAGGCGGATGGACTCCAGCACGATGCGCCGGTTGTAAGGCCGCCCGAACTCCTGATTGGTTCCCCGCAGTGCCATGTCCCGCGCCCTTTAGGAAGGCTAAGACTTGCACAGGCAATTTATTCAGTCAAATGGAATTCAAAAATAATTCGGAATGGTTCCCAGACGCGGTGCAGGACCTGTCCCATGCGCCGCGCTGGCCGATTGCAGCCGGGCTGAAACCACCGCAATGGTGAATGACGTCAGGCGGGCGCGGGGCTCGCCCGACCAGTGATCCAGCAGGAAAACCGATGATCGAATTGCCTTTTGCGCGCGATGAGTACCAGCGGCGGCTCAAGAAGATCCGCGCTGAGATGGCGGCGCGTGGGCTGGAACTGCTGGTCGTCAACGATGTCGCCAACCAGCATTACATCACCGGCTATGACGGCTGGTCGTTCTACACGCCGCAGGTCGTGCTTGTCCCGATCGAAAACGAGGCCGAGCCGGTCTGGATCGGCCGCGCCATGGATGCGGCAGGCGGCTTGCTGACGGCCTGGATGAAGCCGGAGAATGTGGTCGGCTTCCCCGAGGACCACGTGCAGCGCGCCGATCGCCATCCGATGGACTGGATAGCGGCCTGCATCGTCGCCAAGGGCTGGGGCGCGAGACATATCGGCATCGAGCTCGAAGCCTATTATTTCTCGCCGAAGGCGCATGCCCGGCTCGTCGCCGGCCTGCCCAATGCGAAATGGCACGACGCCGATCTGCTGGTGAACTGGATCCGCGCCGTCAAATCCGCGCCCGAAATTGCTTATCTGCGCAAGGCGTCGACACTTGCCGAATCGGCGGTTTCGCGGGCCTTCGAAGTCATCGCGCCAGGCGTGCGCGAATGCGATGCGATTGCCGCGATCCAGGCGGCGCAGATTGCCGGCAGTCCAGACTTCGCCGGCGACATCACGGCACTGCCGCCGACCATCCTCGGCGGCGAGAATGCATCGGCTCCGCACATCATGTGGAGCGATCGGCGCTTCGGCAAGGACGAAACGATTGCGCTCGAACTTGCCGGTGTCTGCCGCCGCTATGCCGCAGGCCTCGCCCGAACGATGCAGCTCGGCAAGACGCCGGCCCGTGTCGCCGACACCGCAAAGGCGGTGATCGAAGGCATGGATGCGGTGCTCGACGCGGTCAGGCCGGGGACCACAGCCGAAGCGGTCGAGGCCGCATGGCGCAAGGTTATCCAGCGCTACGGGCTGAAGAAGGAATCGCGCATCGGCTACTCCATCGGCGTCGCTTATCCCCCGGATTGGGGCGAGCACACGATCAGCCTGCGGCCCGGCGACAAGACCGCGCTGCAACCCGGCAACGTCCTGCACTCCATTCTTGGCATGTGGATGGATGGCTGGGGCATCGAGATCAGCGAGACCATTCTGGTGACCGAGACCGGCCATGAGACGCTGACCAAATTCCCGCGAGACATCCATGTCAAATCCTGACCGGTCAGCCACGACGGACGCCACCGCGACCCGCCTGACGCATCTGCTCAATATTGGATCGTCCGGCGCTCGATCAGCACCACAAGACAAAACAGGACGATCGACAGGCCCGATGACAGCACGATCGCCGCGTAGAGGCGGTCCGACTGGTAGTTGAAGGACGCCTGGATGATCAGCGCGCCAAGTCCTTGGTCGGAGCCGATCCATTCGCCGACAATGGCGCCGATCACGGCGGTGGCCGAGGCAATCCTCAGCGATGAGAACGGCATCGGCAAAGCGCGCGGCAGCCGCAGGCTCCAGAACGTGACGCCGGAGCACGCGATGTCGGATTGCCAAACAACAGGATGGTACAACGGGTGAAGGAGGCGGGGGCGTGCAACCAGCCGCCTGGCTTGACCCTACAGATACTGCTCGACCTTCTTGCCGACGGTCAGGAAGCGCAGCGGGTCGATGGCCTCGCCATTGTGGCGGACTTCGTAGTGCAGGTGCGGGCCGGTCGAACGGCCGCTGCTGCCGGTTTTGCCAATGATGTCGCCGGCTGCGAGTTTTTGGCCGACGGCAACGTCGATCTCGCTCAGATGGCCGTAGCGCGTGGCAAAGCCGTTGCCGTGATCGACCTCGACCATGCGGCCATAGCCGCCGTTCCAGCCGGCCCTGGTAACGATTCCGGCCGCCGTGACCTTGGCTGCCATGCCGACCGGCGCGCGGAAATCCATGCCCGAGTGCAGGGCAGCGGTGCCGAGGATGGGGTCAGTGCGCACGCCGAACGGGCTGGTGACGGAGTGGCCCGGCGCCGGGTTGGCGAGCGGCAGCCGCCGCGCCTCTTTCTTCAACTGGTCGAGCGTATCCAGCGCCTCGTCCAGTTCCTTGACCTTGCTGTCGAACATCATCGAGCTGTCAAGCGGGATCAGCGGTCCGCCGACGTCGCTTTCGTTTTTGCCGAAATCACTGTCGACCGGCAGACCGGCCGCTTCCAGCGCCTGGGTGATGGCATCGGCGTTCTTGTAGGCGTTGTCGGCCAGGGTTTCGATGCGGGTGAGTTGCTGGCTCTCGATAGCCTTCAGTGAATCATTGATCGAGACGAACAATTTGTCGGCGCGGTCCGCAGCCGTTTCGCTGGGCAGCGGATCGGAACGTGTCGACCACAGCGAGAATGGCCTGGTGTCGCCCGAACCAAGGCTGGCGACCGAATAGGCGAGTGGCTCGCCGCCAGTCAGTTCGGCATGTTCGTCGGGTTTTGCCGCCACATCCGCGGCGGCCGGCGTGCCGACCTCGTTTTCCGCCCGCTCGAGAATCGGGCCGAGGCGGCCATGGCGCTGACTGAGTTGGCTCTGCCGCTCGATCAATTCGCTGACCTTGGTTTCCATCAGTTTTTGGTCGAGAAGCTGGCGGCTGGTGATGCGGTCGACCTGCGCGCGCAATGCGGAAATGCGATCTTCATAGGCCTGCTGCATGCGCGCCTGCCGGGCCGTGGTGGCGCCGATCAGATCGTCGCGCAGTACGAGATAGGAGGTCGCCAAGAGATAGCCGATGGCGATCGCCGCCAGTGCCGAGCCGAGAAAGGCGACGAGCCACGGCCGGATGGTGAAATGCCGTATTTCATTGCCCCGCGCAATGATGACCGTATGCGGCTCCTTGCGCCTGCCGAAGACCGCTGACTGACCGGTTAGGTTCACGGGACCAAGCTTTCGTTACGACACCGACGAAGCCCGATTACACATTATTAGGGTTAACAAAGTTTTGCCGTCGCGGGCGCGCTAGTGACCAACGGTGTCAGCCAACCGCATATATGTCTTATGCCTCTAATGCACTGCGCGGCGTTGGCCAGATCGGTGGCGCCTCAGAGCGCGCGGACCGCCTCCAGCACTGCTTCGGCATGGCCTTTCACCCGGACCTTGCGCCAGATCCCGGCGATCCGCCCGTCCTTGCCGATCAGGAACGTCGCCCGCTCGACGCCCATATAGTTGCGGCCATACATCGTCTTCTCGACCCACAGATTGTAGGCCTCGATCACCTTGCGCTCCTCGTCGGCAACCAAGTCGACGGTGAGATCGTATTTGGTTTTGAACTTGTCGTGCTTCTTCACGCTGTCCGGCGACAGGCCGATCACCACGGCGCCGGCCTTTTCGAACTCCGGCTTCAGCTGCGAAAAGCTGATCGCCTCATTGGTACAACTTGTGGTGTCGTCCTGCGGATAGAAATAAAGTACAACGGGCTTCCCCCGCATCGAGGCAAGGCTGATCGAGCCGCCGCCGTCGCGCGGAAGATCGAATTGCGGCGCAACGTCGCCAACGTCGAGATCAGCCATATCGATGCCCTTGTTTGAGGTTACGCGGCCCTAAATCAAAGAGATAGAGCATGATGCCTGGACAAACGGAAACCGTTTGTCCGAGAAAACCGCCTCACACTTTTCGGCATCATGCTCTAGCCTGCGTCGTTATAGTGTCGGGCGGGGATTCGTCCACGATCGAATTCGCACAACGGAAAATTGCGTGGATCAGGAAGAACCGCAGCACGAGAAAATCCGGTTCAGGCGTGACGAGATCACCGACCTGGGGGCTTTCCCGTCCGCTTGCCGCGTGCCGCCGCTCGGCAAGGCACGGATCGGCCGCGGCTTTCGCATCCTTGCCCGGCTGTTTGCCGGCATTGGAGCCCTTGTGCTGCTGGCAGCGGCCGCCGTCTACGTCATCGGCGCCACCGGCATCGGCAACGAACGGCTGCGGTTGGAAGCCGAAACGGCGATCGAGAAACTGGCCGGTTTCGACGTCAAAGTCGCCGTCGGTCCTGCCAGCCTGACACTTGACGGATCGAGCTTCATTGCGCTGCAGGTCAAGGATGTCAGCGTCGAGACGGCCGACGGCAAGCCGATGGCCGATGCCGGGCGCGTCCGCTTCGGCATCCGGCTGGTCCCGCTGCTTTCGGGCGAGGTTCGGCTGACCAGCGCCAGGATTTCCGACGCCCATATCGTCACCGCGGCAATGCCGTCGGGTGGTGACTGGATAGCGCGCCTGCGCAATCAAGACGGTCTCATCGATCCGGAAAAACTGGCCGCCGTCGTCTTCAGTGACGTCAATCGTGCACTCGATGCCGTGCGCGAGGATTCGATGCGCCGCATCGATCTTAGAAATGTCGCGTTCGAGCTGCCCGAGGCCGGATCGGTCAAGCTGGTCACGATCGCCAACGCCACGGTGCTGCAGTCAGGCCCCGGCAGCATGGAGTTCTCGTCCGAGGCGGATGTCGATGGCCGCGCGCTCACCGTCACGGCCACCGCCACCCGCGATACGAGCTCGATGCGCGTTACCGCCTTGAACGCCGCCATCGACATGGCGGATGTCGCGGAGACAACGCCGGCGGCCGGCGGGCGAACCGGCGCGATGGCTTTGAAGCTCACGGGATCCGAAGGCTCGGGCGAGACCGATTCGCGGCTGACGGGCTCGCTGTCGCTAACCGGCTCGGTGCTCGACCTCGGCACACGCGGGCTGTTGCCGGCCGATGTCGATGTCGACGCCGCCCTTGTCTCCGGCTCCAACAAGATCGATGTCGGCAGGCTGGTTCTAAAGACCGGGCGCTCGGCGTTCAATTTCGCCGGCTCGATCGGGCCAAAGCCGTCGACCGGCGCGGCCGGCGAGGAGCCTTCCTATCGTTACGACCTGACCAGCGACGGCTCGACGCTGGCGCCTTCGGAATCGCCCGAGCCGGCGCTGAATTTCTTCGCCCGCATCGCCGGCGTCTATCAGATCAAGAGCCGCAAGCTTGTCGCCGACCAGATCGGCATCAGGTCGGGGTCGGGGAGCGAAGTGCTGGGAACCGCTGCGGTTTCCTTCATCGACAACGGACCGCCGGGTATCTCGGTGTCGCTCAACGTCCACGACATGGCGGTCTCGCACGTCAAGCAATTGTGGCCCTGGTTCTCGGCCAAGAACGCGCGGCTGTGGGTGCTGCAGAACCTGTTTGGCGGCCGCGTCGTCGATGCCAGCCTGCAGTTCCAGGTCGTGCCGGGGCGTCTCGGCAACGGCGTGCCGCTTTCGGCCGACGAGGTGTTCGGCCGGTTCCAGGTCGAGGGCTCGCGTTTCGACACCGCCGGCCGCATCCCGCCGATACGCGATGCCGTCGGCGTCGTTTCCTTCCACGGCAACGATGTCGACGTCGCGCTGTCGTCGGGCAGCGTCTATATGCCGAGCGGCCGCACCGTGGCGGCAAGCAATGGCACACTGTCGGTAAAGGCGGCAAACCACCCGCCGGTGATCGGCGCGCTCGACATCGACGTCGCCGGCGAGGCGCCGGCCATCGCCGAACTTGCCTCCTACGAACCGATCAACGCCATGCGCCATGTCGGCATCTTGCCGGACGACCTGTCGGGCACGGTGACCGGCCACGTCAAGGCCGACATTCCGTTGCAATCCGGCGTCGACACGTCGAAGCTCGATTGGCTGGTATCGCTCGACTACAAGGACCTGTCGCTCGCCAAGCCGTTCGAAGGCCAGATGGTGACCGATGCCGACGGCTCGATCGAAGTCGGGCCCGGCAAGGCGGTGATCTCTGCCAAGGCGCGGCTGAACGGCATTCCAGCCGAGCTCGATCTGGTTGAGCCGCTCAGGGATGGCGGGCCGCCGCGCAGCCGCAAGGTGGCGCTTGTGCTCGACGACAAGACGCGCGCTATCGCCATGCCTGGCCTGTCGCCGCTGATTTCCGGCACCATCAAGGTGGCAATCGACAAGAGCGGCGAAGGCGGCAGCCAGAACGTCGACGTTGACCTGACGAGCGCCAGGCTGGACATTCCCTGGGCAGGCTGGAGCAAGGGGCCGGGCATTCCCGCCAATGCCACTTTTACCATGAGCAAGTCCGGCGATACCACGACGCTGTCCGACTTCGACCTCGACGGAAAGAGCTTTTCGGTCGAAGGCGATGTCGTCCTGGTCAAGGGCGCGCTGTCTTCGGCCCGCTTCAGCAAAGTCGCCTTGAACCGGGGCGACGATGTCGCCGTGACGGTGAAGCGGTCGGGCAAGGGCTTCGCAGTCGATGTCAGCGGCAACGCGCTCGATGCCCGCTCGCTGATCAAGCAGTTCACCTCCGATGTCGATACCGCCACCAAAACCACCGGCACGGACGCGGTTTCGGTCAGCGCCGACGTCAATTCGCTAACCGGGTTCCATGACGAGGTCCTGTCCAATTTGAAGCTCGACTACAGTGCCGCCGGCTCCAGGGTGAACAGGCTCAAGGTCAGCGCCGCGGCAAGTTCCGGCGCCGCCATCACGATCAGCAATACGGCAGGCAATGGTGCTCGCGCGCTCACCATGAAGTCGGCCGACGCAGGCGCCATATTGCGCTTCCTCAACATCTACGAGCACATGGAAGGCGGATCGATCACGCTGGCGCTGAGCGGCACAGCCGACGGCCCGATGCGGGGACAGGTCGATTCGAGCAACTTCTTCATCGTCAATGAACCCAAGCTCGCCTCCATCGTCTCGACCACGCCAACCGGCGATAGCCGCAGCTTGAACGAAGCGGTCAAGGGCAAGATCGACACTTCGCGCGTAAAATTCGAGCGCGGCTTTACCGAGATCGACAAGGGGTCGGGCTATTTGAAATTGGCGAATGGCGTGCTGCGCGGCCCGCGCATCGGCACCACCTTCCAAGGCACGCTCTACGACCAGAACAACAATATGGACATGACCGGAACCTTCATGCCGGCCTATGGCCTCAACCGCATCTTTGGCGAACTGCCGCTGGTCGGCGCGCTGCTCGGCAATGGCCGCGACCGCGGGCTGATCGGCGTCACCTACCGGCTTAAGGGCAACGCCAACAAGCCGGTGCTGGACATCAACCCGCTATCGGTAATCGCGCCGGGCATTTTCCGCTCGATCTTCGAATATCGCTGAGGATCCCAGAAGACGGGTCAGACCGGCCGCACCAGAACGTGTTTTTTCTTGCCCACTGAAAGCTTTGCGACGTTTTCCGGACTCAAATCCTGAGGCGTCACCATCCGCCGGTCGTCCGCCACCGGCTGGTCGTTGAGGCGCACGGCGCCACCCTGTATGTGACGCCTTGCCTCGCCGTTTGACCCGGCAAGGCCCGCGCTGACCAGCAGCGACAGGATGCCGATGCCGGCTTCCAGCGCGGCGTCGTCCACTTCCACGGTCGGCAGCGTTTCGGCCGTCACGCCTTCCTCGAATGTCTTGCGCGCAGTTTCCTCGGCCGCGAGCGCCGCCTCGCGGCCGTGCACGATGGCCGTGGTTTCGGTGGCCAGCACCTTCTTGGCCTCGTTGATCTCCGAGCCGCCAAGGGCGGCCAGCCGCGCGATCTCCGACAGCGGCAGCCGGGTGAAGATCTTCAGGAAGCGCTCGACGTCGGCATCCTCGGTGTTGCGCCAGTACTGCCAGAAATCATAGGGCGAGAAGAGGTCGCCGTTCAGCCACACCGCGCCCTTGGCCGATTTGCCCATCTTGGCGCCCGACGATGTCGTCAGCAGCGGCGTGGTCAGCGCATAAAGCTGCGGCGTGCCCATGCGGTGGCCGAGATCGACGCCGTTGATGATGTTGCCCCACTGGTCCGAACCGCCCATCTGCAGCCGGCAGTCGTGGCGGCGGCTGAGCTCGACGAAATCATAGCCTTGCAGAATCATGTAGTTGAATTCGAGGAAGGACAGCGACTGTTCGCGCTCGAGCCGCAGCCTGACGCTGTCGAAGGTCAGCATCCGGTTGACCGAAAAGTGGCGGCCGACATCGCGCAGGAACTCGACATAGTTGAGCTTCATCAGCCAGTCGGCATTGTTGACCATGATGGCGTCATTGCCAGTGTCGCCGAAGCGCAGGATGCGGCCAAAAATTCGCTTGATGCCTTCGATGTTGGTGGCGATCGCCTCGGGCGTCAAAAGGCTGCGCTGGTCGTCACGGAAGGAAGGGTCGCCGATCATCGAGGTGCCGCCGCCCATCAGTGCGATCGGCCGGTGGCCGGTCTCCTGCATCCAGTAGAGCATGGTCGCCGATATCAGATTGCCGATGTGCAGGCTGGTCGCCGTGGCGTCGTAGCCGACATAGGCGGTCACGGTTTCCTTCGCGAAAAGTTGATCCAGCCCGGCCTCATCCGAAATCTGGTGGATGAAGCCGCGCTCGCTCATGACGCGCAGGAAATCGGACTTGAAGGCGGGCATTGTTTCTTCCTGAAAGCGCCGGGTCCGAACGGACCGGCATGGCCTGAACGCGGGCGTTTAGCATCCAAGCGCGTCAAGCAAAAGTGGTTTCCGATTTTGCGCCGGCATGGACAGCCTATTCTGCACTGCCGCGCATGCTTGCTTCATCCTGTCGGCTGGCGTAATGAGGCGCCGCGCCAACGGGTTCGATCCGCTGGAACGGCACCGCACGGCATCCACCGAATGCCATATCTTGTGACAGAGCCCGACGCGATATGCCGGACGCATTGATATCCATCGTCATTCCCTGCCGCAACGAGGCGGCGAACCTGCCGCTGCTGATCGACGAGATCGAGGCGGCGATGACCGGGCGCGACTTCGAAATCATCGTTGTCAATGACGGTTCGACTGACGACACCGCTTCGGTGCTTGCCGCTGAAGCCGCCACACGTCCGTTTCCGCTTCGGCAGCTTCGGCACGAAAAATCCGCCGGCCAGTCGCTTTCGGTGCGCTCGGGCGCCTGGGCGGCGCGCGGCTCGATAATCGCCACCATCGACGGCGACGGCCAGAACGACCCGCAATATATCCCCGTGCTGGTCGATGCGCTGCGTCGGGCAGGGCCCGATTTCGGCGCCGCGCAGGGGCAGCGCTTGAAGCGCCGCGACAGCAAGATCAAGCAATTGGCATCGCGTTTCGCCAACTGGCTGCGCGGCGCGATCCTGCATGACGACACCCGCGACACCGGCTGCGGCTTGAAGGCGATCCACACCGATATCTTGCGCAAACTGCCGTTTTTCGACGGTACGCATCGTTTCGTTCCGGCGCTTGTCATCCAGGAAGGCTACCGCGTCGTCCATTGCGACGTCGTCGACCGCTCCCGCCGCCACGGCAAGTCGAATTACGGCATCTTCGATCGCGGCCTGCAGGGCGCGCTCGATCTCGCCGGCGTCTGGTGGCTTCGGCGCCGGCGCCGCAGAATGCCAAAGGTAGAGGAAATCACGCATGGCTAACGTGTTTCAGGAATTGGCGACCTGGCTGCACCAGGTTTTTGTCAAGCAGTTCGACGCCTGGGTTCTGCTCGGCTTCGTTGCCCAGTTCTTCTTCACCATGCGCTTCCTGGTGCAGTGGATCGCTTCGGAAAAGGCCAAGCGCAGCGTCGTGCCGATCGCTTTCTGGTTCTTCTCGCTGTTCGGCGGCGGGCTGCTGCTGGTCTACGCCATCCAGCGTGAGGATCCGGTGTTCATCGCCGGCCAGGCCATGGGCATGGTGATCTATGTCAGAAATTTATGGCTCATCGCCAATGAGCGCAAGGCGGCGATGACCAAGGTCGACTGAGCCACCAGTCCCGCCAAATCCAGTCTGTCCGGTGTTGACCAGTCTGTCCGGTGTCGAAATGAGCAGGAACTACATCTTTCTCTTCCTGTTCAGCCTGATGATGACGGCGTCGGGACTGGCCTCTTTGCCGCCGCTCGACCGCGACGAGCCGCGCTTCGTCCAGGCGACCAAGCAGATGACGGAGACCGGCGACTATGTCGACATCCGCTTCCAGGACGCGTCGCGCTACCAAAAGCCGATCGGCATCTACTGGCTGCAATCGGCGGCGGTGACGCTGAGCGGCGAGGGGGCACAGGCGCCGATCTGGATCTACCGGCTGATCTCGGCGCTGGGCATCGCCATCGCCGTCGTCGCAATCGCCTGGACCGGGGCCAATCTGTTCGGCGCCAATGCCGGTCTTGCCGCCGGCCTGGTCATGGCGGCGATTTTCGCCACCGCCTTCGAAGGCCGCGACGCCAAGACCGACGCGATGCTGCTTGCCTGCTGCGTTCTGGCGCAAGGCGCGCTGGCGCAGATTTATCTGGCATCGCGCCGCAACGAGCCTGTCGCCGGCCATCTGCCGTGGATTTTCTGGGCTGCGCAGGGCGCAGCTATCCTCATCAAGGGGCCGATTGCACCGCTGCTGTCGGCGCTGACGGTGCTCACGCTGGTTGCTTTCGAGCGCGACTGGCGCTGGCTGGCGAGGCTGAAAGCCGGGCGTGGGCTGATTCTGGTGCTGTTGATCGTGCTGCCTTGGCTCGCCCTCATCACCTGGAAGAGCAACGGCGCCTTCCTGCAGCAGGCCGTCGGCAAGGATATGCTCGGCAAGGTCGCGCAAGGCGAGGAGTCGCACGGCGTTCCGCCGGGCTTCTACGTGCTGACCTATTGCCTGTTCATGTGGCCGTTCGGCCTTGTGGCGCTCGGCGCCGGGCTGCAGGCGCTCAACCGATTGCGCGACGATCCGCGCCTGCGTTTCTGCCTCGCCTGGTACGTTCCGTTCTGGCTCGTCTTCGAATTGATCCCGACGAAACTGCCGCATTATGTGCTGCCGGCCTATCCCGGCATGGCCCTGCTCATCGGCTGGCTTTTGACGCTGACACCGCAAGAGGCAAATGCGCCGCTCAGGCGCTGGCAGACATGGCTGTGGTGGGCGACCGCATTCGGCACCGTTCTGGTGACAGTCGGTCTCGCCGTGCTTTGCGTCGGTGCGCCGATCTATCTCATGAAGACATTTTTATGGTGGAGCGTTCCGGCCGCCGCGGCAGCATTGGGCGCCGGCTACCTCGCTGTTTCGCGCCAGACGCTGGTGCCGCTGGTCCGCATCGGCGGGGCTGCGGTTTGCGCCGGTATAACCTACGCCCTGCTGTTCGGTGTCATCGTGCCGTCACTGAAACCGATTTGGATGAGCCGGGAAATCGAGGCGGCGGTTCGCGCCGATCGTCCCTGTGAGATGAGCGTGCTCGCCTCCGCGCAATATCACGAACCGAGCCTGGTATTTCTGGTGGGCACAAAGACGGTACTGACCGATGTCGACGGGGTTGCGCAACATCTGCTTGGCGATCCGGCCTGCGCGCTGGGCCTGGCGCCGGTCGGCGATCAAAAACGGCTGGATGACCTTCTGGCAGGGCAAGGCAAGAAGGCCAGCCGCGTCGCCGAGATCGACGGCATCAACTATTCGTCAGGTGATAAATTGTCGCTCGGCCTGTACCGTGTGGCGAACTGATACCTCTTCAATGATCGCGCCGAGCTCCGCATGTTGATGAAGTCGCCATCACCGGCGCGTGCCGCTATGCCTGCCATGCTCCGGCAGTCTGTCGATAATTTCCGCGATACTTTCGGGATTGTACGGCATCGCCTGGCGACGCGCCCGGCGCGCTACCCGAAAATCCTGTGGTCGGTCTGGGTGGTGGCCTGGCTTTTGCTGACGATCGCGGTGTCGCTCCGTTTCGACCATCTTGCAGGGACCATGGCGAGGGAGTGGGCTTCAGGCTCGACCAATGTCTTTCGCATCGCCGAGTTTTTTACCTTCTTCGGCCTTGGCGGCTGGTATCTTGTCCCGTCGGTACTGGTGCTGATTGCCGCGAATCTGACGGATTGGCGCAGCCTTTCCCGGCGGGCGCGGATGACCTTCTACAACTGGACCTGCTTTGCTTTCATGGTGCTGGGTTCGATCGCACTCTCGGCCATGGTCGTCAACGTGCTGAAATATGGCGTGGGCAGAGCCAGGCCGATGAATTTCGACAAGCTCGGCGATCTGTCGCTGCATCCTTTTTCCTTGGAGGCGCGCTTTGCCAGCTTCCCGTCCGGCCATGCCACGACCATGGGCGTCATTTTCGGCATTGCACTGCTGTTGTTGCCCCAGCGCAGATGGGTGCTGCTGGCAGCAACCTTGTCGGTCGCATCGACCCGGATCTTTATCGGCGCGCACTATCCGAGCGACACTGTCGCCGGATTCGGCCTTGGCTGTGCTGTTGCGATCGTCTGCGCGATGGTGCTTGGCCGGCTGGGATGTATCTTCCGCTACACGGCGTCGGGGTTGCCGGTGGCAAAAACTACGTTCAGCCTATTCCGTCGGGCTCGCAAACCAAACCAAAAACGATGCGCCGAGACAGACGAATTTCGGCATTGGAGCGGCGCCGGCAAGCAACTGAATTGCTGACGCCTTTGGAACTATCTAAGACCACCCCAGCTAGCTGTCGATGCCGCCCCAACTCCGCACCAGCCGAGCCATGTCAGGCGCGCCGGCGGCTTCCTTCTCCAGCCCTTCGGCGACACCGACGCGGTCGGCGACAGGCCGGTTCTGGCTGACTTTCCACTTGCCGCTGATTTCGGCGATCTCGATCTCGAGCCCGATGATGCCCTTGATCTGCGACTGGATGAAGGTCGGCGGCGCATCGGTCACCGCCCAGGGTGCCTCGCGGGCGCCTTCCTGTGACAGCGTCAGCTCGGTGATCTGCTGTGCGATCCAGGCGGAATCCTCGGTCACTCTTACCGTTCCTCGCACCTGGACAATGGCGTAGTTCCAGGTCGGCACGACCTTGCCGGTCTCGCGCTTGGTCTCGTACCAGGACGGCGTCACATAGGCGTCGGCGCCTTGGAAGACGACCAGCACCGGCGATGTCGGATTGTCGGCGAGCAGGCGCCATTGCGGGTTGGCCCTGGCCAGATGGGCGCGCAGCCGGCCATTCGGCCCAACCTCGGCATCAAGCAGGAAGGGAATGGCGTTGGCGACAGGGCCATCGGCACCGTTGGAGATCAGCAACCCCAGCGGATGCTCCCGGATCAGCCCGTGCAGGACGTCCTGCCGCGTTTCCTGGAAATGGGGAGGCTGGTACATGATCGGTCATGCCTTCTTCGGCTGGCTAAACCGGTATTGTGCACCGTTCAGCCAAGCCGCGCCACATGTCAGGCGGGCTTCACCGTTTGGATCAGCCGAAATGGCATTGTCGCGCCCGTCATGGGCACGACTGTGCACGGCATCGGACCGGGAGTTTTTGTTTTGACGCAATTCCGGACGGAAAACCCGTTTACACTTTTCCTGGAATTGCTCTTAGCGCAGCCGCTTCGGCCGCGGATCGGACAATTCGCCGGCCAGCCGCCGGTCGAGATAGTCGGCGCATTCCTCGAGCAGCAGATCGGCGTCGTTGGCGAAGAAGTGGTTGGCGCCGGGCAAGGTCTTCTGCGTGATGGTGATGCCCTTTTGCGTGTGCAGCTTGTCGACCAGGCCCTGCACATCCTTGGGCGGCGCCACCTTGTCGGCATCGCCATGGATGATCAGACCCGATGACGGGCAGGGCGCCAGGAACGAGAAATCATAGGTGTTGGGCTGCGGCGCGATCGAGATGAAGCCCTCGATCTCGGGCCGGCGCATCAGAAGCTGCATGCCGATCCAGGAGCCGAAGGAATAACCGGCCACCCAGCAGCTCTTGGAATCCGGATGCAGCGACTGCACCCAGTCGAGCGCTGCGGCGGCATCCGACAATTCGCCGGTGCCGTGGTCGAATTCGCCCTGGCTGCGGCCGATGCCGCGGAAGTTGAAGCGAAGCGTGGTGAAATCGCGCTTCTGGAACATGTAGAAGAGGTCATAGACGATCTTGTTGTTCATCGTGCCGCCGAATTGCGGATGCGGATGCAACACGATGGCAATCGGCGCGCTCTTCTCCTTGGAAGGCTGGTAGCGGCCCTCCAGGCGGCCGGCCGGACCGGTGAAAATGACCTCAGGCATGAACTACTCCAAATGGCATACGAATGCGCGGCGCCCGGAACAACTCTTTACTCTAGCCCCAGCCCTTCCGGGCCTTGACGCAGGGCAAGCGTCTTCTTAGAAGCTAGTTTAGAATTGTTCAAAACTGGATAGCCAGCCGTGACGGCCCGGCCATCCTCGCCGCAAGCCGCGTAAATAGGACGTCTTGCCTTGCAATTTCAAGGAAATAACGCGCTATCCTTGCGGAAAGGGTCTTGACGGGATCGATTGGGTGAAAATGGCCGCAGCACGCGCCTATCTCGACTACAATGCCAGCGCGCCGCTCATTACCGAGGCGCGCGAGGCGATGATTGCCGCGCTCGATCTCGTCGCCAATCCGTCGTCGGTGCATGCCGAGGGGCGCGCGGCGCGGCGCCTGATCGACACTGCCCGGCGCGATGTGGCAGCACTTGTCGGCGCCAAGGCCGAGCATGTCGTCTTCACCTCGGGCGCGACGGAAGCCGCATCGACGCTGCTGACGCCGGATTGGCGGATGGGCCGTGGCACGGTGCGCATGAGCCGGCTCTATGTGTGCGAGGCCGACCACCCTTGCCTGTTGAACGGCGGCCGCTTCCCGGCAACACAGGTTTCGCGGATCGGCGTCGACGCCGATGGCATTGCCGACCTCGCTCAGCTGACAGCCGCTCTGGCCGCGCATGACAAGGCCGAAGGCCTGCCGTTGGTCGCGATCCATGCCGCCAACAACGAGACCGGCGTCATCCAGCCGATCGAGGCAATCGCTGCAATCGTCAAGGCGGCGGGCGGCATTCTGGTGGTCGACGCGGTGCAGGCTGCGGGCCGTGGTCCCATCGATATGTCAGCGGCTTACGCTGACTATTTGATTCTGTCTTCGCACAAGATCGGCGGCCCCAAGGGTGTCGGCGCCGTCGTTGCGGCAGCCGATCTGATGATGCCGAAGCCGCTGATCAATGGCGGCGGCCAGGAAAAGGGCCATCGCGGCGGCACCGAAAACCTGGCGGCCATCGCCGGCTTTGGCGCCGCGGCGCGGCAGGCTTTGGCTGGACTGAACCATGTCGATACGCTCGCGCACCGGCGCGGCGAGGTCGAAACCATCATCAAAACACTGGTGCCGGACGCAGAAATCTTCGGAACCGGCGCGCCAAGGCTTGCCAATACGACATTCTTCGCTATTCCCGGCATCAAGGCCGAGACGGCGCAGATCGCTTTCGATCTGGCCGGCGTTGCGCTGTCGGCGGGATCGGCCTGTTCGTCGGGCAAGGTCGGGCCGAGCCATGTGCTGAAAGCCATGGGTCACGGCGACAGCCTGGGCGCTTTGCGCGTGTCCATCGGCCACGCAACGAGTGCCGGGGATATCGAACTGTTCCGTGCTGCGCTGGCCGGTATTGCCCAGCGCCGGGCGGGCAGGGAACAAGCCGCCTGAGGCGGCGACAAAGAATTCAGGCCTCGCGGCCTGGTAGAGCCGTGCGTTTGCAAGTGGCCGGGTGAATTCCCGGCCGAGACGCACTATATGAAACTTACGCCGCCTTCGGCGCCTCATGGGCAGCCCTCGGCGATGCCATAGTTTGAAAACTGTCGGGCCTTGACCCCGGCGTGGATGGAGAACGCTTATGCCTGCTGTGCAGGACACGATCGATCGGGTCCGAAAGATCGACGTCGACCAGTACAAATACGGATTCCAGACAGAGATCGCGATGGACAAGGCCCCCAAGGGCCTGAGCGAAGACATTATTCGCTTCATCTCGGCCAAGAAGGATGAACCGTCCTGGATGCTGGAATGGCGTCTGGAAGCCTATCGGCGCTGGCTGACGCTGGAAGAGCCGACCTGGGCGCGCGTCCATTATCCGAAGATCGATTTTCAGGACCTCTATTACTACGCAGCGCCCAAGAGCACGCCCGGCCCGACCTCGCTGAGCGACGTCGATCCCGAGCTGTTGAAGGTCTACGAGAAGCTCGGCATTCCGCTGCGGGAACAAGAAATCCTCGCCGGCGTGCAGAAAACCGACGTCTCCGATCTCGAGGAGCCCAGCGACAACGTCTACAAATCGGGCCGTGTCGCCGTCGACGCGGTGTTTGATTCCGTTTCCGTCGTCACCACGTTCAAGAAGGAACTGGCGCAGGCCGGCGTCATCTTCTGCTCGATCTCGGAAGCCATCCGCGAGCATCCGGAGCTGGTGCAGAAATATCTCGGCTCGGTCGTGCCGACATCCGACAATTTCTACGCCACGCTGAATTCGGCTGTCTTCACCGACGGCTCGTTCGTCTTCGTGCCCAAGGGCGTGCGCTGCCCGATGGAGCTGTCGACCTATTTCCGCATGAACGAGAAGAACACCGGCCAGTTCGAGCGCACGCTGATCATCGCCGAGGAGGGGGCTTACGTCTCCTATCTCGAAGGCTGCACGGCGCCGCAGCGCGACGAGAACCAGCTGCATGCCGCCGTCGTCGAACTGGTGGCGCTCGACGATGCCGAGATCAAATATTCGACGGTGCAGAACTGGTACCCCGGCGATGCCGAGGGCAAGGGCGGCATCTACAATTTCGTCACCAAGCGCGGCGACTGCCGCGGCCACCGTTCGAAGATCTCGTGGACGCAGGTCGAGACCGGTTCGGCGATCACCTGGAAATATCCCAGCTGCATCCTGCGCGGCGATGATTCCTCCGGCGAGTTCTATTCGATCGCCGTGTCGAACGGCTACCAGCAGGTCGACAGCGGCACCAAGATGATCCATCTCGGCAAGAACACGTCGAGCCGCATCATCTCCAAGGGCATCGCCGCCGGCTTCTCGCAGAACACCTATCGCGGCCAGGTCTCGGCGCACCGCAAGGCGACCAACGCCCGCAACTTCACCAATTGCGATAGTCTCCTGATCGGCGACCAGTGCGGCGCGCACACCGTGCCCTACATGGAAGCCAAGAACTCGACGGCGCAGTTCGAGCATGAGGCGACGACGTCGAAGATTTCCGAGGACCAGAAATTCTACGTCATGCAGCGCGGCATCCCCGAGGAGGAGGCGATCGCGCTGATCGTCAACGGCTTCGTCAAGGATGTCATCCAGCAGCTGCCGATGGAGTTCGCGGTCGAAGCGCAGAAGCTGATCGGCATCAGCCTTGAGGGTAGCGTGGGGTGACAAGGGCGCGCAAACGCGAATCCGTGGAAAAACATGTCTATCTGCGGGAACGAGTGGATAACTGGGAAGCGGGCCTGGGCCTTGCATTCTGGTTTTGCGCGATAGGGATAGTGCTGCTCGGCGCGGCCTACTCGCCGGATGGCTTTTGGCGAGGATTTTGGCAAGCCGTGACGCAGATGTAGAAAACCGGGCGTAGGCGCTCGGATAGGCAATGCGATGGACACTGGAAGGATAGCGACCCGCCAAGCGTTCAGGGCCGTGCACAAGGCACAGGATTGCAACTGAACGTTTGAAAGGAAGTTGAAGTGATGGATACGGTTCCGATCGTTTTTTACGCTTTGGTGTGCGGCGCGCTCTGCGCTATCGCGCCCTCTATCCAGTCGACGCCGCGCCGGATGGCGGCGGGCGCCGTGACCGGGCTGGTCTCGGCAATTATACTGCCGTTTCTGCGCCACTTGGTTGATGGCTGAAGAGATGACCATGACGCTGCCTCGCGACGAGATCTGGTTTGCGGTTCGCTGGCGGCGGCTGTGGGCGGTTCGTCGCGAGGGCAACATCGCCACGATGAAATACGCCGCGGCCGCAGTGGCCTCGGCACTGGTAGGCGCCGTTTTGGCGGCGTTCGTCCATCCGCTGGTCGGCCTTGCGGTTTTCGCGGTAGGGTTCGGCCTGTCCTTCTGGCGGTTCAAAACCCTGCAGCGCCGGCACACCGATTACACAGTCACCTACGACGATTATTTCAGAGAAAAGAACAATGCTTGAGATCAAGAACCTGCATGCCCGCATCGTCGATGATGGCACCGAGATCATCCGCGGCCTGAACCTGACGGTGAAAGACGGCGAGGTCGCCGCCATCATGGGCCCGAACGGCTCGGGCAAATCGACGCTGTCCTACATCCTCGCCGGCCGTGAGGACTATGAGGTCACCGAAGGCGACATCCTCTATAACGGCCAGTCGATCCTCGAAATGGATCCGGCCGAGCGCGCCACGGCAGGCATCTTCCTCGCCTTCCAGTATCCGATGGAGATACCTGGTGTCGCGACCATGGAATTCCTGAAGGTGGCGATGAACGAGCAGCGCAAGGCGCGCGGCGAGGAGCCGCTAAAAATTCCGGAATTTTTGAAGCGGGTGAAAGAGGCGGCAGCCTCGCTCTCGATGGACATGGCGATGCTGAAGCGGCCGCTCAATGTCGGCTTTTCCGGCGGCGAGAAGAAGCGGGCCGAGATCCTGCAGATGAAGCTGCTGGAGCCAAAGCTCTGCGTGCTCGACGAGACCGATTCAGGCCTAGACATCGATGCGCTGAAGATCGTCTCGGACGGCGTCAACGCGCTGCGTTCGCCCGACCGTGCCATCATCGTCATCACCCACTACCAGCGCCTGCTCGAGCACATCGTGCCGGATAGCGTGCATGTGCTTTACAAGGGCCAGGTGATCAAGTCCGGCGACAAGTCGCTGGCGCTCGATCTCGAAGCCAATGGCTATGCCGGCGTGATCGGCGAAGCCGCGTGAGATGCCAGGTCATTTTGTACCAAAAGACAGGGCCAAGCTTATGAACATGCATTCGACACCCCAGCGCACCCAGGCCGAAACGGCGCTGATCGACGCTTTCGGCGAGCGGCTGTCGCTGCTGCCGGGCGACGGTGCGGTGATGCTGAAGCGCGACGACGCCATCGAGGCGATCAAGCACGGCCTGCCGACGCGGCGCATCGAATCCTGGCATTACACTGACCTGCGCCGGCTGTTGACCGCGGTGCCGGCGTTCGATCCGACGGCCGCCGCCAAGGGGCTGGCTCCCATCGTCGAAGGTTCCGCCGTGCTGGCGGTTCTGAACGGCGTCTCGAGTGCGAAATTCCCTGCCATCGAAGGCGTGACCGTCCAGCGCCTGTCGGAAAAGCTGACCGATGGCTCGATTGCGCCCGGCCTCGACCCCTATGGCAGCGATGACGCCATTGGCGCGCTGAACACTGCTTTCGTCGCCGACGGCTATTTCGTCGACATCGCCGATGGCGCAGCACTGGAAAAGCCGATCGAATTGCAGAACGTGCAAGCCGGCGGACAGACCCATGTGCGCTTTCCCGTGCGTGTCGGCGCCGGCGCCAAGGCTGCGATCGTCGAGCGTCAGGCGGGCGAGGGCGCGGCTCTGGCCAGCTCCGTGAGCCAGATGGTGCTGGACGAAGGCGCCGAGGTGACCTGGCTGATCATCCAGGAACAGCCGGAAACGGCCACCCATCTGGCGCAGTTCAAGGCGCATCTCGGCAAGAATTCGAAGCTGACGCTGTTCTTCATGAATGCCGGCGGCAAGCTTGTGCGCCAGGAGATCGTGGTGAAGACCACGGGCGAAGGCGCCGATTTCAAATTGCGCGGCATCAACCTGCTCGCCGGCGACACCCACACCGACGTGACCATGGTGCTCGACCATGCCGTGCCGCATACGACGTCGACGGAAGTGATCCGCAATGTCGTGACCGGCAAGGCGCGCGGCGTCTTCCAGGGCCGCATCAACGTCCACCAATACGCGCAAAAAACCAACGCCAAGATGGCCTGCAACACGCTGCTTTTGTCGGACGATGGCGAGTTCTCGACCAAGCCTGAGCTGGAGATCTTCGCCGACGACGTCATCTGCGGCCATGGCGCGACCGTTACCGAGATCGACCACAACCATCTGTTCTACCTGATGGCGCGCGGCATCGACGAGAAGAGCGCCCGCGGCTTGCTGGTGAAGGCGTTCGTGGCCGAAGTAATCGAGGAACTGGACGACGAAACCATCGTCGAGGCCCTGGAAACAAGGCTGGACGACTGGTTCGTGGCGCACGGGTAAGCGCCTCTTTCCCTTCTCCCCTTGTGGGGTCCGAAGGACGGGCGAGGCAAGTGACTCGCCCCGGGCGGTGGCCGAGCGAAGCTCGGTCGGATGAGGGGTGCGTGACGAAGTGAGGCGGTGCCTCAAGAGAGCTTGTAATGGACCAGAAGATCGAAACAACCCCATACGACGTCGAGGCGATCCGCCGCGACTTCCCGATCCTGTCGCGCGAAGTCTACGGCAAACCGCTGGTCTATCTCGACAATGGCGCCTCGGCGCAGAAGCCGCAGGTGGTGCTGGATACGATCCAGCACGCCTATTCCCAGGAATACGCCAACGTCCATCGCGGCCTGCATTTCCTGTCCAATGCCGCAACCGACGCCTATGAGAAGGCGCGCGAGACGGTGCGCCGTTTCCTCAATGCGCCAAGCACCGACAACATCGTCTTCACCTCCAACACGACAGCCGCCATCAACACCGTGGCTTACGGCTATGGCATGCCCAATATCGGCGCGGGCGACGAGATCGTGCTGTCGATCATGGAGCACCACTCCAACATCGTGCCGTGGCATTTCATCCGGGAACGGCAGGGCGCCAAGCTGGTCTGGGTGCCGGTCGACGATCTCGGCATCTTCCACATCGAGGAATTCGAAAAGCGCCTGACCGACAAGACCAGGCTCGTCGCCATCACGCATATGTCGAACGCGCTGGGCACGGTGACGCCGATCAAGGAAATCGTGCGCATCGCGCATTCGCGTGGCATTCCCGTACTTGTCGATGGCAGCCAGAGCGCCGTGCACATGCCGATCGACGTCCAGGACCTCGACTGCGATTTCTTCGTCTTCACCGGTCACAAGGTTTACGGGCCGTCCGGCATCGGCGTGCTTTACGGCAAGAAGGATATTCTCTCGGCCATGCGCCCTTTCATGGGCGGCGGCGAGATGATCGAGGAAGTGACGGAAGACGTCGTCACCTACAACGAGCCGCCGCACCGCTTCGAGGCCGGCACGCCGCCGATCGTCCAGGCGATCGGGCTGGGTACAGCATTGGAATACATGGAAAAGATCGGCCGCGAGCGCATCGCCGCGCACGAGGCCGACCTCAAGACCTACGCGCACGAGCGGCTGCGCGCCATCAACTCGCTGCGCATCTTCGGCGACGCGCCGGACAAGGGCGCCATCATTTCCTTCGAATTGCAGGGCATTCATGCCCATGACGTGTCGATGGTGATAGACAGGCAAGGTGTTGCCGTCCGCGCGGGCACCCATTGCGCCCAGCCGCTGTTGAAACGCTTTGGCGTAACCTCCACATGCAGGGCATCGTTCGGCATGTATAATACCAGGGCCGAAGTCGACGCTTTGGCCGATGCGCTGGAAAAAGCGCGCAAGTTCTTCGGGTGACAGGTTCTTTGGATGACGACCATGGATGATGCGAGCCACACCACCGCGCCGGAAGCGGCCGTCAATCCGGTGGTTTCCGCCTCGGCAATTCCCGCCGACGAGCTGGCGCGGCTGACCGACGACATCGTCTCGGCGCTGAAGACGGTCTATGACCCGGAAATACCGGCCGACATCTATGAGCTCGGCCTCATCTACAAGATCGACATCGAGGACAACCGCGCGGTCAAGATCGACATGACGCTGACCGCGCCCGGCTGTCCGGTGGCCGGCGAAATGCCCGGCTGGGTGGAAAACGCCGTCGGCGCCGTCGAAGGCGTCTCCGGCGTCGAGGTCAACATGACCTTCGACCCGCCCTGGTCGCCCGACCGCATGTCGGAAGAGGCGCAGGTGGCGGTGGGCTGGTACTAGGTTGACTGAGGTTGGTGCACTTGCACCAGTGGTAAAACTTCACCATTTTAGGTGAGGAATCATTCGGCAGGCCTTGAACCTGCATGGAATGGAAGAGGAAAAAGAATGGGACGCTTCGCCGTCATCACGATGACCGAAAAGGCCGCCGACCGGGTGCGCGAGATCGTCGCCACGCGCGACAATGCGCATGGCATTCGCCTCGGCATCAAGAAGGGCGGTTGCGCCGGCATGGAATACACGGTCGACCTGGTGACCGAGCCCAATACCAAGGACGACCATATCGAACGCGACGGCGCGCATGTCTATGTCGCGCCCGAGGCTGCCCTTTTCCTGTTCGGCACCGAGATGGATTTCGAGCAGACGACGCTGCGCACCGGCTTCACCTTCCACAACCCGAACCAGAGTTCGGCCTGCGGCTGCGGCGAATCCGTCGAACTGAAGCCCGCCGACCTGAAGGCGCTGGCTGAGGCGCGCGCTTCGGCCTGATCTTCCTTCTCCCCGTTCACGGGGAGGTGAGGAATGGTCCGCGCAGCGGGCGAAAAGCCAATTGCTTGGCTTTTCGAATGACGAACGGCCCGAAGGGCCGGATGAGGGGCAGCGCTGACCATCGGAAGTCGCGCTCCGCGCCTCCCTGCTTACTTCACCCACATCTTCGTCCGCTTGTGCCAGTCGGCGATCGATTCCTCGGGATAGACGTCGAAGACCTTGTCCTTTTTGCCGATCACCGGCTCGACCCAACTCGCCTTGTATTTCAACATCAGATGCACCTTCTCCGGCGGTTTCGGCAACTCGCTGTCGATTGCCGAGGCGAAGGGGTGGACCAGGTCCGGCCATGTCGGATCGTAGAGCCAGAGCGCCGAACCGCACTTCTTGCAGAAATTGCGCTCGCCCGTCGAAATCTCGCACTTTGGATGCTCGTCGTCCGCGATCTCGGCCTGGTAGACGCCGAGATTGCGCTTGCCCTTGATTTTCAGCGTCTTGTAATCGGCGCCGAGATTGATGGCGAAGCCGCCGCCGCCCTGCTGCTTGCGGCAGATCGAGCAGTAGCACAGCATGAACGGCACCGGCGTGTTGCTCTCCACCTCGAAATGGACGGCATCGCAGCGGCAGGATCCCTTGAGCAGCAGCGGCATGACAGAACTCCGACGGATGGCTCTCAACTTGCCAGCATGGTTTTTGGTTGCAGCCATGGCAAGCCCGGTGACATGATTGCGGCATGGACAATGAACGCATCGAAGAACTGTTCGAAGGCCTCGGCCCGGTCAGTATCCGAAAACTGTTCGGCGGCAAGGGTATCTATTTCGACGGCGTCATCGTCGCCATCGTGCTGCGCGGCGAATTGCTGCTCAAGGCTGACGAGCAAAGCGCGCCCGACTTCGAAGCCGCCGGCTGCAAGCAATGGACCTATACCGGCACCCGCCACGGCAAGCTGGTCGCGATGCCGTACTGGAGCATTCCCGACGACGCGTTTGATGATCCTGACGAGATGAGGGTGTGGGCGCGCCGGGCGTATGAGGCGGGACGAAGGGCGGGGAAGTGAACCGGGACCGCCGCGTTTCTTCCCACCCCCCTCTGTCCTGCCGGACATCTCCCCCGCAAGGGGGGAGATCAGTTGTCACATTGGCCTTCGCTAATCACCAACGTTGAAAATGGGAGCCTGCGGCTAAGCTGTTAATCTCCCTCCTTGCGGGGGAGATGGCCGGCAGGCCAGAGGGGGGTGCTGTCCCGCCGACGTAGGCGATCCTACAGCGCCGTCGCAATCCTCGCCGCCAGCCGCGCATTGTTCTCGACCAGCGCGATGTTGGTCTTCAAGCTCCGGCCGCCGGTCAGTTCGAGGATTTTGCCCAGCAGGAACGGCGTCACCGCCTTACCGGTCACATTCTGCACTTCCGCCGCCTTCTGCGCGGCCTCGATATAGCCGGCCATCTCGTCGGCCGGGATTTCATCGTCCTGCGGCACCGGGTTGGCGATCAGCATGCCGCCGACCAGGCCAAGTGCCGCCCTGGTCTTGTAGAAATGCGCGATCTCTTCCGGTCTGTGCAGGGTCAGCGGCGCGCGGAACGGCGAATGCCGCGACCAGAAGGCCGGCATCGTCTCGCAGCCATGGCCAATCACCGGCACGCCGCGCGTCTCCAGCACTTCCAGCGTCTTTTCGATGTCGAGAATCGCCTTGGCGCCGGCCGAGACGACGATGACCGGCGTGCGCGCCAACTCGTCGAGATCGGCCGAGATGTCGAAGCTCTTTTCCGCGCCCTTGTGGACGCCGCCAATGCCGCCGGTGGCGAACACCTTTATCCCGACCATGTCAGCGGCGATCATGGTGGCGGCGACCGTGGTGCCGCCGGTGCGGCCTTGCGCCACCGCAAAGCCGAGATCGGCGCGCGACAGCTTCATGGCGTCGCCGGTCATCGCCAGCGACTCGCGCTCGCCGTCGGAAAGCCCGATCTTGATGCGGCCGGCGACCACGGCGATCGTCGCTGGCACCGCGCCATTGTCCAGGATTATCTTTTCGACATTGGCGGCCATGGCGCCATTGTCGGGGTAAGGCATGCCATGGGTGATGATGGTGCTTTCCAGCGCCACGACGGGGCGGCCAGCGGCGAGCGCCTCGGCCACGGGCGCGTGGAGGTCGATGAAGGGGCGGGCGCTTTGCGGTGTCATGATGGTCTCCGATCCGGAGATCCGCGCGTCCGCTTGGACGTCGCGCTCCGGCAATGGCAATTGGCCGCCCTCATGCCATTTCCTGCGCGTCGGGCACAAGAGCCAGTGCCTCGGTGAAGGTCGCAATCGTGAAGGCCGGAACCGCGTCGGCGCTTTCAATGGCCAGCGTGGCGGCGGCAACGCCCTCGCGCAATGCCTGGCGCAGGGGCAGGCCGCGCAGCAGGGCAGCGATGGTGGCGCCGGCCAGCGCGTCGCCGGCGCCGGTGACGTCGGCGACTTTTCTCGGCGCCGGCGGCAGGATAGAGAAGGCGCCGGCTTCGTCGAATCCCAGCACCGGGCCGTCGCCCGCCGTCACCACGCCACTGGTGAGGCCGCTGCAGCGCAGTCCGTCGACGATCTCGCGCTCGGTGGCATTGGCATCGACGCCGGCCAGCACCATGGCCTCGCGCCGGTTCATGAAGACCTGCGCGAGTTCCTTCAGCACTGGTATCATCCGCACCACCTTGGCCGGCGAAATGGCGATGGCGAACACCGGCTTGCCGGCGGCGAGCCCCACCAGCCGCTCCAGCGCCGTTGATGGCAGATTGGCGTCGCAGAGCACCGCATCGGCCTCGGCGACCACCTCGCGCACCTTGGAGCGGCGGATCTGCTTGGGGAACGCCAAATCGTAGAGCGCCATATCGGCAAAGCCGGTGATCAGCTCGCCGTCGCGATCGATCAGCGCCGTGTAGCTCGGCGTCGTGCGGTCGAGGAAAACCGCCGACAGGTCGGCAATGCCGGAGTCGGCGATGGCGCGCGCAACCGTCTCGGCCGAGGCATCGCCGCCGCGCACCGACAAAAGCGAGGCCGAGACGCCGCGCCGCACCAGGCTGCGCAGCGCGTTGAAGACGCCGCCGCCGACATCCTCGCGCATCGTGCCGGGGTTGGACGCCGCGGGCACGTACGTGCCCGACACCTGGCCGCGGCGATCGATATGGGCGCCGCCCACCGCCAGTATCTTTGCTGATTTCACCATGCCGGCGATATGACCTTTGTTATTCGAACCAGACAAGCGCTAGGCTGTGCGACCGAGCTTCGCAGGCGAGCCGGCGATTCGGCCCATCGAAACAGCCGGAGCATCTGGCCCAATGCGGAACGCGTCCGAAAACCAAACCACGAGACAAAAAAAGAACAAATCCGGATAATGATTGTTTTTCAGTTATTTGATCCCTCTTGCCAAACGAGAACAAAAGTAGTACAAAATGGGCAGGGATTACGGATTGTCCGGCCTTCATTGACGACCAAGGGGTGATGTATCATGGCTCAGAATTCTTTGCGGCTTGTAGAGGACAAAGCGGTGGACAAATCAAAGGCTCTGGACGCGGCGCTGTCGCAAATCGAGCGCGCCTTCGGCAAGGGCTCGATCATGCGGCTTGGCGCCAATGAGCAGGTCGTCGAGATCGAAACCGTGCCGACCGGATCGCTGGGCCTCGACATCGCGCTTGGCGTCGGCGGCCTGCCGCGCGGCCGCATCGTCGAGATCTACGGGCCGGAAAGCTCGGGCAAGACGACACTGGCGCTGCACACAGTTGCCGAAGCCCAGAAGAAAGGCGGTATCTGCGCCTTCGTCGATGCCGAGCACGCACTCGATCCGGTCTATGCCCGCAAGCTCGGCGTCGATCTGGAAAACCTCTTGATCTCGCAGCCGGACACCGGCGAGCAGGCACTGGAAATCTGCGACACGCTGGTGCGTTCCGGCGCCATCGACGTTCTGGTGGTCGATTCGGTGGCCGCCCTGACGCCGCGCGCTGAAATCGAGGGCGAGATGGGCGATTCGCTGCCCGGTCTCCAGGCTCGTCTGATGAGCCAGGCGCTGCGCAAGCTGACCGCCTCGATCTCGCGCTCCAACACCATGGTCATCTTCATCAACCAGATCCGCATGAAGATCGGCGTCATGTTCGGTTCGCCGGAAACCACGACCGGCGGCAACGCGCTGAAATTCTACGCTTCGGTGCGCCTCGACATCCGCCGCATCGGCTCGGTCAAGGACCGCGACGAGGTCGTCGGCAACCAGACCCGGGTCAAGGTGGTCAAGAACAAGCTGGCGCCGCCCTTCAAGGTGGTCGAGTTCGACATCATGTATGGCGAGGGCGTCTCCAAGACCGGCGAACTGGTCGATCTCGGCGTCAAGGCCGGCGTGGTCGAGAAGTCCGGCGCCTGGTTCTCCTACAATTCGCAGCGTCTCGGCCAAGGTCGCGAAAACGCCAAACTGTTCCTGCGCGACAATCCCGACACGGCGCGCGAGATCGAACTTGCGCTGCGGCAGAATGCCGGGCTGATCGCCGAGAAATTTCTTGAAAATGGCGGCCCCGAGCGCGGCGAAAGCGACGACGGCTTCGAGGAAGAATCCGGCGCCATGTAGGGCACGGCCATAAATCCGGTCTATTACCCGATGCTTAAGTAACCGAGTTCTTTAGTATTGCGTTTCAAACCGCCGGCCTTCGCGCCGGCGGTTTTCGTTTTTGGGCAGCGTGAAGCCGGCTTGGCAGTTGCCGGGATGGCCCAATTCCGTGTTTCTGGACAGGGTGGGGCGTGCCCGCTAAAAGGCCAAGTTCAATCTTCTAAAAAGCAGAGACCAGTGTCCGCCGGCCGTGCCGGCGGTTTTCGCGAAAAGGCAGCAGTCATGAGTGGCGTGAACGAGATCCGGTCGACATTCCTCGACTATTTCCGCAGGGAGGGCCACGAGGTCGTGGCCTCGAGCCCGCTGGTGCCGCGCAACGACCCGACGCTGATGTTCACCAATGCCGGCATGGTGCAGTTCAAGAACGTCTTCACCGGCCTGGAGAAGCGGTCCTATTCGCGCGCCACCACTGCGCAGAAAAGCGTGCGCGCCGGCGGCAAGCACAACGACCTCGACAATGTCGGCTACACCGCGCGCCACCTGACTTTTTTCGAAATGCTCGGCAATTTCTCCTTCGGCGACTATTTCAAGGAGCGCGCCATCGAACTGGCCTGGAACCTGATCACCAAGGAGTTCGGGCTGAACAAGGACAAGCTGCTGGTCACCGTCTATCACACCGATGACGAGGCGGCCGGCTTCTGGAAGAAGATCGCCGGTTTCTCCGACGACCGCATCATCCGCATCCCGACCTCCGACAATTTCTGGGCGATGGGCGACACCGGACCGTGCGGGCCGTGCTCGGAAATCTTCATCGACCGTGGCGAGCACATCTGGGGCGGCCCTCCCGGCAGCCCGGAGGAGGACGGCGACCGCTTCCTTGAATTCTGGAACCTGGTGTTCATGCAATATGAGCAGGTCACCAAGGATGAGCGCATCGACCTGCCGCGGCCGTCGATCGACACCGGCATGGGCCTGGAGCGCATGGCCTCCATCCTGCAAGGGGTGGAGAGCGTCTTCGAGACCGACCTGTTCCGCCACCTGATCGATGCGGCCTCGTCAGCGCTCGGGCAGGGACCCGACAAGGAGACGGTCGCCTCCTTCCGCGTCATTGCCGACCATCTGCGCTCGTCCTCTTTCCTGGTGGCCGATGGCGTGCTGCCGTCGAACGAAGGCCGCGGCTATGTGCTGCGCCGCATCATGCGCCGCGCCATGCGCCATGCGCAGTTGCTCGGCGCCAAGGAGCCGTTGATGTGGAAGCTGGTGCCGGCGCTGGTGCGCGAGATGGGCCAGGCCTATCCCGAACTGCTGCGCGGCGAACAGTTGATCACCGAAACGCTGAAGCTCGAGGAGACACGCTTCCGCAAGACGCTGGTGCGCGGCCTTGGCCTGCTCTCGGAGGCGACGGAGACGCTTCATGCCGGTGACATGCTGGACGGCGAGACGGCGTTCAAGCTCTATGACACGTACGGCTTCCCGCTCGATCTGACGCAGGACGCACTGCGCCAGCGCAACATCTCGGTCGACCTTGCCGGCTTCACCCATGCGATGGAGCAGCAGAAGGCCGAAGCGCGCAAGCATTGGGCTGGCTCCGGCGACGCGGCCACCGAGACCATCTGGTTTTCGGTGCGCGAGAAGGCCGGCGCCACCGAATTCCTCGGCTACGAGACTGAAGCTGCGGAAGGCATTGTTCAGGCTATAGTTAGCTATGGCAAGGTTGTGGACAGCGCCAGCGTAGGCGAGCCGGGCATATCGGTCATTGTGAACCAGACGCCTTTTTATGCCGAGTCCGGTGGGCAACAAGGAGATCAGGGCATCATCATAGGCGATGGTGTCGTGTTCAAAGTCCTCGATACGCAAAAGAAGGCCGACGGTCTGTTTGTGCATTATGGAATCGTCGAAAAAGGTATCCTCAAGACGGGCGCAGCAGTCGAACTTAAGGTCGACCATGCGCGCCGCACCCGGCTGCGTGCCAACCATTCGGCAACGCATTTGATCCACGAGGCGCTGCGCGAGGTGCTGGGCACCCATGTCGCGCAGAAGGGCTCGCTTGTCGCGCCCGAGCGCCTGCGCTTCGACATCTCGCACAACAAGCCGATCTCGGCTGAAGACCTCGAAGAGGTCGAGCGCATGGCCAACGAAATCGTCGTCCAGAACAGCCCGGTGACGACGCGGCTGATGTCGGTCGATGACGCCATTGCCGAGGGCGCCATGGCGCTGTTCGGCGAGAAATATGGTGACGAGGTGCGTGTCGTTTCGATGGGCACCGGCGTGCATGGCGCCAAGGCCAATAGACCCTATTCCGTCGAACTTTGTGGCGGCACCCATGTCCGGGCGACCGGCGATATCGGCCTGGTCCGTGTCGTCTCCGACAGCGCGGTCGCCGCCGGCGTGCGCCGCATCGAGGCGCTGACCGGCGAAGCCGCGCGCAAACATCTCGATGAGCAGGACAGGCGCCTGAAGGCAACTGCGGCCGTGCTGAAGATCTCGCCGGCCGACGTGCCGGCGCGTGTCGAGACGCTGCTCGAGGAGCGCAAGAAGCTCGAGAAGGAGCTGAGCGAAGCGCGCAAGAAACTCGCGCTGGGCGGTGGTGCCGCGGCCGATGCTCCGGCCACCACCGAAACCGTCGCCGGTATCGGCTTCCTCGGCAAAGCGGTTTCCGGCGTGTCGCCGAAGGATTTGAAGCCGCTGGCCGATGCCGGCAAGACATCGCTCGGCTCCGGCGTCGTCGTCTTCGTCGGTGCGGGCGAAGACAACAAGGCAAGCGTCGTGGTCGCCGTGACGGACGATCTCGTCGGCCGCTTCAGCGCTGTCGATCTGGTGCGCGTTGCCTCGGCCGCATTGGGCGGGCAGGGCGGCGGCGGACGGCCCGACATGGCGCAAGCCGGCGGTCCGGACGCCTCGAAGGCCAATGATGCGATCGCCGCGGTGAGGGCGGCGCTGGAGGCAGCCTGAAAGCCACCCTATGTCGTATCTGGTTCGTGTGCGGCTTTCCGGCCTTCGCCGCCGTGCTTTCCATTCTGTGGCTGATAGTGGCAAGCCGGCAATCAGCTCTTAGACGGTCCGTCTAGCTAGTCTAGTTCTTTTCGCCGCCTTCAGGGCGCGCGTCATTCTGCTGGAATCGCCCCAGGTGGACAGCCAGATCAGCACGTCCGTGGCGATCGAAATCAGCGACCGTAAAAAGTTCAGCGCCGGGCCGGGCGATTTCAGCTGCTCTTCGGCGTGATGGAGATGGGCGAGCTCTTCCTCGCGGATCGCCAGGA
This sequence comes from Mesorhizobium sp. M0292, assembly GCF_040321695.1. NCBI lineage: Bacteria > Pseudomonadati > Pseudomonadota > Alphaproteobacteria > Hyphomicrobiales > Phyllobacteriaceae > Mesorhizobium > Mesorhizobium sp. M0292. The sequence continues at coordinate 319,287 of NZ_JAMYSB010000001.1, forward strand.
TGATGCCTTGCAAGTCGTGGTCGCGATTGGCGAGGAAAAACAGCTGATCGTCCAGATGGCGATGCACCGCCGCTTCAACCGCCGCCGTGCAGGCCCAGATGCCTTGCGGACCGAGCAGGGCGGTGACAGAACCCAGCAGCCAGCCACCCCAGCTCCAGAATTGCATCACCCGGCACGGTCGCGCCTTCCGCGCCGGCATGGCGGCACGGAAGGCGGCGCAATGCGTGCGCTCGTGCCCGAGCATCTCCGACAAGGATGGCACGCAATCCGGCCATAAGCGCCTGGCGACAAGAATCTGCGCCGAATAGATCCTGATCGCACCGAACTCACCGGCGTGGTTGACCCTGACAATTCTGGCGACGGTGAGCGCGTCCTGGCGAGATGGGTCAGCCATGGCCCGAACCCATATCAGCCCGCCACCAGGCTCGGACGTTTTGCGATGCCCTCCCACCAGGCCTGGATGTCGGCGAACGCCGCAAGCAGCTTTTGCCCGTCGGCGACCTTGACGAAATAGGCGATGATGGATGCCGCATGCAGGTCGGCCAGCGTCAGATGGTCCCCGAGCAGCCACGGCCCGGGAGGCTTGAGTGCGGTGAGCACCCGCAGCACCGTTTCCGCCTGGCGCAGCCCGTTGGCGACCAGTGCCTCGTCTGGCGCTTCCTTCTCAAGCCGCTCGACGGCGACGTCCCAGACCATCGATCTGTAGGCATAGGCGTCGAGCATGCCGATGATCTGGTTCATCGTTGCGCGGGTGCGGGCGTCTTTTGGCTGCAGTGCCGGGCCGTCGAACGCCTCGTCGACATAGCGGGCGATTGCGCTGGTTTCGAACAGGCGAAACCCGTCATGCTCGAAGGCCGGAATGCGGCCGAAAGGGTGATGCTCGAAGTACCAGGCGGGAGTGCCCTCGGCGGCAAAGACATCGACCGGCACAAGGTCGTAGTCGATGCCTTTTTCCGCCAGCACGAGGCGGACGATGCGCACATAGACGCGTAGTCCGCCCCGTAGACGACCGGCTTGGCCATGGCTGCCGGCTTATGCCATCGCCTTCTGCAAATTCTCGTCGATCTTGTCGAGGAAGCCGGTGGTCGACAGCCATGGTTGGTCGGGACCGATCAAGAGCGACAGGTCCTTGGTCATGAAGCCGCTCTCAACCGTCTGGATGCAGACCTTCTCCAGCGTGTCGGCAAACCGCTTCAACTCGGCATTGTCGTCGAGCTTGGCGCGGTGGGCGAGGCCGCGCGTCCAGGCGAAGATCGAGGCGATCGAATTGGTCGAGGTTTCCTCGCCCTTCTGATGTTGGCGGTAGTGGCGCGTCACGGTGCCGTGCGCGGCCTCCGCTTCCACCGTCTTGCCGTCCGGCGTCATCAGCACCGAGGTCATCAGGCCGAGCGAGCCAAAACCTTGCGCCACCGTGTCGGACTGGACGTCGCCGTCATAATTCTTGCAGGCCCAGACATAGCCGCCAGACCATTTCAGGGCGGAGGCCACCATGTCGTCGATCAGCCGGTGGTCGTACCACAGCTTCTTCGCCTTGAACTCGGCCTCGAATTCAGCCTCGTAGACCTCCTGGAAAATGTCCTTGAAGCGGCCGTCGTAGGCTTTGAGGATGGTGTTCTTGGTCGAGAGATAAACCGGATAGTTGCGCAGCAGGCCGTAATTCAGGGAGGCGCGGGCGAATTCCCGGATGGAGTCGTCGAGATTGTACATCGCCATGGCAACGCCGGCGCCGGGTGCGTCGTACACGTCATGCTCGATCACCTTGCCGTCCTCGCCGACGAACTTGATGGTCAGCTTGCCCTTGCCGGGGAAGCGGAAATCGGTGGCGCGATACTGGTCGCCGAAGGCATGACGGCCGACGATGATCGGCTTGGTCCATCCCGGCACCAAACGCGGCACGTTCTTCATGATGATCGGTTCGCGAAAAATGGTGCCGCCGAGAATGTTGCGGATGGTGCCGTTGGGCGACTTCCACATCTTCTTCAGCTTGAATTCCTCGACGCGCTGCTCGTCGGGCGTGATCGTCGCGCATTTCACGCCGACGCCCCATTTCTTGATGGCATTGGCCGAATCGACGGTCACCTGGTCGTTGGTGGCGTCGCGGTGCTCGACGCCGAGGTCGTAATATTCGAGCTTCAGGTCGAGATAAGGGTGGATCAGCTTGTCCTTGATGAACTGCCAGATGATGCGGGTCATCTCGTCGCCGTCGAGCTCGACGACCGGGTTCGCCACCTTGATCTTCGCCATGAAAAGAATGCCTCGCTTTTGGGGAACTAAACGGCCTTGCCCGCATGGCTTCGGCCGGGGATGCGGAGCGTATATCAAAGCCTATTTGGCCGCGCAAACGCCGATCCGTGCAGAATGGGTCGTCTGTGCCGCGACCGGTGTTTTGCAAAAGCTTCATTTTGCCGAGCGGATGTGGCAGGGAACGCTGAAATGCCGCAAACAGCAGTTCATTGAGATCATGTCCGCCGTCGATCATCCTGAAAACGCATCCGCCGCCGGGCCGGCGATCATCCTGGTCGAGCCGCAGCTCGGCGAGAATATCGGCATGGTTGCGCGCGCCATGGCCAATTTCGGCCTTGCCGAACTGAGACTGGTCAACCCGCGTGACGGCTGGCCGAGCGAGAAGGCGCGCGCCGCCGCCAGCCGCGCCGACCATGTCATCGATGCCGTAACAGTGTTCGGCGATCTCGCGTCCGCCGTCGCCGACCTCAACTTCGTCTTCGCCACCACGGCGCGGGAGCGCGACGGCTTCAAACCCGTGCGTGGTCCGGTCGAGGCGGGCAGGGCGCTGAGGGCGCGTCAGATGGCCGGCCTGCGCACCGGCATCTTGTTCGGCCGCGAGCGTTTTGGGCTCTACAATGACGAGGTCGGGCTGGCCGACGAGATCGTCACCTTTCCGGTCGATCCCGGCTTTTCGTCGCTCAACATCGCCCAGGCCGTGCTGTTGATGTCCTATGAATGGATGAAATCCGGCCTGGAGGACGAGACGGCGACTAATTTCTCCAGTCCTGAAATGAAGCCGGCGAGCAAGGAAGAGTTGCACGGCCTGTTTGCCTATCTCGAAGGCGCGCTCGAAGCGCGCGGTTATTTCCGCCCGGCGCCCAAGAAACCCAAGATGGTCGACAATCTGCGCGCCGTCTTGACGCGCGCCGGTTTCGCCGAGCCGGAACTGAAAGTGCTGCGTGGCATCATCTCGTCGCTCGACCGGTTTTCGCCGGCCATGCCGCGCGGTGACGGCTCGCCGGGAGACGATCCAAGGCGTTTGCCGGCCGCTGCGCGAAAACGCCAGGCAGACAAAGAAGATTAGAAATCGCTAAGCTTCGAACGGCTGAAGTAACCGAATTTTATTTGCCTCTCGTCCATTGTTGTCAAAACGGTGTGGTGGCAAATGTTCACGTCCAAAATCGGCCGTATGCGCTTCTTCTTCTATTCGCTCGGCGTAGCCCTGCTCGAGGCCATTCTTGCTGTGCTGTGCATCGTTGGCACGATCGGCTTTGAGGGGCTGGTCAACTCGGCGCCCGGTCCATCGCGGCAAGGCATGGCAGGCGCGGTTCTGGTCGTTTCCCTCCTGGCTGTGGTCATGCGTGCCAACATCGCCTGGCGACGCAGCCGCGACGCCAACGGCAAAGCCTGGATCCTGTGGTCCTACATCGTGTTCTGCGCCATCTACGCCTTTCTGCAGGCAGGCACGCTGCTGGTCATCGATTTCAACAATCCGGAAAGCACGTCCAGCGGTTTGAACCTGCTTGCGCTGTCGATCTTTGGCCTTTGGTGCACGATTCTGGTGGCTAAGCCGGTGGCGGGCATCAATATCGACGAACTGACATCGGTTTTCGATTTCGATGGCGATACGCCCATGCCTGCGGGATCCGGCCGGATGGCCAGCAGCACGGCACAGTCTTCTATGCGCAACGCCACACCGGCCACGCGCTCGGTGCCGTCCGCCCAGCCTCTGGGCCGTCCGCGGCCCGCCGGCTTCGGCAAGCGCGGGCTCTAGAGCAACCGAGGCAAGGTCGTCTTCGCCGGCTTTGCATGGAAGTTGCTAACATTCGCCACTTCAAGGCCATGATGGTTGCAGATAGAACGGCATTGGCCAATGACCGCCAAGCCTTCTGATCCAGCCTCTTTCATGGTCCGTTATCAATGAGCCACCGTCCGATCCTGATGTTCGATTCCGGCGTTGGAGGATTGACCGTGCTGCGCGAAGCGCGCGTGCTGATGCCTGACCGGCGCTTCGTCTACGTCGCCGATGACAAGGCCTTTCCCTACGGCGCCTGGGAAGAGCCGGCGCTGCAGGCCCATATAGTCGAGCTCTTCGCCAAGCTGCTCGACCGTTTTGATCCGGAAATTTCGGTCGTCGCCTGCAATACCGCTTCGACGCTGGTGATCGATGCGTTGCGGGAAAAATTCCCTGGCCATCCCTTTGTCGGCACCGTGCCGGCAATCAAGCCGGCGGCCGAGCGCACCCGGTCCGGGCTGGTCTCGGTGCTGGCGACGCCGGGCACGGTGAAGCGCCAGTACACGCGCGACCTGATCGGCAAATGGGCGCAGAAATGCCATGTGCGGCTGGTCGGCAGCAACAATCTCGCCGGACTGGCCGAGGCCTACATGCGCGAGGGCTTTGTCGACGAGGAGGCCGTGCGTGCCGAGATCGCACCGTGTTTCGTCCAGCATGACGATTTGCGCACGGACATCGTCGTGCTCGCCTGCACGCACTATCCGTTCCTGGCCAATCGCATGCGCAAGACCGCGCCCTGGCCGGTCGACTGGATCGACCCGGCCGAGGCGATTGCGCGGCGCGCTCTGTCGCTGCTTCCGGCTGTCGACGGGCCATTGCCGCAAAGCGAGCCCGACATCGCCGTCTTTACCTCGGGAAAGGCGGACTTCGCCATCGGCCGGCTGATGCAGGGTTTTGGATTGAGCGCGCGCTAATGCATGTCGCCCAAAAGTGCGCAGCGGTTTTGGGACAACGACATGCATAAAACGAAAAAACTAAAGCGCGTCGCCGACGCGCTTTAGGCAGGCTCGAAGACAATGACGCGCCGATCCGGATCGGCCGAAACAAGCCTTAGCGTCAGGCCATCGCCCTGCCTGAACCCTGAGGCCTTCACATTCGCAACGACAGGCATGTCCGAGAGCTGAACGCGCACACGCTGATCACCGACGTCGGTGACGACGGCCTTGAATGTTTCACCCATGCGCCCCCTCAGCATCACCGCCTCGGCAAGGTCGATGGCCGCGTGGTTGATCTGCGAGGCGCGGGCGCCTGCGCGGCCCATCACCTTCGGCAGTCTGGAAAACGCCTCGGTAACGGCTTGCGGCACCGGCTGGCCGTTGGCGATGGCCAGCACGCAGCGCACGACGTAGCGATCGGCCAGCCGCCTCAGGGGCGCGGTGGCGTGGGCATAGGTCGCGGCCATCGCCTCGTGCCAGGGGACAACGCCTTCTTCATAGGGTTGGTAGGACGCACCGGAGCCGGCGCGGCGGATTTCCAGCATCAGCGCTGCCTGTTGCATGTTGGTCGGATCGAGGGTTCGCTGATAGTCGGACAGGCTGGTCGAAGGAGGCCAGGACAGGCCTAAGGCCCGTGCCGCGCTGCGCAGTCTTTGTACTTTGGAAGCATCGGGCGGCGCCATCACCCGGAACAAGCCGGTCCGGTGTGCCAGCATGGCGTCGGCAATCGCCATGTTGGCGGCCAGCGAAAGTGCTGCGTTGTCTTGCTCGGATTGCAGCAGCGGTCTGAACGCAAGCTGGAATGTGCCATCGGCAAGCTGTTCCACCTCCTGCTCGGGCGGGTCGACGCGCGAAGCGCCGCGACGGTCTTCGGCCGCCGCCATGCGCCGCGCGATTTCGGCGAAGCCGACTGGGACGTCGGCGGCCTGCACGCTGTCATAGCCGAGCTTGGCGCGGCTTTGAATGATTGCCCGCTCCGCGCCATCCAGCCTTACCGCTCCGTCCTCGGCAATCCGGACCGTGAAGATGACAGCCGGACGCGGAGCGCCGGGCAGCAAGCTCGCGGCGCCCTCGGCAATGACCCGGGGATAGAGCCCGGCCTTGCCGTCCGGCAAATACAGGGTTTCGCCCCGCGCCCAGGCTTCGCGATCCACCGCGTCGCCGTCCGCGACGAACCAGGCTACGTCGGCAATCGCATAGTGCAACAGAAGGTCGCTACCGCTCGCTTCGATCGAAAACGCTTGGTCAAGATCGGTGGAAGCCGCGGGATCGAGCGTCACGAAAGGCATCGCCGTGCGGTCGGCATGCTGGTCGGGCACGCGCCTGGCCGCCGTCTGTGCCATGGCCATTACATCAGGGGGAAATCCCTCCGGCACATGGAACTCGGTGCGGATTTTCGCGAGGCCGGTAGCGAGTGCCTGCGAGGGATCGTTCAACGATTTCATGGCGCCGTCCTACACCGGCGTTGCGGGCACGGGAAGGTGGTTTTGCCGGCAGTGCCGGCCGACCATGGGCTGGCATGAGCGCGGAACGGAAGTTGACCGCCAGCGCTGGAACCGTCGCCAGAGCGCAACGTTTCTTCCTCTGGCAGCAAAGGAGGAGCCGATATGCCTGCAACCTCAAAAGCACAGCAAAAGGCCGCTGGCGCAGCCCTGTCGGCCAAGCGCGGCGAGACCAGGAAGAGCGAACTTCAAGGCGCGTCGAAGTCGATGTATAATTCGATGAGCGAAAAACAGCTCGAGGAATTCGCAGAGACCAAGCGCAAAGGCCTGCCGGAGAAGAAATCGGCAGACTGAAACCTTGAACCGAGTCGATAAACAAAGCCCGTGGCCGAAACCACGGGCTTCTTCGGTTCAGGCCAAGCCCGAAACCCCTGACGTCACCAGCAGCGCTTCACCTTGTAGCGGATGACCTTCTTGTGGCCATGCCGCCAGATGACCTTCTTCTTCACCACGACATGGCAGGTCTGACGATGCTTGTGGCCCTGCCAATGCTTGGCCATCGCTGGCTCGGGCACGGCGATCGACATCGTCCCGGCCAGGACGGCTGCACCGACCAACGAGAGGAAAAACTTCTTCATGCGACTTCGGGCTCCTTTGGCTCCAGTCCCTTCCTAAATGCCGTCGGCGCAACAACCTCCCGCCGCATCCGGCACGGCACTCAACGCCAAAGACGTGATATGGTTGCCGGGCCCAGCGCCAGCGACGCGCTTGACTCTGCTCAAATCTCCGTTTAACGAGCGCACCAACACCGGGCCGCAATGCCCGGTTGTTTCTTTTGCATGGCAAGCCCGGGAAAGCAGGTTTATCGTTTCCTGGGCCTTGTCTAGACTGACGTGTCCCGTGGGTTTCCGCCGCGTTGCGTGGGAAAACCCTGTCAGGCCTCGAAAACGGAGGCCAGAGGAGGGCGCGTTTCCTTCACCCGGACCATGAGGTTCCGGGTGGTTTGTTTTGAAAGGGAATGCGATGAGCAAGCGCGAATCCGCGAAGTACAAGATCGACCGCCGTCTCGGCGAAAACATCTGGGGCCGCCCGAAGTCCCCGGTCAACAAGCGTGAATACGGCCCCGGCCAGCACGGCCAGCGCCGCAAGGGCAAGCTTTCCGATTTCGGCCTGCAGCTGCGCGCCAAGCAGAAGCTGAAGGGTCACTATGGTGATGTCTCCGAAAAGCAGTTCCGCAAGGTCTATGAAGAGGCTGATCGCCGCAAGGGCGACACCTCCGAGAACCTGATCGGCCTGCTCGAGTCGCGTCTCGACGCGGTCGTCTACCGCTCCAAGTTCGTGCCCACCATTTTCGCGGCTCGCCAGTTCGTCAACCACGGCCACGTCAACGTCAACGGCAAGCGCGTCAACATCGGCTCGTACCGTTGCAAGCCGGGCGACGTCGTCGAAGTGCGCGAAAAGTCGAAGCAGCTGGTCATCGTGCTGGAAGCGGTCGGCCTCGCCGAGCGCGACGTGCCGGACTATATCGAAGTCGATCACAACAAGATGGTCGCGACCTTCTCGCGCATCCCCGGCCTGGCCGACGTACCGTTCGCCGTGCAGATGGAGCCGAACCTGGTCGTCGAATTCTATTCGCGCTGATCGATCGCTTTTCTGCGATACCGGAAAGGGCCGCCCGTCGAGGCGGCCTTTTCTTTGTCGGCCATGTCCGCTAATCCGGCACTCTCGGCTATGGAAAGCGACAAGCCATGAACATGCTGGCAGACATCGAAACAGTTGAACCGATTGCTGAAGGCGGCTTCCATCCGCTGTTTGCCGACGTGCCGTCATCGGTCGAGTTCAACAAACTGCGCAAGCGGCTGTTGCGGTTAACCCGTCAGGTGGTCGAGGATTTCGCCATGGCGAGGCCCGACGACCGCTGGCTGGTGGCCTTGTCCGGCGGCAAGGATTCCTACGGCCTGCTCGCCGTGCTGCTCGATCTCAAATGGCGCGGGCTTTTGCCGGTCGAGCTGCTGGCCTGCAATCTCGACCAGGGCCAGCCGAATTTCCCGAAGCACATTTTGCCCGATTACCTCGATGCGCATCGCATTCCCCATCGCATCGAGTATCAGGACACCTATTCGGTGGTCACCGACAAGCTGCCTCAGGGCAGCACCTACTGTTCGCTGTGCTCGCGGCTGCGGCGCGGCCATCTCTATCGCATCGCGCGCGAGGAGGGCTGTTCGGCGCTGGTCCTCGGCCACCACCGCGAGGACATTCTCGAAACCTTCTTCATGAATCTAATCCATGGCGGCCGCCTTGCCGCCATGCCGCCAAAGCTGCTCAATGACGACGGCGACGTCATGGTGCTGCGGCCGCTGAGCTACTGCGCCGAGGTCGATCTGGAGAAATTCGCCGCCGCGATGAAATTCCCGATCATTCCCTGCGATCTCTGCGGCAGCCAGGAAGGCCTGCAGCGCAACGCCATGAAGGCGATGCTGGACGATATGGAAAAGCGCATGCCGGGCCGCAAGGATACGATGCTGCGCGCGCTGTCCAACACCAGGCCGTCGCATCTGCTCGACAGAAAGCTGTTCGACTTTGCCGCCCTCAATGGCAGCCTCAGCACAGGACAAGACATTTCCGATGATATTTGACGACCAAGCGATCGACTGGCTGGCCGAGCTTCTCGCCGATGCAGCCAAGGCCGAAATCATGCCACGCTTTCGCCGGCTGGGCGAGGGCGACATCAGACAGAAGACCTCGGCTGCCGACCTGGTGACCGAGGCCGACATCAACGCCGAGCGGCTGATCACGGCCAGGCTGCGCGAGCGCTATCCCACGGCGATGATCGTCGGCGAGGAAGCCTGTTCCGACAATCCGGCGCTGCTTCAGGGGCTCGGTGATGCCGACCTCGCCTTCGTCGTCGACCCGGTCGACGGCACCTTCAACTTCGCCTCCGGCGTGCCGCTGTTCGGCGTCATGCTGAGCGTCGTCATCAAGGGCGAAACCGTCGCCGGTATCATCCATGACCCCGTAGGCCGGGACTGGCTGATCGGCGCCAAGGGCGCCGGCAGCCATATCCGCCATGCGCATGGCGCGCTGGAGACGGTGCACGTCGCCGATGCCGTGCCGATCTCACAGATGACCGGCTCCGTCTCCTGGCAATATCTGGCGGAACCGCAACGCTCGCTCTTGGCGCGCAACCAGACCAAGACCCTATCGCAGTTCGGCTATCGCTGCGCGGCACATGAATACCGTCTTCTGGCCAGCGGCCATGCCCATTTCGTCGTCTACAACAAACTGATGCCGTGGGACCATCTGGTCGGTGTGCTGATCCACGCCGAGGCCGGCGGCTACACCGCGCGGATCGACGGCAGCGCCTATCTGCCCTCGCATATCGACGGCGGCATTCTTGTCGCCCCGGACAAGGAAAGCTGGCAGGAGTTGCGCAGGGAACTCTGGGCGCAATAATCGGTCCAACTGCTGGTAGAGGCTTTCGTCAAGTATATTGGCTCTGTTATAGTGGTCCAATCGCTCGCGAAGCCGGAGCCGCGAAATGAAACATCGGTCCGCAATTGTCGCAACGGCACTTGCACTTGCCCTGGTCGCCTGCGCCACTGAGGCACGATCGCAGGAGCGCGCGTGTCGTAGCCCCGATCCCATCGACACCATCGACGAAATGTTCGACGCGATCTTTGCCTGTTGGCAGCCGCCGCCTGGAAGTGCTGGCCTGACCCTGACGCTGAGTTTTTCAATTCGCAAAAACGGCACGCTGATGGGCAAGCCGCGCGCCACTTTCTCCCATATGGGAGATGATGCCTCGCTCAACCGGGTCTTTGTGTCATCCGTGCTCGAAGCGCTCGACAAGGCTCTGCCGATGCCGCTGTCGGACAGCATGGGTGGCGCCATCGCAGGGCGCCCGCTGTTCCCTCGTTTCACGGCAGTGATTGGCGGCGCATCCTGAAACGCGTCGCATAAAGGTGGATGCGGTTTTGAGACCAACAATCTCAAGGCGCGTCGCTCAATGCAGGTCGGTGACGTGCCCTGAAATGGGTGGGTTGTGCGGCTGGAACATCTTGCCGCGCTCGGCGATCAGGATCATCAGCAGGGCCGCGACCGAGACGCTGCAGAAGCCGGCGGCAAGCGGCGTCACCGTGCCGTTGAAGGCCTGGCCGATCAGCGTGCCGAGGATGCCGCCGAGAAAAGTCTGCATGAAGCCCAGGATGGACGACGCGGTGCCCGCCAGTTGGCCGAGCGGTTCCATCGCGAGCGCGTTGAAATTGGCGCCGAGCGCGCCGAACGGGAGCATCGCACTGGCGAAGAAGGTGATGAACAGCCAGAGTGGCATCTTCATTTGAAGCGAAACGGTGAGCCAGGCAAGGCTGATCACCAGGAACAACAGCAGTGCGCTCTGCGACAGGCGGCGCATGCCGATGCGGCCGACCAGGCGCGAGTTGAGGTAGTTCGAAAAAGCGAGAACGCCGGCGACACCCGCGAAGATGACAGGAAACAATTCGCCGACATGAAAAATGTCGACATAGATCTGCTGTGCGGAGGCGATGAAGCCGAACATGGCGGCGAAAATGAAGGTGCTGGCAAAGGCGTAGCAAAGCGCCATGCGGTTGGTGAGCACGATGCGGAAACCACCGACGACGGATGAGACTGTCAGCGGCCGGCGGTACTCCGGATGCAGCGTCTCCGGCAGCCGCAGCAGCGACCACGCCGACACGATCAGCGCTCCGACGGCCATGGTGACGAAGATCCAGTGCCATGTTGCGAACAGCATGATGAACTGGCCGATCCCAGGCGCGATCACCGGGATGGCCATGAACACCATGAAGATCAGAGACATCACCTCGGCCATGCGCCGACCGTCGAACGTGTCGCGCACGATCGAGACGGCGATGACGCGGGTCGCCGCCGCACCGATGCCTTGCACCAGCCGGCACAGCAGCAGGACGGCGAATGACGGGGCGATGGAGGCAGCTGCCGCCGCCACGACATAAATCGCCAGCCCGGCAACGAGCGGCGCGCGGCGCCCGAACCGGTCCGAGATCGGTCCGAAGAAAAGCTGTCCGCCACCGAAGCCCAATATATAGGCGGTGATCACATACTGGCGGTGGTTTTCATTCTCAACGCCAAGCGTGGCGCCGATTTGCTGCAGTGCCGGCAGCATGATGTCGATGGCCAGCGAGTTCAACGCCATCAGTGCCGCGCACAGCGCGATGAATTCCCAGCGCGGAATAGGCAATTTGCGTGCCTGTTGCGGCGCTTTTGCTGGCTGGTCCACGGCGGGTCCGATCTTCAAAACGAATATGCGCCGGCATGCCGGCGCATAAGTTCGTCCTCACTCCGATAGGGGGAGGTAACATTTTGCCGGGGCGGGGCTGCCCCGTCTCAACTCAGAATCAGGCTGTCGCTTTGACGCTGACGCCCTTGTCGACGAGCAACGTCTGCAGCTCGCCCGCCTGGAACATTTCGCGGATGATGTCGCAGCCGCCGACGAATTCGCCCTTGACGTAAAGCTGCGGGATCGTCGGCCAGTTCGAATATTCCTTGATGCCCTGGCGCAGTTCGGCCGAGGTCAGCACGTCGACGCCCTTGTAGTCGGCGCCGATGTAATCGAGGATCTGGACGACCTGGCCGGAAAAGCCGCACTGCGGAAAACCGGGCGTGCCCTTCATGAAAAGGACGACGTCGTTGCCCTTCACTTCGCTGTCGATGTAGTCGTTGATGCCGCTCATGAGATATCCTTTCACGCCTGTGGGAGTCAGGCTCGAAGCATAGCCATCAAATAAACCCATAGATGGGCCGAAACAAGATGTTTGCGCCGCCGTCGCGGAAATGGCGCAAAGGATCGCCTGTCTTGGGCCAAGCATCCCTGCCGATTGCAGCCTCCGGGACATGATGAAAAGACGATATGGCGCCGCCCTTCTGATCGCCATCCTGCTGGCCGCGATTGCCGTTGTCTGGTGGCCGAGACGCCCGGAGCCGCCGCCGCTGGTCATTGGCGGTGACCTGCCCGCGCCTTGCCGGAATGTCGCCTTCGAGGCGGTGACCTATGTCGTCTGCACGGTCGACCTGCGGACCTACAACCTCGCTGTCTTTCACGTCGGTGCCGACGGCAAGCCCTTCGGCTCGCTGGAGGCCTTCGGCAAGGCGGTTGCGGGCGAGGGGAGGCCGGTGCTGCTCGCCATGAATGGCGGCATGTATCACGAGGATTTGTCGCCGGTCGGCCTGCTGGTCGAGAACGGCAGCGAGAAGTCGCCGCTCAACCTTGCCGACGGCGAAGGCAATTTCTTCCTGAAACCGAACGGCGTCTTTCTGGTGGGCAATGACGGCAAGGCGGCTGTCATGGAAAGCAACGCCTATGCGGTTACTAAACGCGATGTTGCCTTCGCCACGCAGTCCGGCCCGATGCTGGTGATCGATGGCAAGATTCACCCACGCTTCGAGCCGAACGGAACCTCGCGCTACATCCGCAACGGCGTCGGCGTGCGCGATGAAAACACCGTTTTGCTGGCGATCTCGCGGTCTGAGGTCAGTTTCGGCAGCTTTGCGCGGCTGTTTCGCGACGCGCTACAATGCCGCAACGCGCTGTTCCTCGACGGCGCGGTCTCCGCGCTGTCGGATGGGAAAAGAATGATCGTCGGCGGAAAATACCCGGCGGGCCCGATCATCTCAGTGTCGGCGAAGCCGATCACGTCAGTGTCGGCGAAGCAGCCGCAGAAACAGTAGGCCAGCCTGGCGTCAGTCCGGCACGCTGGTCTGCAGGGCCAGCGCGTGCAGCACGCCGCCCATATTGCCCTTCAGCGCATCATAGACCATCTGGTGCTGCTGGACGCGGCTCTTTCCGCGGAAGCTTTCGGCCACCACTTCGGCTGCATAGTGATCGCCGTCACCGGCGAGGTCGCGGATCGTCACCTTGGCGTCCGGAATGCCGTCCTTGATCAGTTTTTCGATGTCGTGGGCATCCATTGCCATGGCAAAATCCTGTTCTGGGCGGCTAGGCACGAGTGACTCGGACGGCAGCCTAAAGCCTTTCTGGTCCGGGTTGAAGCCGTTCTGTCGGCGACGCAGTGTCTAAGGGCCATCCTGCCGCGGGTGAACCACACCATCTTCGGTAATGTCGTCGCGGGTCGAGAACCCCCGGCCAAGGCTGAACACCAGGACATAGAGCGGGATGTTGAGCGCCAGGTTGATAATCGGGAGATAGCTGGTCATCTGCCACAAGGGCGAAAAGAATGGTTGGCCATAGCCGTCGCAGATCAGCGATGACCCGTATTCCCACAGCGCGCCGGTAATGACCGCAATGGCAAAGAGCTTGATGCAGGTGGCGACATGCCTTGCGCGCGCCGGGTTCGGCAAAAGGCGGCTCCACAGCACCAGGCAGACGATGGGGATCGCATAGATCAGACTTTGTAAGGCCAGCATCTGCAGTGTGCCATTGGCCGCCTCAATGAACTGGTCACGCCTTTCCAGCAGCGGACAGACCTCGCTCGAGGTCGTCGACAGCAGGAAAAAGACGAACGGCCCGAGGAACCAGAAGAAGAACAGCGACGGCCAGAAGACGACTGCGATCAGCGTCCGGGCTGCCAGGCCGGTCAAATGGACTTGTCCATGAAGTTCGGGAACCAGCCTTCGTGGGCGGCGGTCAATTCGCTGACCGGGATCGCCCTGGCATCGCCGAGCTTCAGTTCGTTTCCACCGGTCGAGCCGATCCATGGCGCAAAGATGCCGAGCTTGCTCTGTTCCTCGCGGATGGCGTCCCATTCCTTGCTCTGCGGATCGACGGACAGCGTCAGCAGGTAGCGGCCCTGGTCTTCGCCGAACCAGACCGGGATCGGGTCGGTGCCGGCGAGCCCCGGAATGGTGGCGCCGATGCCGGACGCCATCGCCATTTCGGCCAAGGCTATCGCCAAGCCGCCATCGGAAAGGTCATGCGCCGCGGTCACGACGCCCGACGCGATCAGCGCGCGCACGTGGTCACCGACGCGCTTTTCGTGCGCGAGGTCGACGGATGGCGGCGGCCCGTCGGTACGGCCATGGATGTCCCTGAAATAGGCGGACTGGCCGAGATGGCTGCCCCAGCTTGCGGGTGCGCCGACCAGCAGGATCATCTGGCCCTCGGCGGCAAAGCCGATACGGGTCATCTTCGACCAGTCGGCAATCAGCCCGACGCCGCCGATGGTCGGCGTCGGCAGGATGCCCTGGCCGTTGGTTTCGTTGTAGAGCGAGACATTGCCCGACACGATCGGGAAGCCGAGCGCGCGGCAGGCATCGCCAATGCCTTTCACCGCGCCGACCAGCTGGCCCATGATCTCAGGCCGTTCCGGATTGCCGAAATTGAGGTTGTCGGTGGCCGCCAGCGGCAGCGCGCCGGTGGCGGTGAGGTTGCGCCAGCATTCGGCCACCGCCTGCTTGCCGCCTTCATACGGGTCGGCCTCGCAATAGCGCGGCGTCACGTCGGAGGAGAAGGCGAGCGCCTTGGTCGGATGGCCTTCGACGCGCACCACGCCTGCGTCGCCGCCCGGAAGCTGCAGCGAATTGCCCTGGATCAGCGTGTCGTACTGCTCCCACACCCAGCGGCGCGACGACAGGTCCGGCCCGCCGAGCAGTTTCAACAGCGCGTCGGCGACATCGGCCTTCGGCGCATCGCCGGCGGCGAGCGCCGCAGGCTTCTTCGGCTCGACCCAGGGGCGGTCATATTCCGGCGCCTTGTCGCCAAGGTCCTTGATCGGCAGGTTGGCGACCTCGTCACCCTGGTGAATGACGCGGAAGCGCAGATCGTCGGTGGTCTTGCCGACAATGGCGAAGTCGAGGCCCCATTTGTGGAAGATCGCCTCGGCTTCCTTTTCCTTCTCGGGGCGCAGCACCATCAGCATGCGCTCCTGGCTCTCCGACAGCATCATCTCATAGGCGCTCATGCGCTCTTCGCGCACCGGCACCTGGTCGAGGTGAAGCTCGATGCCGAGGTCGCCCTTGGCGCCCATCTCGACCGCCGAACAGGTGAGGCCGGCCGCACCCATGTCCTGGATGGCGATGACGGCGCCGGACGCCATCAGCTCAAGGCAGGCTTCGAGCAGGCATTTTTCGGTGAAGGGATCGCCGACCTGCACGGTCGGGCGCTTCTCGTCGATCTTGTCGTCGAACTCGGCCGAGGCCATCGTGGCGCCGCCGACGCCGTCGCGGCCGGTCTTGGCGCCGAGATAGACGACCGGCAGGCCGACGCCCTTGGCTTCCGACAGGAAGATCGCATCTGTCTTGGCGAGGCCGGCGGCAAAGGCGTTGACCAGGATGTTGCCGTTGTAGCGGGCGTCAAAATTGACCTCGCCGCCGACGGTCGGCACGCCAAAGGCGTTGCCGTATCCTCCGACGCCGGAAACCACGCCGCTGACCAGGTGCCTGGTCTTGGGATGGTCCGGTGCGCCGAAGCGCAAAGCGTTCATCGCCGCAATCGGCCGCGCGCCCATGGTGAAGACATCGCGCAATATGCCGCCGACGCCGGTCGCCGCACCCTGGTAGGGCTCGATGTAGGAGGGATGGTTGTGGCTCTCCATCTTGAAGACGACGCAGTCGCCATCGCCGATATCGACCACGCCGGCATTCTCGCCCGGACCCTGGATGACCTGCGGCCCGGTGGTCGGCAGCGTGCGCAGCCATTTCTTCGAGGATTTGTAGGAGCAGTGCTCATTCCACATCGCCGAGAAGATGCCGAGTTCGGTAAAGCTCGGTTCGCGCCCGACCAGATCGAGGATGCGCTGGTATTCGTCGGGCTTGAGCCCATGCGCGGCTATGAGTTCCGGGGTGATCGGCACGGAATTAGAAATGGTCATGGGCGGCGATTGGTGTCCATGGGAGAGGGAATTTGAGTCCCCTCATATCGCAAGCTTTGGCGTGATACACCCCATCGGATGACGAAAAACGCCGGAAAACACAAGGCGACGATGGTAGCGGGGCGCCGTTGGGGAACGCTATGGCATCCCGGCCGTTAGGCCTCAAACCAATCAGGAGATTTCGACATGGCCACCAAGCAAGGCAAGAAAGACAATCGCCTCTCCGACAAGGAGGCCATGCATATTGCCGAGACGACCGACGTTTCGCCCAAGCAGGCCAAGGACCTGGCCGAGAAGCACGGCAAGGACAAGGGCGCGAAGGAAGCCAAAAACTTCAAGGCAGAGGGCTGAACCTGAAGATCGGGATACAGGAGGACCGAGTCAGGACGAACTGTCGTAGCCGGCGCGGCCTTCCTCCAGCAGTCGCCGGATCACCGCGACGCCGCCGGTGATGTCCTCGCGCCGCCTTGGCTGCGAGACGCCGAAACGCACGCCGTGAAAAACCTGCTCGGAACGCCCCGCCTTGAACTCGTCCTCGTCGTCGAGGAGCACGCCATTTTCGAGGCATGCGCTCCTGAAAGTGCCGGACAGCCAGGGATCGGGCAGCGTCAGCCAGACGAAGGGCACGCTGCCGTGTGACTTGAAGGCGAAACCGGCCAGTGTCTCGCGCACGATGGCGATCCGGGCGGCAATTTCGGCAATGCTGCGTTTGCGGATATCGCCAGCCTGCCCTGACAGCACCAGCCGCGCATTCACCTCCGCCAGCAGGAACGGCATCCCGCCGGTCATCATCTTGTGGGCGACGCGGATGCGATGGCGATAGGCGGGCGGGCAGGAGAGCCAGCCGCCGCGAACACCTGCCGCGACCGATTTCGACAGACCGCCGGCGACAATGGTGCGCTCGGGTGCATATTCGGCGATGAGCGGCGTCGGATCTTCGGTCAGGCCGCCATAGAGATCGTCCTCGATGACGATGACATTGTACGCGCGCGCGACACGGGCGATCGCCTCGCGGCGCGAAACCGACAGGATCGCCAGCGTCGGGTTCTGCACCGTCGGCATCAGGAAGATCATCTTCGGGTGCTTTTGCGCGCAGACGCGTTCGAAATCCTCGGGATCGAGGCCTTCTTCGTCCGATGCCACCAGTGCTATGCGCCGCCCGATCAGCCCGGCGCTGCGGGCGATCTGCGAATAGGTGAGGTGCTCGAAGGCGACATAGTCGCCCGGTGTGGTCAGTGCCGCAATCGCCGCCATCACCGCGGCATGTGTGCCAAGCGTGGGAACGATGGTGTCGGCCGCCGGACGGAACGAATTGCGCGACAGCCAGCGGGCGCCGGCCTCGAACCAGCGCTCCGGAAAATCCCTGGTGTAGCTCGAAATCTCGTGCGGGTGATCCTGCACCGTGCGCGAGAGCATGTCAGCGACAATGGCGCCCTGGCCGATGTCGGGCGCGGCAGTGCTGTCGAAACGCAGCTTGCCGGGCGGTGCATCGACATAGCGCGTGCCTTGCACGGCCGGCTCGGCGAATTCGGGTGACGCCGCTTCCGATTGCTGCGCCAGCACATAGGTCCCGCGTCCGACTTCGCCGCTCACCAGCCCGCGTTCGCGCAGCAGCTGATAGGCCCGGCCGATCGTGCCGACCGTCGTGCCGATGTCATAGGCGAGATCGCGCTGCGGCGGCAATTTTGCCCCGGCATCGATAACGCCCTTGTCGATGTCCGACTCGATGCTGTCGGCAAGGCGCTGGTAAAGCGGGCCGGAACCGATGGTGAGGTCAGGGAGCCAATTTGTCATGGTGACAATTCTGTATATTGCACCAGATCGGGTGTCAATGCATATCAGAACCGTACCAAGATGGGTGCAATTTGCAAGGTTGGCAGAAAAACAATGGATACAATCGAGACAATCCGCTGCGCCGGCATTGAATTGGTCGGGCCGTCCAGCCGGCGAGGCTTTGTCGGCCGGATCGTGCATGTGGTCAGATCGCTGGCGCGATGGATCGAAGCGTTGATCGAGCGCCGTCGCGGCCGCCTGGCCTTGCTGGAAATGACCGACGAGCAGCTCAGGGATATCGGTGTTTCGCGTGGCGACGCGTACCGTGAAGGGATCCGACGGCTCTGGGACTGACCCGGAGCCGGTTCGTCAACGACGGGTGCGCGGAGCCCTGAGGCGTGAGACGCCCCTATCGGCAAGCACGGCGAGGATGCACAGCACCAGGAAAACACCGGTGACGGCCAGCGCCGCAAGGGCGACGCTGGCCGCGCCGTTTTTCGCAACGTCGAGGAACGGGTAGGGCACTTCGCCTGCGATCGGTGCGCGCGCCAGCGCATAGGCGAGATAGGCGATCGGAAAGGCCATCCACCACGAAATGTCGCTCCAGCGTGTCCTGCCGTCAGCGCCTGCAACAAGCCACCACAGCACGAACAGCACCGGCGTCACATAGTGCAGCAGCACGTCACAGAGCAGGAACAGCCCCTGCGGCTGCCAGAGCTGCGCCAGAACTGTCGCGTAGACGATGAAGACCAGGGCGATGGAAGCCGCCACGCCCGCCCGCATCCGCGGCCCGGCAAAGGCCGGCAGCCAGGCGTAGCCCGAAGGCGACAGCAGCGAGACGTGGACCAGCACTGCACCGATGTTGGTCAGGATGGTGAAGAAGCTGAACAGAAAGACGATGGAGCCGAGAAAACTGCGGCCGGCTTCCATCGATGCCGGGATGGTGATGCACGCTTGCAGGACAAGCCCGGCCAGACCGATGATCAATCCCGCAAACTGCAGGAAGCGGCCCATGGCGTCAGGCGGCCGCGTTGCAGGAGGGGTTGCCCGTTTGCCAGCGCGCAATGTCGGATCCGATGCGCGCGCCGAGCGGATCGTCCATCAGCGGACCGAACACGTCGACGCGGCTGGAATTGCCTTGCGCCTGGACGACCAGCAGCGGCTTGCCGCCATAATGCTTGGCCGGCACCAGCAGGAAGCGGGGCGTGCCGCTGAACGAATTCAGCTCATTGGCCATCTGATAGGATTTGAAGGCGGGATCCTTGCTGGCGATCCAGCATTTGTGGGCCGATATCGCTACCTGTTCCATGGCCAGCAGCGAAGCGCTCTTGCCCGTGGGGACCGGCGCGCTCTTCGGGCTGGACTGGCAGGACGCCAACGCCAAGCCGGCAGCAGCCAGGGGACCTAGGCGAACAATCGTCAGTCTCATGGTCAACCGCCCCCGTGTTTTGAAAGGAATTCGAAGAGATATCAGGCGGCGATGCCGAGTGCGCCTTCGAACAGCGCCCGGCCGTCACTGCCGCCATGCGCGGCCTCGATCAGGTTTTCCGGATGCGGCATCAGGCCGAGCACATTGCCCTTCTCGCTGATGATGCCGGCAATGTCGTTGATCGAGCCATTGGGATTGGTGCCTTCGGCATAGCGGAACACAACCTGTCCTTCGCCCTCGAGGCGCGCAAGCGTGTCGGCATCGGCGAAATAATTGCCGTCATGATGCGCAACCGGCGTGCGGATGATTTGGCCCGGCTGATAGCGGCGGGTGAACATGGTGTTGGCGTTGGCGATCTGCAGCTTCACCTCACGGCAAACGAATTTCAGCGAAGCATTGCGCATCAGCGCGCCGGGCAGCAGGCCGGCCTCGACCAGAATCTGGAACCCGTTGCAGACGCCAATGACCATGACGCCCTTGGCGGCCTTTTCAGCGACTGCCCGCATCACCGGCATCCGCGCGGCAATCGCGCCGCAGCGCAGATAATCGCCGAAGGAGAAGCCGCCGGGAATGGCGATCAGGTCGACATCGGGGATTTCGGTGTCGGTCTGCCAGACGGTCGCCGGCGCCTGCCCGGAGATCTTGGTCAGCGCCGCAATCATGTCGCGGTCGCGGTTGAGGCCGGGGAGAAGAACGACAGCTGATTTCATATCAAGCGATCTCCACCGCGTAATTCTCGATCACCGTGTTCGCCAGCAGCTTGTCGCACATGGCTTTCAGATCGGCTTCAGCCTTGGCCTTGTCGGTCTCCGAGAGCTCGAGGTCGAAGACCTTGCCCTGCCGCACCTGGCCGACGCCGCCGAACCCCAGTCCGGACAGAGCGTGCTCTATGGCTTTTCCCTGCGGGTCGAGCACGCCGTTCTTGAGGGTGACGGTGATGCGGGCCTTGATCATGCTGGACAGGTTCCTGTTCGAAGACTTAGCAATTCCAGGAAAAGTCTGAAGCGGTTTTCCGTCCGGAATTGCGTCAAGAAATGAAGACTTAGTGCGGCTTGCCTTTGAGGCCGTCGGTCGAGGCGACGAGCACCGGGCCGGTCGGGCGCGGCGGCTCGTTCTCGTTCATGATGCCAAGGCGGCGGGCAACTTCCTGATAGGCTTCGACGAGGCCGCCCATATCGCGGCGGAAACGGTCCTTGTCGAGCTTGTCCTGCGTTGCCACGTCCCACAGCCGGCACGAATCCGGCGAGATCTCGTCGGCAACGACGATGCGCATCATGTCGCCCTCGAACAGGCGGCCGCATTCGATCTTGAAATCCACGAGTTGGATGCCGACACCCATGAACAGGCCGGAGAGGAAGTCGTTGACGCGGATGGCCAGCGCCATGACGTCGTCGATCTCCTGCGGGCTTGCCCAGCCGAAAGCGGTGATGTGCTCTTCCGACACCATCGGATCGTCGAGCGCATCGGCCTTATAATAGAATTCGATGATCGAGCGCGGCAGAACGGTGCCTTCCTCGATGCCGAGGCGCTTGGACAGCGAGCCGGCGGCGACATTGCGCACCACCACTTCGAGCGGAATGATCTCGACTTCCTTGATCAACTGCTCGCGCATGTTGAGCCGGCGGATGAAGTGGGTCGGAATGCCCATGCGGTTCAGATGGTTGAAAATATATTCGGAGATGCGGTTGTTGAGCACCCCCTTGCCGTCGATGACCTCGTGCTTCTTCTTGTTGAATGCGGTCGCATCATCCTTGAAGAACTGGATAAGTGTGCCCGGTTCCGGTCCCTCATAGAGGATCTTGGCCTTGCCTTCATAAATGCGGCGGCGATTTTTCATCTGATTTTTCTCTGGATTTGCGGGCAGGCGGCAAGCGACCAGTTCCTGTCCGTCTGCCTAAATTGGTGCGGCGACGGGTGGGGTTCAATGCCGGGTCTATCCCAATCACAGCGTTTGCTCAATCGGCAAATCCTTTCCATCGACCGCTTTCAGGAATGAAATGCCGCAGCGCAGCAAGCGATGTAGCATATTGACCGGCCCGCGCCCTTTTGGTTTGTGCTGCGGCAGCACACATATCCATCGCCAACGCGAATCGATTTCATCGGAGGGAAGCCATGAGCAGCATGAAAGACCGCGAAGAGGGTTTTGAGCGCAAATTCGCCTTCGACGAAGAACTTCGCTTCAAGGCTTCGGCACGCCGCAACAAGGCGCTTGGCCTGTGGGCAGCCGAAAAGCTGGGCAAGTCCGGCACTGACGCCGACGCCTATGCCAAGGAAGTTGTGGTTTCCGACATCGAGGAAGCTGGCGATCACGACGTATTCCGCAAGATCCGCAAGGATTTCGACGCCGCCGGCGTCGACCAGTCGGATCACCAGATCCGCCGCACCATGGACGAACTGATGGCGCAGGCGATCGAGCAGATCAAGAACACCTAGAGCGAGTAGCGCTGGACCAATCGACCGCCCGGTCCAGCCGGGCGGTTTTTCTTTGCCTTTTCAGCCTTTTCCGGCTGAAACTGTGCGTAGGCCTGTTACAAGGCTCTACCCAACGAGGAAAGCACCCATGTCCCTGAAGTCACGCCTGGCGGCGGATGAAACGCTGTTCACCGCCTGGTCCGGCGTTCCGGACGCTTTGACGGTCGAAATCATCGCCAAGCAGGGTTTTGACGCCGTCACCCTCGATATGCAGCATGGCGGACACCACGAAGACTCGGTCTTGCGCGGCCTGGTGCCGGTGCTGGCCGCCAACAAGCCGGCGCTGGTGCGCATTCCGGTCGGCCGCTTCGACATGGCCAGCCGCGCCCTCGATTTCGGTGCCGAGGCGGTGATTGCACCGATGGTGAATTCGGTGGCCGATGCAAAACTCTTTGCCGCGGCGATGAAATATCCGCCGATGGGCGAGCGCTCCTGGGGCCCGACCTATGCTTTTCCGCGCCATGGCAAAGGCGACCACGCCGAATGGCTGCGCGACACCAATCAACGCACCATGGCCTTTGCCATGGTCGAAACGCGCGCCGCACTCGATGCGCTGGACGGCATCCTCGACACGCCGGGCATTGACGGCATCTTCCTCGGCCCATCGGATTTCTCCATCGCCTGGTCGAATGGCGCCACCGTCAATTCGACGCTGGAAAGCATGATGGAAACCGTCGCCTCCATCGCCGAGCGGACGCGCAAGGCGGGCAAGCATGCGGCGATCTACGTCGTTGAGCCGGCGATTGCCGGCCGCGTCGTGGCGATGGGCTACCGGCTGCTGGCGATGGGCTCGGACCATGCGCTGATTTCGCTCGGCGCAAAGATACTCATCAAAAGCATGAACGATTCGATAAAGGGCTGAGGCGTGGTGCCTTGCCCGGTCAGGCCTTGAGGTCGGTCAGGAACTTGGCGAAGGTCATCGACCCTTCCGGCCACGGGCCGAAGCCGGCATCCTCATTGAGGTGACCGGTTTCGCCGGCATCGATGAACAGCGAACCCCAGGCAGCGGCAATGTCCTCGGCAACCTCGAAGGCGCAGAACGGATCGTTGCGGCTGGCGATAACGATGGACGGGAAGGGCAGCGGTTCGCGCGCATAGGGGCCAAAGGTCATCAGGTGACGCGGCCTTATCTCCGGGTTGGCGACGTCGGGCGGCGCGACAAAAAACGCGCCGGCGACCGGCTTCCTGAACTGCGGAATGGCCTGCACCGCGGCCGCCACGCCCAGGGAATGGGCAACGATCACCACCGGCCGCTCGGCCTCGTTGACAGCGTTCGCCACGCTCGCCGTCCAGTCTTCGCGCACCGGCTTCGACCACTCCGCCTGTTCGACCCGGCGCGCGGTCGACAGTTTCGATTGCCAGCGTGTCTGCCAGTGTTCAGGGCCGGAATTGGTGTAGCCCGGCACGATCAGAATATCTGCGTCTTTGACTTTCATGGCGCTGAGATAGCGAGCGGCCGTGTCTCGTGCAACCCGCGCTGACGCATGCGGTGCATCACAGTTGTGAACAACCTGTTCGATTCTTTCCATCTTGTGTGAACGATCAGGATCGACGATTTGAGGCAGGAAGAGATGGACGACAGAATAGACTGGTGGCGCGGCCTGGGATAATGCGCTGAACGGAGAGTTTTATGAGCGAACTGCCTTTTGCCGCGACGACCGCCGTCAGCGTGTCACGCGTGGGCCTGAAGGCGCGCGACGCCGAAGGACTTGCCGATTACTACCGGGCTGTTGTCGGCCTGCAGGAATTGAGCCGCGCCGATGGCGCCATCACGCTGGGCGCTGCCGAGCGCCCGCTGCTGGTGATCGAGCCTGATGCAGCGGCCAAGCCCGACGATCCGCGCAGCGCCGGCCTGTTCCACACCGCTTTCCTGCTGCCCAGCCGCGCCGATCTCGGCCGCTGGATAAACCACGCCGCCGCCAACAAGATCCGCATCGAGGGCGCCTCCGACCATCTGGTCAGCGAGGCTCTCTACCTGACCGACCCCGAAGGCAACGGCATTGAAATCTATAGGGACCGTCTGCCGCAGGAGTGGAAGTGGAACGGCGACAAGATCGCCATGGCGACCGAGCGGCTGAACCTGGCTGCCGTGGTTGGCAGCGTGCCGGCCGGTGACGCCGGCTGGCAGGGCGCGCCGCAAAACAGCATTGTCGGCCATGTCCATCTGCGCGTCGGCCGGCCGGAAGATGCCGAGGCCTGGTGGCACGACGAATTTGGCTTCGACACGGTCGCTAAGTATGGAGGGCAGGCGGTGTTCCTGTCGTCGGGAGGCTACCACCATCATATCGGTGGCAATTCGTGGCACAGCGCCGGCGCCGGGCGCCGCGATCCGTCCCGCTCAGGGCTGGCCTGGGTCGAGATGCGCTCGGACAGGACAACCGCTGAAACCACGCGGGAAGATCCGTGGGGCACGGTGATCCGCACCGTGCCGGGCGCCGCCGGCTGAGCGCCCGCTCGGTTCTTACAAGGAATTGGCGGCGTAGCCCGTCAGCAGCCCATGCGCCCAGCTGTCGAAGCCGGTGGCTGTCGCGCGGCTGGACGCCTCGGTCCAGTCATAATTGACCACGTGATGGCTGAAAAACCATTGTCCGTCCTTGCGCGTAGCGAGGGCGTAGCGGGCATGCGGACTGCCGGTCACGGTCAGGCCGGGGAATGCCTGGACGCCGACGCTGCCCGGATTGAGGATTGTCCGGTTGTCCGACAAACGCACAACGCGCGGCGTATGTGTATGGCCGCACAAGGTCAGCCCGGCGCCGGCGCTGCCGAGCTTGTGCCTGATCTGCTTTTCATTGGAGGGGTGGAAGTGGCTGCCTCCGTCTTCCTCAAGCAGGAACACGTTGTCGTCACTCGGGCTGCCATGGCACAGCAGGATGTCCGGGGCAGGCGACAGGGTGACCGGCAAGGCCGAGAGCCAGGTCAGGGATGTCTCAGAGAGGCGTTGGTGGGTGAAAGCATCGACGTCTTCCAACCCGGAAGCAGGCGGCTCGATCAGCACACGGTCGTGATTGCCGCGCACGGTCGGCCAGTTCTGCGCCATCAGATATTGCGCGGTTTCTTCAGGCCATAGCGGCCCGGAAAGACAATCGCCCAGATTGACGATGATGTCGGGAGAAGCGTCTTTGATCTGCGCATGAACCGCCTCAAGCGCGCGCAGATTCCCATGGATGTCGGAAAGGACGGCCAGCCGCATCGAAAAACCTATCCGAAAACCCGCTTGAAGATCGTGTCGACATGCTTGGTGTGATAGCCCAGGTCGAACTTCTCGCGGATCTCGGCTTCGGGCAGCGCTGCCGTGACTTCCTTGTCGGCCAACAATTCCTCAAGGAAATCAGCGCCATGTTCCCATACCTTCATGGCGTTGCGCTGCACCAGGCGGTAGGCGTCCTCGCGGCTGACGCCGGCTTGCGTCAGCGCCAAAAGCACGCGCTGCGAATGCACAAGGCCACGGAACTTGTTCATGTTCTTCAGCATGTTGTCGGGATAGACCAGCAATTTGTCGATGACGCCGGTCAACCGCGACAGCGCGAAATCGAGTGTTATCGTGGCGTCCGGGCCGATCATGCGCTCGACCGAGGAATGCGAAATGTCGCGCTCGTGCCAGAGCGCGACATTCTCCATCGCCGGCAAGGCCATGGAGCGCACCATGCGGGCAAGGCCGGTGAGGTTTTCGGTCAGCACCGGGTTGCGCTTGTGCGGCATTGCCGACGAGCCCTTCTGGCCCGGCGAAAAATACTCTTCCGCTTCCAGCACCTCGGTGCGCTGCAGATGGCGGATCTCGGTCGCCAGCCGCTCGACCGACGAGGCGATGACGCCGAGCGTGGCAAAGAACATGGCATGGCGGTCGCGAGGGATGACCTGCGTCGACACCGGCTCCGGCTTCAGCCCAAGCTTTTTCGCCACATGTTCTTCGACATAGGGATCGATGTTGGCGAAGGTGCCGATCGCGCCCGATATGGCGCAGGTGGCAATATCCTCTCGCGCGTGCACCAGCCGCTCGCGGCAGCGTGAGAACTCGGCATAGGCCTGCGCCAGCTTGACGCCGAACGTGGTCGGCTCGGCATGAATGCCGTGGCTGCGGCCGATGGTGACGGTGTCCTTGTGCTCGAAGGCCCGGCGCTTCAGCGCGGCGAGCAGGCCGTCGAGGTCGGCCAGCAGGATATCGCTGGCGCGGCCGAGCTGCACCGCAAGGCAGGTGTCGAGAACATCCGATGAGGTCATGCCCTGGTGGATGAAACGCGCATCCGGCCCGACGAATTCGGCGAGATGGGTGAGGAAGGCGATGACGTCGTGCTTGGTGACGGCCTCGATCTCGTCGATCTTGCCGACGTCGAATTTTGCCGCATTGCCCTTTTCCCAGATGGTCTTGGCGGCTTCCCTGGGGATGACGCCGAGCTCAGCCAGCGCATCACAGGCATGGGCCTCGATTTCGAACCAGATGCGGAAGCGGGTTTCCGGCGACCAGATGGCGACCATTTCCGGCCGGGAATAGCGAGGGATCATCCGTCAGTCCTGATGTGTCCGTGGTTAAGTGCGCGTCCTAACAGAGGCGGACCGAATGCTCAACGCTGCTGGCGCGCAAACCACACGCTGGCGGCGGCAAGCGCGATGAATCCGAGCGGAAAATAGAGCCTGATACCCAGCACCACGAATTGGTAGAGCGCCGTCAGCGAGGTGAAGACCAGTTCGAACGCCCACCGGGCGGTGAAGGCCTCCGCGTGCCATTCGGCATAGTAGGAGCGGTATTGCAGCGCAAACAACCCGCCGGTGAAGGCGAGCGTCGTGGCAAGCAGGCAGACGAAGGCGGCGGCGAACGCCACTTCCCAGTGCCGGTCGAGCGAGACCAGCCGCGCCGCGAACAACCCGACGGGAAAGGCCAATGCCGCGCCGGTCGCAAACAGCAGGGCGACGAAGCGGATCTTTTCCGGGGTCTCCCAATTGTCGAGCCAAAGACCGGTCAGCGCGCTGGCGCCCATGGCCATCGCCCACAGCAAGGCGCCGACAAGCGCCGCGCCCGTCGATGGTATGGCGCGGCTGACGCGATTTCCGGCGCGCTTGCGCCAGCTGGATTGATCGAGCGCAGTCACAGGCGTCCGGTCACGGCGATCCAGCGAAAATCCGGCCCTTCGAAGCCGTATTGGCGCACCGCGATCAGCACCGCATAGGCGCTGATGCTGTCCATCGAGAACGTCTGCACCGCGCCGATCCTGTAGCCGTTCGGGCAGCCACGGCTTTTCGGGATCGATTTATCCTCATGCAGCAGATGGGTCCGGCCGCCATCCCTGGCCTCGATCCGCAGCAAGCGAAAACCGTTGACCTCGCCCTGGCTCTGGCAGCTTTCGGTGTCATTCATGCCGATCTCGTCCAGCCGGAATTCCAGCGGCGGGTCGACCGGCGAAAAGATCGGCCGTGGGTTCACCACCATGCGGAACGGGTCGACCGACAATTCGGTCACCGGGTTGAAGCCGGCGGTGATGCCGCGGTTTGCGGTGAGTTCGGCCTGCACAACGACGGCTTCGCCCTTCTGCCTGGCCTGCTGACGGGCCGTATCGAGCGAGGCGGTCTCATCCTCCAGCCGGACCCGGATTGGCGTGCCCTTCAGGAACGTGTCGTCGGCGGTGTTGATGTAGTAGCGATTGGCATAGGGAAAGCCCGAAGCGTCTGCCACACCGTATTCCTCGAAGGCGAAGACGCCGCCATCCTTGCTGAAGCCGAGGATTTCAAGCTCGGCGACATCGCCCGCTCGGGCGGCCATGGCGGATGCCAGATGGACCAGCAGGCAAACGCCAATCAGGACGAGATTTCGCATCGGGGTTCCGCTCCGCCTGCCTTGGTTCGATCGTTCCCTATCACGAGACAGTCAAAACATCGTGCTATTCAAAAGGCGATGCATCCAATTTCGCCTCTGTTTGTTATCGTCGATCGTTTTCAAAAGGAGAACACCCCATGACTGAGGCCAGCAAGATTCGCGAGCATATGGAAGTGGTCGGCGCCGACGGCGTTCACATCGGCACCGTCGACAGGGTCGATGGCGAGCGGATCAAGTTGACCAAGGCCGACAGCGGCGAGGGCGCCCATCAGGGGCATCACCACTACATTCCCTTGAGCCTGCTTGCCGAGGTCGAGGGCCAGAAAGTCTGGCTGTCGGCGAATTCGGATGTCGCGGTCAGCTTCGAGGAAGAGGAGTCCGACGCGACCTGACTGAAAGTCAGCGCGACGACCACACCGCAAACAGATCGCCATCGGCCGGCGTCGCGGCGTGGATGCCGCGGCTGATGGCGCGCGCCATGGTGGCGCCGGCGGCGGCAAAGAAATCGACGGCATCGTCGGCGCTGAGTTCTATGCCGCTCTTGCCCGTCGCCAGCGCGAACACCAGATCGCCGTCAGCCGGCGTGTGCACGGGCCAGATGGCGCGCACGAAGCCGTCATGCGCTGAAATGGCCAGCCGCTTGGCTGCCGCCTTGGTCAGCACGGCATCGGTGGCGATGACGGCGATGGTGGTGTTACCACCGGCCTCGACTTGTCCACCGACACGCTTGTCGCGGTATTTCAACAGGATCCGCCTGGCGTCGTCCGGCATCGGCGAGGGATAGCCGAGGCCTCCGAACTCATCGCCGATCTCGAAGGGTGCCGCCCAGAAATAGCGTGTACGCGCAATCGTCACCGAGCCGGTCGGGTTGGCGGCGGCGAGCGCGCCGATGGTGATGCCGCTGTCGAGCGCGGTCGAGGCCGAGCCGAGGCCGCCCTTCAGCCCGGAGCTTAGCGCGCCGGTGCCGGCGCCGATTGTGCCGAGCGGAAAGTCGACTGTTGCCGCCTGGGCGGCTTCGTAGCCGAGGTCGCGGTAGGGAGGATAACGGCCCCAATCCTTGTCGCCGCCATTGCGCAGGTCAAACAGGATCGCCGCCGGCACGATCGGCACCCGAAAGCCGCCGACATCGACGCCAATGCCTTTTTCACGCAACGCCGCCTGCACGCCCGACGCGGCGTCGAGGCCGAAGGCCGAACCGCCCGAAAGCACGACGGCATGAACCGCCTCGATGGAATTGTGCGGTTCGAGCAAATCGGTCTCGCGCGTGCCCGGCGCGCCGCCGAGGATCTGCACGCCACCGACCGCCGGTTCGTCGCACAATACGGTGGTGACGCCCGATTTCAGCGTGGCATCCGACGCGTTGCCGACGCGCAAGCCGGCGACATCGGTGATCAGATTGCGCGGCCCGGTGCGAAACATCAGTTCGTCTCCGCCGGCACGAAACGCGTCCCGTCGAAGCGGAAGGCGCGATAGAGGTTTTGGCTCAGATCGCCTTTGTCGTCGAACCGCAGCGGCCCGATCGCGGTGGTGAAATCATGCCCGGTTAGCGCGTCGGCCAGCCCCTTGCCCGAGGTCTGGGGCGCGGCCGAGGCCGCCTTGGCAATCTCCACCGCCGCGTAGGCCGGCAAGGCATAGCCATCCGGCGCGATGTTCTTGGCCGTAAACGCCGCCAGCACCTTGGGATCGGCGACATCGGCCCATTCCGGCGGCGCGATCATCAGCGTGCCGGCGGCGTAAGGCTCATCGCCGGGTGGCGTGCGCAAATTCTCGCCGCCGGCAAAGACAATGCCGGCCTCGAGCTGGCCGGCGTCGCGGCCCATAATGGCGATGTCGTCGCCGTCGCCACCGGCAAAGACATGCGTCGCGCCCGCCTTCTTCAGCCGGCCGATCAGCCCGATCTGGTTGTCGAGCTGCGGCCGGAACGTGTCTGTGAAGACCGGCTTCAGCGCCGCCTGTTCGGCCGCTGCGCGCAGCGTCTCGGCGATTTCGCGGCCATAGATGGTCCCGTCATCGACGATGGCGAACAATTCGCTCTGCCACAGCCGGGTCAGGATGCCGGCCACCGCATTGCGCTCGTCGTCGCCGCGTGGCCCCAGCCGGTAGACCGGCCAGCCGGTTTTGGCGCGGCGATCGGTCAGGCTTTCGGTGCGCACGCCAACGGTGATGACCGGTATGTCAGCGTCCTTGAGGATCGGCAGCGCCGCCTGGATCGCCTCGGTGCAGAGGAAGCCGACGACGATATCGACCTTCGCAGCGGCGAATTCCCTGGCGGCGGCAGCCCCGCCATCGGCGGTGCAGGCATCGTCGACCGTCTTGATCTCGGCGCCGTTGGCTTCTGCTGCCAGGGCAGCACCCGCCTCGATCTGCTTGCCCAGGATCGCCGACGGACCGGACAGGGGTGCGGCGACGCCGACAAGCAGCGTCTGCGCGCCGGCGCTTGCCGGCAGCAGCCAGAGCAGTGCCGCTATTACAGCTGTTGGGGGTCGCATTCTGACGACGAATTCCTCCGTGCCGGTCGCATGCTTCCAGCGTCTCTTCCGCCAAGACCTAAAGGCTGCCCGCCCCAGGCGCAACACGGGAATTTGCGGATTGGCGTCAACCACTTCGCTTGTGGCCTATTGTGTGCCGCCATATATAACGCTTGGATTCCCGCTTATGGAAAATCATCGGTGTTGAAGTTGAACGACATAGGGCCTCAGGCCTATCGCGACGCGATGGCGCATTTTGCCGGCCACGTCCATGTGGTGACCACCGACGGGCCCGCCGGCAAACGCGGCACGACGGTGATTGCGGCCTGTTCGGTGTCGGACACGCCGCCGACGGTTCTCGTCTGTCTCAACCGCGAGAATGCCAAGAACGAGCTCTTCGTGCAAAACCGCCGGTTTGCGCTGAACACGCTGGCTTCGCACCAGCAGCCCCTATCGGTGGCGTTTTCAGGCCTGACCGGGCTGTCTGCCGATGAGCGTTTCGCGCTTGGCGAGTGGGACGTCATATCGACCGGCGCGCCTACCCTGAAGGGCGCTCTTGCGGTTTTTGACTGCGAATTGATGGACACCAAGGATCTCGCCACCCATCGTGTGCTTTTTGGCAAGGTGACAGGCCTGCGCATGGGCGATAATTTGCGGCCGCTGATCTACCACGCCCGCGACTACCACGTGCTGCAGAGCGGAGCAGAGGCGGCAACGGAGAAAGAATGACCGAGCTGAAACCGCGCCCCGCGCCGCGGACGATCGACGAAACGCTCGATCTCCTGACCGGCGCGGACTACGTCGCGGACCGCTCGCTGGCAACGGTGCTGTTCCTGTCCCTGCGCATGCAGCGGCCGCTGTTCCTTGAAGGGGAGGCCGGCGTCGGCAAGACCGAGATCGCCAAGGTGCTGGCGCAGGCACTCGGCCGCCGGCTGATCCGCCTGCAATGCTATGAAGGGCTCGACGTCTCGTCCGCTGTCTATGAGTGGAATTACGCCGCGCAGATGATAGAAATCCGCATGGAGGAGGCGGCAGGCTCGGTCGACCGCTCCGACATGGAGCGGAATGTCTTTTCCGAAAAATACCTGATCCGCCGCCCGGTGCTCGATGCGCTGACCGGCAAGGCGGGTGCGGCCCCGGTGTTCCTGATCGATGAGCTCGACCGCACCGACGAGGCTTTCGAAGCATTCCTGCTCGAAATCCTGTCCGATTTCCAGGTGACGGTGCCTGAGCTTGGCACCATCAAGGCAGAGGAGCGGCCGATCGTCATCATCACCACCAACCGCACCCGCGAAATCCACGACGCGCTGAAGCGGCGCTGCCTCTATCACTGGGTCGACTATCCCAATGCCGAGCGCGAGTTGGAGATCGTGCGCCGCAAGGTGCCGCAGGCCAACAGCCGACTTTCCGCGGAAGTCGTGTCGTTCATCCAGAAGCTGCGCCGGGTCGAGCTGTTCAAGGCGCCGGGTGTCGCCGAAACCATCGACTGGGCCGGCGCGCTGACCGAACTCGACAAGGTGGCGCTTGATCCCGAAACCGTCTCCGACACGATCGGCGTTTTGTTGAAATACCAGGACGACATTGCCCGCATCGGCGCGGGCGAGGGCCGGCGTATCCTCGACGAGGTCAAGGCCGAGCTGGCGGCGGCGGAGTAGGGCAAGTGAAGGCGCCCGAACCCAGAGAGGCGACGGAAGACGGGCGCATCGCCGACAACATCGTCTATTTCGCCCGCACCTTGCGCAAATCCGGCATGCGGGTCGGGCCGGCTTCGGTCAAGGATGGGATCGAGGCGGTGCTGGCAGCCGGCATCGGTTCGCGCGACGATTTCTACTGGACGCTGCATGCCGTGCTGGTGTCGCGGCACGAGGATCACCCTGTTTTCGACGAAGCCTTCCGGCTGTTCTGGAAATCGCGCGAGCTGATCGAGAAACTTCTGGCGATGTTCTCGCCTGTGGCGCCCGACACCAGGGAGAAGCAAAAGCCGCGCGCGGCAGAAAACCGCGTCAGCCAGGCCATGTTCGAAGGCCACGAGAAGAATCGGCCGGTCAGGGAAATCCCGGAGATCGAAGTCGACGCCCGGCTAACCTTCTCCGGGAATGAAGTGCTGCGCGGCAAGGACTTTGCCCAGATGAATGCCGACGAGATGGCAGACGCCAAGAAGGCGATTGCCCGGCTGCGGCTGCCGTTCGACATGGTCCGTACCCGACGCTTCAAGGCAGACCTGCATGGCCGCCGTATCGATCCACGCGCCATGATGCGCTCGGCCGCGCGCACCGGCGGCGAACTGATCCTGCCGAAATTCCGCTCAGCCCGCGAAGTGCATCCGCCGCTGGTGGTTCTCGCCGATATCTCCGGTTCGATGAGCCAGTACACGCGCATCTTCCTGCACTTTCTGCATGCGCTGACCGAAAAACGGCGGCGCGTGCACACCTTCGTCTTCGGCACGCGGCTGACCAATCTCACGCGGCAGATGCGCCATCGCGACCCCGATGCCGCCCTTGCCGACTGCTCGGCGGCGGTCAAGGACTGGTCGGGCGGCACCCGCATCGGCGATACGCTGGCGGAGTTCAACAAGCACTGGTCACGCCGCGTGCTCGGGCAGGGCGCGGTGGTGCTTTTGATCACCGACGGTTTGGAGCGCGACGATGTTTCCGGCCTGTCGCAAGAAATGGATCGCCTGCACAAATCCTGCCGGCGGCTGATCTGGCTCAACCCGCTTCTGCGCTTTGGCGGCTTCGAGGCGCGGGCCCGCGGCGTCAGAGCGATGCTGCCTCATGTCGACGAGTTCCGCTCGGTACACAATCTCGATGCGCTGGCCGACCTCTGCGCCTCGCTGGACAAGAAATCCGCCGCTTCGGTCGATCCGCGTCGCTGGCTGGACGCTGGTGTCAGGCGCGCCGCATAGCCATATTGGATTCCGAAAACAGGCTCCCAGAGAAAAACAGACTTTGAGGCAAGCGATCATGGACAACAGCATCTATCTCGATGAAGCCCGCGATCCGCTGATCATCGCGGAGGGCTGGATGAAGGACGGCAAGGATGTCGCCATCGCCACTGTGGTCGAGACCTGGGGTTCGGCGCCGAGGCCGGCCGGCAGTCATCTGGTCATTGACGCCGAAGGCAATTTTCACGGCTCGGTCTCGGGCGGCTGCGTTGAGGGTACCGTGGTGAGCGAGGCGATGGACGTCATCGACTCGGGGAAAGCGAAGATGCTGGAGTTCGGCGTTGCCGACGAAACCGCCTGGCAGGTCGGCCTGTCCTGCGGCGGCCGCATCAAGGTCTATGTGGAGCGGCTTGGTTAGGCATGGATCCTTACGCTCTTAAAACCCTGAATGCCGAACGTCGCGCGCGCCGCGCCGCGATCCTGGTCACCGACCTCGGCGATGGCCGCGACCGCATCGTGCGCGAAGGCGACCAGGTTGCCGGGGAACTCGGGCAAGCGATCGCCAAGGCATTTCGCACCGGCAATTCCGGTTCGGTCGAGGCTGAAGGGCGCACCTTCTTCCTCAACGCGCATTTGCCGCAGCCGCGCCTGGTGGTAGTCGGCGCCGTCCATATCAGTCAGGCGCTGGCGCCGATGGCCAGGATCGCCGGCTATCCCTTGGAGATCGTCGATCCGCGCACCGCCTTCGCCACCCCGGACCGTTTTCCCGATGTAGCCCTGCATGCCGAATGGCCGGAGGATGTGGTGAAGCGCCAGCCGCTCGACAGCTATACGGCGCTCGCCGCCGTCACCCATGATCCGAAGATCGACGATTTCGCACTGAAGGCCGCGCTCGACGCCAACTGTTTCTATGTCGGCGCACTCGGCAGCCGCAAAACACACGCCAGGCGCGTCGAGCGCCTGCTGGCGCTCGGCGCCAGCGCCGACCAGATCGCCCGCATCCACGCACCGATCGGTATCGACATTGGCGCGGCGAGCCCGGCCGAGATCGCCGTCGCCATCCTGGCGCAGACGATCCACGCCTTTCGCTCGCGCGGTCTCGAAGCCAAAGGCGCGGCGGCGTGAAGTTCGGGCCGATCCCGATCGATCAGGCGCAAGGCGCGGTGCTGGCGCATGCCACGACGGCGGGCGAGCGGCGTTTCCGCAAGGCGCACAGGCTGAGCACGCAGGACGTGGCGGTGCTGAAGGCGGCCGGCATTACCGAGATCGTCGTGGCGGTGCTTGCCGCCGATGAC
Source organism: Mesorhizobium sp. M0292 (assembly GCF_040321695.1). Taxonomy (NCBI): domain Bacteria; kingdom Pseudomonadati; phylum Pseudomonadota; class Alphaproteobacteria; order Hyphomicrobiales; family Phyllobacteriaceae; genus Mesorhizobium; species Mesorhizobium sp. M0292. The sequence goes on from NZ_JAMYSB010000001.1 coordinate 353,630, forward strand.
CTCAGCGAGGATGCGGCGGCCGAAAAGATTGCTGCCAGCATGGCCCACCGCAACATCGAGGCAAAACCGGCCGCGACCGGCCGCGTCAACCTCCATGCCAAGGCCGCCGGTCTCTTCACCGTCGATGCCGCCATGATCGACGCCATCAATGCGGTCGACCCGACCATCACCATCGCCACGCTGGCGCAGCACGCACCTGTCGAGACGGGGCAAATGGTGGCGACGGTCAAGATCATCCCGTTCGCTGTTGCCACGGCTCTGGTCGACAAGGTGACGAAGATCTGCGCCGGCGGCGAGATCTTCGCCGTCAACGCCTACCATCCGGTGCGCATCGGCGTCATTCAGACGATGCTGCCCGGCATCAAGCCCAGCGTGCTCGACAAAACGCTGCGCGTCACCGAAGCGCGGCTGGCACGCTCCGGCGCCCGGCTGACGACGGAGCGCCGCACGCCGCACGAGATTGCGCCCGTCGCCGATGCAGCGGCCGCGCTGGCGCGCGACAACGACATGGTGGTGATCTTCGGCGCCTCGGCGATGAGCGATTTCAACGATGTCGTTCCGGCGGCGATCGAGGCAGCAGGTGGCACGGTGATCCGCGCGGGCATGCCCGTCGATCCCGGCAATCTGCTGGTGCTGGGCACGCTCGACGGCAAGCGCGTCATCGGCGCGCCCGGTTGCGCCCGCAGCCCCAAGGAGAACGGTTTCGATTGGGTGCTCGACAGGCTGATCGCAGGTCTCGACGTCACCGCCAAGGACATCGCCGGCATGGGCGTTGGCGGCCTGTTGATGGAAATCCCGACCAGGCCGCAGCCGCGCGAGCCGCTGCCGGCGAGAGCCGGGCTGAAGGTCGAGATCGTGCTTCTGGCCGCCGGTCGCTCCAGCCGCATGGGCGGGCCGAACAAGCTTCTGGCGCTGTTCGACGGCAAGCCGCTGGTGCGCCGCACCGCTGAACGGGCGCTCGATTCCAAGGCTTCTGCCACCGTTGTCGTCACCGGCCATCAGCGCGAGCGGGTGCACGCCGCTCTCTCGGGCCTCGACGTGATCTTTGCCGACAACCCGGATTTTGCCGACGGCCTGTCCTCGTCTCTAAAAGCCGGCATTGCCCGCGTTGGAGCCGAGGCGGCCGGCGCCATGATCGTCCTCGGCGACATGCCGGGCATTTCCTCGACCGATCTCGACAGGCTGATCGAGGCCTTCCGTAGGGACGGCGGCCGCTCAGTGGTGCGTGCCGCCCATGACGGCCGCCGCGGCAATCCGGTGCTGCTGCCACGCGCGCTGTTTGGAGGCATCGCCCACCTCGAGGGCGACACCGGCGCCCGCCATCTGGTCGAGGCCGAGGGACTGGATGTCATCGACGTCGAGATCGGCGACGGCGCGTCGATCGATGTCGACACCCGCGAGGCGCTCGAAGACGCCGGCGGCGTGCTGCAGGATTGACAAAGCGAAGCCGAAAAACGCATGCCTTTAGCATGGCTCTCTCTTTACTTGCCTCAGCGCTTCTACCCCCCTCTGGCCTGCCGGCCATCTCCCCCTCAAGGGGAGAGATCAGCAGCCTCGATGGCGGCGTCTATCCTGCAGCTTTGAAGATTGGCGGAAGGCGGCGTGATATCCAATCTCCCCCCTTGAGGGGGAGATGGCCGGCAGGCCAGAGGGGGGCGGCCGCGCTCCATAGCCTTCTGATTTCGCTCTTTTTCCTGTTCTCTGCCGCCCACGCCGACGCGCTCGAACTAAAACCCTACAAGGATGACCTCTTCGCCTATCCGGCGACGCTCTCGTCCACGGACAAAGGCGCCTACACCGTCATCGACTATCGCGAGATGCGCGACATCAACGACCGCGACGAAGTGCCGGAAAAGCGCGTGCAGGCTAAGTATACCGACACCGGCGTGCGCAAGGTGCAGCGGGATTTGATGCTGAAAACCGATGCCGGCGATGTCAGGCATGTCGCCGTAGGCAAGACCGAAGGCGCCGGTATCATCGTGCTTTACCTGCACGGGCAGGGCGGCAGCCGCAAGCAGGGCGTCGACGACTTCACCTTCGGCGGCAACTTCAACCGCATCAAGAACCTGATGGCCGGCAATGGCGGCCTCTATCTCTCACCCGATTTCACCGATTTCGGCGACAAGGGCGCGGCCCAGGTCGCAGCGCTGATCGGCCACTATGCCGAGGCCTCGCCGGACGCGAAAATCTTCGTCGCCTGTGGCTCGATGGGCGGCGCGCTGTGCTGGAAGCTGGCCGGCCGCAGCGATACGGGACGGCGCATCAACGGGCTGCTGCTGCTCGGCTCGCTGTGGGATGACAGTTTCCTGTCGAGCCCGGCCTACAGGCGCCATGTGCCGGTGTTCTTCGGCCAAGGCAGCAAGGATCCGGTCTTTCCCGTGGAGAAGCAGGAAGCCTTCTTCCGCTCCATCACTGCGAACTCGAAAGCCTATCCGACCCGATTCGTCCGGTTCGAGACCGGCACCCATGGCACGCCGATCCGCATGGTCGACTGGCGCCAAACGCTGAACTGGATGCTGTCGAAGGCGCCCTAAGGCATATCGCCCAGGGGTGCCCCTTGGTTTTGGCAATCATGGTTCGGCCGATATCCTCTTAGGTGTAGGCTGATATGATCCAACAGATCGGAAGCACAGCGATGGACGCCCACCCCTTCAAGATCCAAATTCCGAACGAACAACTTGAAGATCTCCAGCGCCGGCTTAGCGCAACACGATGGCCAATTTCGCTAAGCGAAGCGGGCTGGAACGATGGGGCCGACCTGCCATTCATCAAGCGCCTTGCGGATTACTGGCGAGACCGCTTCGACTGGAGAGTGCAAGAGGCGCGGCTGAACCGGCTGCCGCAATATCTGACGAGGCTGAACAACCTAGATGTCCACTTTGTCCACCAGCCAGGCAACGGACCGGCGCCGCTGCCGCTGATCATGACGCATGGCTGGCCCGGCTCGTTCGTCGAAATGGAACACGTCATTCCATTGCTGGCAGACCCAGCTGCCCATGGTGGTGACCCGGCCGACGCTTTCCACGTGGTAGTTCCCTCCTTGCCCGGATACGGCTTTTCCCAGGCGCCGACGGAACCAGGCTTCCATTCCGGCCGTATCGCGGAGTTATGGGTACAGTTGATGCGGGGGCTCGGCTACGACCGCTTCGCTTCCCAAGGAGGCGACATCGGCGCGGGCGTTTCCGCCTGGATGGCACGGCTCCATTCCGAAAGCGTGCTTGGCGTCCACGTCAATTACATTCCCGGGAGCTATCGGCCACCCTTGGGTGCAGGTCTGCCACCTGTCACCGTTGAGGAGCAGGCCTTTCTGGACAAGGCCGCGGCCTGGACGGCAACGGAGGGCGCCTATGCCCATCTGCAGGGCACGAAGCCTCAGACGCTTGCTTATGCTCTGACAGACTCGCCGATCGGTCTCGCAGCCTGGATGATCGAGAAGTTCCGTAGCTGGAGCGATTGCGACGGTGACGTGGAGCGCACCTTCGGCATGGACACGCTCCTTACGGATGTTTCGCTCTATTGGTTCAGCAACGCGCTCACCTCGTCCTTGCGGCTCTACAAGGAGAATCGACTGTTCCCTCTTTCGTTCGAGACGCTGGAACGCGTTTCGCCGCCATTTGGGGTAGCGCTTTTCCCTCGCGAGTTGCCGATGCCGCCTCGATCCTGGGTGGCGCGGGTCTTTGACGTTCAGCGATGGACATCGATGCCGCGAGGCGGCCATTTCGCTGCGCTGGAGGAACCGAGTCTTCTGGTCCAGGACATTCGCGCCTTCTTCCGGCCGATGCGTTCGCGGCCTGAAACGAGAAGGCGAATGTGAAGGACTGCTTTAGCGCGGCGGTTCCTGATAAGATCCCTACGGCGCGGTGTTGTAGTCGACCACCGTCCGCGGGTTCTCCTCGCCATCGTAAGACGCGTCCACATCATATTGGACGAGGGAAAAATCGCCGTTACGGAACAGGTATATCCCCTTGTCCGAGGCGTCGCCGATGCCGCGCCATTTGTTGAACGTGGTCAGCGTCTTGGCGTCTTCGTCATATTCGGAGTTGGCCGCCCAGCCGGTCGTGCGGAAGCCGATGATATCCATGCCCAGCAGTTTGCCGTCGCTGTCATTGTTCTCGTAACGGATATCCATTTCGGGCTCGGTGAACTGCAACTGCCGCACGCCCGATACTTCGTCGGTCATGTAGTAGACCGAACTTGCGTTATAGGCTGCCGCTTGGCAGTAGAACTCGAAAAGCCGCGTTTCCTTGTCGGGATCGCTGGCAGCCGCGTCCTTTGCCTTGTATTTGATCGAAAAGATGTTCGGCTCCTCGCCGAGAAACTGCTTGTCACACTGATCGCCATAATCGGCGGCGAACAGTTTCTTCACGTGCTCGAGTGCGGTGTCCTTCTTCGGCGGCGGCGGCCCGTCACCACAGCTTGGCGGCAGCGCCTCCTCGAAATCGGCCTTGGACGGCTTCAGCGCGCCCTTGTCGATAAAGATCGGTCGGAACGGCGGGGCCTGGATCTGAGCGCTGACCTGGCGCAGCGTGTAGCAGCCGGCGAAGACCGCTTCATTGCCGTCCTTGTCGGTGGCGCGGATGGCGACAGGAACGCTGTAATAGATGCTGCCGGCCGCACCTTCATCGGAAATGGCGCCGGTTTCGACGTCGACCTTGTCGGTGCCGTCATAGCCCTTGACGAAGGTATCAAAATCCTTTGCCGGCTTGGTATCGCCGTAGTAAGCCCAGGCGCGGGCGAATTCGTGCCGGTTGATGGCGCTGTAGAGCGAGCGGATGACGGCTGCGGCGTCCGACCTGTCATCGACGTAAGGGGCTTGGCCATCGGCTGCCGGTTCATCGTCGGCGAACACAGCCTGGCCGGATGCGGCAAGGGAGCAAAAGGCGGCCGCTGCCAGAAAGACGCGTCTCATCGGAGAATCTCCACCACGAAGGAGTCTATCATAGAGATTGCGGCGACGTGGTGACGCTTGAAAAATCCTCCGGGAAGGCGCTACGTCCCGCCGTCGGCGCTTCAGCCGCAATGGAGATTTGAACGTGACACTATCGATGTATGAAGCCTCGGTGCCGGTGTTTTCGGCCAGGCTGAAGGCGCTGTCCGGCGTGCTGTCGGCGGCCGAACAGAATGCAACCGAGCGCAAGATCGACCCGCAGGTGTTTTTGACCGCGAGGTTGGCGCCCGACATGTACGCGCTGGTCAGGCAGGTGCAGGTCGCCACCGACCACGCCAAGGGCGCGCCATCACGGCTGGCCCGTCGCGAGGTGCCGAAATACGAAGACAATGAAGCGACCTTCGCCGAGCTTCAGGCGCGCCTGACCAAGACGCTCGATCTGCTGGCGTCATTCTCGGCCGCCGAATTCGATGGTTCGGATGAAAGGGTGGTCGAATTGAAGTTTGGCCAGCGCGAGGCTTCGATGCCCGGCATGCAGTATCTGCTGCATGTCGCCATGCCCAACTTCTATTTCCACGTGACCACCGCCTACGACATCCTGCGCCACAATGGCGTGCCGCTGACCAAGGGCGCCTATCTCGGTAATCGTTGACGAATTGCGCGTTGCGAGGTTTCCCGGCCGCTGCCGGGAAACCTCGTATGACGCTGGTTCAGCGCCAAGGCTTACTCAACGCAGTGACATTTCGCGCGCGATGCGTGGGAAATCGGCCGGCTTGACGCCGATGTCGGCGCGGTCGGCATTGCTCATCGAGTGCAGCAGTGCCAGGGCGGAACGATAACGCTGATGCTCCTGCGGACGCGGACGGGCAAACATTTCAGTGAAGAACCCCATGATTCGGCCCCTTGTTGATCCTCCACGGCGCCGAGTATAGGAAAATTGTGAAGATTGTGCAGTGCAGCATTTGCATGGCAGCCATGCCAAGCGATTTTTTTTCGGCACAATTGCCGCGTGCGCTGAAACTTGTGGCGCATCCCCACCGTATGCATAGACGCTGGCACATGGCCGGCTTTTCCTCGCCACTCCTGGCGAATTTCCGGACTGCATGCAAATGCAGTCCGGCTTTTTGTCGGGTCTTGCGCATCGCCAACCGGGCCCGCCCAAACCTCGCAAACGCCTAAACTGGTTAAGATCAGCGGCATTCATTTTTAACGAGCCGGTTCTATGCTGCGACCGGCTCTGTTCGCACGCTTAAACGAGGGGGAGGCTGACATCGGCGCCAAGCGGGATTTCGCTTCCTTGCTCGACGATCTGTTCGTTGCCTCCGACAAGGATGAGGCGGCGGAAGAGACGAGCGCCCGGCCGTCGATCCCGTTCGACTATCTCTCCGTGGCCGACGAGCTTCATTCCGGCCGCATCAAGGTCTCGGGCGAAACATTCGCCGCCGAATACCGCGAGGCGGGAGCCGATCTGGCCGCAGAATTCGCGGCCCTTCTCGATCATGCCAAGCTGGCGCTGGCCGGCGAGGAGGCAAAGCCCGAGGAAAAGCTGCCGCCGATCGACCCTGACGCGATCGCCGTCGAGCTCGGCCTCGATCATCCCGTCAAGAACGCCGATCTCGGCCGCATGCGCCGCAGCTTCGCCTTCGCCAACCACCCCGACCGCGTCGCGCCGCATCTGCGCCAGCGCGCCATGATCCGCATGCAGGTGGCCAATATGCTGATCGATGAGGCCAAGCGGCGCGCGCTGGCCGGCGTCCGGCGCTGACTTTTCCAGGGTTCACGCAAAAGTCGGGTTCCCTGAGGGTTGGAGAGCGGCGCCGCTTTCCCTATACATGCGGCTTCCTTCCCGCGCTGTCCGCGCAAACCTCCCGCCGGAGAAACCCCATGCACAAACGCCGTCTCGGTCGGACCGATCTTCTTGTTACCCAGATCTGCCTGGGGTCGATGACCTGGGGCGAGCAGAACACCGAGGCCGAAGGCCATGCGCAGATGGATCTGGCCTTTGAGCGCGGTGTGAATTTCATCGACACCGCCGAGCTCTACCCGATCCCGCCCAAAGAGGAGACTCAAGGACGGACGGAGAAGTTCATCGGCAGCTGGATGAAGGCCAACGGCAACCGCGACAAGGTCATCCTGGCCTCGAAAGTGGTCGGCCGCACCGCCAACAGCTGGTTCCGCGGCGGCCGTCCGTCGAAGCTGGTGCGCGCCGACATCTTTGACGCCATCGACAAATCGCTGGCCAAGCTCGGCACCGACTATCTTGATCTCTATCAGATCCATTGGCCGGAACGTGACATTCCCTGGGGCGCCAATCCGACCCGCGTGGGTGCTGTGCCGCGCCGTGCCGACGCCGTTGGCGCGCCGGCCGGCGAGACGCCGATCGCCGAGACACTCGCCGTCTTCGAGGAGCTGGTGAAGGCGGGAAAGATCCGCCATCTCGGCCTGTCGAACGAGAACTCCTGGGGCGTCATGCGCTTCATTGCCGAGGCCGACAAGGGCGTCGGCCCGCGCATCGTTTCGCTGCAGAACGCCTACAATCTGGTCAACCGCACCTTTGAGGTGAACCTCGCCGAAGTCTGCGACCGCGAAGAGGTTGGCTTTCTCGCCTATTCGCCGCTGGCGCAAGGCTATCTCACCGGCAAATACGACCATGGCGCGCGACCGCAAGGCTCGCGCTCGCAGCTGTTCAACCGCGGCCAGCGCTACGAGACGCCGAATGCCGCGGAAGCGCAGCTCGCATACAACGAACTGGCGCGCTCCTTCGGCCTTGAACCTGCGCTGTTTGCCAACGCCTATGTCGCCAGCCGGCCGTTCGTCACCTCCAGCATCATCGGCGCGACGACGATTGCCCAGCTTGAGATGGCGCTGTCGTCAGCCGACGTGACCTGGACCGACGAGATGCAGAAGGGCGTGGATGCGATCCACCAGCGCGTCGGCAATCCGTGCCCATAAGCAGACCGTTTGGCCGGGATTGCCGAGCAAAGACAAGGGGAAGGGGACAGCCATGGATTTTCCGATCGAGACCGTCAGGGGAAAATTTCCGGCGCTGGACCTGACCGACAAGGGCCGCCGGCGCATCTATCTCGACAATCCGGCCGGCACCCAGGTGCCGCAAGCGGTTGCCGACGCGGTGGCGCGCTGCCTCCTCACCACCAACGCCAATCTCGGCGGCTATTTCGAAACCACGCGTGCCGCGCAAAAGGTGTTCGACGACGCCCATGCGGCGATGACCGATTTCCTGGGTGCAGCGAGCGCGGAGGAAATAATCATCGGCGCCAACATGACGACGCTGACCTATCACATGTCGCGCACGCTCGGCCGCGGCTTCAAGCCCGGCGACGAGATCATCGTCACCCGCATGGATCATGAGGGCAACGTCTCGCCCTGGCTGCAGCTGGCCGAAGATCTTGGCCTCGTCGTGCGCTTCCTGCCCTTCGACGAAAAGAGCTGGCAGGTCGAGGAGGCGGCGCTCAGCGCCCTGCTCACCGACAAGACTCGGCTCGTGGCGCTGAACTATGCCTCGAACCTCACCGGCTCGATCAATCGGGTGAAAGCGCTGACGGCCATCGCCAAACAGGCCGGCGCGGTGGTCTATGTCGACGCCGTGCAGTTCGCGCCGCATGGGCTGGTCGACGTGCAGGACCTCGGCTGCGACTTCCTGGTTTGCTCTGCCTACAAGTTCTTCGGCCCGCACATGGGCATTCTTTGGGGCCGCCGCGACATCATCGATGCGCTGCAACCCTACAAATGCCGTTGCTCGTCCAATGGCCTGCCGGAGCGCTTCGAACTCGGTACGCCGCAGATCGAACTGATGGCCGGACTTACCGCAGCGGTCGATTACTTCGCCGAACTCGGTGCTGCGGCCGGCGAGGGCGGTTCGCGAAGGCAAAAGATCGCAAAGGCATACGAAGTGTCGATCGCCTACGAAAACCCGCTGGCGCTGAGGCTGATCGATGGGCTGTCCGCCATTGAGGGCCTGACCATCCGCGGCATCACAGATCAGAAGCGTGTCATTGAGCGCGTGCCGACCGTGTCCTTCACCGTCGACGGCATCGTGCCAGAGACGATCGTGCGGCAGATGAATGCCGAGAACATTTTTCTATGGTCGGGTCACAACTACGCCTGGGAGATCGTCCACCATCTCGGCATTCCGGCCGAGCAGGGAGTCGTGCGCATCGGTATTGCGCACTACAACACGGCGGCAGAGATCGACGAGACGTTGGAAAGCGTGCACCGGGTGATCGCCATGCTGAGGCAGCAGCGCTAGTCAGCTATCGCTGTTTGCCGCCGAAACCGGTGAGGAACGCCGTGAGATTGTCGCCGAGCGCGTCGCAAAGATAGCCGCCTTCCTGGACGATAACCGTCGGCAGGCCGAGCTTGGCAATTGCCTCGCCGATCCGCGAGAAACCGGGCGTGGTCACCGAAAGCCCGCCGAACGGATCGCCCTCGAACGCATCGAGACCGAGCGCCACGACCAGCGCGTCCGGCGAAAAGGCGCGGATACGCTGGAACGCCACTTCGAGGGCCTCCAGAAACGCCGCGTCGGCTGATTTGCGCGGCAATGGCAGGTTGAAATTATAGCCGAGGCCCGGACCTTCGCCGCGCTCATCGGCATGGCCCCAGAAGAACGGATAGAAGCGCACCGGATCGGCGTGCAGCGACACCGTCAGGACGTCGGAACGCGTATAAAAGATGCCTTGCGTGCCATTGCCGTGATGCAGGTCGACATCGAGGATCACCACCCGCGCTGCCTGCTTGCGCAACACCTGGGCCGCGACCGCTGAATTGTTGATGAAGCAGAAGCCGCCGGCGACATCGGCAAAGGCATGGTGCCCGGATGGCCGGCAGAGCGCATAGGCGGCGGGCGCGCCAGCCATGACGGTTTCAGCCGCCTCGACCGCGCTCCAGGCGCTCCACAGCGCGCTCTGCCAGGTCTCGGCCGAAATCGGGCAAGCGGTGTCGGCCATGTGGTAGCCGGCCTGGCCGACCGCCGAGGCCGGATAGGACCCTGTGCGGGCCAGTGGATGGATGTTGGGGATGACTTCCGCGGATGCGCTCTCGATGCGCTGCCAGCGCGCAAAAATGTGTTCGAGGAAGGCGAGATACTCCGGCGTATGCACGGCCGCCACCGGGCCTAGGCCATGTTCCCTGGGCCGCTCGATCATCAATCCGGCGGATTTTGCGCCGGCTAACAATCGCTCTACCCGCTCCGGCTGTTCGGGATTGGGCTGCGGCGTACCGCTGGACAGAAAGGCCTTCGGGTCGTGGCGTTTCTGCTCCTCGGCAAAGAAGGCTTTCATTCCGCGTCCCCATCCTGCGCTGCATCGGCAAAGGCGAAAAAGGCATCGCCAACAATCTTCTGCGTCTGCTCGTAGCTCGACCAGGCGATGCCCAGCCGCTCATAAAAAGCCTTGGCGCCGTCATTGTCGGTGTCGACGGACAGCCTGAGATAGGCGCCGCCATCCCGGCGGCATTCGAGCGCGACCCGGCGCAGCAGTCTTTCGCCGATCTTGCGGCCGCGAAACCGGTCCTCGACATAGAGGTCCTGGATATAGACGCCGGGCCGCCCCATCCATGTCGAGAAGATCGGGAAATGCAGGCAGAGCCCCGCAAAATCGCCGCCGATCTCGGCGATCAGGGTGGAGAAGGCGGGTTTGTCGCCAAAGCCGTAGCGGCGGAGATCGTCGGCAGTGGACGTGATCTCCTGATGCGCGCCGATATGGGTGCCGAGCTTGAGCAGCGCGGCATGGATGGTGTCGACGTCGTCGATGGTGCCGGGGCGGAGGGTGACTGTACTCACGATAGGCAAGGCGCCCAGGCACCCCCCTCTGTCCTGCCGGACATCTCACCCTCAAGGGGGGAGATTGGCAGCTTTGGCGCTGCCATCCATTTTGCAACGATTGAGATTGGCGAAGGCCGCAGTGACATCCGATCTCCCCCCTTGAGGGGGAGATGGCCGGCAGGCCAGAGGGGGGTGTGCCAGAACGCCATCATCGCAGATCAATCATCTCAAAACGCCACCCTATCGCCACCCTTCAGCGCCAGCATCTCGCGCGCCTCGGTCGGCGTTGCGACTTCCAGCGACAACCCGTCGAGAATGGCGCGTATCCTGCGCACCTGATCGGCATTGGATTTCGCCAATTGCCGTCCATCGTAGAGACTGTCCTCCAGCCCGACGCGGACATTGCCGCCCATCGCCGCCGCGATCGAGATCAGGGGCATCTGATGGCGGCCGGCGGCGAGCACCGAGAACTGGTAGCTGTCGCCGAACAGCTTGTCGGCGATGCGCTTCATATGGATGAGATTGTCGGGATCGGCGCCGATGCCGCCGAGAATACCGAGCACGAACTGGATGAACAGCGGCCCCGACACCAGCCCGCGGTCGCGAAAATGCGCCAGCGAATAGAGATGGCCGACATCGTAGCATTCGAACTCAAAGCGCGTGCCGCAGCCGTTGCCGAGCCTTTCGAGCACGCCTTCCATATCGGCAAAGGTGTTCTTGAAGACGGTGTCGCGCGTGGCTTCGAGCAGCTTTGGTTCCCACTCGTGCTGCCACTCCCTTGGCTTGTCGAGCATCGGGAACAGCGCGAAATTCATCGAGCCCATGTTGAGCGAGCACATTTCCGGCTCGGCCCGCAGTGGTGCCGCCAGCCGCTGGTCGAGCGTCATCAGCGACGAACCGCCGGTGGTGATGTTGATCACCGCATCGGTCGCTTGCTTGATGCGCGGCAGGAACTGCATGAACACCTCAGGATCGGCGGTCGGCCGGCCGTCTTTGGGATCGCGGGCGTGGAGATGCAGGATTGAGGCGCCAGCCTCGGCCGCCGCGATGGCGTCGGTCGCGATCTGGTCCGGCGTCACCGGCAGATAGGGCGACATGGACGGGGTGTGCACCGAGCCAGTGACCGCGCAGGTGATGATGACTTTCCTCGGCGCCATTCTTTAGCCCTCAGCCTTCGACCGGCAGGTCGAGTTCGGCGGCCAGAACTTCCAGCGAATCGCCGATGATGGAAATGATCTCCCCGACCTCTTCAGCCGTGACGATCATCGGCGGCGCCACCATGAAATTGTCGCTGTCGACACCGCCCTTGACCCTGCGGCCGTAGATGATCAGCCCGCGCTCGTAGGCGAGGTCGAGCAGGCGCTGCGTGGCTTTCTTGCCCTGTTCGATCGGCCGTAGAGTTTCGGGATCGGCAACCATCTCGGCGCCGGTGAGCAGGCCTTTGCCTCGGACATCGGCGATGAACGGAAAACGCTTCGCCAGCCCTTTCAGCCCGTCCATCAGCACGTCGCCCATCGCGGCGGCATTGGCGATCAGGTCGAGGCGGTCCATCTCGCCGAGCACGGCGAGCCCGGCCGCGCAGGCGAGCGGATTGCCAGCATAGGTGTGGCCATGCTGGAAGCCGCCCGACGCCAGCAGCGGCTCGACCAGCCGCATCGGGGCGGCCAGCGCGCCGAGCGGCGCATAGCCGGAGCCAAGCCCCTTCGACAGCGCGACGATGTCGGGCTTGCAGTTCCAATGGTCGCCGCCAAGGAATTTTCCGGTGCGGCCGGCGCCGCTCATCACTTCATCATGGATGAGCAGGATGCCGTAGCGGTCGCAGATCTCGCGTATACGCGGATAATAGCTGTCCGGTGCGACGAGGGCCGAAGTCGCCGCACCGCCGATCGGCTCCATGATGAAGGCGAGCACGCTGTCCGGGCCCTCGGCCTGGATCTTCTCCTCCAGCATGTCGGCATAACGGACGCCGCGCTGCTCCATCGAAAGATTGTCGCGGTCGCGCCATGCCGTCGGCGCCGGCACGGTCGGCATCACCCGCATCATCGGTGTGAACGTTTCGGCCAGCGCATCGTCGCCGGTTATCGAAAGCGAACCCAGCGTGCCGCCATGATAGGAGGGAAAACGCGTGATAACCTTCCAGCGCTTCGGCTGGCCGGTCGCGACCGCCCATTGCCGCGCCAGCTTGATGCAGGATTCCGTCGCCTCCGAACCGCCGGAGACGAAGAAGATTCGGTCCATGCCCTCCGGCAGTTTGCCGGCGAGCTCCCGCGCCAGTTCTTCCGCCGGCTCGTTTTCGAAATGCAGGCGGTAGGCGAAGGTGGCGCGGTCCATCTGCCGCTTCATGGCGTCCAGCACGTTGCGGTTGGAATGGCCGATATTGGCGACCATCGGTCCGCTCGATCCGTCGATGAAGCGGCGGCCGTCCTGCGTCCACATATAAATGCCTTCGGCGCGGTCGATCAGCGGCCGGCGCAGGCTGGAGAGGTAGAACAGGTGCGAGGGCGCGCGCGCTTCTGAACCGGCGGAGGAGGGCTTCTGCATGTCAGGTCTTTCCGAGGTAGCGATCGATTACATTCCTGGTCACGCGCTCGACCATCGGGTCCTGCCTGAGCAGGCCGGCGACCCATTCGCAGCTTCCGGCGTGAAAAACCTCGCCCTTGCCGCGCGGGAAATTGACGATCATGCCGTTGCCGCGTTTGACCTTTTCCAGATTGGCGTCGGTCGCCTCGCCAAACAGCGTTTCGGCCGTAAAGCGGCCATCCTCGTCGGTGAGAAACTGGTCCTCGATCGGGATGTCGGCGCTTTCCTCGACCTGGCTCGCCATGCCGACGGCCAGCACCTGCAGCCCGTCAGGCGCACCGCTGTCCGGTGTCGGATAGGGCAGGCCGCCGCGGATCTCGAAATCGAGCCCGTCGACCTCATAGCCATAGACATGGCTGTCGGCGCCGAGCAGGTCGCCATAATACATGCCGGTGCCGGCAAAGGCCCAGTGCTCGGGCCGATAGACCGGAAAGCCCCGCACGCCGCGCGGTGCGCATCCGCCCCAGCCGGCATAGACGCCGCGCGTCGCGTTGAGGCCGAACGTCATTGCGCCGGGACGACCGATCTCAGGCGCTTCCCAGGAGTTGGTGGCGCGGGTGACGTCGCCGCCTCGGAAGTAGGCTGGGTCTTCGGCGCGCGCCCGGTATTTGTAGCAGACCTGCCGCCGGCCTTCGTCCTCGAGCCTTGTCTGCCACATGAAATTGCCGGCAAAGCGCGCCGCATGGCCGCCGCGCTCGACGTAGCTGTCGACGGCGTCCCGCATCTCCCAGGTCCAGTACTCGTCATGGCCGACGAAGACCACACAGTCATAGCCATCGAGGATTTCGGGCGAGAAGTGCAAATCGTGCTGGCTGGCGAGATCGACGCCATAGCCGGCGCGCTCGGCAAAGCGGAAGAAGTGGCTGTCATAGCTCGCCCAGCCCGAGGAGGTGTATTTCTTCGAATGTCCCGTGGCGTACGCCCATTCCATGTGCGGATAGCGCGGCACTGTTTTCGGCGGCACGGCAACCTCCAGCGGCACGCGCGGCGCGTCCTTGGGCAACACCACGAAGCCACGGCACCAAGGCCGCTGCGTCGACACCATGCGCGCATACTGGTCGCGGCCCGGGCCGGTGATGCCCTGATAGGCGTTGGAGCCGCCCCATGTGTTGTAGGACAGCCAGGTGCCGGTCGCCGCCACCTGCAGCACGCGACCGGGTTTGCTGCCGGGCAGGAGCGCGACGATGATGAGGTGGTGGCAAAGGATAGCTTTGCCGTCGCGCCCGTCCGCCGTCAGCGTCAGCCGATAGGCGCCGGATGGCCAATCGTTGCCGATGCGAAATTCGAAAGACGCCTCCCAGCCGCAGCCTTCGACCGAGCACTGGTCGGGCGTATCCTGCCAGCGCGCCGAAAGCCCCGTTTGCTCGAAGACTTTTGTCTCGCTGCCGCCGTCGCGGACAATGACAATGCTGAAGCGCGGCACTGTCGAACTGACATGCAGCGTCACGGTCTCGCCGGCGCGGTAGGAAAAGCGGTTGGAATAACACCAGATCTCGCCGCGCTCGCCGTCCATTCCCGGCCATTCATAGTAATGGCCGCGCACTGCCTCGCGGCGCTGCTCGGGCGTCAGTCCGAAATCGGGAAATTCGGTCGGCAGTTGGGTCATGAACACCGGAAAAGTGACAGGCCGCCATTTCGGCCATCTGCCGGCCAAGCGTCAAATGGAAACGATCGGGCCAGCAATTGCATACGACACAATTGCTTGGCCGCTCTTGGCCGCACCCGGCAAACCGACTATCTCAGGCGAGGCGGCATTTTCCGCCTCGGGAGCCGGTATGCTGAGAATGCAGAAGGTCAAGGTCGACGAAATCTACGTGCCGACGGCGCGCAAGAAGACGCTGCATCCCGAAACGGTCCGGCATCTGGCCGAAGACATACTGGAAAACGGCATGAAGACGCCGATCCAGGTTCGCCATGACGGCAAGCGCCACATCCTGGTCGAGGGCCTGCACCGGCTGGAAGCCGCCAAATGGCTCGGCGAGACCGAGATCGACGCCTATCTGGTGCAGGCCAAGCGCCACTGAGGCGCGCGACCGATCGACAACAGCCAAACCGGTCATTCTTCCGCGGATTTTTCGCAGGGCATGTCGGCACGCGGCGTGCTCGCTCGTCCTTGGGGGGAACCTGAGGAGACCGACATGTCCAGACGAATCTATTTCGCCATTCTTGCCTCGGTCGCTGCCTTGTTTGCAGCGCCCGGCCCAGCCAATGCAGAGGAGACCAAGCCCGCCATGACCACCGAGGCAACAGCCATGCCGAAGCCGGAAAAGTCCGGCTTGCTGCCGATCGACGGCCTGAATTACTACTATGCCGTCTATGGCAAGGGCGAACCGCTGCTTCTGCTGCATGGCGGCCTTGGCACGTCGGACATGTTCGCGCCGCTGCTGCCGAAGCTGGCGGAAAACCGCACCATCATTGCCGTCGACCTGCAGGGCCATGGCCGCACCGCGCTCGGCGAGCGACCCTTCAGCCTGGAGGGGATGGGCGACGACATGGCTGGTATCGTCAAGGCGCTCGGCTATGACAAGGTCGACGTGCTTGGCTATTCGCTGGGCGGCGGCGTCGCCTTCCGCATGGCCGTTCAGCATCCCGAGACGGTGCGCCGGCTGGTCCTGGTCTCGACCGGCTTCGCCGCCAATGGCTTCTATGACGAGATGCGCGGCCAGCAGGCGCAGGTGAGCGCGGCCGCCGCCGATTTCATGAAGGACACGCCGATGTACAAATCCTACGTCGCCGTCGCCCCACGTCCCGACGATTTCCCTAAACTGCTCGATGCGCTGGGCAATTTCATGCGCAAGGATTACGACTATTCCGCCGATGTGGCGAAGCTGAAGATGCCAGTCATGCTGGCCTATGGCGACAGCGACATGTACAAGCCCGAGCACGAGATCAGGTTCTACCAGATGATCGGCGGCGGGCTGAAGGATGCCGGCTGGATGCGTGAGAACCTGTCGCAGAACCGGCTGGCCATCATTCCCAATCGCACCCACTACGACGTCTTCTTCGCACCGGAGCTGACGGCCGCGGCACTGCCCTTCCTCAATGGCGAAACCAAGGTGAAGACCTGGGACGAAGTCCTCAGCGAAACGAAATAGCTTGCCTGAAAATACATGCCGGCCGTCTCGAAGAGGCGGTCGGCTTTTTTGTGCCTGCGAAGCTACGGAGCCTTGGCGCAGCCATTGGTCCTATCGGCGCAATCGATGGCGCCATCAGGGCTTTTCAATTGACCGAAAGGTACCTGTCGATATCATCAAGAGACCTTCAGTGTGATGAGTTCGAATGATGACGAAATACCAGGGCGGATGCCATTGCGGGGCAGTGCGCTACGGCACTGAGGCGGCGCCGCTCAACCAGCGCGTCTGCCACTGCCGGTGCTGCCAGAAGGTCATAGGCGCGGCGTTCAACGCCCGCCTTTTGTTTCGCATCGACGATGTCACGGTCGAGGGAGAGGTGGCGACGGTCAACACCTCTCCGGACCTCAAGCGCGGCTTTTGCGCCGCTTGCGGCACCACGCTGTTTTCCCGACGCGACTCCGCCGGCATCGTCGGCATCACCACCGGCTCGCTCGACGATCCCTCGCTGTTCAAGCCGGAAATGCATATGTGGACCGCCTCGAAGCAGCCCTGGCTGCAGCTCGATGACGGCCTGCCGCACCATGAAGGCGCGCCGCCTCCGAATTGACGCCGGCCTTACCGGAAATTAATCCCGAAACCACGACATAGCCGGCAAAGCGTCATTGGCGGGCCATGATTGCCTGCCTATCTATCGTCTGCGGGCCGGTATCGAGGAGACGACCGATGAGCGACAGAATCAGCACCCTGGACGAGCTTTTGAGCGATCCGATGGTCCTCCTCGTGATGGAGCGTGACCGCGTGCGCCCCGAACAGGTTCGCCTGCTGCTCGAACGTGCCCGCCGCCCGGCCGCCGACGAACCATCGGTGCCGCCGGCGCATGTGGTGGCCAAGACTTGTTTGCAGCAATGGCTGGGAAGGTAAGGCTATGATCCTTCGTCGTCCTCGGGCTTGACCCGAGGATCCACGCCGTGACGTCGGCCGAAGTATGTCGCGGTCGAGAATGGCTTCCTTGCTCGACCCATTTCGCCCAAACTCAATCTTGAACCGTCTTCATGCCATGGATGCAACGGCATGGATTCCAGGGTCTGCCCGACGTCGCTTCGCGACTGCTTCGCCCTAGAATGACGAAGGTAGGTTATGGCCGCCGAACATACCCCGGCCAATTCCTAACAACTTGATTCAAACTTTGTTGGTAATTTCTCGTTAGTAATCGAGGCCGGTTTGTCCGGCGGCGTCTGTTTGCCTTCGGTCTGTTGTGTTTTGCGTACAGGTCCAGATGCGGATTTCAGGCGTCGTCAGTTTCATGTTGGCATCGCTGTGGCTTGCCGGCTGTTCGTCCACAGCGGGCGTCGATGGCTTGCAGCCGTCGAACGAGACGACCAGTTCGGTCGTGCGTCCGAGCGCGCCGGTCACAGCGGCTCCGGCGGAGACCGCCGACCTCGCGCCGATGCGGTCCGACATGGTGGCCGACAACGCTGTGGCCGACAATGCGCCGCCCTTTTCCATGGTCGAGGAAGAAGAGGCCATCGTCGCGGGCACGCCGCAGGGGAGCACCAGACCACAGCTCGAGCCCGCCGCTCTGATGTCTGCGCCGAAGCGGTTGACGCGCGCGGCGCCGGCCATGCTGGCCTCGCCGGTCACCCGCTACGGTTTCCGCGACGCCAAGCCGATCAATTTCGGCAAGGCTTCGCCACGCTACCTTGCCGTCCACGGCGTCGACGTCTCGCGCTGGCAGGGCAATGTCAACTGGGGCAAGCTGCGTGCCCAGGGCGCCAACTTCGCCTATATCAAGGCGACCGATGGCGGCGACCATCTCGACCCGATGTTCATGAAGAACTGGCGCAATGCCGATGCCGCCGGGCTGAAGCGCGGCGCCTATCACTTCTTCTACTGGTGCCGCACCGCCGGCGAGCAGGCGGACTGGTTCATCCGCAATGTGCCAAGGGTCGAAGGCGCGCTGCCGCCGGTGATCGATGTCGAATGGAACGGCGAATCCTCCTGCAAGCGGCAGCCTTCGCGGGCCACCGTGCTGGAAAAGATGAAGGTGTTCATGGACAAGCTGGAGCGCCATTACGGCCAGCGGCCCATCATCTACACCGCACCGGATTTCTATCGCGACAATCTCAAGGGTGCGTTTCTCGATTATCCGTTCTGGCTGCGCGCCGTGGCGCGGCATCCCTCAAAAGTCTATCCCGGCCGCAAATGGCTGTTCTGGCAGTACTCCGGCTCCGGCCTGTCGCACGGCGTGACCGGCCGCATCGACCTCAACGTCTTCCATGGCGACGAGCGCGCCTGGTGGGCATGGGCAGGCGGGCAGACGACCGTCGCCGACGCCGACTGAACGTCAGGCCGGTGCCGGTGCGCCTGCGCTGCCTGCCGCTGCGGCTTGGGTTGAATTTTCAGCGTCTCGCTAACGATCCGCTCACTGTGTCCTTTAGCGGTATCGCAACAGCCTTCCGGTAACGTGCCCGTGATCGGGTTTCGGAGGGGTCCATGCGCAATCCAGTTGTGGCTGTCGCTCTTGCCGCCGCTGTCGGCTACGGGTTTTTCAGCTCGCTCGGCCACATGCCGGGCGGAAGTGGCACTTCGCTGGCCGAGTCGAAGCAGAACGTCGTGTCCTATTCCACCGAGGACAAGGCGATGCAGGCCGCCAAGGACAGCGGCCGCTCGACCCTCAAGCGCTTCCACGAATTGATGGACGCCGGCACACCCGGCACCTACACGGTAAAATTCCCGCTGACCCAGAACGGCGCCACCGAGCATATCTGGCTGCAGCTGGTCGGCTACAGCGACGGCTCCTATATCGGCCTGCTCGCCGACGTCCCGGTCAATGGCAACAAGTACAAGATGGGCGACAGGATGACGGTGACCGAGGCCGACGTCGAGGACTGGATGATCAAGAACGGCAAGGTGATCTATGGCGGCTACACCACGCGCCAGGCGCTTGCGGATATGCCGAAGGAACAGGTTGCAAGATACGGGTTGACCTTCAAGGACTGAGGGTTGAGGCGGGGGCGAGTTTTATCGCGGTGCCTAGAGGGCTGTCGCGCTTTTCGCGTTCGCGTATCTCTGCCGTCTGCGCCAGCACCCAGTCGCGAAACACCTTGATTTTGGGCGCGTTGCGGCGGCTCTCCAGATGCACCAGCCAATAGCCGTCGCCGTCCGATCCAAGCACGCCGAATGGCTGTATCAACTGGCCCTTTTCCAACAGGGCGCTGTAAAGGTTTCTGGTGAGGATCGCGGCGCCCTTGTCGGTCAGCGCCGCCATCGCATCATAGGCCTGCGTACCCAGCTTCGGGCCAGCGATGACGCGATCGGGCTCGAACGGCACGCCGGCAGCCTTGAACCAGATTTCCCACCAGGGATCGTCGGCACAGCATAGCGGCACTTGGTAGAGATCCTCGGGGCGGTGGATGCCGCCGACGCTTTCGGCGAGTCTCGGGCTGAGCATCGGCGTATAGTCCGCCTTGAACAGATAGTGAGCCGTCAGGCCCGGCCATTTTCCACTGCCGGTGCGAATGCCGACATCCATGTCGCCGCGCGTGAAATCGACCAGCCCGTGCGATGTATTCACCTTCACGGCAAGATCGGGATGCATCAGCTGGAATGTTCCAAGCCATACGGCCAGCCAGTTCGATGCGAAGGTTTCCATGGTCGTCACCGACAGCACGCCGGTCGCTCCACCCTTGGTGGCGACCCATGCGTCGGCCAGGGTCGAGAACGCGCCTGTTGCGTGCGGCGCCAGCTGCTGTCCGGCCTCGGTCAGCGCGATCTGCCTTGTTTTTCTTATGAAAAGCGGCGTTCCGGCACGTTCTTCCAGCACCTTTATCTGATAGCTGGCAGCTGATTGGGTCATGCCGAGTTCTTCGGCTGCCTTGGTGAAACTGCCCAGCCGGGCCGCGGCTTCAAAGACCCTGATGGCTCCTAATGGTGGCAGTTCCCAGCTCATGGCGCATCAATCCTGCTGATGCATACTACGCGACGTTCGATTGGAAACCAAGCCCGGAAAACGGCATGCTGCATTCATCGGATCAAACCCTGGAGGATACGGCAATGACCACCACCATCGCTCTCTACAACACGCTTCGCCGGCCGATGCTCGACCTCTTCACCGCGCCGTTCAGACCTCGCAAGCACGGCCTGCTCGACCGCCGCTCGCTGTCGGATCATTTCCTCAGGGATATCGGCATGCTTGACGGACGCGTGCCTCCCGGCACCATTGGCTAAGCAAGCTCTTTGACCAGGGGAGGGAAAGATGACTGTGTTATCCGAGGATCTGGCGAAGAGCCGACAAACGATCAACGCCTATGAGGACTATGCCGAACGCTACGACGCTCTGGTGCGGCACGTTCCGAACCAAAGAGAACAGAAATGGCTGAAGCGCCTGGTGAAGATCGCCGGCAAAGGTGGCCGGATTCTTGAAGTCGGTTCGGGACCCGGATACGATGCGGACTTCGTCGAAGGGCTCGGTGTCCAGGTTCGGCGCACCGACGCAACGAAGCGGTTTCTCGAGTTGCAGGCCGCGCGCGGCAAGCATGGTGAGTTTCTCGATCTCATCACCGACGATCTCGGCGGCCCCTACGACGCGGTGCTCGCATTGTGCGTCCTGATCCACGTGCCGCGCGAGCAGGCCGACCAGGTGCTTGCCAAGATTGCCGGGTCGCTGCGGCCGGGCGGCGCCTTCCTCGTCTCGATGCGCATTGGCGATGGCGAGAAGGGCGGCGAATATCATACGGTCTACTGGCGCAGGGACGACTTCGCTGCCCGACTCGAAAATGCCGGGCTGGTCCTTGTCGGAGACGAATTCAACTTCGGCCGCGATCGCGAAGAGTGGACCACCTTCCTCGCTGTGAGGCCGTCATGACGCGCCGCGGACTGTTTTTGTTCGTGCTGCTCAGCCTCCTGTGGGGCATTCCCTATTTGTTGATCAAGCTGGCGGTTGCCGAGGTGTCGGTGCCCTTCCTGGTCTTTGCCCGAACAGCCGTCGGCGCGCTCGCGCTGCTGCCCTTCGTCCTTGTCCAGCGCAGTTTCGGATGGCTGAAGACACATTGGCGGGCGGTCGCCGCATTCTGTCTGGTCGAGATGATCCTGCCATGGGGGCTGATCACCCATGGCGAAGTCAGCATCGACAGTTCCACCGCCGGACTGCTGATTGCCATGACGCCGGCCGTAACCGTCGCGCTCTCAAAGCTGATGGGCTCGGATGAGCGGCTGGGGATACGCCGCTGGACCGGCCTTTTCCTCGGTTTTGCCGGTGTCTTCGTGCTGGCGCTGCCGACCTTGGGTGGCGGATTTCTCGCGGTCGTCGAGATTCTCATGGCCGCGGCCTGCTATGCCTCGGGTTCGATCATCGCGTCGCGCTGGCTGAACGATGTGCCGGCAACCTCGCTGACGGCAGTCTGTCTGGCAGGGGCCGCGCTGATCTACGCGGTGCCGGCGGCGTTGGCCTGGCCGGCGGCCATGCCGTCGACAACGGTGGTTGGCGCAATCCTCGGTCTTGGCGTGTTTTGCACGGCGATTGCCTTCGCCACCTATTTCCTGCTGGTGCGGGAGATCGGCCCCGAACGGGCGGTCGTCATCACCTATGTGGCGCCCGCCGTCTCCGTGGCAGCCGGCGTGCTCGTCCTTTCGGAGCCGCTCGATATCGGCATTGTCGCGGCTTTCGCGCTCATCCTGTGCGGATCATATCTCGGCACGTGGCGCGCTCCGCCAGAACCGTCCGTGTCCGCGACCTCGGCAAGTTGACCGGCGGCCGCCAGCCGCCGTCAGAAATAAGGTCGCAGGTTCTCGCGAATGCGGTCCAGCACCGTCTTTCCCGAGATATCGGCGGTGAAGGTCTTGCCGGTGATGGTCTCAAAGGCCTGCGTGTAAACCCGCGATGTCTGCTCGATGAGCTCGGCGGGGATTTTCGGAATACGATCCTTGTAGGGATCGCAGCGCGCGGTCACCCAGGCGCGAATAAAATCCTTGTCGAAGCTTTGCGGCCGCTCGCCTGCCTTGAAACGCTCTTCATAGCTTGCCGCAAGCCAGTAGCGGCTTGAGTCGGGCGTATGGATTTCATCGGCAAGGATGATGGCGCCATCCTTGTCCGTGCCGAACTCGTACTTGGTGTCGACCAGGATCAGGCCGCGTTTGGCGGCCAGCGCCTTGCCGCGCGCAAACAGCGCCAGCGCATAGCGCGAGACGGTGTCCCATTGCTCTTCCGACAACAGGCCGCGCGTCAGGATCTCGTCACGCGTCAAGGGCTCGTCATGGCCGCCATCGAGCGCCTTGCTGGTCGGCGTGATGATGGCCTGCGGCAGCTTCTCATTGTCGCGCAATCCGTCCGGCAGGCGGATGCCGTACATATCGCGTTCGCCGTTCTTGTATTTCGTCAGCACCGAAGTGCTGGTGGTGCCGGCGAGATAGTCGCGAACGACGATTTCCACCGGCAGAATGTCGAGCCTGGTGCCGACGACGACATTGGGGTCGGGATAATCGAGCACATGGTTGGGGCAGATATCCGCCGTTTCCTCGAACCAGTAGCGCGCCGTCTGCGTCAGCAGCTCTCCCTTGAGCGGTATTGCGGTCAGGATCACATCGAAGGCGCTCAGCCGGTCGGTGGCGATGATGATGCGGCGGCCATCCGGCAGATCGTAATTCTCGCGGACCTTGCCTTTGTAGTGGTTCGGGAGTTCCGGAATGAAGGCATCCGAGAGAACGCGCAGTGCTGTCATCCTGGTCTCATGGCTCCTAACAGTTTGGGCGACTCTTAACAAAGTTGAGGGGGCTTCGATACCCGAGGAAGGGCGGTTCGTCCTTCGCGAATAATCAAGACATTGCCTTCGCCGTGCTATCTATTCGCAGCTTCCGACACTCCTGGGGGACGCGGTGGACGTAGAGCTCAAATTTCTGATTGTCGGATTTGCCTGCGCGATCGCGGGCGGTCTGTCGTTCATCACTTTCGTCAAATGGCGCGAGGTGCAGGCGATGAGCCACTGGCTGCCGGCGCCGGGCAAGATCATCTCGTCGCGCGTCGAGGCGCGTGACGTCAGAAGGTCGGGCGTCGGCTCGGACAGCAGCGACACCACCGAGATGCGCAATTTTCCGGCGATCACCTTCGAATACAAGGTCGGTAAAAAGAAATTTCAAAGCTCGCGCTACAGCGTGAAGGAGAATCTGGGGAATTTCGAAGTCACCGAAACCCTGGCGCAGTTTCCCACCGGCGCTGAAGTGACCGTCTTCTACAATCCGGCCGATCCTGGCAAGGCCGTGATCGAACGCACCCTGCCGGACGGCGCCTTCAAGTTCATGGTCAAGCTCTCGGCCGGGCTGGTGATCGGCACGGTGGTGCTGGTGTTTTCGCTCGGTGGCGTGCTGGAGGCGATCCGGCCGCACCTGCCCAAGCCGCAGAACCTCGGCGCCGGAGCGCTGCTGCTGTTCATGGGCCTGATGATCCTGCGCGTGGCCTTCGTCCAGAAGTCGCTTGCCGAGCAGGCGGCAAAATGGCCGGTCGCCGCCGGCCGCATTGACTCCTCCGGCCTGCAGGCGCTGCGAAACTACAGCGGCCATCGACGCTGGAGCACCGTCTTCAAATCCCGCATCGTTTACAGCTACGGCGTCGCCGGCCAGCGCTACACCTCCGATCGCGTAACCTTCGGCGCCACGGTCACCGCTTCAATGCCCGGCTTAATCAGCGGCCAGGCGCGCAGCTATGCCGAGGGCGGCAAGGTCGACGTGCATTACGACCCAGCCAACCCCGCCTCGGCAGTGCTCGAATGCAGGGTGCGCGGGCTTTGGCTGCTGTGGGTCTGTTCGGCCGCGTTTCTGGGCGGCGCGGCTTGGCTGGTCGGTTTTATCTGAGGCGCCCACTTTCATGACAAGACATCCAATGATCGTCCGCAGGCTGGCCGTCGTTTGCCTGGCTCTGCTCGACGCCGTGCAGGCAGCGAGCGCAAAGGAATGTCTGCTCAGCCATGCCACCTACCGCGAGGCGCGTTCGGGCGCGGTGATGCAATTCCGGCCGCTGAACAATGAGCCGGCGGCACTGACGGCCGAAGCGTTTTCGGTGACCGTGCCCAACACCGACACGCGCTTGCCGGCCGACATCACCTGGACCAATGGCAAAAATTCGTTTCCGCTCGGCACCATCCGCCACGCCTGCACCGACGACGACCGCGAAGCGGGGCTGGAGGACGGCAGCGGCATGTGCCGGATATGGATGGGCCAGGTCTATGCCTTGACCGGAGGCGGCGCCGAGCAGCTGAATTCGCGCGAAGCGACACCGGCGCCGAAAGGGCTGTTGCTGCCCGATTTCGGCGCGGCCTTCACCGAATTTGCCGATTTCGCCAATGCCAATCCGGACGGCTCGGCGTGGGACGCCTTCACATTGACAGGATGCAGCGATGAATAGCGCCATGAGACTGATTGTCTGGATCTGCACGCTGTTTGCCTCGGCGACGATATCAGCCGCAGCGCGGGCGGACGAGCTGGCGCCATCGCGCCCGCCGATCGACAAATGCGTCTGGGAGAAACTGGCCGACAAGACGGTCGGTTTGGCCGCCTGGGTGCAGCGCTGCGATTTCGGTTTTCGCCAGATCCACTTCGAATTCGTCGGCAACGCGCTCGCCATCAAATACAGCGATGGCGGCGCGCCCGATCCGCTGGTCGAGGTGTTCGACATCAAATCAGGCGAAACCGCCGAGGCCGCGGTGTTGCGCCTGTTGCTGGAAAAGACCGACAAATCAGTCAGCGCCCGCTGCGTGCTGACGCCCTACACCGAGGGCACCGTGCCCGCCGGCGTCAAACGCTACACATTCAGCCCCGATGCTGCCTATGCCAAAGAGCTGAAAGCGGTGGTGAGTGATGACGTTCCCGAACCACCCTGCGGCGACTGGGGCGAAATGCCCGACGGCATCCAGTACTTCGAGGTGCCGGCGGGCGAGGGGCACAAGCTGCTGTTTGTGCGTGCGGGGCAGGACGAGCCGTTGTTTGACGAGCAGACGCTGCGGGTGCCGGGATAGGAGGTTGTCCTGAAGGTTACCGCTTATGCCTCTACATATTCAGCGAGACTGATTCCTTTGGGAACCTCCAGCCCATCGGCGCGCAAGCCCTCGATGTGAAAGCGTATAGCGTCGCGAATTTCGATTTCTACTTCTGGCACGGTAGCACCAGTTGCGATGCAGCCGGGTAGGTCCGGCACATAGGCAGAGAAATTGTTGCCTGCTTTTTCAATCACCACCGCGTAACGCATACAATCACTCCTTCAAACCGGACTGCTTGAGGATGCTGTTCAGTGTTCCTGGCGCAACCTCTTCAGACGGTTTGCCGGCCACGGTGACGCGGCCGGCTTTGGTTTTGTGCTTATATTGGCGATGGCTGCCCTTGGTTGCAACCAGATACCAACCGTCGGTCTCCAGCAGGCGAATGACTTCGCGGACTGTAAGCCGAGGCGGCATGAGTTCTCAGCTGCACCCGCTCGTCGAACCACAAGTATCGCACTTCTCGCAGGTGCCGTTCCGTACCATGGTGAAGTTGTGGCATTCCGAGCATTCGTTGCCGGTGTAGCCTTGCATCAAGGATTGCTGCCGCCGTGTGGAGGCAAGCGCCTTTGCCTCGGCCGCTTCTTTCGCTGCTTCGTCGGTGAACAACCCGGTGGGGTCGGCAGCCTCCTCGGAAACAATATCTTCGACCAGTTCCTTGGCTCGCTCCTCATAGTCGCGCTTGTAGGCGATGGCTTCGTCGCTTGCTGGTTTAAGCGCCAACACGTTGGAGCCTGAGAACGCAGTTGGAGTGACCCGGGCAGGGGCCGCGGCAGGCGATCCGGCAAAACCCTTGGGTTCGCCACCTAAGCCCGACACCAACTTCACTGGTGACGCGCCGCGGGTAAGGCCCTTCGAGAACGGCGTAGCCTTGCCTTCGTTGATCCCGCGCCCGAGTGCCGTCTTGTCGAAATCCGACTGGTCGACATGGGCGAGGTCGTGACGGCCGAGATAGGATACGGCGAGCTCGCGGAACACATAGTCAAGGATCGACGTCGCATTCTTGATCGCGTCGTTGCCCTGCACCATGCCGGCCGGCTCGAATTTGGTGAAGGTGAAGGCCTCGACAAATTCCTCGAGCGGCACGCCATATTGCAGGCCAAGCGAGATGGCGATGGCGAAGTTGTTCATCATCGCCCGGAAAGCGGCGCCTTCCTTATGCATGTCGATGAAGATCTCGCCGATGCGGCCGTCATCGAATTCGCCCGTGCGCAGGTAGACCTTATGGCCGCCGACGACTGCCTTCTGGGTGTAGCCCTTGCGGCGGTTCGGCAATTTTTCGCGGTCGCGGTAGAGGCGTTCGATGACGCGCTCGACGATCTTCTCGGTGACCTGCACGGCACGCTGTGAAGCGGGCGCCGCGATCAACTGCTCGACCGCATCGTCCTCGTCATCCTCGCTGTCAGCGAGCAGCGACGAATTCAGCGGCTGCGACAGCTTCGAGCCGTCGCGGTAGAGCGCGTTGGCCTTCAGCGCCAGCTTCCACGACAGCATGTAGGCGCCCTTGGCGTCTTCCACCGTCGCATCGTTGGGCATGTTGATGGTCTTGGAGATGGCGCCGGAGATGAAGGGCTGTGCCGCCGCCATCATCTGGATATGGCTGTTGATGGACAGCGAGCGCTTGCCGATCTTGCCGCACGGGCTGGCGCAGTCGAACACCGCCAGATGCTCGGCCTTGAGGAAGGGCGCGCCTTCCAGCGTCATCGCACCGCAGACATGGATGTTGGCGGCCTCGATGTCCTTCCTGGAGAAGCCCAGCGCCGGCAGCATCTCGAACGAGAAGTCGTTGAGCTGCTCATCGGTGAAGCCGAACGTCTCCTTCACCCAGTCGGCGCCCAGCGTCCACTGGTTGAAGACGAACTTGATGTCGAAGGCCGACTTCAGTGCTGCGTTAAGCGCCGCGATCTTGTCATCGGTAAAGCCCTTCGCCTTGAGCGAGCCGGGGTTGACCGCCGGCGCCTGGTTCATGTTGCCGTGGCCGACAGCGTAAGCCTCGATCTCGGCGAGCTGGCTCTCGGAATAGCCCAGCGTGCGCAGCGCTTCCGGCACGGCGCGGTTGATGATCTTGAAGTAGCCGCCGCCGGCAAGCTTCTTGAACTTCACCAGCGCGAAGTCGGGCTCGATGCCGGTGGTATCGCAATCCATGACCAGGCCGATCGTGCCGGTCGGCGCAATCACGGTCGCCTGCGCGTTGCGGTAGCCATGCTCCTCGCCGAGTTCGATGGCGCGGTCCCAGGCAGCCTTGGCGTGCGCGGCCAGTTCCTGCTGCTTCAGGTCGGACGCGACCAGCGGCACCGGATTGACGGCGAGCTTCTCGTAGCCCTGCTTTTCGCCATAGGCGGCACGGCGATGGTTGCGCATGACGCGCAGCATGTTCTGCGCATTGCGGTCGTAGTCGGCGAAGGCGCCGAGCTCGCCGGCCATCTCGGCCGAGGTGGCATAGGCAGTGCCGGTCATGATGGCGGTGAGCGCTGCGCAGATGGCGCGGCCCTCGTCGGAATCATAGGGAATGCCGGACGTCATCAGCAGGCCGCCAATGTTGGCATAGCCGAGGCCGAGCGTGCGGTATTCATAGGACTGCTTGGCGATCTCCTTCGACGGGAACTGCGCCATCATCACCGAGATTTCCAGAACGACGGTCCACAGCCGCACCGTGTGCTCATAAGCGGCGATGTCGATCGTGCCGTCGGCATTGCGGTAGGGCAGGAGATTGATCGAGGCGAGGTTGCAGGCCGTGTCGTCGAGGAACATGTATTCCGAGCACGGGTTCGAGGCCCGGATCGCACCGGCGGAGGCGCAGGTGTGCCAGTCGTTCATCGTCGTGTTGAAATGCAGTCCCGGGTCAGCGGACGCCCAGGCGGCGTAACCGATCTTTTCCCAGAGGTCGCGTGCCTTCAGCGTCTTCAGCACCTTGCCGTCCTTGCGGGCGGTCAGGTGCCAGTCGGCATCGTTCTCGACGGCGCGCAGGAAATTGTCCTTCAGCGACACCGAATTGTTGGAGTTCTGGCCGGAAACGGTGAGGTAGGCATCGGAATCCCAGTCGGTGTCGTAGGTCTTGAACGACATCGAGGTGTAGCCCTGCTTGGCGAACTGGATGACGCGGTAGATGTAGTTCTCCGGCACGGCCGACTTCTTGGCCGCCTTGATCTCGCGCTTCAGCGCGGTGTTGATCGACGGGTCGAAGCAGTCGTCATCATGGCCTTCGCAGTTGATGCAGGCCTTCATGATCGCTTCGAGATGTTTTTTCACGATCTTGGAGCCGGTGACCAGCGACGCCACCTTCTGCTCTTCATTGACCTTCCAGTCGATGAATTCCTCGATATCGGGATGGTCGGCGTCGACAATGACCATCTTGGCCGCACGACGCGTGGTGCCGCCCGACTTGATGGCGCCCGCCGCGCGGTCGCCGATCTTGAGGAAGCTCATCAGGCCGGACGAACGGCCGCCGCCCGACAGCTTTTCGCCTTCGCCGCGCAGCATCGAGAAATTGGAGCCGGTGCCCGAGCCGTATTTGAACAGGCGCGCTTCGCGCACCCACAGGTCCATGATGCCGCCTTCGTTGACGAGATCGTCCTGCACGCCCTGGATGAAACAGGCATGTGGCTGCGGATGCTCGTAGGAGGACTTCGACTTGGTCAGCTTGCCGGTAAACGGGTCGACATAATAGTGGCCCTGGCTCGGACCATCGATGCCGTAGGCCCAGTGCAGGCCGGTGTTGAACCATTGCGGCGAGTTCGGCGCAACGCGCTGGGTGGCGAGCATATAGGCGAGTTCGTCGCGGAAGGCGCTCGCGTCTTCTTCCGACTTGAAGTAGCCGCCCTTGTAGCCCCAATAGGTCCAGGTGCCGGCCAGCCGGTCGAAGACCTGGCGGGCGTCGATTTCGGAACCGTAGCGCTCGGCTTCCGGCAGCTTGGCAAGCTCGGCCTCGTCGGCGACGGAGCGCCACAGGAAGGAGGGGACGTCGTTCTCCTCGACCTTCTTCAGGCGCGCGGGCACGCCGGCCTTGCGGAAATACTTCTGCGCCAGGATGTCGGCGGCAACCTGCGAGAACTGCGCCGGCACATCGATATTGTCCAAGCGGAACACCACCGAGCCGTCCGGATTCTTGATCTCCGAAAGCGCCTTGCGGAATTCGATCTCCGCGTAAGCTGATTGGCCTGGCTTGGTGAAACGACGCTCGATGCGCATTGGTCCGGTCCCTTTGTCTATATATAGCGCTTTTCCCCGGGGATTTCTGCCCCCAATGCGAAACGCGCATGTCCGCCGTCTGCCGGCGTTCGAAAACACCGGCTCTCCTTGTGGCAGTCTTCGTCGCCTTGCTGGTCGAACTTCTTGCGAAGCAGCTGTTCCAACTCTGCGCCGAACCCTGCGGGTCCCTCAAAACTGAATTTTTCCTCGATTCCCTCGACGGAGGGAAATTCACACTATCTAGCGTCGAACCTGCCTGCAAACACTAAATATAGTGTTAACAGACAATTTATTCCAGTCCGACAAATCTCCCTTTTCGCTCCCGAAGCCCCCACGATCCAACGCTTCCGCCAGCCTCGTAAACAGGCGGAAATCATGGCCAAAACGCACAAAATCCGGGGAAATGACCGGGCTCGAAACTCTCCGGTCGCGCCCTCAACAAGAGCACATGGCACATAAAAGGCGACTCGGTTTGCGTCGTCAAGGATTCGTTTGCGTAGCTTTTGTGACCCCAACATCTTGTGTGTCACATATGTGGATAACGGGGACAAAAAGCGGCGGAGGAAAGCCCGATTCTGCCGGCGTGGACCGTTGGTGAGCGGTTCACCCGAGACTGGCCCGGCCGGATTCTGGCTCACAGCCTTTTCATTTTAGCTGGCGTGCATTATGTCTTTGGCGTCGCGCGGGGGCGCGTCTTGTCAATTCCAAGAGCATCCGTTACGCCCCGCCCATGACAGTTACCGTCCGTTTTGCCCCCTCACCAACCGGCCGCATTCATATCGGCAATGCCCGCACCGCCTTGTTCAACTGGCTGTTTGCCATGAACAACAAGGGCCGTTTCATCCAGCGCTTCGACGACACAGACATTGCCCGCTCGAGGCAGGAATTTTCCGACGCCATCCTCTACGACCTGCACTGGCTGGGAATTTTCCCCGATGCCACCGAATACCAGTCGCGGCGCTTCGAAACTTACGACGCGGCAGTGGAGCGGCTGCAAAGGGCCGGCGTTGTTTATCCCTGCTACGAGACCCCCGAAGAACTCGACCTGCGCCGCAAGGTGCGCCGCACGCGCGGCCTGCCGCCGGTCTATGGCCGCGAGGCGCTGGCGCTTTCGCAGCAGCAGATCGCCGAATACCGCTCCGATGGCCGCCGGCCGCACTGGCGCTTCCTGCTGCCGAACTTCACCAGCGATCCGCTGCAGCCCGAGCGCACCGAAATCCACTGGAACGATCTGGTGCGCGGCGAGGAAACCGTCGATCTGGCCTCACTGTCCGATCCGGTGCTGCAGCGCGAGGACGGCACTTATCTCTACACGCTGCCTTCGGTCGTCGACGACATCGAGATGGGGGTCACTCATGTCATTCGCGGCGACGACCACGTCACCAACACCGGCGTGCAGATCGCGTTGTTCAAGGCGCTAGGCGCCGAGCCGCCTGTCTTCGGCCACCACAATCTCTTGACCACGGCCTCGGGCGAGGGCCTGTCGAAGCGCAGCGGTGCGCTGTCGATCGAAAGCCTGCGCGAGGAGGGCATCGAACCGATGGCTGTGGCTTCGCTGGCCGTCCTTGTCGGCACCTCGGAAAATGTCGCAGCGGTGCATGACATGCCGGCACTGGCCGCGCGCTTCGATCCCGCCGCCACGTCGAAATCGGCGGCCAAATTCGACCCGGACGAGCTGTTCGTGCTCAATCGTGCGCTCATGCACCACATGCCGTTTTCCGAGGCGCGGGATCGGCTGATCGTGCTCGGCATCTCCGGCGACAAGGCCGAGCCGTTCTGGCTGGCGGTGCGCGGCAATCTCGACCGGCTGAGCGACGCGGTCGGCTGGTGGCGCATCCTTGCCGACGGCCCGCAGCCGGCGCCGGAATTTTCCGACGAGGATCGCGACTTCCTGCAGCAGGCCTTCGACCTGTTGCCGGAAGAGCCGTGGACCGGAACGGTGTGGAAGGACTGGACGGCCAGGATCAGGGAAGCCAGCGGCCGCAAGGGCAAGGCGCTGTTCATGCCGCTCAGGCTGGCGCTTACCGGACTTGCTTCCGGGCCGGAGCTTGCAGATCTATTGCCGCTGCTGGGTCGGGAAGGAACGCTGGCCCGACGACCCTGACCTTGCGCTGGTCCGGCGGGATCAGCGACACCGGCGACACCACCGGCTTGACGGCAAGGCGCTTGATGGCGGCGCGGTCGAGCCCGCCCTGCATATTGGCCAGCGTCTCCGGATCCGCGCCCGGATCGGGTTTGGCCGCCGGCACCGGAATGAATGGCGTTGTCTCGGTATCAGGCTGCGATTGGTCGGGCGGTGGCGGGTTGCCGCCGATGATCTCGAAATTTCCGGCCTGCGCATTGCAGCCACAAGCCAGCGGCCGCGACATGTTGGGCTGTTTGTAGAGATAGGCGGTCGGCAACTCGCTGTAGGGCCTGCCGGTCACCGACGACGTCATGTTGGCCGAATCGTCTTCCATGCCGCGCGAATAGAACACCTGCATTTCGGTGCCGGGGCAGCTCGATTCGCAATTCTTCTGGTCGCGCTCGAAATCGCCGAGCGAAGCCGAGTTCGACATCGGGAAGAAATAGCCGTCGCAGGTGCGCACGCAGCTCGTATGGAACTCGCCGCCAACCGTCGGGAAATCCGGCACGCCGGGCTGATTGAGCACCCGGCGCACATTGCGCTCCTCGCCGGGATCATCGGGCTGATCGAGCGTGTCGATCTGCCGGTTGCCGCCGAAAAGCTGGTCGAACAGATTGCCCTCGTCGGGTTCGCGGCTGGCTTCCTGCAGCGGCTCCCGGCGCGGCGCGGGCTCGTCGCGGCAGCCATTGGCGTCGAGCGCGGCCAGGATGCGGCCGCGGTCGCGCCGCGAGCCGCCGCCGGCAAGCTGCGCGCGCTTGGCTTGCAACGCATCGAGATTGGCGTTCATGCGATCGATGCTGCTGTTCAGCGCAGCACATTGGCTGACATCGCGCGAAAACAGCGAAAACCCGCAATTCGCATCGCTCGCACGACCGCGCACCTTTGATAGCTGTTCGAACTGGCGGGAGATGGCCTTGTCATACTTCCGCACCATGCTGGAATTGCCGCCGCCATTCGATGAAGAAGCAAGCTCGGCTTCCAGTTGACGGCAAACGCGGGAGGCGGCCTGCGGTTCAGTGGTGGCGACGGCCAAAAGCACAAGCGCGCCGAGCAGCGCAGCCAGATGCTTCAGCCTCCATCGTCCGCCCGTCATTGCCCGAACCCCGCTTGCCTGCCTGTCTACCGGATTCGCGGTTAACCGTTCCCTCAATCTACAACCAAAGATGGTCTTAGCCCATAGACGCGTTGCAGGAGGCGTTTGGATAGAGCGGCAACTGTGCGATCTCACCGCTGCATGAAAAAGGCGCAATCGCCCCGGAATTATCCCACGATCCAGCAAAACCCGGGGACCGGGCATGACCACGCTTACCCGTCGAACCGCGCTGCAGTTCGGTCTGTTGTGCCTGGCGGCGCCCGCCGCCCGGGCGCAGGAAAATCCAGCCGCTCCGGACTGGCGCAGCAAATTGGTCGAAGCCGCGCGTGAGCAGATCGGCGTCACCACCTTCTACGACCCGGCCTATGTCCGCCTCGGCGATCCCGGCGGCGACGTCGCGCCGGATCGTGGCGTGTGCACGGATGTCATCGTGCGCGCCTATCGCCGCGCCTTCAATCTCGACCTGCAGAAGCTGGTGCATGAGGATATGGCCGCCAATTTCGCCGCCTATCCCAAGACCTGGGGCCTGAAAGCGACCGACCGCAACATCGATCACCGACGGGTCGGCAACCTTGCCGCCTTTTTCGGGCGCAAGGGTGCTTCCTTGGCCGTAAGCGAGGATCCTGCCGACTTTCAGCCGGGCGATCTTGTCACCCAGATGCTGCCCGGCAACCTGCCGCACATCGTCATCGTCTCATCCGAACGCTCGGCGGACGTGCCGGAACGAGCGCTGGTCATCCACAATATCGGGGCGGGCGCCCGCGAGGAGGACACGCTGTTTGCCTTCACGCAGACCGGGCATTACCGTTTCGTGCCTGCCTGACGGCGTCAGTTGAAATGAACCACCGCCTGTGCCTTGTGCGCCGCCTCGACCACCGCAAGCGCCGTCATGTTGACGACGCCGCGCGAGGTCACCGACGGCGTCAAAATATGCGCCGGCTTGTCGGTGCCAAGCAGGATCGGCCCGACATGCAGCGCGTCCATCATCGTGCGCAGCGCGGTCAGCGTGATGTTGGCGGAGTCGAGGTTGGGGAACACCAGGAGATTGGCTTCGCCCTTCAGCCGCGAATGCGGATAGACGCGCTGGCGCAGATGCTCCGACAGGGCTGAATCGGCATGCATCTCGCCGTCGCATTGCAGGTCGGGCGCAACGCGCGCCAGGATCGCCGCTGCCTGCCGCATCTTCAGCGCGCTGGGAGAATCACGCGAGCCGAAATCCGAATGCGACAGCAGCGCTGCCTTCGGCTCGATGCCGAAGCGCTGGATTTCCTCCGCCGCCAATATGGTCATTTCGGCGATTTCCTCGGCCGTCGGGTCGACCGAGACATGGGTGTCGGTGAGGAAGATGATGCCGCGCTGCGAGATCAGCATCGACAGCGTCGACAGGTCGCGGTCCTTGACGCCCGCGCGTGGTCCGATGACCAGCGTCACATTGCGCAGATGCCGCTCGAAACGGCCCTCGAGGCCGCAGATCATGGCGTCGGCATCGCCGCGCTTCAGCGCCAGTGCCGCAATCACCGTATTGTCGGTGCGCACCATGGTGCGCGCGGCCTCCGTCGTCACGCCGCGCCGGCCGGCAAGCTCGATCAACAGGTCGACATAATGGCGGTAGCGCGGATCGTCTTCCGGGTTGATCAGGCCGAAATCGACGCCCGGCTTGATACGCAGGCCGTAGCGCTTCAGCCTGACCTCGATGACATGCGGGCGGCCGATCAGGATCGGCTCGGCAATGCCTTCCTCCAGCACCACCTGGGCTGCGCGCAGCACGCGCTCGTCCTCGCCGTCGGCATAGATGACGCGCTTGGCGGTCGACGCCTTGGCCGAGGAAAACACCGGCTTCATCACTAGGCCGGAGCGGAAGACGAAGCGGTTGAGCTGGTCGATATAGGCGGCGAAGTCGGTGATCGGCCGGGTCGCGACGCCGGTGTCGCAGGCAGCCTTGGCCACCGCCGGCGCGATGCGCAGGATCAGGCGGGGATCGAAGGGCGAGGGGATAAGGAAGTCGGGTCCGAAGATCGGCGTCTCGCCGGAATAGGCGCGGGCGGCGACGTCGGATGGTTCCTCGCGGGCAAGCGCGGCGATCGCCCGGACCGCGGCCATCTTCATCTCCTCGTTGATGGCGCTGGCGCCGCAATCCAGAGCACCGCGGAAAATGTAAGGAAAACAAAGCACGTTGTTGACCTGATTGGGGAAATCGGAACGGCCGGTGCAGATCATCGCGTCGGGACGAGCGGCGCGCGCGACCTCCGGCATGATCTCGGGATTGGGATTGGCCAGCGCCAGGATCAACGGCTTAGGCGCCATATGATCAAGCAATTCCGGCTTCAGCACGCCGGCGGCCGACAGGCCGAGAAAAACGTCGGCGCCAGGGATCACATCGGCCAGCGTGCGCGCCTCGGTGTCCTTCACATAGGGGTCTTTCCAGCGATCCATCTCGTCGGTGCGGCCCTTGTAGGCGACGCCGAAGCGGTCGGTGACCCAAATATTCTCTACCTTGGCGCCAAGCGAGACCAACAGGTTGAGGCAGGCGAGCGCTGCCGCACCGGCGCCTGAGGTGACGATCTTGATGTCGGAAATGGTCTTGCCGGCGAATTCCAGCCCGTTGAGCACGGCGGCGGCGACGATGATGGCGGTGCCATGCTGGTCGTCATGGAAGACGGGAATGCCCATGCGGGCCTTCAACTGCGCCTCGACCTCGAAGCATTCGGGCGCCTTGATGTCCTCGAGATTGATGCCGCCGAAAGTCGGCTCCAGCGCCGAGATCGTCTCGACCATGCGCTCTATGCCCGGCGCGTCGATCTCGATGTCGAAGACGTCGATGCCGGCGAATTTCTTGAACAGCACCGCCTTGCCTTCCATCACCGGCTTGGAGGCGAGCGGGCCGATATTGCCGAGCCCGAGCACGGCCGAGCCGTTGGAGACGACGCCGACCAGATTGGCGCGCGCTGTATAATCGGCCGCGGTTGCCGGATTGTCGCGGATTTCGAGGCAGGGCGCGGCAACACCCGGCGAATAGGCCAGCGCCAGATCGCGCTGGTTGCCGAGCGGCTTGGTTGCCTGAATCTCGAGCTTTCCCGGCCTTGGATGCTTGTGGAAGTAGAGGGCGGCTTCGTCGAGGTCCGAACGTGCCGTTTTCTTGTTCTCGCCTTCCATGCGGCCGCTCCCTCAAACCTGCTTTGCAGCCTTTTAGCACGCAACAATGGTTTTTCGCGACGCCAAATAACGCAAGGGCGGCTAAAACAACCGAGGCCGAAAAGACCGAATTATTTCAAACGGTTGCGCGGAAATCCTGCTGAGGATGCACTGAGCCCTTCAGAACGCGCTGACATAGAGGCCGCCATCGACCGGGATGTTCTGGCCGGTGAGATAACCGGCATGGACCGAGCACAGAAAGGCGCAGATCTGGCCGAACTCTTCCGGCGTGCCGAGCCGCTTGGCCGGAACGTCGGCGCTGATGCGGGTCTTGCGCGCTGCGGCCGCTGCCGGGTCTTCCATCGTGCCGGCCTCATGCGGGCCGCGCAGCCGGTCGGTGTCGAGCTTGCCCGGCAGCAGGCTGTTGATGGTGACGTTGCGGTCGATCACCGTGCGCGCCACGCCGGCCAGGAACGAGGTCAGGCCGGCGCGCGCGCCGGACGACAGATCGAGGCCGGGAATCGGGACGTAGACCGACAGCGAGGTGATGTTGACGATGCGGCCGAAGCCGCGCTTGGCCATGCCGTCGATGACGGCCTGCACCAGTTCGATCGGCGTCACCATGTTCTGCGTCACGCCTTCGAGGATCTTTGCGCGGTCGAGTTCGCGGAAATCGCGCAAGGGCGGGCCGCCATTGTTGTTGACCAGGATATCCGGGTCGGGGCAGGCGGCAAGGAGCGCGTTCTGCACGTCGGGTTTCGAGACGTCGCCGACGATCTCGGTCACCTTCACGCCGTAGCGTTCGCGCAGTTCGGCTGCGGTTTTTGCCAGCAGCTCGGCATTGCGGCCGTTGACGACGAGATCGCAGCCGGCCTCGGCCAGCGCCATGGCGCAGCCGCGGCCCAGCCCTTTGCTCGATGCGCAGACGATGGCTTTCTTGCCCTTGATGCCAAGATCCATGACGATTTTCTCCTGTGAATGGCGCGGCACGCTAGCCCTTTGGCTGGCCCAATCGCAACCGTCATACGGTTGTTGCATGAATCGGGGCATAGCCTGCGCGAAAGCAACGGTGACGATCTGATGTCCGGTACAGAAACCCGCACTTTCCGCAGCATGTTCATATCCGACCTGCATCTCGGATCGAAGGCGGCCAAGGCCGAGTTCCTGATCGATTTCCTGCGGTATCACGACGCCGATATCATCTATCTCGTCGGAGACATCGTCGACGGCTGGCGTCTGCGGCGCAGCTGGCATTGGCCGCAGAGCCACAATGACGTCGTCCAGAAACTGCTTCGCAAGGCGCGCAAGGGCACCTCGATCACCTATATCGCCGGCAATCACGACGAATTCGCGCGCCAGTTCCAAGGCGTGCATTTCGGCGGCATCGTCGTTGCCGACCGCGCCATCCACGAAACCGCCGATGGCAGGCGCCTGCTGGTCATCCACGGCGACCAGTTCGACACCGTCGTCCACAATGCACGCTGGCTGGCCTATCTCGGCGACTACGCCTATGACGCGGCGATGCTGGTCAACCGCGCGGTGACGAGGCTGCGCCACCTGCTTGGGCTTCCCTACTGGTCGTTCTCGTCCTGGGCCAAGGTCAAGGTCAAGAAGGCGGTCAACTTCATCGGCTCGTTCCAGACCGTGCTGACCGAGGAGGCCCGCCGCTCGCATGTCGACGGCGTCATCTGCGGCCACATCCATCACGCCGCGATCGAGACTTATGAGGATGTGCAGTACATCAACACTGGCGACTGGGTGGAGAGCTGCACGGCGGTGGTCGAACATTTCGACGGCAAGATGGAGATCATCCACTGGGCGCTGGTGCTGCCCGAAGCACCGGACGAGCCGCTCATCCCCTTGCTGATCGAAGACAGGGTCGTCGAAGCGGCATAACCCTCCTGTTAATCGACTGGCCCAGGCAGTTTCGGACCGCTTTCGCGCATGTTAAGGGATCGATCTGCGTTGCAGCCCTTGTGCAGCGTAATTGGATCGATTCATGTCGCTGCCGCCGCTCTCGCCCGAACAACTCGTCAAACCGCGCCATTTCGAACTGCGCATGAGTCTGATCTTCGCGACATTATTCGTGTCGCTGGGAACGCATGTGCCTTATTTCCCGCTGTGGCTGCATGCCCAGGGTTTCCACGCCGAGCAGATCGCCATCATCCTGGCGGCGCCGATGTTCCTGCGCGTGGTGACGACGCCGCTGCTGACCGCGCTGGCGGACCGGGCGAAGGACAGGGCCGATGTCTATATTGCGCTGGTGGCCGCGACGATGGTGCTTTCCGCCGGCTATTTCCTCACTCCCACCTATGCGGCGGTGCTTGCCGTATCGCTGGCGCTGACGGTGGTGTGGACGCCGCATTCGCCGATCGCCGATTCGCTCGCGCTGTCGGGCGTGCGCCGCTTCGGCTCGAACTACACCGCGATGCGCAAATGGGGCTCGATCTCCTATCTCTGCGCCAACGTCGCAGGCGGCTTTATCCTGGCCTGGACGAGCCCGCAGGCCGTGCCGGTAATCATCTTTGCGGCATTGTCTGCCGCGCTCGTCGCCGGATTGCTGGCGCCGCGGCTTGGCCGCCCGCGCCGGGCTTCGCCGCTTTCGGCCGCCGACATCCAGCATCAGGCGCCGAGCCTTCTCAATCCGTATTTCCTGTATTTCACCCTCGGCGTCGGCATCATCACCGCCAGCCATGCCTTCCTCTACGGCTTTGTCTCAATCTACTGGAAATCGGTCGGCATCAGCGATTCCGTCGTTGGCCTGCTGTGGGCCTGGGGCGTGGTGGCCGAGGTCTGCATGTTCGTGTTTTTCAACCGTATTTTTGCCTCCGTCTCAGTCGTCAAGGTGATGCTGATCGCCGGCGTCGGCTCCATCGTGCGCTGGATCGCCTTTCCGTTGATCTGGCCACTCGGGCTTGGCGTTGCCGGTTTCTTCGGCGTCCAGACCCTGCATTCGGTGTCGGTGGCGATGGTGTTGATCGGCCTGCAGAAGATGATCGGCGAAACGGTTTCGGAAGAACGCACGGGTGCGGCGCAAGGCATTGCCTATTTCTTCAACGGCTTCTTCATGGCGGCGGTGACGCTGGCGTCCGGCCCGCTTTACGAGCGCTACGGCGTCGACGGCTTCCTGGCGATGATCCCGATCGCCATCGTCGGCCTGGCGCTGATCGGGCTCGCCGCGCGTTCAGCCCCACAGCATCCTGTCAGGCGGTGACACCAGCGACCCCTGGTACACGAGGCCGGGCTGGCGGTCGCGGGCAAGCAGCAGCGGACCGTCGAGGTCGACGAAGTCGGCGCCTTGCGCCAAAAGCACTGCCGGCGCCATCGCCAGCGACGTGCCGACCATGCAGCCGACCATCACGCCGAATCCCAGCTCCCGGGCGCGGTTGCGAAGGGTAAGGGCGGCGGTCAGGCCGCCGGATTTGTCGAGCTTGATGTTGACGGCGTCATAGAGGCCGACAAGCGTTTCGAGGTCCTTCGCCTCGTGGACGCTTTCGTCTGCGCAGATCGGCACCGGATGCGCGATGTGGCGCAGGATGGCATCATGGCCGGCGGGAAGCGGCTGTTCGATCAGGGCTATGCCATGTTCGGCGGCGAAAGCGAGATTCTCGATGATGTTGGCATCGATCCAGCCTTCATTGGCGTCGAGGATGATGCGGCTGTCGGGCGCCGCTTCGGTCACGGCGCGGATGCGGGCCATGTCGTTGTCGCCGCCAATCTTGACCTTGAGCAGCGGCCGCCCGGCATTGGCGCGGGCTTGCGCCGCCATTGCCTCCGGCTCGCCCAGCGACAGCGTGTAGGCCGTCTCCAGCGCCGACAAGGGCACAACGTGGATGGCGTCCGCGACCGCAACGCCGCTGATCTTGGCCTCCAGGTCCCACAAGGCGCAATCGATGGCGTTGCGGGCAGCACCCGCCGGCATCGCATCGAGCAGTTCCTTGCGGCTGATGCCGCCTTCTATCTGCCGGCGCATGGCCTCGATGGCGTCGCGCACCCCCTCCATGGTCTCGCCATAGCGCTTGTAGGGGACGCATTCGCCCCATCCGCGATTGTCCCCATCACTGATCGTGCAGGTAATGACTTCGGCTTCGGTCTTCGACCCGCGCGAGATGGTGAAGGTGCCGGCAATGGGAAAACGCTCGGCCTCAACCGAAATGACACGCGCCATAATTTTCTGCTCCGGCTATGCGACAACGCGTCGTCGGCAAATCGACAGGTACGACCCGTCAGGCTAAACAGGACGCCATGTTGACCATCGGCAAACGCGACGCAAGCGGCAACGCCGCCAAGGAGGCCGACCACCAGCCCCGCGTTGCGGTCGGCGAGGAGGGCGGCGTCCTCGGCTGCGCTTTCTCCGGCATCTGGACGACGACGACAGTGGCGCTGATCGACGCCGAGATGCGCAAGATCGAGCAGCGCAAAGGCTTCCAGACGCTCGCTTTGGATCTTTCCCACATCGAGAAGATGGACACCGCCGGCGCCTGGCTGATCGATCGCCTGGTCAGTGTCTTCGAAAAGAAGGGTGTCGAGATCAAGATGCAGGGGCAAAGCGATGTCGCCTCGATCCTGCTCGGCGCCGTTGGCGAAGCTGTCCGGCGCGAGCCCGAATCGCGCGGCGTCCGGCGCCCCAACATCATCCTCCGCGGGCTGGAGGCGGTCGGCCGCCGCATCTATGAGATGCGCGACGATTTCCTCGCCTCGATGAACATCCTTGGCGCCACCATCGGCGGCGCCCAGATGAAGCTCGGGCGCGGCCATGCCATCAACCCTGCGGCGATCTTCAACCAGATCGATCGCATGGGGGTCGGCGCCATCCCCGTGGTGGTGCTGATGTCGGCGATCGTCGGCGCCATCGTCGCCCAGCAGGGCGCCTACCAGCTCAACTATTTCGGCGCCAACATTTTCGTTGTCGATCTGGTCGGCGTGCTGATCCTGCGCGAGCTCGGCGTGCTGATGACCGCCATCATGATCGCCGGCCGTTCCGGCAGCGCCATCACCGCCGAGATAGGCTCGATGAAGATGCGCGAGGAGGTCGATGCGCTGAAGGTCATCGGCCTCAACCCGATCGGCGTGCTGGTGTTTCCGCGCCTGGTGGCGCTGGTGATCGCGCTGCCCTGTCTCACCATCGTCGCCAATTTTGCCGCCCTTGGCGGCGGCATCCTCGCCGCCTGGCTTTATTCCGGTATTGCGCCGACGGCCTTCATCGACCGGCTGCGCGGGGCAATCGATATCAGCACCATCTTCGCCGGGCTGATCAAGGCGCCGTTCATGGCCATGATCATCGGCACCATTGCTTCCGTAGAAGGCATGAAGGTCGGCGGCAGCGCCGAATCGCTGGGGCTGCACGTCACCGCCTCGGTGGTGAAGTCGATCTTCGTCGTCATCATCCTCGATGGCCTTTTCGCAATCTTCTACGCGTCGATCGAGTTCTGACATGATGCGCAGAAACTCAAAGGCGACCAAGGCTGTGCAGGGAATGGAAGAAGACGATATCGTGCTGTCGGTGCGCGATATCACCGTTTCCCTGGACGACAAGCTGATCCTCGACAAACTGGCGCTCGACATCAAGCGCGGCGAAATCCTCGGTTTCGTCGGCGCCTCGGGCGCCGGCAAATCGGTGCTGCTGCGCACGATTCTCGGCCTGCTGCACAAGCAGTCCGGCACGATCAAGCTGTTTGGCCTCGACCTCGAAAAGGCCAGCGACATCGAACGGTTGCGCATCGATATGCGGCTTGGCGTGCTTTTCCAGCACGGCGCCCTGTTTTCGGCGTTGACCGTGCAGGAAAACGTGCAGGTGCCGATGCGCGAATATCTCGATCTGCCGAAGAAACTGATGGACGAGCTGGCCTTGCTCAAGATCGAACTGGTCGGCCTGCCGCCGGACGCCGCGCAAAAATTTCCCTCGGAGCTTTCGGGCGGCATGATCAAGCGCGCCGCCCTGGCGCGGGCGCTGGCGCTCGACCCCGACATCGTCTTCCTCGACGAGCCGACGTCCGGCCTCGACCCGATCAGCGCGTCCGAATTCGACGAATTGGTGGTGAAGTTGCGCGATACGATGGATCTGACGGTCTATATGGTGACGCACGATCTCGACACGCTGTTTACCGCTTGCGACCGCGTGGCGGTGCTCGGCAACAAGAAAATCCTGGTCGAAGGCACGATCGACGACATGCTGAAAAGCGAAGAACCGTGGGTCAAATCCTATTTCCGCGGAAAACGCGCTCGGCAACTTGATCTTGCCGCGCGCGCATAGACATAAGTGGGGCAATGGAAACCAGAGCCAACTACGTAATTGTCGGCATTTTCACCCTGGCTGCGATCCTGGCGGCGTTCGGGTTCGTCTATTGGACCGCCCAGATCGGTGATCGCGGCGAGACGGCGGAGCTGCGCGTGCGCATTCAGGGTTCGGCCTCCGGCCTCGGCCCCGGCAGTCTGGTGCTGTTCAACGGCGTCAAGGTCGGGGTGGTCAAGCGCGTCTATTTCGACCGCAATGACCCCAATGCCGCCATTGCTACGACCGAGATCGACCAGACAACGCCGCTCACCAAATCGACGCAGGCCGATATCGGCATCGCCAGCCTTGCCGGCCAGGTCAACATCGAAT
Organism: Mesorhizobium sp. M0292; assembly: GCF_040321695.1. NCBI lineage: Bacteria > Pseudomonadati > Pseudomonadota > Alphaproteobacteria > Hyphomicrobiales > Phyllobacteriaceae > Mesorhizobium > Mesorhizobium sp. M0292. The sequence continues at coordinate 396,116 of NZ_JAMYSB010000001.1, forward strand.
TGAAGGGCGCCGATCCCAAGGAACCGAACCTGCTGGAAGAGGCGGCAAAGGAAGGCAGGACGGCCGAGATCATCGCCAATCCGTCAGCGGTCACCAACCTGCTGCAGACGGCGCAGAACATCTTCACCCGCGCCGACAAGGTGCTTTCCGACCTAGAAGGTTTCACCAGGGATGTGCGCGGGCCGCTGACCCAGACCGTCAAGAACGCCCAGACATTTTCCGATGCGCTGGCCAGGAATGCCGACGGCATCGACAAGTTCCTGACCGCCGTCAGCGCGCTGTCGGATGAGCTGAAGGGTGTTTCCGGCAAGCTCGACGGCACGCTGAAGGCTGCCGAAGGCCTGCTCAATGCCGTCGACAAGGACAAGATCAAGAGCATCGTCGCCAATGTGGACGCCGTCACCGCCAATCTGAAGGAGACCAGCGGACAGCTCGACGGAGTGATCAAGAACGTCGATACCGCGGTCGGCTCGGTCAACGATTTCGCCACGCGCACGCAAGGCACGCTGGCAAAGGTCGACAATGTGCTCGACGGCATCGATCCGGCGCAGGTGCGCGTGGCGCTCGCCAACATTCAGAAGGCCAGCGAAAATGCCAACAAGGCCGCCGCCGACATCGCCAAGGTGACCGACAAGTTCGCCGACCGGGCCGACGACATCGACGAGACGATCAAGGACGCCAAACAGCTTGCGTCGCGCCTCAACGATGCCTCGGTGCGCGTCGACGGCATCCTGAAAAGGGTCGATACGCTGCTCGGTTCGGGCCAGGCCGACGGCGTCATGGCCGATGCCAGGGACACGCTGAAGTCGTTCAAGCAGGTCGCCGACACGCTGAACGCCCGGCTTGGCACGATCACCGACAACATCGCGCGCTTCTCGGGCCAGGGCCTGTCGAATGTCGAGGCGCTGGTCCAGGACAGCCGGCGTTCGATCAGTCGCATCGAAGAGGCGGTGACCGATCTCAGCCGCAACCCGCAGCGCATCCTGTCGGGCGGCGACGGCGAGGTCCGGCAGTTCGATGGCAGGGCACGGCGTTGACTTCCGTGCCCGCCCGCAGCAATTACATGGACCGCGGATGCGGATTCATCATACGATCCGGGGACAGTGGGGATCACGCGTGACGTTCGGGTTGGGTGGGTATAGATCGGCGGCCGTTTTGCTTGGCCTGACGCTGGCTGGTTGCGCGGCATTGGGAGGCAAGCCGGCGCCGCTCGATACGTTCGAGCTGTCCGCCCCGTCGATCGACGCCCATGGCCACAGCCGCCGCCAGATCCTGATCGCCCAGCCATCCGCGCTCAAGGCGCTGGACAGCCAGAACATCGTCATCAAGCCGTCAGATCGCTCGATCCAGTATCTCAAGGGCGCGCAATGGGCCGACCGGCTGCCGCTGATCGTGCAGGCGAGGCTCGCCGAAACCTTCCAGCGCTCCGGAAGCTTTGCCGGCGTCGGCAAGCCGGGCGAGGGGCTGGCGATCGACTACCAGGTGATCGTCGAGATCCGCTCCTTCGAAGTCCGCGTCAATGGTGGCGAGCATGCCGAGGTCAATCTCTTCGTGCGCATCCTGAACGACCGCAACGGCGAGGTGCGCGCCTCGAAGAGCTTCACCGCATCCGCTCCCGTCTCGGGCAGCGGCAATCCGGCCTATGTCAGCGCGCTCGACAGCGCCTTCGGCGAGGCGGCGAAGGATATTGTGGGCTGGACGGATTCGGTGATCTGAGCGAACCCGGCGAGGCGCTTGAGACCCAGGAACCTTAGCCGCCTGGCAGACGGTTGGTGATCAGTTCTGCCTTCATCCAGTGGGTTTCACTCTGGACATGTCCTGCCCGTACATATTTGCCCATGCGAATGGGCATGTCTGCCTCAGCAAATGCTTCGGCAACCCTAGCCACAAAGCCTTCTTGCTTGGCCTTATCCAGGGACGCAGCCAGATTATCGAAGAGGTTGGGGCTGAAAGGCCCACGATAGAGCGTGGGAACAGGAGTGATGCCCAGTTCCTCAAACCGGGCCAGGGTCAAATCCCACGGTTGAATTTCGGCCCCGATGATCCATGCAAAGCCAAGAAAAAATGACGGCAGCGCATCATACGCAACCGAATGTCGGGCATAGAGGTTCTCGCCGACAATCCGTTCATCGTCAGCAAGTTGCGGTGAAACATTTGCTGCAAATGCCTTCAGCCAGTCTCGGGATGGATGATAACGGCTATCGGGACTGCGCGCGTGAGAGCCATCGCGATGAAGGGTTGTGTTCTCTCCATCCATCTTCTCGGTGACCACAAGATCAGCCACCCTTAGTCCTTCAAGCGACGCCATGACCTTGTCGTCGCTGGTGGCTCCGACCGATATCGGCAGATGAAAGGTGCGACCGTATTTCCTCATGCTGGAGGCATAGCTTGCAGCCCATCGCGCCAGCAAGGGCAGCCTGAGTTCTTTGCGCTCGTCATTGTTCGATCCATGACAAACGAAAAAGGCGGGAAATTTCCCGCCTTTTTCATTTTGATGCAGCAATCGTAGCTAGTGCAAACGGCCGCTCGCATGGGCCAGCATGGTGTAGACCTTGCCGGTGTCCGACGTCAGGTAGGTCTGCGCCATGATGTTGTCGCGGTCGTTGCGCGAGACGTCCTTGAGCAGCTTCTCGAAATCGTCGCAGTAGCGGTCGACAGCGGCGCGGAACTCCGCCTCTGCCTGATATTTGCGGCGGATTTCATCGAAGGTTTGCTGGCCCTTGAGCGTGTAGAGGCGGCGCGTGAACACGTCACGCTCGCCGCGCCGGTAGCGGTTCCACAGCTCGATAGAGGCGTCGTGGTCGATCGCCCGGGCGATATCGACCGAGAGCGAGTTGAGCGACTCCATGACATGCAGCGGCGAGCGCTGGGCGGGAGTTGCGCGCGGTGCTTCCGCGGGCGCTGCCGGCCTGGCGACTTCCTCCTCGCGCGATGCCCCGGTCAGGAGATCGCGCACCCACCCGCCTTGCGGCGTGCGGGCGTTGGCGTCGCGCTGGCGCGGTGCTTCGGCAGGGCGTTCGATATCGAGCGTGCCACGCAGGCCGCCGAGCGGCGCCTGCGGAGCAGGGCGCTCCGGCTGTGGCGCCGGCGGCGGGCGGCGTACCGGCTCGGCCGGGCGCTGCACTGGCGCCTGCGGCGCCGGGCGCAGGGCGCGCGGTTCGGCATTGTCGCCGCCGCGTCCCGATTTCGCAACGATGTCCGAAAGTTCCTTGAGCGCGTTGATCTGCTCGGCAACGGCACGGCGGATCGCCGAGGTCGATTCCTTGGCCTCTTCCGGCATCTCGATGACGCCCTTCTTGAGCTCGGCGCGGGTGAGGTCGAGCTCGCTCTTGATCGAGCTTGCGGTGCGCCGCATCTCCTCGGTCGCATCGGCGAACCGGCTGGTTGCCGAATCGACCACTTCCGTTATGGCGATGCGGATCTTGTCGGCTGATGCCAGCGTCTTGCCTTCGGCATTCTGCATCGTCTGGCCGACAAGGTTTTCGAACGAACGCATCACCTTCTCGAGGTCTTCCGACTTCTTGACCAGGCCGACGGCGAGATCTTCGAGCGACGATTGCCGCTCAAGCGTGTGCTCCAGATTGCTCTGCGCCGAGCTCAACAGATCCGAAGCCGAGGACAGCAAGCGGCTGTGCTCGTCGAACTTGGTGGCGATCGAGGCCACTTCGCGCAGGGTCGACGACGACAGTTCGGTAAGCCGCGTCGTGTTCGAATCGACCAGGCGTGCCGAGCTGGCGAAGGTCTGCGCGGCCTTTTCGGTGGTTGCCGCGAAGCTTTGCGTGCTGCCGCTCAGACGTTCGTCAACCTGGCCGAGATTGATCGCCGCCTGTTCGATCAGCTCACCAAGCTGCGAGCTGGAGACGCTCATGCGGCCGATGAGGTCGGCGACGCTATCGGCGAGCGACGAGCGCGCGCCTTCGACGGCCGACAGCGTTTCGGCGGTGCGGCTGGCGAGCGCGTTGACGAGGGCGGCATTTTCGCTGCGCAGCTTCTCGGTCGCGCGTTCGGTGACCTCTTCCATGCTCTTTTGCAGTTCCGAGCCGCCCTGGGCGAAGCGCTCGACCAGCGGCCGCGCGGTTTCGTCCAGGATCTTCGCCATCTCGGCCGAACGCGCCGCCAGCATCGTGTTGAGCTCGCGGGTATTGGTGCCGATTGTCTTGGCAGCGTCGTTGGTGCTTTGGCCGATGTGCTGGCCGACCGCGGTAAAAGTCTCCGCAATCGTGTTGGCGCGCGAGATCAGCTGAGCTTCTGCGCTGGAAACCTGCTCGTTGAGCTTCTGGCCCATCGTCTCCGTCGTATAAAGAAGGCGGTTCTCGACGTTGGCGACCTGTTCCTCGACGCGCGAAGCTGCGGACGCAACGCTCGCGGCCAGCCGCTCATCGGCGCCGGCAAGAGCCTGCTCCATCTCGCGGGCGTGGACGGCAAGTTCCTGGCCGGTCTGGCGTGCACGTTCGGCAACACGCTGCTCGGTGCTGGCGAAGGCGCCGACGATGTTGTCGGCATGCTCGCCGATCGTCGAAGTGGAGTCGGCGATGCGCGACACCAGGCGGTGATCGGCCTCGTCGAAGATGCGGCTGATCTCGGTGGCGCGGGCTGACAGCGCGTCCGAACCCTCGGCGATGCGCGAGATCAGCTGTTGGTCGGCGGCGTCGAAGATGCGGCCAAGGTCCGAGGCGCGGGCGGCCAGCGCTTCGGCGGATTCGCCGATGCGCATGCTCAGCCGCTGGTCGGCACCCTCGAAGTTACGCAGGATGTCGCCGGCGCGGTCGGCCAGCGACTGCGCCGTCTCGACCGCGCGGGCGACCAGCTTCTGGTCGGCGGCGTCGAACGTGCCGGCGATCTCGCCGGCGCGGGCAGCCAGCCGTCCGGCCGTTTCTTCGGCGCGGGCGAGCAGCGAGTTCGACGTCTCGTCATGCCGGGCAAGCAGCACGCTCGTCGTGTCTTCGGCGCGAGCAAGCAAGGCATTCGTCGTATCCTCGGCGCGAGCAAGCAGGGCGCTCGATGTGTCCTCGGCACGGGCGTGCAGACGGCGATCCGCGTCCTCGAAGGTCCGGGCGATGTCCTCGGCCCGGGCCAAAAGGGCGGCCGAGGTCTGCTCGGCACGCTCGGCGATCTTGCGGTCGGCATCACTGAAGGCAGCACCGGCCTGTTCGTGCAGCGCGCTGGTGACTTCCATCACCTTCTCACGGAGCGCGCCGGCAACGAAGACGGCGCTCTTTTCAAGCACGCTGCGGACATTGTCGACACCCACCGACAACGCGCGCTCCATGGTTCCGGCGCGCTCTTCGATGATGCCGGTCTGCTTGCTGAAGGCCTGCTCGATTTTCTCGACATCGGCAGCGATTGCCGCCGAGATATCGGTGCTTCTGCCGGCAATCTGGTCGATATGGCCCGACAGAGAGCGGTCGACGTCCTTGCGTATGTCGGCGAGCTTTGCCAGATCGTCTTCCAGCGCCTGGGTCAACATGTTGCGGCCTTCGGCCAACTTGCCGACATGGCCGGCGATGATGTCGTCGACCTCACCGCGGCTTGCCGACAGCTTCTGCAGGTCGGCTTCCAGCGCACGTTTCAGGATGTCTCGGCCCTCGGCCAGCTTCTCGACCTGGCCTGCGACCAGTCCGTCGATGCTCGACCGGCTCTCGGCCAGCTTGGCGAGGTCGTCCTCGAGAGCCTTCGACAGCGTCGCGCGATCCCGGACGAGCTTGTCGCTGTGACCCTCGATCAGGCTGTTGACATTTTCCAAATCCGCTTCCAGCACCCGTGCGAACTCGCCACGGTTTTCGCTCAGCTTCTGCGACTGGTCGGCAATGGCGCTCCTGATCGCATTGAGATCGGCTTCGAGCGCCCGTGTGAGGATGTCTCGGCCCTCGGCGAGCTTCTCGACCTGTCCGGCGACCAGCCCATCGATGTTGGAGCGGCTCTCCGCCAGCTTGGCGATGTCGTCTTCCAGTGCCTTTGAGAGCGCCGAACGGTCCTGGACGAGCCTGTTTTGATGATCGGCCATGATGCCGCTGACATTGTGCAAATCGTCCTGAAGCGCCTGGGATAGCGTCGAACGATCCTGGACAAGCCGGCTCGAGTGGTCGGTGATCAGGCTGTTCACATTCTGAAGGTCATCCTTAAGCGCCTGGGATAGCGTCGAACGATCCTGAACAAGCCGGTTCGAGTGGTCGGCGATCAGGCTGTTCACATTCTGCAGATCGGCCTCCAGTGCCTTGGAAAGCTGACCGCGCTCTTCCGCCACCTTGTCGGAATGACCCGCGATAGCACCCTTGATGGTGTTGAGGTCGGCTTCGAGCGCGCGCTTGAGGATATCGCGCCCCTCGGCCAGCTTCTCGACCTGGCCGGCGACCAGCCCGTCGATGCTCGACCGGCTCTCGGCGAGCTTGGCGAGGTCGGCCTCGAGCGTCTGTGACAACAGGCCACGATCGTCGGCAAGCCGGCTCGAATGGTCGGAGAGCAGGCCCCTGATGCCGGACAGGTCGTTCTCCAGCGCCTTGCTGAGTTCGGTGCGGTCCTCGGCCAGTTTCGCCGAGTGGTTCTCGATCACGCCCTTGATGCCGATAATGTCGTTTTCGAGCGCCTTGGTCAGGATGGCGCGGCCTTCGGCGATCTTTTCAACCTGGCCGGCGACCAGCCCGTCAATCGAGGCGCGGCTGTCGGCGAGCTTGCCGAGATCGGCTTCCAGGGCGCGCGACAGAATGTTGCGGCCTTCGGCCAGTTTACCGACATGTCCGGCGACCATTTCGTCAATGATCGTACGGGCTTGCACAAGTTTTCCGGAGTCTTCATGCAAAGCCTGGTTGAGCCGGTTGCGGCCTTCTTCAAGCCGCTCGAGATGGCTGCCCAGCGACGCGTCGATGGCGGCGCGCGACTCGTTGACCTTGCGCAGATCCTCTTCCAGGGCGCGCGAGATCAGGTTGCGGCCTTCGGCCAGCTTCTGCACCTGGTTGGTTACGGCCGCATCGATGCCGGCACGGCCCTCGGCGAACTTCGCCAGGTCCGCCTGCATGGCAGCCGCCATGCGTTCGCGGCTTTCGGACAGCTTGCGGCTGTGGTTTTCGACGGCGTCCTCGATGCCGACACGGGCATCGGCAAGACGCTGGATGTCGGTGTCGAAGGAGCGCGACACGACATGGCGGGCGGCTTCCATGCGGCCGGCGAAATCGCTGGCGCGGGCTTCGAGCATCGACGAGGTCGACGAGACGATGTCGGCCATGTCGGCGCCGATCTGGGTCTTGCCCTGATCGATCATCGCCGACAAATGATCCTTGCTCTCGGCAAAGGTGTGGGCGATCTCGCGGGCGCGCTCGACCAGCGTTTCGTTGATCTGGCGGGCGCGCGCCTCGAGCGCGGCGTTGAGCTTCTGCGTGCCGGTATCGAGTGCTTCGGCGCGGGTCTGGAATTCGCTGATCAGCGCCTGGCCGCGCTCGGCCAGCGTCCGCTCGATGCCGTTCAGGCTGGACTCGAATTCCGAGCTCAGGGTGCGGGCGGCGCCGCCGAGCAGCGACACCATACCGGTGGTGCGGTCGTCGAGCAGGTCGGTCAGCGACCGGGTCAGGCCGTCTGTGGTGTCCGTCAGCTTGGCGATGCGGGTGTCGAGCAGCGAAGCAAAGGCTTCGCCCGATGTCGACAGCCTGTCGGTGATCGAATCCAGCCGGGTTTCGACCGAATCGAAGATCGACATCGAGCTTTCATTGATGCGGTCGATCAGCGTGTCGCCGGAATTGGTGATCGTCATCGACAGCTTGGTCGACGCGTTGAGGATAGAGTCGCGAATAATGTCGGAGGCGGCGCCGATCTCGTCCTTCAGCGTTTCATGCGCGCCGGTGATCGAGGCGCGCACGCGCTCGGCATGAGTGACGACGGCTTCGCGCTCGCTGCCCAGCCCGTCGACCAGCGACCGGATGCGCGATTCATTCTCCGAATAGGAGCGTTCGATCTGGTTGACCTCGCTGTGGACCAGAGTTTCGAGCTCGACGGCGCGCGCCAGCGTGCGCTCGATGCCTTCGCCCATCGCCGCCACTTCACGGCGAACGGCCTGGCCGATCATCATCACGCGGTCTTGGGCGAGGTTTTCCGGCTCCGCCAAGCGGAAAGCCACCTCCGTCATCGATTGCGCGGCAATGCGCATTTCCTGCGCGCGGCGGATCATCGCCGCGAAGGCCCAAAACAGGACGACCGGTATGATTGCCGCGATCGCTAGGCCGATCAGTTCAGGGCGGGCCAGGATTTGATCGAACGTACGAATTTTCCAGATGCTGGGGCCAAACAGCAGATTGGCGAGGCCGCCGGCGCCGGCGATCCAGGCCAGCGACACGAACGCCACGACCCAATAGATCGTGCTAGACGCGCGCCGGTTGAGGCTGTGCAGCAGCGTCTTGTAATCTTTCTGGCGGTCATCGTTTGCCGGCTTGAAGCCGGCTGGCTGCGCGCTGTTGCGCGATTCGACCGGGCGCAGCTCGGCGGGCTTGGCTGCCGGCTTCGCACTCTGGTTTTGTTGGACGGGCGCGTTTTGAGCGGGGGCGGGCTTCTGGGGGCGGCCTTCGCGCGCCAGTTCGTCCGCGGCCTGCGATATCTGCGCTTCCAGATCTTCCATCGACGCCGCGATATCGAGATCGCCGCTGCCGTCTCCGCTGAGATCGAGGTCTAGTGCCTTTTCGAGTTCCCTGGCTACGTCGCTGTCGAGAGTTCTGGTCGTCGTTGGTTTCTTCGCCATGCCTTCGCTACCCTGTACTAGCTGCCGAGGGACTTCTTATTTTTGCCTGATTCTGGCTCGTCTTATCCCACGCAGGAGGCTGAAAATGGACCTTCGTATCGTAATGACACACAGGGGTAAAGAAAACATGCATTCCGCGAGATACGTAAAACTTTAAATATAAGGTTAACGACAACGTGATCTAACCGCCTCAACGGCAACAATTTTCCAGCCCATTCATTAACGCGTTGGCGACGGAAATCGCCTAGTTTTTTCGGCGATCAACACAAGGAGTTTCAAATTGGTACGCGGTGAAAGCGGCATTGCCTTCTCAATGCCGGGCGGCGATGCGTCGGGACCGGCCCGTTCGCGCCCAGTGGATCTGGCCCATCTGGCCCGTCAGACTATGGGCGATCGCGCCCTCGAACAGGAGGTATTGGCGCTGTTCGTACAGCAGGCGCTTTCCGTCCGCGACAGAATAGTCGATGCCGATGTCAGGGAGCGACTGCTACTGGCGCATGGGCTGAAAGGTTCGGCGCGCGGGGTCGGCGCCTTTGCCATCGCCGACTGCGCCACCTCGATCGAACAGCAGCCGGAAGATGCGCGCATCCTCAAGCGCCTCGGCACCCTGATCGAGGAAGTGCGCGATTTCATCGCCGCCATCAGCCGGTAATGGCTGCCGCTCGGCAGCGGCCACCGGGATGAATCGACGGGGCCAGGGCGTGCTTTGGCCAGCTTTCCGAAAAAACGTCACAAAGCGGCGCTTTCGCGCCGCAGTTGACTTGTCCGGTGGAGTGATTATCTCGGCTGGGACTCCCTTCAGGTGATAAATGACCAAGCTGACCTTCATTGCCCATGACGGCACTCCTTTCGATGTCGAGGCCGAAAACGGCTCGACCGTCATGGAGAATGCGATCCGTAGCGCGGTGCCGGGCATCGAGGCAGAATGCGGCGGCGCCTGCGCCTGCGCGACCTGCCATGTCTATGTCGACGAAGCCTGGACGGCCGAGGTCGGCGAGCCGGAGGCGATGGAAGAGGACATGCTGGACTTCGCCTATGACGTCCAGCCGAACTCGCGCCTGTCCTGCCAGATCAAGGTGCGCGACGCGCTTGACGGCCTCGTCGTGCGCGTGCCGGCTCGCCAGGGTTGATCTCCCGTAGCATCTGATTTTTCCCGCCGCCGCTTGGCAGCGGGCCAATGCTCATGCAGTCTCGCGCCAGTTTCGCCCCAGTCTGACAATGAGGCTCGCCTGGCATGACCGATATAATCAAGACGGACGCACTCATTGTCGGGGCGGGGCCGGTCGGCCTGTTCGCCGTGTTCGAACTCGGCCTCTTCGACATGAAGTGCCATCTGATCGATATCCTCGACCGGCCCGGCGGCCAATGCGCCGAACTCTATCCGGAAAAGCCGATCTACGACATTCCAGGCTGGCCCTCGATCTCGGCGCAAGGGCTGGTCGACAAACTGCTCGAGCAAATTCAACCGTTCAAGCCGGATTTTACCTTCAACCGCATGGTCTCCAGCCTGGAAAAGCTGGACGACGGCTCATTTCGGGTCACCACCGACGAGAACGAGGTGTTCGAAGCCAAGGTGGTGGTGATCGCCGCCGGTGGCGGCTCGTTCCAGCCCAAGCGGCCGCCCATTCCCGGCATCGAGGCCTATGAGGGCAGGAGCGTCTTCTATTCGGTGCGCCGTATGGAGGAATTCCGCGGCCACGACCTCGTCATCGTCGGTGGCGGCGATTCCGCACTCGACTGGACGCTGAACCTGCAGCCGGTGGCAAAAAGCGTGACACTGGTCCACCGGCGCGCGGAATTCAGGGCGGCGCCCGACAGCGTCAACAAGATGTATGCCATGCAGGAGATGAAGCAGCTGGAGTTCCGGGTCGGCCAGGTGAGCGGCCTGACCGGCGCCGACGGCGAGCTGGCCTCTGCTACCATCAAGGGCGGGCCTGACGGCGACATCGAGGTGCCGTGCACGCGCATGCTGCCGTTCTTCGGCCTGACCATGAAGCTCGGCCCGATCGCCGAATGGGGGCTCAACCTTCATGAGAACCTCATCCCGGTCGATACCGAGAAATTCCAGACTTCGGTGCCAGGCATCTTTGCCGTCGGCGACATCAACTGGTACCCAGGCAAGCTGAAGCTGATCCTGTCGGGTTTTCACGAGGTGGCGCTGATGGCGCAGGCCGCCAAGCGCATCATCAGCCCCGGTGAGCGCATCGTCTTCCAGTACACGACGTCGTCGACCAGCCTGCAGAAGAAGCTCGGCGTCGTGGAGTAGGTCCTACAGGGCTTTCCGAATCACTCCACCAGAACGACTGGCGCCTCGGCGTCGTCGCGGCCGCGCAGTGACTTCTCCGGCATCAGCGCCAGCGTCATCAGCGCCAGCACGAGCGTGACGGCCGCGGCAAGGAAGATCATCATGAAGGGCGTCGCCGAGACGATCTGTCCGGCAGCCGGCGCGCCTTCGCCGGCAAGCGGCAGGCCATAGCCGAGCGCGACCGCGCCGAGCATGGCGACGCCGAGCGCGCTGCCCAGCGAACGCAGGAAGGTCAGCACGCCGGTGGCAACGCCGAGATGCGCGCGGTCGACGGCGTTCTGCACCGATACGGTGGCGACCGGGAAGGTGGTGCCGCTTCCAAGGCCGATGCAGATGGTCAAGAGCTCGACCACCAGCAGCGAGGCGCGGCCGGCGACCAGGCTGAGCACGCCAAGACAGATAATGGCGAAGAGAACGCCGACCATGGCGATACGCTTGTAGTGGAAGAAGCGCGGTATCGTGCGGCCGCTGAAGGTCGCGCCGGCGACCGTTCCGAGCAGCAGGCCGAGCATGGCAAGGCCCGACTGGCTGACCGACAGGCCGATGATCGACTGCAGATAGACCGGCAGGTACACCGACAGGCCGATATTGGCGGCCTGCAGCAGGAACATCGACGCCGTGCCGGCAAGCACGATCGGATTGCTCAGCACTTCAAGCGAAATCAGCGGCTCGGCCGCACGCATCAGCCTGAGCGCGAACGCACCCCAGAAGACCGCCGAACAGGCGAGCAGGCCGACGATCTCGCGGGAGACCCATGGATAGGCGCTGCCGCCCCAGTTGAGGGCCAAAAGCAGCAATGCCGTCGCCACCACCAGAAGCAGCGCGCCCGGCGCGTCGATGCGATGCCGCTTTGCGGCGACCGGCAGTTTGCGCAGCGGCTTGTTGATGATGGCCATGGCCAAGATGCCGAGCGGGATATTGATCCAGAAGATCAGCGACCAATGCAGATGTTCGGCAAATCCGCCGCCGAGCAAAGGCCCGGCGATGCTGGCGACAGCCCAGGTGCCCGAAATCCAGGCGGCATAACGCGCGCGTTCACGCGGCGGCACGAGGTCGCCGATGACGATCTGCGCCAGGGCGAACAGGCCGCCGCCGCCCGCACCCTGGATCGCCCGGCCGACAACCAACACGAACATGTTGGGGGCCATGGCGCTGACCAGCGATCCCAGAAGGAAGATCAGGATCGCCGCATAGACGGTCGGCCGGCGGCCATAGACGTCGGAAATCTTGCCGTAGAGCGGCGCCATGGCCGTCGCCGTCAGGAGATAGCCGGTCACGATCCACGGCAGGTAGTCGGCATGGCCGAGCGAACGCCCGATGGTCGGCATGGCCGGCGCGACGATTGTCTGGTCGAGCGCCGCCAACAGCATCGACAAAAGGATGCCGGCGATGATGACGTTCTTCTCGCTTTCCGTCAGCGGTGCGGCGGGAGGCAGCCTAGCCGGCTTGTCGACAGCTTGGTCCATATCATTTCATCCATAAAGTTTGAGAGCGATTGCGCGGCGCCAAATGGCCGCTCCGCTACGCGCCGCCTCAATTGGTCTTGATCTGGTGTTTCGAAGCTCGCGCCTTGCCAGCCTGACATATCTTGCGAGCCTGACATATGTCGTCCCGTATAGGCCGATTTCGACCTATGCCCGAAAATTTTCTGGGGCTGGCCTCATGTTTCGGCAGAATTGGCTTGGTATCGCCGTGTTTCAGCCGGGCGGAAGCTGGCCGTTCTCGACGCGCTGCATGCGGTAGCGCAGCAGCCGCAGGATGCGGCTTTCGAAATTCACGCCTTCCACGCGGTCGAAGCGCAATTGGTCCTGGTCATGCCTGGCGAGTTCGGCCGCGGTGATCTGCGCCGCCTTCGCCTTTGCCCCGGCGCAGGTCTTTTGCGCAAAGCTCGCGTTCAGCGCGTCTTCGAGCAGACGGCCGTGGTTCTTGGCGATCTCGACATGACGCTCCTCATGGCGCTTGATGTCGGCCGACAGGGTGTCCCAGAACAGCCTGACATCGGGATCGGCCTTGCGCGGCCTGCGCCACTCCGGAAGGATGACCTTGACCTTGACGGTAACGGCGGCCTTGGCGATGCGGCAGGTGTCTGCGGTTTGCGCGTAGCTGATGCGGGTGGTGAACGCCATCAGGGTGGCGCCTGGATGCCGCATCCCGGTGCTTTTCACCTCGGGTCCATGCTTCGACAATTGCGTCTCGATGTCATCGAGCGTGCTGCCGCCGATGGCAAAATAGCTGTAGGTCTTCACCAGATTGGCAGCATTCGCCGGCAGGACGGTCAAAGCCAGCATCAGGGCGCAGAGCAGGGGTCGTTTCATCATGTTGCCTCTTCACGCACCTTGCTTTACGGCCGTTGCCGGCGCAACGGAATTGATCTTCCACCGATCACGCATCGGTGATGGATTGCAAGCGCCCGATGAGCCACATGCCAATGAGACACATGGTTGAAGGACAATGACGACAAGGCGATGGGAACTGGCGCATGGGCGCCATCTTGAACTTGGCGAGAAAGCTATTGTGGTCGGCATTCTCAACGTCACGCCGGACAGTTTTTCGGATGGCGGACTGTTCATCACGCCCGATCAGGCGGTGGCTCAGGCGCGCCGTATGGCGCAAGAGGGCGCTGCCGTCATCGACATCGGCGGGGAATCCACACGCCCCGGCGCATCGCCCGTAACTGCTGAAGAAGAGCAGGGCCGCATCCTGCCGGTGATCGCAGCACTCGCCGGTTCAGGCGAAGCCCTGATATCGGTCGACACCTATCGCGAGGAAACCGCGCGCCCCGCCGTCGCCGCCGGTGCGCATATCGTCAACGATGTCTGGGGCTTGCAGCGTGAACCCGGCATCGCCCGCGTCGCCGCCGAGACCGGCGCCGGACTGGTCATCATGCATACCGGGCGCGGGCGGCAAAAACTCCCCGACGTCATCGCCGACCAGTTTTTGTTCCTCAAGGCTTCGCTGGAAATCGCCAGGCGCAGCGGCGTTACGGACGATCATATCGTACTCGATGCCGGCTTCGGCTTCGCCAAGGAGACGGCTGAGGAAAACCTCGACCTGATGGCGCGGTTTTCCGAACTCAGGGCGCTCGGCTTCCCGCTGATGGCCGGCACCTCCAGAAAACGCTTCATCGGCACCGTCACCGGCCGCGAGGCTGCCGCGCGCGCCGCCGGGACGGCAGCCACCAGTGTCATCCTGAGGCTGAAGGGCGCCGATCTGTTTCGCGTTCACGATGTCGCAATCAACGTGGACGCACTGGCGGTCGCCGATGCTATGCTGGCGCGTGAAAAGCTAGGGCGCTGAGCCCAGGACACTAAGAAATGCCAGGACATTAAGAAATGTACGTCATCCGCATGAAGAACTGCGCCTTCTTTGCCCGGCACGGCGTGCTGGATGAGGAAGAGGCGCTTGGCCAACGTTTTTATGTCGATGCCGAGTTGACGGTCGAGCCCAGCCGCCCGCTGGAGGATGATTCCATCGAGGACACCGTCAATTACGGCATCGCCTTCACGGTGATTGAAAAGATCGTCACTGGACATCGCCGTTTCCTGATCGAGGCGCTGGCGCTCGAAGTAGCGAAGGCGCTGACTTCACGGTTTCCGCAGATCAGGAAGGCCGAGATCACCGTGCGCAAGCCCAACGCACCGGTGCCCGGCGTGCTCGATTACGTCGAGGTGACCGTTGTCTGGCCCGAATAACAATAACACGGTCTATCTCAGCCTTGGCGGCAATCTCGGCGATCCCTCGGCCTCGATGGCCACGGCGCTGCGCCTGCTTGATGCCGACGAGAATACGCGCGTGGTCGCCGTCTCCTCGCTCTATCGCACGCAGCCCTGGGGCAAGCTCGACCAGCCGGATTTCCTCAACGCCGCTGCCGAAATCTCGACTGTGCTGGCGCCAAGGGCGCTGCTCGACCTCTGCCTCGAGGCCGAGCGCAAGCTGAAGCGGGTGCGCGAGGAGCGCTGGGGTCCGCGCCTGATCGACATCGACATATTGGTGTTCGGCGACCGCATCATCCACGAGACCGGTCTGGAAGTGCCCCATCCCCGGATGCTGGAGCGCGCCTTCGTTCTGGCGCCCTTGGCAGAGATCGCGCCGGATCTGGCGGTGGGCGGCAGGAGCGTGACCGAGCGGCTCAGCGCCGTCGATACATCAGGCATAGAGCGGCTGGCTTCCGGCCGCGATTGGTGGCTGGGTTAACCGGAGAAGCCGCCGCCATCGAGAAATGCCTGTTCGTCCGCCGATGTCTCGCGGCCAAGCATCTTGTTCCTGTGCGGAAAGCGGCCGAAACGCTCGATGATGTCGCGATGCTCGATGGCGTATTTCACATACTCCGGCGCCCTGGCGGTGGTGAGCTCGACCGATCTGTCCTGGTCGGCGGGCATTTCCGAATGTTCGTAGGGCAGGTACAGGAAGACGCGCAGGTTTTCTTCCAGCGCAAGGTCGTGGCCGGCAGCGATCGCCTTGGCGGCAAAATACCGCGCCAGCGGATCGGTGGCGTACATATGGCCTGAGCCGCGAAAGCAGTTGCGCGGAAACTGGTCGAGCAGGATCATCAGCGCTAGCGAACCCGCGGCATGCTCCGACCATGCGTCGCACTCGCGCCGCGCGGCGGCAAAGTGCAGGTCGAGAAACCTGCTGCGGAAATCCGCGTCGAAGACGTCGTTCTTCTCGAACCACGCGTCTTCGCCGGCCTCGCGCCAGAATTTGGTGACGGCGAGCGCGCGCTCATCCGATGCGGTCATCAGCTTTCCCCCTGATCGGCGGGCTCGGGCTTGTGCAGCACGCCGGCCGTCTCTTCGTTCAGCGCCTGGCCGGGCCGGCGCGGTTGCGTCAGCGGCGTCGGGATCGGCGTGCCGGTATTGCCCCTGAGGAAACGTTGCCCGGCGCGGACGCCTTCGGCCAGCTGCGTCTCCAGTCGGGCATTGTCGCGCCGTCGCACATCCTCGATGACATCGGCGACATCTTCCGGCTCGACGCCCAAAACCTCGAGCGCGGAACCGCCGAAGACGAGGGCCGATTCGAAGGTCTCGCGCAGCTGGAAGTCGACCCCGGCGCGGATGAGCGACAGGGCGGTGCCGCGATCGAAGGCACGCGCCAGGACAGTCAGCAACGGGAACTCCGCCTTGATCAGTTCCGCCATGCGCACCGTGGCGTCCGGCTTGTCGACGCAGATCAGCACGGCGCGCGCGCGGCCTGCACCTGCGGCGCGCAGAATGTCGAGCCGCGTGCCGTCGCCATAGTAGACCTTGAAGCCGAAATCGGCGGCCGCCTGGATCATTTCGACATCATTGTCGATGATCGACACGTCGATGCCGCGCAACAAAAGCGGCTGGCTGGCGATCTGGCCGAAACGGCCGAAGCCGATGACCAGCACACTGCCGGTAAGGCCGTCGGCGATGTCGACGCCTTCAAGCGACTGCTCGTCGCGCGGCGTCACATATTTGAGCGCAATGATGGCCAGCGGCGTCAGCACCATGGAGATGATGATGATCGCGGTCAGCGTTGCGTTGGCCCGGCTGTCGATGATGCCAACCGCCGCCGCGGCCGAATAGAGGACGAAGGCGAATTCGCCGCCTTGCGCCATGATCACGGCGCGTTCCAGCGCTTCACGATGACCGCTCTTCAGCAAGCGGGCGACGAGGTAGATGCCGAGCGCATTCATCGCCATGTAGGCGACGACATAGACGGCGATCAGCCGCCAGTTGTCGGCCACCACATGTAGGTCGAGCGACATGCCGACGGCGAGGAAGAAAAGGCCAAGCAGGATGCCGCGGAATGGCTCGACGTCGGCCTCCAGCTGGTGGCGGAAGGTCGATTCCGACAACAGCACGCCGGCGAGGAAGGCGCCCATCGCCATCGAGAGGCCGGAAAGCTGCATGACCAGCGCCGACCCCAGCACGACCAGAAGGGCTGCCGCCGTCATGACTTCGCGCGCCTTGGCGTCGGCCAGGATGCGGAAGAACGGGTTGAGCAGATAGCGGCCGGCCACCACCAGCCCGACGATGGCGCCAAGACCGATGCCGATTTCGGTCAGCCTTTGCTGCAGGGTCATCTCGCTGCCGCCCGGCGCCAGGAAGGCGACCAGCGCCAGAAGCGGCACGATTGCCAGATCCTCGAGCAGCAGGATGGACACGATGCGCTGGCCCTTGGGGCTGGCCATCTCGCCACGCTCTTCCAGAAGCTGCATGACGATCGCCGTCGAGGTCAGGACAAAGCCGGCGCCGGCAACGAAGGATTGCGCGATCGGAAAGCCGCCGGCGAGACCAACACCGGTGAGCAGCAAGGCGCAGACGCCGACCTGCAGCGCGCCGAGGCCGAAAATCTCGCGGCGCAGGCCCCATAGCCGCGACGGCTGCATCTCCAGCCCGATGATGAACAGGAACATGACCACGCCGAGTTCGGCGACATGCAGGATGGCTTCCGATTCGGAAAAAATGCCAATACCGAACGGGCCGATGACCACGCCCGCGGCGAGATAGCCTAGGATCGAGCCCAGCCCCATGCGTTTGAAGATCGGAACGGCGACGACGCCTGCGGCAAGCAGCGCCACCACCTGAATGAGATCGCTGCCCGATGCTTCCGCTGCCATGCCTCTTGTCCCTGTGTCCGACAGCACTCCTTGCATGCACCGGGAGCGGGAGGCAAGGGCGGGAAGCCTGCCAGGATGGGTAGGGTGCCGTGGCAGCGATTCCCCGGTGGAACAACAGTCTGCGCTTGCCTGTCGGACGGCCGGTATCTATATCTGACAAATGCCTGATTATTCGTCCCGGCCGTCGCCGCTGCCACATATCCCGATGGATGCGCTCAGCGAAGTTCTGCAAGACTTTCGCTTGAGTGGCGTCAACTATGGCCGCTGCGAACTCCGGCACCCATGGAGCATAGACTTTCCGCAACAACAACTGCTTCGTTTTCACTTTGTCGGCCAGGGTCCATGCTGGATTCACACCGAAGCGCAAGGCTGGCAGGAGTTGCGCGATGGCGATCTGGTGCTGCTGCCGCAAGGCATCGCCCATCGGCTGGCGAGTGCGCCGGACGTGGTGGGCGATTCGCTCGAGGGCTGCCAGGTGATCAAGTTGGGCGGCAACGTTTGCGAAGTGATACGGCAGGGAACGGGCGCGACAAGCACCCTTTTCTGCGGCTCCATGTCTCTCGGCTCCTATGCGCTCAATCCGTTGATCACGTTGATGCCGCCTCTCATCAAGGGTTGCGACGTGGCCGGCAATGACCCGATGGTCGGCCCTTTGCTGGCGGCCATGACGGTGGAGGCCGCGCAACCGCAGATGGGCAGCGCCACCATCCTGTCGCGTATGGCGGATTTGCTGACAGCCAGGCTCATCCGGTGCTGGGTCAATTGCAACGGCGCATCGACCACCGGTTGGCTCGCAGCCATCCGCGACCCCCATATAGGCCGCGCTCTGGCGGCCATGCACCGCGACCCCGGCCACAACTGGACGCTGGGAAGCCTCGCCGGCGTGGCAGGCCAATCGCGTTCGATTTTCGCCGAGCGCTTCAGCGCGGTATTGGGGGAGGGTGCCGCACATTATCTCGCCCGCCTGCGAATGCAGCTTGCCCGCGAATTGCTGGGCCAAAACGGCTTGTCGGTTGCCGAAGTCGCTACCCGTTTGGGCTATGATTCCGAGGCGTCCTTCGCCCGCGCGTTCAAGCGCATCACCAATGTCTCGCCAGGCGTTGTGCGTCGCACAATTCCCGGACGAATGGATATGAATTTCGGATTTTAAGGTACATAACATCCGGGCGGACTCGCCTATCTAAGATCTCCAACTGTGGAGATCTTTCCGTGACGGACACAACATTACAGCTTGAAGACGCCGCAATCGGCCTTGATGCCGATGCACCAGCCGCGTGGAGCGCGGCCACATGGTTTGCGGTCCTATCATTGGCGGCCACCAGCTTTGCCCTGGTGTCAGCCGAGTTCTTGCCGGCAGGTCTGTTGACGCCGATGGCGCGCGATCTCGGCATCAGCGAGGGAACTGCCGGACAGGTCGTCACCGCCACCGCTTCCGTTGGCGCCGTGACGGCCATGTTGAGCAATGTTCTCATCGGCCGATTGAACCGCAAGGCGGTGCTGGTTGGCCTCATGGCCCTGGCGGTCGGTTCCAATATTCTTGCGGCGCTGGCGCCCAATTTCTGGCTGCTGTTGCTGGGCCGGGCCGG
The DNA here is from genome assembly GCF_040321695.1 of Mesorhizobium sp. M0292. NCBI lineage: Bacteria > Pseudomonadati > Pseudomonadota > Alphaproteobacteria > Hyphomicrobiales > Phyllobacteriaceae > Mesorhizobium > Mesorhizobium sp. M0292. Next base: position 415,312 of record NZ_JAMYSB010000001.1, read on the forward strand.
GTTGGGGATCGCTCTTAGCGCTTTCTGGGCACTTTCCGTTGCCGTCGTGGCGCGGCTGGTCGGCGCCAATGCGACAGGTCGCGGCATGGCGATCGTGACCCTCGGCGTCTCGCTCGCGACCATTGCCGCGCCGTCGATGGGTGCGTTGATCAGTGACTGGCTGGGATGGCGCAGCGCGATGGCCATGACGGCGGGGCTGGCCGCGCTTGCCATGCTGCTGCAGCTTCTCAGCCTGCCGACCTTGCCTGCGGCGGCAAGCAACAGCCTTGCAGACGTCTTTCGGCTGACACGGCGGCGTGGCATCCAACTCGGCATGCTTGCCATTGTTCTGCTGATGACCGGGCATTTTGCCGGCTCGGTCTATGTGCGCCCGTTCCTCGAACAGGTGACGCTCCTCACAACCGGGCCGATTGCCCTGGCACTGCTCGGGTTCGGCATCGCCGCTGTGATCGGCAATATTGCCGGTGGCCGCCTGGCCGACACCAACATCCACATGGCCCTCGCAGTTACCGCCGCGTTGATGGCGTTTGCGGCACTCGCTTTGGTGCTTTGGGGCGCGCAAACCGGCGTTGCCTTCGGCTTTGTTACGCTGTGGGGCTTCGCCTTCGGCATGGCGCCGGTGGTGCTGCCGACCAATATGTCTCGCGCGGCATCTGATGCGCTGGAAGCAGCAGGCAGCCTGATGGTCACTTCCTTCCAGGTTGCCATCACCGTCGGTGCGGTTGTCGGCGGCTATGTCGTGGACACCTATGGCGCTACGGGACCTTTGACCCTAACCGCCGTCCTTGCCGCGGCGACGGCCGCACTGGCGCTGCTGCAGCCTCGTGGCTGAAACCTCGCTTCGTCTGACACGGGCGGCCTCAATCAGGCCGTCCGCGCCGTTGCAGCAGCGCTGCACAGGTTTATGCGCCGCACACGTTGCGTTTTGCCGCAATCGGCGGCTATGGGACGCCAGGCTTCGGCCGTTGGAAGGCAGCGACGATCAAGTTCTGCCTTCGTGAGGAGAATGACTGACATGAAGAAGTTTTTGCTCGTCGGCGTGGGTGTCGCCATGCTTGCCGCATCGGCCTGTTCGAAGGCGCCTGAATGCACGCAGGAAATCGCGGCCAAGAAGGCGCAGGAAATGACCGCCGCGCTGCAGGAAGCGATCACCAAGGATCCGACCAAGGCCGCCGACCTGACCGCCAAGGTGCAGGCTGTGACGACCAAATATCAGGGCGCCACCACGCCGGCCGACGCCTGCAAGGCCTATGACGATCTGACGGCCGCCATCAAGGGCTGATTCTTCGTTCGGAAATTGAGGAAGGCGGTGGCTCGAGTAGCCGCCGCCTTTTTTGCTGGTGTTCTTAAAGCGCATCGCGCTGACACGGAGGACCGCCGGCACGCACAGGACCATGACACGTTGGCCTTGCTGTGGCTTGGGCCATCGGAGACGCTGACATCGTCGGTTGCGCGCCACATGTCCGGTCGCGGCAGAAAGGTGCCGCCCGAGCGGCCCGTGCTTGAGGAGCGCCAACCTGGCCGCAAGGTGGCGTGTCCTTCCCGACATCGAGCTGAGCGGAACAGCTCAGCTAACGCGCAGTGCAACCCCGTTCCGCGCTTTTTTCGGGGAACCGCTTGAGAGTCAGTTTTTGGCGATGGAGCCGACTTCGACGGCGTCGACGCGCTTGAGGCTCATGCCGATGACCGGCACCAGCTGCTGGTCGACGCGCACGGCGATGGTCACCGTCATCGAATTGTCGTCGGGAATGCGGGCCTGCATGACGCCGCGCAGCTGGTTGCGGTTGATGGTGAAGACGACTTTGCGGGCATCGACCACGTTGCCGCCGATGATGTCCAGGCCCGACCCCGCGGCGCCGCCCATGAAATTGCCCTTGTAGTCGCGGCCCTTGCGCTCGACGGTCGCCGACATTTTCTGGGTGAAGACACCGACGCGGCAGTCGCCATCGAGCGTCATGCCGGTCTTGTTGTCCGGCGTCGAGCCGTCGAAGCTGCAGGTGAACTTCGTGCCCTTGTATTTGCCGGCGATGATTTCGCCCGGGCCGACCCATTTGCCTTCAACGGTGCGGAAGAACTGCTTGTCGGGCTCCGCTGCAAAGGCTTTCCCGGTCGGGCCCAGAGGTGCTGCAAGCGCGACCAGGGGCAGGACGCAGGACAAGATTACGCTTTTCATAGACGACACCCGGCAACAAGGAGGCTGTTGTTGGACGACCATGAACAAGATTGGTTAATGCTTGGTGACCGCGAGAGGGCGTTCACTTGGTCGAGGCGGGTGCTTCATTCTCTTTTCTGGCCGCAAACGAGGTCAGCGCCGACAGGAAATCGCCCATACCCGGCCGCCTGCCGGCAATGAAGGGCAGGGGCCGCGCCGTCTCCATGGCAGCAATGCCGATACGCGCCGTCATCATGCCGTTGACCACGCCTTCGCCGAGTTTCGCCGAAAGCCGTGCGGCAAGGCCATGGCCGACGATCTGCTGGACAAAGCTGTCGCCGACGGCGATCGAGCCGGTCACCGCCAGATGGGCAAGAACGCTGCGCGCCAGCCGGAAAAAGCCCAGCGTGCCCGGCCTGCCGCCGTAGAGTTCGGACAAGCGGCGGATCAGGCGCCCGGCCTCGAACACGACATAGGCAACGTCTACGAGTGCGCGGGGGCTGACGGCGGTGACCAGCGACACGCGTTTGGCTGCTTCGAGGATCATCACCTTGGCTCTCGCATCGAGCGGCCCGAGAATTTCGGTCTCGGCCAGTCGCACCAGATTGCCGCCATCGATGATCTCGCCGCGCAATTCGGCCAGGGAGCGCCTGCCGGCCGCGGTTTCGGGTTTCGCAGCGACAAAGGCCGAAAGCTCTTCGACGACGGCCCTTGCAGCCTTCGGATCGTCGCGGGCCACGGCATCGAGCGCCCGCTTTTGCAGTTTTTCGACCTCGGCCAGCCGGGCGATAGCCAGGAATTCGCGCACCAGCACGACTGCGAGGGCCAACACGGCAATTGCGGCCATTCCCGCTGCCAGCCACCCCAGCCACTCTGCGCGCTCGAACAGGTCGCGGATGAGCTGGTCGGTCCACAGGCCGACGGCGAGCGAAACCAGCACGCCGACCGCGCCGAAAAACAGGCTGGCAAACAGCGAGCGCCTGCGCGGCGCGGTCGCCGGCGGCGGTTCGGCGGCGACAATGTCCGGCTCATCGAAGACATCGATCTCGGCCGGCACGACGACGGTGCGCGGCTTGCGCGGCGGCTCGGCATGGGGGCTGCGCGTTTCCTGCTTCGGTTCGGCCTCCGGCTCGATGCGGAAAGCTGCCGGTCTGCGGGGCGCGGTCATGCCAGATGGTCTCCGATCAGGAACTGCAAGGCGCGGTCGAGCCTGATATGCGGCAGCGACAGCGTGACGCCTTCAGCGGTGCGTTCGAGCTTTGGCGGGCGAAAGCGCACGAAACGGATCGCCGGATCGTCGCTGCTCTGCCGGTGGTCGGCTTCCGAAACGTCGAAAACCGCATCAATTTTCTCCGGCAAGTCCCCGGGAAATATGGCGGTTTCGGCTTTACCATCAAAGGTTTCGCCGTTGATCTTCTCGCCCTTCAGCGGCGTGCCGATGATCACCGGCAGGGTGTCGCGGCCTTGCTTGACCGTGCCTTCGCGCGTCGCGCGCACCGCCGCCATGGCGACCACATCGACATCGGCGCCGGTGAAATTTGCCCGCGCCACGGCGCGGTCGGCAAGCCGCCGCACGATTGCCTGCAGCCGGTCATGGCTTTCGTGATGCAAATGGTCGGCCTTGGTCGCGGCAACCAGGATGCGGTCGATGCGGCGTGAAAACAGGTCGGTGAGGAAATTGCCTCGGCCAGGACGGAAACAGGAGAGGATTTCGGTCACCGCGCGTTCCAGGTCGGCCATCGCGCCGGGGCCGGCGTTCAACGCCTGCATGGCGTCGATCACCACGATCTGGCGGTCGAGGCGGGTGATGTGTTCGCGGAAGAACGGTTTCACCACATGCGTCTTGTAGGCCTCGTAGCGGCGCTCCATCATCGCTTGCAGCGAGCCGGAGCGCGGCCGTTTCTCACCCTTGAGCAGCAAGGGCGCGAAGGTCAGCGCCGGCGATCCCTCGAGGTCGCCAGGCATCAGGAAACGGCCGGGCGGCAAGGTCGAAAGCGCCCGCTCGTCGAGCTTGCAGGCCTTGAGGTAGGCGGCAAAACTCTCGGCGAGGCGCCGCGCCGTCATCTCGTCGGCTTCGGCATTGGGTTCGATCCTCGCCGACAGCGCCCGCCAGTCCTGCGACAGGTCGGCCCGCACCGGCAGCATCGCCATCTCGAACGCCTCGCGCGAAAAATCGGCGAAGGATTTGCCGAGCAGCGGCAGGTCGAGCAGCCATTCGCCGGGGTAGTCGACGATGTCGACCGACAATCGGCCGCTGGAAAACATCCGGTTCCAACCGGAGGCAGACTCATATTCGATGGTGAGCCTGAGTTCCGAAATGGCGCGCGTCGAGTCCGGCCAGACACGGTCGTTGACCAGGGCGGAGATATGGTCCTCGTACTGAAAACGCGGCACGGCATCGTCCGGCTGTTCCTCGAGGAAGGCGCGAGCGATCCGTCCCGACTTCTGCGCCTCGAACAGCGGCAGGCGCCCACCATGGATGAGATTGTGGACAAGGGCGGAGATGAACACTGTCTTGCCGGCGCGCGAAAGGCCGGTAACGCCCAGCCGAAGCGACGGCGAAAAAAGCCCGCTCGCACGCCCCGACAGCGTATCCAGGGCAATTCTCGCTTCGTCGGTGAAAGTGGTCAGCGATGATGCCAAAATCTGTTCTCTCGAGGCTTCCGTTCGCCCGATATAGGCTTTGCATCTCCAGTTTGAAATGGCGCCTGGACCTGGCCGGTTTCCGCTCAGAGATCGGCGGGCGTCAGGAAGGCTTCGAGATAGCCCGAACCTTGCGCGGCGTCGGTGAGGGTACCGTCGAAGCGCACGACCGCAAGGCCGGAGGTCGGGAAACCATGGTTCATGATGGCCCGCGCGGCCTCGTCGCCATCGCCCGAGACCGCCATGGCAAGGTCTTCCGTCATCGGATTGTGGCCGATGACCAGCAGCGAGCCGGGGCCGCCATTGCTGCGGATGATGGCGAGGTAGCCGGCGGCATCCTCGCTGTAGAGCGTGTCGAAGAACAGCACCCGGCCGGTATCGGTGTGGCCGGCGATGCCTTCCAGCGTCTGGCGCGCCCGCTTGGCGTTGGAGCAGAGCGTGATATCGGGGATGTAGTTGCGGGCACGCATCGCCGTCCCCATCATTTCGGCATCGGCAATGCCGGATGCGTCGAGCGGGCGATCGAAGTCGCGCACGCCGGGCAGGGCCCAGCCAGCCTTTGCATGCCTCAACAGATACAGTCTGCTCACCGGACCCCCAATGGTGTGCTGCCCACCAATGACACAACTGGATTAGCCACGAGAAAGGCCTGAGGCACAATGGGCGGCGACGCCCAAGCGCAGCGAATCATGTGCGAATTCGCCCGCGCCCTTGCTGTGGAAGGCTTTGCTGAGGATCGCCCGCACGGCATTAACAATTGCGTGAAACGCGCGCGGATTACGCTTGTGCAGCCTTCTCTGCACGAATATATAGGCGCCAAATTTGGGGTTGTTGGGTGAGTCGAATGAACGATATCGTTACAGCCAATTACGTACCCTCCGAAGACGAGCCGTTCATGAACGAACGGCAGAAATCCTACTTTCGCCTGAAGCTCGTCACCTGGAAGACCGACATACTGCGCGAAGCGCGCGAAACTCTCGAAATCCTGCAGCAGGAAAACGCCAACCATCCCGATCTCGCCGATCGTGCTTCCTCGGAAACCGACCGCGCCATCGAGCTTCGGGCCCGCGACCGCCAGCGCAAGCTCATTTCAAAGATCGATTCGGCGCTGCAGCGCATCGATGAAGGCACATACGGCTATTGCGAGGAAACCGGCGAGCCGATCGCGCTGAAGCGTCTCGACGCGCGTCCGATCGCGACCTTGTCGATCGAAGCGCAGGAGCGCCACGAACGCCGCGAGAAGGTCTATCGCGACGATTGAGCCGCTGCCGTCAGGCAGGACTGTTTCATCGAAATGGCCGGGTTTCCCGGCCATTTGTGTTTTTAGCGAAGGGTTTAATCGCACGAAGTTAAAGCGCGTCGCGCTGAACGGATTTGTGCGACACGCTTAAGCGGCGTTCGATCGGGAATCGGCAAGATGTGACGGTTCGCCGGGCTTTATCGTTTCTGGCTGGCGAGTTCGCCGAGCAGCTTGGTCATCTCGTCGTCGAGAGACTGCGGTGCCTTCGCAGCCGGCTTGCTTGCCGGTTTGGGGTGCGAATCGTCGAGCGAGACCTCGAGTTCCCGCATCAGCGTATCGTCGATGGACTCATGCTTCGGTGGCGGGGCCTGCCGGGCAGTATTGGCGGCGGAGCCATAGGCCGGCAGCGGTGTCACATTGCTCGCCTGGTAGATTTGAGCCGGTTTCGGCGCCGGTGCGGCCTGGCGCGGCGGAACGGCGGCTGGAGCAGCCCTTACCGGTTGCGGCGGTGGCGCCTGCCTTGCGGGCGCGGTGGGAGCGGGTTGTGCTGCGCGCGGACCCGGCGCCTGTTGCTGCTGGCCAACACCGCCATCGCCGGTCAATGCCGGACGGCGTGGCGCCGCAAGTCTGATATCGCGCTCGACGACAACGTCGGTTGGGCCGCCGATCAAAAGCAGGTGTTCGATGTCGTCGCGACGGATGAGCACCAGCCGGCGGTGGCTGTCGACCGCCGTGGCGTCCATGACCGCCAGCCGTGTCTTGCGGTTCCTGCCGCCGGCAACGAAGGTGCCGAAGGTCAGGTTGCGGACCAGCCTGATGATGATGAGCACGATGACCAGCAGGACAAGGGCAGCAAACGTCCACAGCAGCGCTGCGGCATATCCGGGACCCGCCACATTATCCAGCCACTGCATCGGTGCCCCCAATCGGCTTTTGAAGTGGAGGGACACTAGACCGTTGCGGCCAGCCACCGCAAGTTGCCTTCACGCTTCGTGAACAGCTTGAAAACACCGACGCGTCATTTTTATCCGACATTTGCCGCCAGGGCCTTTTCCGGATTAGGAGAATGTGATTCAACCGGCCGGGGGCGGTGTCGGACAACTCACGAGCAGGGGGCATATGGCCAGGGAAACGCGCGGCGATTTCTATCCGGTACCGATCGTCGATCAGAACACGCGGCCAGGCGCGGTTACCCGGCTCATCGTGTTCATCATCGTCCTGACCGGGGCCGCAATCGTTTTCGGCATTTTCCGCGAGCGTCTTGGCGATCCGTTCCTGCTCGGCATGCTGGGCGTGCTTGCCATGATCGGCGTTGGCTTCCTGTTCGCCACGGCCATCGGCTTCGTGCAGATCGCGCCGCGTTCGACCGGGGATGAACTGTCGAAGGCCTTCGTCGATTCCATGTCGCAGGGCCTGATCGTCACCGACACCAAGGGCCGCGTCGTCTACGCCAACCGGGCCTATGCCGAGATGACCGGGGCTGCGTCGGCCGCCGATCTGAAGACGGTCGAAGGCCTGCTTTCCGATGTCCCCGAAGCTTCGGTGACCATATACCGGCTGGCCTCGGGCTTGCGCGATGGCCAGGCCGGCGACGGTGAGTTCCGGCTGGCACAGTCGATCCGGCCGGGCGCCGAACCCGGCGCGCGCTGGTACCGGGCGCGGGCCCGGACCTTCAGCGTTCCCGGTCAGCGCCTGCCGATGCTTGCCTGGCAGCTTGCCGACATCTCGCAGGAAAGGGCCGAGCAGGAGCGTTTCTTCCTCGACTTGCAGAAGGCCATCGACCATCTCGACCATGCGCCGGCCGGTTTCTTCTCGGCCGACCAGGAAGGCCGCGTCACCTACATCAACGCCACGCTCGCCGAATGGCTGGGCATCGATCTGGCGAGCTTCACCCCTGGCGCCGTGACACTCCCGGAAATCGTCGCCGGCGACGGCATGGCGCTGGTGCGCTCGGTCAAGGCCGATCCGGGCACCACCCGCAACGCGGTCATCGATCTCGATCTGACGACGACGACTGGCGAGGCGCTGCCGGTGCGCTTCATGCATCGGGTCTCGGCCAGCCGCGAGGGGACCAACGGTCCGACCCGCACCATCGTACTCAACCGCACCCAGGGCGAGGACGCGTCGGCCGACCTTCGCGCATCCGAGGTGCGCTTCACCCGCTTCTTCAATTCGACGCCGATGGCCATTGCCGCCGTCGACAATGGCGGCCGCATCCTGCGCACCAACGCGCCGTTCCTGTCGCTGTTTTCCTCCGTCGTCGACGGCGACGCGGTCGACCGCCGCGTGCGGCTGGACACCGTGATCCATGAGCGCGACCGGCCGGCCTTTGCCGCCGCGTTCGAAAAGGCGCGGCTGAGGCAGGCCGACATCGAGCCGATCGACACGCTGCTGCCCGGCAATGAGGAGCGTCACATCCGCTTCTACGTCAACGCCGTCGCCGACGGCACCGGCGAGGGCGCCGAGGAATCGGCCATCGTCTATGCCGTCGAGACCACCGAGCAGAAGGCGCTCGAGGGCCAGATGGCGCAGAGCCAGAAGATGCAGGCTGTCGGACAGCTTGCCGGCGGCATCGCCCACGACTTCAACAATGTGCTGACCGCCATCATCATGGCGTCGGATCTTTTGCTGACCAATCACCGTCCGTCGGACCCATCCTTCCCCGACATCATGAACATCAAGCAGAATGCCAACCGGGCGGCCTCGCTGGTGCGGCAGTTGCTCGCCTTCTCGCGCAAGCAGACTTTGCGGCCGGAAGTGCTGAACCTGACCGACGTGCTTGCCGATCTCCGGATGCTGCTTGCCCGCCTGGTCGGCAACGAGATCAAGCTGAAGGTCGACCACGGGCGCGATTTGTGGCCGGTCAAGGTCGATATCGGCCAGTTCGAGCAGGTGGTGGTCAACCTCGCCGTCAACGCGCGCGACGCCATGCCGGCCGGCGGCGACCTCACCGTGCGCACCCGCAACGTCACCGCCGAACAATGCAAGAGCTTCTCCTACCGCGAGCTCACGCCTGCCGACTATGTCGTGGTCGAGGTCGAGGATAGCGGCTCGGGCATTGCCCCGGACGTGCTGAAGAAGATTTTTGAGCCGTTCTTCACCACCAAGGAAGTCGGCAAAGGCACCGGCCTTGGCCTGTCGATGGTCTATGGCATCATCAAGCAGACCGGCGGTTTCATCTTCTGCGATTCCGAAGTCGGCAAGGGCTCGACCTTCCGCATCTTCTTGCCGCGCCATATCGTGGAGGCGAAGAAGCCCGGCGACGTCAGCGAGGCGCCGGCTGCGCCGGTGAAAGCCGCCGACAGCGCCAAGGACCTGTCGGGCTCGGCCACTGTGCTCCTCGTCGAGGACGAAGACGCCGTGCGCATGGGCGGCTCGCGGGCGCTGACCTCGCGCGGTTATACCGTCCATGAGGCCTCCTCGGGCGTCGAGGCGCTGGAAGTCTTCGAAGCGCTCGGCGGCAAGGTCGATATCGTCGTGTCCGACGTGGTGATGCCGGAAATGGACGGACCGACGCTGCTCGGCGAACTGCGCAAGCGCCAGCCCGACATCAAGTTCGTCTTCGTGTCCGGCTATGCCGAAGACGCTTTCGCCAGAAACCTGCCGCCGGACGCGCAATTCGGCTTCCTGCCGAAGCCGTTCTCCCTCAAGCAGCTGGCCACCGTGGTCAAGGATGTGTTGGAGTCTTAGGGCGCCCTAATTCAAAGCTTGCGCAATGACGTGACGCTGCCATGATTGCAGGCGAAACGGGCGGCGGGTATTGGGGAGCATGTCGTGACGCCGCACAACGAGGCTGCCAGGGGCGACTATGCCGCAACGGTGCTGTTGCCGGGCGATCCGCAACGCGCCGAGTGGATGGCAAAGACATTTCTTGAGGCACCGCGCTGCGTCAACCGCCGCCGGGGCGCACTCGGCTTCACTGGTCTCTATCGCGGCCGTCCCATCAGCATCCAGGCCACCGGCATCGGTGTCCCGTCCTTCCTGGTCTATGTGCATGAACTCCTGGATGTTCACGGCGTCAAAACGCTGATCCGCACAGGTACCTGCGGCGGCCTGACACCCCGCGTGCCGCTGCGCTCCTTGGTGATCTCGCAGTCGGTGCGCGCCGAAAGCGACCAAAGCGGCCAGGTCTTCGGCCTCTACGATGCTGCCGCCGGGCCCGATCCCGGCCTGTTCGCCCACGCTTTGGCCTGCGCCGCCCAGCTCGGCATCGACCACCAGGCCGGGCTGACCATCTGCAGCGACGTCTTCTACCACCCTGTAGGGCGCGACCGCTTTGCCGAAGCGCAGGCGCTTGGCGCTCTCGCTGTCGATATGGAAACCAGCGCACTCTACCGAATCGCGGCGCATTTCGGCGCCCGCGCGCTGTCGCTGCTGACTGTCGTCGACAACATCGTGACCGGCGAACAGACTGCCTATTCCGAACGTCAGGCGCTGTTCACCGATATGGCGCGGCTCGGGCTCGACGTTGCGGCGGAAGGCTAGCTTCCTCAGGCCGCTTCGCGCTTCGGCGTCAGCTCATCCATGTCTGGCCGGTGACCGCGCAGATAGAGCGCGCAGGTGGTACGCAGCATCGACGCGAAGTTGGGATGGCGCCGTTGATCTCGATCGCCTCGTCATAGAGTTTTGAGATGAACTTCGGCGTCGTCAGGCCCTGGCTGTCGGCAATTTCGTCAAGCAGCGCCCAGAACGTTCCTTCAAGGATACTCGTAGAGTGACCGTCGATGCGGATCGACCGGTTGATCTGTCGATAGCCTTCCGGATCCTGCCCGGCAAAAACCCTGCACATCCTTACCTCCCGATATTGTTGGTTTTGGGCGCAGCGTGTCGCGCCTTCAAGTTGTGGTTGTCCCTGCATGTTCGGCCTTGTGGGCCGAATCGGCAATCGGACTTTCGTCTTTAGGCGCTGGCATAGCAGCGATTGCAAATTTAGCCGTGGTAACCGGCTGCCACCACCTTTCGCGCGTGCCGCCCATAATCGCCTCCAACATGCAGCGGCGGAGACTGATTTGGCGAAGGCAATCCATTCCATGATCCGGGTTCTCCAAGAGGCCAGATCCGTCGATTTCTACAGAAACGCTTTCGGGCTCGACGTCGCCGACAGGCTGGATTTCGAGACATTCACGCTGATTTACCTTGCCAACGCCGAAACGGGGTTCGAGCTCGAACTCACCGTGAACAAGGGCCGCACCGAGCCTTATGGGCTTGGCGACGGTTACGGCCATCTGGCGGTCTCGGTGTCCGATCTCGACAGCGAACACGACCGGATCGGCGCGCTCGGCCTCAACCCCAAGAAGATCGTCGAATTCAACCGCGACGGATCGCTGATCGCCCGCTTTTTCTTCATCGAGGACCCCGACGGCTACAAGATCGAGGTTCTGCAGCGTGGAGGGCGCTTCCAGTAGGGGATTATCAGCCGCATTCAGCCGCGCGGCGCCAGCAACGGCGCTGTTCAAGGGCGCAAACAGCAAGCAGGGAGGAACAAATGGTCACGATCTATGACGCGAGGCTCTCACGTCGTGAACTTCTCAAACGCGGCGGCATCGGCGCGTTGCTCGTCATTTCCGGCAGCGCCGTCATCAGCCCTGAAAATGCCTGGGGGCTCGAGACATCAGCGCTCAAGCCCGAAACCATGGCGACGCTGATCCAGATGGCGCGCGACATCTATCCGCACGATCAGGTGCCCGACAAATACTACGCCATCGCCGTAAAAGGCCATGACGAGCAGGCCGGCAAGGACGCTGCCTACAAGACGATGATCGAAGACGGCATCGCCGACCTCGACAAGAAGTCGGGCGAGGGCGGCTATCGCGGCCTCGGCTGGGAGGAGCAGCGCGTCGCCGTGCTGCAGCAGATCGACGCGACGCCGTTCTTCCAGTCCATCCGCGGCGGCCTCGTCGTCAGCCTCTACAACCAGCAGGAGGTGTGGCCGATCTTCGGCTACGAGGGCGAATCCTACTCCAAGGGCGGCTACATCGCGCGCGGTTTCGACGACATAGAGTGGCTCTGAGCCCTTCCGTCGTTCTGAAACCCGGCAAACAGGAATTCATGGGAGGAAACCATGGCAGCTTCATTTGATCTCAACAACGATGGCGTGGTCGTGATCATCGGCTCCGGCGCCGGCGGCGGCACGCTCGGCAACGAACTCGCCCAGAAAGGCGTCGATGTCGTCATCCTCGAGGCCGGCGCGCGCCACGAATACGAGGATTTCATCAATGATGAGTGGGGTTCCTTCAGCCAACTCGCCTGGACGGACAAGCGCACGACGTCCGGCGACTGGCGGGTGTCGAAGGATTTCCCCAATTTGCCGGCCTGGATAGTCAAATCGGTCGGCGGCTCGACCACGCACTGGGCCGGCGCCTCGCTGCGCTTCCAGGAGCATGAGTTCAAGACGCTCTCGACCTACGGCAAGCTGGAAGGCGCCAACCTGCTGGACTGGCCGGTCACATTGGCCGAGATGGAGCCGTACTACGCCAAGGCGGAAGCCAAGATGGGCGTCACCGGCACCAATGGCTGGCCGCGGCTGCCCGGCAACAACAATTTCAAGGTGCTCAAGGCCGGCGCCGACAAGCTCGGCTACAAGGAATGTCATACCGGCAACATGGCAATCAATTCGGTCGAGCGTGATGACCGGAACTCCTGCCAACAGACCGGCTTCTGCTTCCAGGGCTGCAAATGGGGCGCCAAATGGTCGACGCTCTATACCGAGATCCCCAAGGGCGAGGCCTCCGGCCATCTCGAAGTCCGGCCGAATGCCATGGCGATCAAGATCAACCACGACGCCTCAGGCAAGGTGACCGGCGTCGTCTATGCCGACAAGGACGGCAAGCTGCAGGAACAGAAGGCCCGCATTGTCGCCGTCGCCGGCAACTCGATCGAAAGCCCGCGCCTGCTGCTAAACTCCGAGTCAGCGAAGTTTCCGCAAGGGCTTGCCAATTCGTCGGGGCAGGTCGGCAAGAACTACATGCGCCACACCACCGGTTCGGTCTACGCCATCTTCGACCAACCGGTGCATATGTATCGCGGCACCACCATGGCCGGCATTATCCGCGACGAGGCGCGGCACGATCCCTCACGCGGCTTTGTCGGCGGCTATGAATTCGAGACGCTGTCGCTCGGCTTGCCCTTCATGGCCGCCTTCCTCAATCCCGGCGGCTGGGGCCGTTCCTTCACCACCGCGCTCGACCACTATGATCACATGGCTGGCCTGTGGATCGTCGGCGAGGACATGCCGCGCGCGGAAAACCGCGTCACGCTGCACAAGGACGAGAAGGACGCGCACGGCATGCCGATCGCCGACGTGCATTTCGATGATCATCCCAACGACACGGCGATGCGCAACCATGCCTACAAGCAGGCCACAGCGCTTTATGATGCGGTCGGCGCGACGCGCTCCTTCCCGACGCCGCCCTATCCCTCAACCCACAATCTCGGCACCAACCGGATGAGTGAAAAGGCGGAAGACGGCGTCGTCAACAAGCACGGCCAGGCGCACGACATCAAAAACCTGTTCGTGTCGGACGGCAGCCAGTTCACCACCGGTGCGGCTGAAAATCCGACGCTGACGATCGTGTCGCTGGCTATCCGCCAGGCCGAATACATCGCTTCGCAAATGTCGGCCAAGACGATCTGAGCCGTCCTCCCGGATCGCTACGCGGAACGCGCATGGCGCGTTCCGCCCTTTTCCCTAGGACACTATGCGCCGACCGGCTGTCCGTCCTTGCGGCGGATGGCGACGACGGACGGCCGCGGCAATTGGCCATCCCTGAAGTCGGGCCACAGCGTCTGCGCCTTGTCGAGCGTCTCTGCATCTTCCGCAGGGTGCTGCACCGACAGGAACAAAGTCGAGCCGTCCGGCGTGAAGCACGGGCCGGTCGCTTCGGCGCCGTGCGGGCAGGTGAACAGCAGCTTCGGCAGGCCGCGCGCCGCACCTTCGGTGTCGACGCCATAGACGCCGTCCGGCAGGTCGAAATCATTGGCGCCGTCCGTCGCCACCCACAGCCGCCCGGCCGGATCGAAGGTGATGTTGTCGGGGCAGACGAACCAGCCATTGTCCGACGTATCCGGATGGAAGGTGGCGCCGACCTTGGCATCCCTGGGATTGCCGCAGAGCACGAACAGGTCCCAGGCATAGTTTTCGGCCGTGTGGTCGGCGTCCGCGCCGCGGCGGCCGGGCGGGATCAGTTCGACAATATGGCCCCAGAGATTTTCCGGCCGCGTGTTGGCCGGATTGACCTTTGACTGGTCGCGCTTCTTGTTCTTGGTCATCACCGCATAGACGCGGCCGGTCACCGGATTGGTCTCGATGTCCTCGGGCCGGTCCATCGGCGTGGCGCCGAGCGCATCTGCCGCAAACCGCGTCTTCAACAGCACCTCGGCCTGGTCGGCAAAACCGTTCTCGACGGTAAGCTTGCCCTGGCCGTGCACCAACGGCAGCCACGTCATCGAGCCATCGGCATCGAAGCGGGCGACCGACAGCACGCCATCGTCGAGCAGATCGGCGCCGGAGGCCGGATTGGCCTTGTCATAGGCCTTGGCCGAGACGAAGCGGTACATATATTCGAAATAGTCGTCGTCACCCATATAGACGACAACGCGGCCGTCCTTGTTGAGGACCACGGTCGAGGCCTCATGCGACATGCGGCCAAGTGCCGTGCGCTTCACCGGCCTGGACTGAGGATCGTAAGGGTCGATCTCGACCACCCAGTCGAAGCGGTTGGCCTCGTTCGGTTCCTTGTCGAGGTTGAAGCGGTCATGGAAGCGGCCGCGGCCATAGATGTCGGAGCCGTCGAAGCCGTAACGGTCGAGCAGGTCGGCAGTCGGCGCCTTTTTCGGGTCGCCGCCGAAAATGTCGGACACGCCTTCCTCGCAGGTCAGCACCGTACCCCAGGGGGTGAAACCGCCGCTGCAATTATAGCTGGTGCCGAGCACTTTCGTGCCAGTCGGGTCGGCCGAAGTTTTCATCAGCGCATGGCCGGCAACCGGTCCGGAAACGGTCATTTCGGTGTTGGCGGTGATGCGGCGGTTGAGCGGGCTGTCCGCCACGCTTGCCCACTTGCCGTCCTTCAATTGCACCTCGACGATCGAATGGCCCATCGCGGCCATGCCGAGATCGACCTGTTCCCTGGTCATCGTCTTGCCGGCATCGCCCTCGGTCATCCCCGGAAACATCACATTGGGCGAGATGTATTCGTTGTTGACGCAGAGCAGGCCATGATCGGAATTCACCGTGCCCTTGGGCAGCGGCATGAAGGCGATGTAGTCGCAATTGTAGCCGAAGCGCTTTTCCTGTTCCTCCGCCGCGACCTTGTTGCCGTCGAATTCGGCGAGGCCGGCTGCAAGCGGGTCGCCCCAGCGCGCGACGATGGTCGTCTCATAGCCTTCGGCGGCGGCATGGGTCTTGCCGTAGACCCGTTTCAGCTCGGGAAAGCCGAGCGTCGACTGCGCTGTGGCGGCATGCGTTTCGCCGGCAAACAAGGAGCCGACAAAGCTGCCGCCGGCAATCAGCGCGCCGGAGGCGAGGCTGCCTTTCAAAAGAGACCGGCGCGAGACGCGCTCGGCGATGATTTCGCGGATGACGGGGGAGGATGAAGACGGTGCATTGGCCATGGTGTCTGCCTCTCAGGGTGGATGTTACGGCGCACCGTTGCCCTAGTCTGCTTAGGCAACATTCACATGACATAAGAGGAAGGTTTTGCCGCAACTGGGCGCGGCACTACGCATCGCTCAGCCCTTGGTGCAGGTCGAGGCGGTGAAGGCGCCGTCGGGCTGCTTCAGAATGATGTCGAATGACGGGGCGGTCTCGCCGTCCAGTGTTGCCTGTGTCATGGAGACGGAGTTGCCACCGGTGGTATAGCCGCCCAGCGGCCCGAGCCAGGTGATCTCGCCATTGGCGTTCATCTGATAGTTGTAGCCTTGCAGCGCCGTTCCGAACGTCACCGGGCCGGTATAGACATTGCCCTTGATAGTGATGTCGCCGAGGTTGAGGAAGGCGCCGAGCAAATAGACCTCGCAATGATAGGTGCCGTCAGGAAGTTTGCCCTCGCTGAAATCGGCGCGCGCGGCGCCGCTCGTTGCCATCAGCAGCAGGATGCCGGAAATGCGTGAGATGCGAGATGTCATGACGTCTCTCTTTTGAAGGGCGAGCTTGCCCTATTTTTGCGCGGTGCCGCAACATTGTTCGCCCGGAACCCACGGCCGGAGATCAAAAACTAGGCATTTGTCTCAATTGGGCAAAAATTAGGCAAAAGCCGTGTGCGCTGCGCAAATTTGGCTCAATCAATTTTCACTGGCTGCCATTGTTTTGCTCCAGGCTAATATACCAACCGGCTGATAACGCTCGGCTATTCCATTCTTGCGAGCGGCGCCTTTGCGTTTGGCACGGCAGTTGCATTGCATTATCGCGGTGCAATCAAACAGCTGGGAGTCTTCGGTATGAGGGGTAATTTCTCCACAATAACAAAAATGTTTTCGGCCGGCGTGGTCGCCGCCGGCCTGTCGATGTCGTCTCCGGCCAAGGCCGCCGAAGACACGATCAAGGTCGGCATTCTGCATTCGCTATCGGGGACCATGGCGATTTCGGAGACGACGCTGAAAGACGCCATGCTGATGCTCATCGAAGAGCAGAACGCCAAGGGCGGCCTGCTCGGCAAGAAGCTTGAGGCGGTCGTCGTCGATCCGGCATCCAATTGGCCGCTCTTCGCCGAGAAGGCGCGCGAGCTGATCTCCAAGGACAAGGTCGCCGCCGTGTTCGGCTGCTGGACCTCGGTGTCGCGCAAGTCGGTGCTGCCGGTGTTCTCGGAACTGGACAACATCCTGTTCTACCCCGTCCAGTATGAGGGCGAGGAAAGCGAGCGCAACGTGTTCTACACCGGCGCCGCCCCAAACCAGCAGGCGATTCCTGCCGTCGATTATCTCATGAGCGAGGACGGTGGCTCGGTGAAGCGCTGGGTGCTGGAAGGCACCGACTACGTCTATCCCCGCACCACCAACAAAATCCTCGAGGCCTATCTGAAGGCCAAGGGCGTCGCCGCCGAAGACATCATGGTCAACTACACGCCGTTCGGCTTCTCCGACTGGCAGACCGAAGTCTCCGCAATCAAGAAATTCGGCTCGGCCGGCAAGAAGACCGCCGTCGTCTCGACCGTCAATGGCGACGCCAACGTTCCGTTCTACAAGGAACTCGGCAACCAGGGCGTCAAGGCCGAGGACATCCCGGTCATGGCCTTCTCGGTCGGCGAAGAAGAACTGGCCGGTCTCGATACCGCGCCGCTGGTCGGCCATCTCGCTGCCTGGAACTATTTCGAGAGCGTCGACACACCCGAAAACAAGAAGTTCATCGCCGACTGGCACAAGTTCATCAAGAATGACAAGCGCACCACCAACGACCCGATGGAAGCTCACTATATCGGCTTCAACATGTGGGTGAAGGCGGTCGAAAAGGCCGGCACCACCGATCCCGACAAGGTCATCGACGCCATGGTCGGCGTGTCCGTGCCGAACCTCACCGGCGGCTATTCGACCATGATGCCGAACCATCACATCACCAAGCCGGTGCTGATCGGCGAGATCCAGGCCGACGGCCAGTTCGAGACCGTGTCGCAGACGCCCGGCCTCGTGATGGGCGACGAATGGTCCGACTATCTGCCCGATTCCAAGGACCTGATTTCGGATTGGCGCGCGCCTCTGTCCTGCGGCAACTTCAACGTTGCCACCGGCAAATGCGGCGGCAAGGGCACGAACTGATCCCTCCCGGGACTGACCGATCGTGGACGCGTCCACGATCGGTACCGCCAAACGTCCGGGCGCTCAGCCCGCCCGGACGCCAAATTCCACCCTCCCGGAAAGTATCTGAACGGATGATCCTGTCGCGCACTCTCGGCCTCATGCTGGTGTTCCTGGTGGCAAGCCTGTTGCCGTCGAACGCAGCCGAAGCCGATCTGCGCGCCATCGTCGCCAAATTCGCCACCGGCACCGGCTTTTCCGCCACGGAGGCCGTCGTGCGCGAGCTTGCCGCCACCGGCGATCCGCTGGTCGAGCGCCCGCTTGCAGCGCTCGCCGAAGGCAACCTTTACATCCGTAAAGCCGATTCAGCCGTCTTCGTCGGCAGTGAGGCCGCCGACAGCGTCACGCTGCTCGACCCGCTGAGTGGCGAGAAAGCCGGCGACGCCGCCAAGGCCGACATCACGAAGATCAAGGTCAACAACACGCTGCGCCGTGTCATCCGAGACGCGCTGGGAACGCTGACGTTGCGCGCGAAAGATCCTTCTGTCCGCATCGCCGCCGCCGACACCATGTTCAAGACCCCCGATGCCGCCAATATCGAGCCGCTCGATGCAGCCATCGCCGCCGAGACCGACGCCAAGGTCAAGGCATTGTTGGAACAGGCGCGCGCGGCATCGGTGCTGGTCTCCGACAAGCCGGAGGCCGACAAGCTTGCCGCCATTGCCCTGATCGACGCGCGCGGCGACCGCGACGCGGTCTCGCTGCTCACCGCGGTCGAGGCCAATGCGCAAGGCGCGGTCAAGGATGCCGCGACGGCGGCAATCGCCAGCATCAATTCGAGCCTGGCGCTGTGGGATGCCGGCCAGAACATATGGTACGGCATCTCGCTTGGCTCGGTGCTGCTGCTGGCCGCCATCGGCCTCGCCATCACCTTCGGCGTCATGGGCGTCATCAACATGGCGCATGGCGAGATGGTGATGCTCGGCGCCTACACCACCTTCGTCGTCCAGCAGGTGATCCGAACCTCATTCCCCGGCCTGTTCGACTGGTCGCTGGTGATCGCGCTGCCGCTCGCCTTCCTGGTTGCCGCTTCCGTCGGCCTGATCATCGAGCGCGGCGTCATCCGTTTCCTCTACGGCCGGCCGCTGGAAACGCTGCTCGCAACCTGGGGCGTCTCGCTTGTCCTGCAGCAGGCGGTGCGCTCGATCTTCGGACCGACCAACCAGGAGGTCGGCAACCCCTCCTGGATGTCGGGATCGTTCGATGTCGGCCAACTCGCCGTCACCTGGAACCGCCTCTGGATCCTGGTCTTCGCGCTCACCGTCTTCGGCGTGCTGCTCTTTGTCATGAAGCGCACGCCTTGGGGCCTGCAGATGCGCGCCGTCACCGCCAACCGCCGCATGGCCGCCTCGATGGGCATCAGGACGCCTTGGGTCGATGCGCTGACCTTTGCGCTCGGCTCCGGCATTGCCGGCATCGCCGGCGTCGCGCTCAGCCAGATCGACAATGTCTCGCCCAATCTCGGCCGCGGCTACATCATCGACAGCTTCATGGTCGTGGTCTTCGGCGGCGTCGGCAATCTCTGGGGCACGCTGGTCGGCGCCTTCTCGCTCGGCATCGTCAACAAGGTTCTCGAACCCTATGCTGGCGCGGTGCTCGGCAAGATCGTCGTGCTGGTCCTGATCATCCTGTTCATCCAGAAGCGCCCGCGCGGCCTGTTCGCGCTCAAGGGCAGGGCGGTGGAAACATGATCACGGGACGCTTCTTCGCCGCGGGTGCCGACCGTCGCATCGCCATCACTATTTTCATCCTGCTGACGGCCGCCATTATCGTGCCGCTGCTCAACCTCGCAGTGTCGCCGCAAAGCGCGTTCTATATTCCGTCCTACATCGTCGCGTTGACGGGCAAGTACCTCTGCTATGCATTGCTTGCCTTGGCGCTCGATCTCGTCTGGGGCTATTGCGGCATCCTCTCGCTCGGCCATGGCGCCTTCTTCGCCCTCGGCGGCTATGCGATGGGCATGTACCTCATGCGCCAGATCGGCTCGCGCGGCGTTTACGGCAATCCGATCCTGCCCGATTTCATGGTGTTCCTGAACTACAAGGAATTGCCCTGGTTCTGGACCGGTTTCGACCACTTCTGGTTCGCCGCCATCATGGTGCTGGCGGTGCCCGGCCTGCTCGCCTTCGTCTTCGGCTGGTTCGCCTTCCGCAGCCGCGTCACCGGCGTCTATCTCTCCATCATCACCCAGGCGATGACCTACGCGCTGCTGCTCGCCTTCTTCCGCAACGACATGGGTTTCGGCGGCAACAACGGCTTGACCGATTTCAAGGATATTCTGGGCTTCAACGTGCAGGCCGACGCCACCCGCTCGGCCCTGTTTGCCGCCAGCGCCATCATACTCGCGCTCGCCGTCTTCATCACCTGGGCGATCGTCGGCTCCAAATACGGGAAGCTGCTGATGGCCGTGCGCGATGCCGAGAGCCGCACCCGCTTTCTCGGCTGGCGGGCGGAGAACCTGAAGCTGTTTGCTTTCACCGTCTCGGCGGTGATGGCCGGCATCGCCGGCGCGCTCTATGTGCCGCAGGTCGGCATCATCAATCCCGGCGAATTCGAGCCGTCCAATTCCATCGAAGTCGTGATCTGGGCAGCCGTCGGTGGGCGCGGCACCATTGTCGGCCCGATCGTCGGCGCGCTGCTGGTCAATGCCGGCAAATCCTGGTTCACCGGCCTGCTGCCGGAGTTCTGGCTGTTTGCGCTCGGCGGCCTGTTCGTCGCCGTAACCCTGTTCCTGCCCAAGGGCATCGTCGGCATGTGGGATTCCTGGCGCGGTAACGCTCGGGCGATGCGGGCTGCAGCGATTGCAGAGGAAGCGGGCACAGACCCTGATGCCCCGCCGCCATCGAAGATCGTGCGCAGCGCAGCAACAACGCCCGGTGCCTGGTCCGCGTCCGGGCCTGAACCGCAGCCGGCGGAATAGAGCGATGTCGAAGTCCAACACCATCCTCTATCTCGACGGCGTCTCGGTCTCCTTCGACGGTTTCCGCGCCATCAACAATCTGTCGCTGGTGCTCGACAAGGGCGAGATGCGCGCCATCATCGGTCCCAACGGCGCCGGCAAGACGACGATGATGGACATCGTCACCGGCAAGACCCGGCCCGACGAGGGCGAAGTGTTCTTCGACGGCCAGGTCGATCTGACCCGGCACGACGAGGCGGAGATCGCCATGATGGGCATCGGCCGCAAATTCCAGAAGCCGACCGTCTTCGAAAGCCACAGCGTCGAAGACAATCTGATGCTGGCGCTGAAGGGCCCGCGCTCGATCTTTCCGGCGCTGTTCCATCGCCGCTCGGCCGCCGAAGCCAGACAGATCGACGACATCCTCGGCATCATCCGGCTGGGCGACAAGCGCCACGATCTGGCAGCCAATCTCAGCCATGGCCAGAAACAGTGGCTGGAGATCGGCATGCTGCTGGCGCAGGACCCGAAGCTGCTTTTGGTTGACGAGCCGGTCGCAGGGATGACCGATGCCGAGACCGAGGAAACCGCGCGGCTGCTCAAGGACATAGCGCGCGAGCATTCGGTCATCGTCGTCGAGCACGACATGCATTTCGTGCGCGAACTCGGCGTCAAGGTCACCTGCCTGCATGAGGGCTCGGTGCTGTCGGAAGGCTCGCTCGATTTCGTCTCGGCCGACGAGCGGGTCGTCGAAGTTTATCTCGGGAGATGAGCATGGTCTGGCGGGTGCAATTCCATCGCTTCGACTTTTCGTTCCTCCGCTTCTGGAGAAGTCGCTGACATGCTCGAAGTTTCCAACGCCACGCTCCATTACGGCGCTGCTCAGGCGCTGCGCGGTGTGTCGCTGACGGTGGGTGCCGGCAAGATCACCTGCGTGCTCGGCCGCAACGGCGTCGGCAAGACCAGTTTGATGAGATCGATCGTCGGCCACCACCGGCTGACGAGCGGAAGCGTTGCCTTCGAGGGGAAGGCGCTCGACCGGAGCGCGGCGTATGATCGCGCCCGGTCGGGCATCGCATTCGTACCGCAGGGCAGGGAGATCTTTCCGCTGCTGACGGTGCGCGAAAACCTGGAGTCCGGCTTTGCGCCGTTGAAGCGCGCCGACCGCAACGTGCCGGCGCATGTCTTCGAACTGTTTCCGGTGCTGAAGCAGATGCTGGGGCGGCGCGGCGGCGATCTCTCAGGCGGCCAGCAGCAGCAGCTCGCCATCGGCCGGGCGCTCGTCATGCGGCCGAAACTGCTGGTGCTCGACGAGCCGACCGAAGGCATCCAGCCCTCGATCATCAAGGACATCGGCCGCGCCATCCACTATTTGCGCGATCAGGCCGGCATTGCGGTGCTTCTGGTCGAGCAATATCTCGATTTCTGCCGCGAGCTCGCCGACGAGGTCAACATCATGGACCGCGGCCAGATCGTCCACACCGGCCCGGCCGAAGATCTCGACCGGGCGGACGTCAGGAAGTTTCTGACGGTTTAACGCAGGTCGACGGCTGCACGGATCGTACACGTCGAAGATTGGCTGAAATGCCCACAATCACTTCGTCATTCTAGGGCGGAGCCAAGGAGCGGAGCGACGCGCGCAGACCCTAGAATCCATGCCGCGACATCAGCCAAAGAGTGCCGCGATGCAGAACAAGATCGCTTCTGCGGCACATTGGCCATTCCACATTCTGCACCGTTAATGACGCTTCTTCGTCCCGGCATGGATCCCTGGGTCTTCGCTCCGCTTCGCGTCGCTACGCCCAAGGATGATGAAGTCGCGAAGGTCCGCACCCGTTGCGTCGGACTTTCGTCCGAGGCCGCCACACTCTGGCACGCCGAATACTACATGCTAGTCTTTCCTAGGCCTCGGTGAGTCGGCCGCTTCCGTATCAGTCTGGTTCTGTAGCAGATCGAGGGAATATGCTGGCTCAGCCTGCAAGTTCCACGCAAGCAAGCCACCCTAGCTTCCCTCGCAGTTCTGATTGTCGGTCAATGCGTTCAGATAATCTTGCCAGGAGAATAGGGCTATGGAACGGTTCGTCGAGGACCACCAGAAACGACGGCTGACAGAGCGTGTCGACATCATCACCGCCATCAACATTCTGCGCTCGCAAGGCTACCAGCAGGATGAGCTGATCGGCGAAATCACCAAGGTTTTCTACGTCGACCTCGACACTTACAACGAGATCGTCATAGCGGCCTAAAAGCGCGTCGCGCCTGAACGGCCTCATGCGACGCGCTTTGGAGTGTTGTTTTACGTGTGGTGAGGTTCAGGCCGGCTGAATATCAGCCCAGCCTACCCGGCGCGCCGGAAGGCGAGCACACGATTGCGGCCGCCGCGCTTGGCGCCGTAAAGCGCCTTGTCGGCGGCGCTGAGCACCTTGTCGAATTTGGTGCCGCCCTCGCTGCCGAAGGCGTAGCCGGCGCTGACCGTGCAGGAGAGCAGGCGGGTCTCGGTATCGATCCGGCGCATGGCAAAACTGGCCCGGATGCGCTCGGCTATGAATTCCACCTTTTCAGGCAAGGTGCGATCGAGCACCAATGCAAATTCCTCTCCGCCCATGCGCGCGGCGACATCGCCTGGCTGGAGATTGGCGGTCAAATCCTTGGCGAATAGTTTCAGCACCTCGTCGCCGGTGGCATGGCCGAACTCGTCATTTATGGCCTTGAAGCCGTCGAGATCGAACACGATCACGGCGGTGAAGGACCGGACCGGTGTTTTGCCGTGCAGGTCGAACAAAGCGCGCCGGTTGAGCAGTCCGGTCAGCGGATCGGTCAGCGCTTCGCGGCGATGATGCTGCGCCAAGCGTCCCTGGTTGAGCGCCAGCGAGAGCGCGCCGATGCCGGTCATGCAGGCGATGACGACGATGAGGCTGAAATCCTCGGCCCAGTTGCTCGGCGCATGGCCAAGCACCAGCCTGCCATCCCAGACAAGTGCACCGGAGCACAGCACGAAGGAAATTGCGGTGGCGGTGTAGAGCCCTGCAATGCCGAGGATCGGGGCCGGGAATTCCGTACGACCCTTCCAGTATTCATAGGCCGTCGCAAACAAAAGCAGCGCGGCGAAGGCATTCTCCAGCATGAAGCCCAGCCCGTCATAGCCAAGCGCCATCGGCGGCAAGGCGACTGCCAGCGAGACGCCGGCGCCGACAGCGATGCGCGGCAATGGCGAGCGGCCGGTCGTGAACTGATGGGCCGCGCCCAGCATGGTCGCGAAGCCGAGCAGCAGGAACGTGAAGCTGGCGAGGCCGAGCAGGCGTCCGGGCGCGTCGATATAGGCCTGGTAGGCGAAGACGTCGGCGACGATCAGAAGCACGCTGACCGCCCAGGTCAGCAGGAATTTTTCCGAGCGCGCGGTAAGCCAAATGCCGAACAGCGTCAGGCCGAGGCAAGCGGCGGAAAACCCGACAGCCAACAGAAGGGAACTGTAGTCGAGCGACATGCCCTCGTCCTTGCGCGCGGCGGCCGGCCTCTAGAAAGGACCCGCACCGGATTTATGCAGGATGGAGGTATCGATAAGGTTACGATGCGCATAAGCTATCACGCTTCGGTTCATCGTAGCAATTCTGGGTTGAAACCCTTTTCAAGGGAAAGCGCTGACCGCTTTCCCGGGAAAACCGTTCCACACTTTTCCTGGAATTGCTCCTAATGCATGTCGCCCAGAAGTGTGCCGCGGTTCTGGGACAACGGCATGCATCAAGACAAAGACTTAAATCGCGTCGTATGAATCCGTTTCAGCGCGACGCGCTTTAACCGATCAGCTCACCCGCTTCATCAGCGCCATGGCGCCGAACGGCGCGCGCACCTTGCCCTCGGTGATGAAGTAGACGAACACATCGCGCGGTTTCACCGGCGCGTCGAAAGTCGGATCGGCGCGCCGCAGATCGGCCGGCTGCTTGCCTTGCGCCCAGGTCTTCACCCGCGCTGCCCATTCGTCCAGGCCATTCGGCGTATAGCAATCCGGATTGTCGTCGCTGCCGGTCTGCAGCCGCGCATAGATAAAATCGCCGGTGATGTCGGCGATACCAGGATATTTGGCATGGTCGGCATAGACGATTGCCGCCTTGTATTTGCGCGCCAGGCCCACAAATTCCGGCACGCTGAAACTGTCGTTGCGCACTTCCAGCGCATGGCGCAGCGCCACGCCATCCTGCTTTTCCGGCAGCAGCTTCAGGAAGGCCTCGAAATCGTCGGCGTCGAACTTTTTCGTCGGCGCGAACTGCCACAGGATCGGGCCCAGCTTGTCGCCCAGCGCGGCAACGCCGGAGCCGAGGAAGCGCGTCATGGACTCGCCGGCTTCGCCAAGCACGCGGCGGTTGGTGACGAAGCGATTGCCCTTCAGCGAATAGACGAAACCGTCCGGCGCCTCTCCCGCCCATTTGACGAAGGTCGGCTCCTTGAAGCTGGAATAGTAGGTGCCGTTGACCTCGATGCTCGGCACCTGGCGGGTGGCGTAACTTAGCTGTTTGGCCTTGGAAAGCTTGTCCGGGTAGAAAGACGTATCCCAGGGTTCGAAAGTCCAGCCGCCCATCCCGGCGCGGATTGTTCCTTGGCTGATCATCGTCTTCCTCCCATTCTAAAAATGCGGTCAGGCTATTTTTCCAACCGGTTTGATCATGTCGACCACGATCCATCCGGGACGGTGGGGATTGGCTCGGCGGCCCGTTTCGTGGAAGCCATAGGCCGTATAGATCTCGA
Source organism: Mesorhizobium sp. M0292 (assembly GCF_040321695.1). Classification (NCBI taxonomy): domain Bacteria; kingdom Pseudomonadati; phylum Pseudomonadota; class Alphaproteobacteria; order Hyphomicrobiales; family Phyllobacteriaceae; genus Mesorhizobium; species Mesorhizobium sp. M0292. The sequence continues at coordinate 440,770 of NZ_JAMYSB010000001.1, forward strand.
TGTTCCGCTCCATGCGCGAATTGGTGTAGAGCCGCACCTCCGGCACACCCCATAGCCGCGCCTGTTCCTGGGCGAAGTCGAGCAGCGCGGTGCCGAGTTTCCTGCCCTGGAAAGCGGGGGAGACCGCGACGCTGAAGATCATCGCATGATCGGGATGGCGCTCAATAACGATCAGCCCGGCGAGTTCCGCGCCGCTCTCCAAGAGCCAGACCTCGCCACGCTCGATGCGTGGCGCATAGTCCTCGGTGACTGGGAGCGGCGGCGCGCCTAACAGGGGCGTGTAGTGCTCATAGGCGGTCTGCGTCAGCGAGACGACTGCGTCGAGATCACCGGCAAGCGCCTGTCGGACTGTCATTCAAAGCTCTCCAGGCGCCCGACCGGTCTGTCAGTTACTCCGCCGCTTCGCGCTTGCCTCCGGGCCGCCGCTCCAAAAGCTCCTTCAGGAACTGGCCGGTGTAGCTGCGCTTTTCGCGCACGATGGCTTCCGGTGTGCCCTGTGCCACCAGTTCGCCACCGCCATCGCCGCCTTCGGGGCCGAGGTCGAGCACCCAGTCGGCGGTCTTGATGACTTCGAGATTGTGCTCGATGACCACCACCGTGTTGCCCTGGTCGACCAGTTCGTGAAGCACTTCCAGCAACTTGGCGACGTCGTGGAAGTGCAGGCCGGTGGTCGGCTCGTCGAGGATGTAGAGCGTCTTGCCGGTCGCCTTGCGCGACAATTCCTTGGCGAGCTTGATGCGCTGCGCCTCGCCGCCCGACAGCGTCGTCGCCTGCTGGCCGATATGGATGTAGCCGAGGCCGACCTGCTTCAGCGTCTCCAGCTTGTCGCGCACCCCGGGCACGGCGGCAAAGAAATCGACGCCTTCCTCGACCGTCATGTCCAGGACGTCGGCGATCGACTTGCCCTTGAACAGGACGTCGAGCGTCTCGCGGTTGTAGCGCTTGCCGTGGCAGACGTCGCACGTGACGTAGACGTCGGGCAGGAAGTGCATCTCGATCTTGATGACGCCGTCGCCCTGGCAGGCCTCGCAGCGGCCGCCCTTCACGTTGAAGGAGAAGCGGCCCGGCTGATAGCCGCGGGCCTTGGCCTCGGGCAACCCGGCAAACCAGTCGCGGATCGGTGTGAAGGCGCCGGTGTAGGTGGCCGGGTTCGAACGCGGTGTGCGGCCGATCGGCGACTGGTCGATGTCGATGACCTTGTCGAGGAATTCGAGGCCCTCGATGCGGTCGTGATCGGCCGGATGCTCGCGCGAGCCCATGATGCGGCGCGACGCCGCCTTGAACAGCGTCTCGATCAGGAAGGTCGATTTGCCGCCGCCAGACACGCCGGTGACGGCGGTAAAAGTGCCGAGCGGGATTTCGGCAGTGACGTTCTTGAGATTGTTGCCGCGCGCGCCGACGATCTTCAGCCGGCGGTTTTTCTTGGCCTCGCGCCTGACACCGGGCGTGGCGACTTCGAGCGCGCCCGACAGATATTTACCGGTGATCGAGTTGGGATTGGCCATCACCTGCTGCGGCGTGCCTTGGGCGATGATCTCGCCGCCATGAATGCCGGCGGCCGGACCCATGTCGACGACATAATCGGCATGCAGGATGGCGTCCTCGTCATGCTCGACGACGATCACCGTGTTGCCGATGTCGCGCAGATGCTTGAGCGTGTCGAGCAGGCGGGCATTGTCGCGCTGGTGCAGGCCGATCGACGGCTCGTCCAGCACATAGAGCACGCCGGTGAGGCCGGAGCCGATCTGCGACGCCAGACGGATGCGCTGGCTCTCGCCGCCCGACAGCGTGCCGGAATTGCGCGACAGCGTCAGATAGTCGAGGCCGACATCGTTGAGGAAGCGCAGGCGGTCACGGATTTCCTTGAGAACGCGCACCGCGATCTCGTTCTGCTGGTCGTTGAGATGTGGCGGCAGTTCGGTGAACCACTGGTCGGCCTTGCGGATCGACAGCTCTGTGACTTCGCCGATATGCTTGCCGGCGATCTTCACCGCCAGCGCTTCCGGCTTCAGCCGGTATCCCTTGCAGACCGGGCAGGGCGTCGCCGACATGAAGCGCTCGATCTCCTCGCGCATCCAGGCGGATTCGGTTTCCTTCCACCGCCGTTCGAGATTGGGAATGACGCCCTCGAACGTCTTGGTGGTCTTGTAGGAGCGCAGGCCGTCATCATATTGGAAGGTGACCTCGCGCTCGCCGGTGCCACGCAGGACGGCATCCTTAGCCTCTTCGGTCAGGTCTTTGAACTTGTCGCCGAGCTTGAAGCCGTATGCCTTGCCCAGCGCTTCCAGCGTCTGCGCATAATAGGGCGAGGTCGATTTCGCCCACGGGCTGACGGCGCCGTCGCGCAGCGAGACGTTTTCGTCCGGCACGATCAGGCTGGCGTCGATGGCGCGCTGATTGCCGAGGCCGTCGCAGGTCGGGCAGGCGCCGAACGGGTTGTTGAACGAGAACAGCCTGGGCTCGATCTCCGGAATGGTGAAGCCGGAAACCGGGCAGGCGAATTTTTCCGAGAACAGGATGCGCTCATGCGTCTCGTTCTTCGATTTGTTGACCGAGTCCTCGCCGGTCTGGCTGGCGTCGAGCGGCCGGTCGGCGAACTCGGCCACCGCCAGCCCTTCGGCGAGCTTCAGCGCCGTTTCGATGGAATCGGCAAGCCGTGTTGCCAGGTCGCCGCGCACGACGATGCGGTCGACGACGACGTCGATGTCGTGCTTGTACTTCTTGTCCAACGCCGGCACATCGGCGATCTCATAGAAGACGCCGTCGACCTTGACGCGCTGAAAGCCCTTCTTCTGCAGCTCCAGCAGTTCCTTGCGATACTCGCCCTTGCGGCCGCGCACGATCGGCGCCAGCAGGAAAAGGCGCGTGCCTTCCTCGACCGCCAGCACCCGGTCGACCATCTGTGAAACCGTCTGGCTCTCGATCGGCAGGCCGGTCGCCGGCGAATAGGGGATGCCGACGCGCGCGAACAGCAAGCGCATGTAGTCGTAGATCTCGGTGACGGTGCCGACCGTCGAACGCGGGTTCTTCGACGTGGTCTTCTGCTCGATCGAGATGGCCGGCGACAGGCCGTCGATCTGGTCGACATCCGGCTTCTGCATCATTTCGAGGAACTGGCGCGCATAAGCCGACAGGCTCTCGACGTAACGGCGCTGGCCCTCGGCATAGATGGTGTCGAAAGCAAGCGACGATTTGCCGGAGCCCGACAGGCCGGTCATGACGATCAGGCTGTCACGCGGCAGGTCGAGATCGACATTCTTTAGGTTGTGTTCGCGTGCCCCGCGAATGGAAAGGTATTTATGGTCGGCCATCGCCGGTCGCCGCCTCAGGTCTGGTGTCAGTGGGATCGGCGGGTTTTCCCGGCCATTCCCTATGTAGGTATTTTTGCCGCCACGTCGAGAGACGCCACACTTCTCGACCAAAGCCGTTTAACCGTCTTTCGCGCGAACGGGCAAGCGGAAAGAACAAAGACCGAACACGCTCCTGACAAAGCTGTGCAGAAACTGACAAGGGTGTTTCAGAAACTGACCCTGACGTAAGCTCCCGACGATCACATTTTCCGTAACCGGCTATTCAAGGTTGACGCCGTCAAATCAGGGGCGCACTCTGCCGGAGTCAACGGAGCCGGCCGTCTTTGATGGCCTCGCCGCCCATAGCGGCCTGCGAGACGCCGCAGGTTTTTGCGATTTGTGCTTCGGATTGACACCAGTCGCAACGGACATAGGAGCGGAGCATGACGCCACCGGATAGTCCCTTGAGGCTCCACCTGCTAGTGGAGCCGCGGCGGGCATAATTGCCAGGTAGTTTCAAGGCATTGGAGTGTATGCGTCCAAACGAACGCATCGCGTCAGTCCAACAAACCACCAGACAAACCGTGACCTGCCGAATCCCACAAAAATCAGAGACGGCTAGTCGGATAGTCGGCTGAATGCCGCGAAGCATCCGAAATCAAAGTCGGTATAACACTACCGGCAGTTTGGATTTGGAATCCAAAAAAAAGCCCCGACCGTTAGCGGAAGCAACGGCGGGGCTGTTCTTTTGCGAGGAAGTCGTCGGCGCAGGCTTTCTCTCCCGTATGGTAGCTGGGAGAAGGGGCTACCGGCGCGGCGGCTTGATCCCACCCGTGCCGACATCGACAGTGATGCTGCCGGAAATCCTGACATCGGTGTCGCCGATCTTGAACGTGCCGTTCTCGCCGGGAGGCAGCGCGTCGTCCGGCTCCGGCTGCGGCGCGGGCTTGGCGATGCGGTAGTCGCCGGCCACGCCGGGCAGGGCGCCTTTCCGCGACGTGCTGGTGCTGCCCCCGGCAAAGGCCATGCTCGATGTCGCCGCCGTGATGGCAATGGCTATGGTCAGTCTGTTCAGGTGGTAGCGCATGGCAAGACTATAGTGCCGCGCTCAAGGCGAGGCCAGACCAGAGGCGTTGAAATTGAGGGAACACCGGCCTGCATTCAATCCGCCGATCAGGCCGCTGCCTGCTTGCGGGTGTCGAAGACGTGGTCGACGAGGCCCCAGTCCTTGGCCTCCTTCGCGGTCATGAAGAAATCGCGGTCGAGCGTGCGTTCGACCTCTTCGTGGGTGCGGCCGCAATGGTGAGCGTAGAGGTCGGCCATGTGCCGCTTGGTGCGCAAAATGCCTTCGGCGTGACGCTGGATGTCGGAGGCCTGGCCCTGGAAGCCGCCCAAAGGCTGATGCAGCACGATGCTGGCATTGGGCAGCGCGATGCGCCGCCCCGGCGTTCCCGCCATCAGCAGGAAGGAGGCCATCGACGCGGCAAAGCCCATGCACACGGTCGACACCGGGCAGCTGACATATTGCATCGTGTCGTAGATGGCGAAACCGCTGGTCACCACGCCGCCCGGCGAGTTGATGTAGAGCGAGATCTCCTTGTCGGGATTGTCCGATTCCAGCGACAGAAGCTGGGCGCAGACCAGCGCCGACATGCCGTCATTGATCTCGCCATTGACGAAGATGATGCGCTCGCGCAGCAGCCGCGAGAAAATGTCGAAGGCACGTTCGCCGCGGCTCGATTGCTCGATCACCATCGGCACCAGATTGGCAAAGCCGCTCATCTCATTGTCTCCGTTTTGATTTTTCCGGGTCAGGCAGCGCGCAGCAACAGGCGTGGCGCGTTGGCGGCGACAGGCGGTTTGGGCTTGTATGCGCGCAGCCAGAGCCGGCAGCCGGCGCCGGCCATCGCGACCGCAGGCGTCAGGACAAACCCGTCATGGACGATGCGCAGATGCGTGCCGCCGGAAACGGTGCGGGCGAGTGTGAAGGTGACGATGCTCTCCAGCTCCTCGCGGTCGGCGTCGCCGGAACGCTCGCGCCAGGAATAGCGCAGCAGGCGCCCCGGTTCGGCATCGAGCACTTCGCACTCGATCGGCTTCTCAGGCCCGGCAAAGGCAAAGCGGCTGCCGGTTTCCGGATTGATGTCGTTCGGCATCATCCATTCCGCCAAGAGGTCCGGCACGGTCAGTGCCCGCCACACTTTTTCCGGTGCGTCCGGCAGATCGCATTCGAAGGCGAGGGCATCTTTGGCGGTCTGCGTCTGCTTTTCGTCGGTCATTGGTCCATGTCCTTCAAAACGGCCTTCAGTCTTTCGATGCGCTCCGGCCAGAATGCGCGGTAGCGTTCGATCCAGCCGAGCAGCGGCTCGAGCCCTTGCGGATCGGCGCGATAGTAGGCGTTGCGGCCGGCGCGTCTTTCGCTGACCAGGCCTGCGCCGCGCAGCACGGCAAGGTGCTGCGACACCGCCGGCTGCGACACGCTCATGCCAGTGCGCAACTCCGACACGCTCATCTCGCCGGAAGTCAGCCGCTCGTAGACGGCGCGTCGCGTCGGGTCGGCCAGGGCGCGAAAAATCTCTGCTTCGATCATGGCAAAAGCATAAGTCGATACTTATCGATTTGGCAAGGGGTGTTTTGAATGCCCCGTATTGATTGGATCCTGCCGGGCCTCTAATCCATGGGCAACAAGATGGGTCGATCATGGCGAGGCAGGAGTAGTATTTATGAATTCCAACGTCGATCGTTCGTCCGCCGAGAACCTCAACGAGGCTCTGAGGCTCTATCGCCGCCTCGTCCTCGGTATAGGCGCCATCGCCGTCATCGGTTTCATGGCCGTGATCTTGTTGGCCAAGCTGGGTACGGCGCTATCGCCGCCATACGGGATTTACATCTTCGGCGAAGGATTGGGGACCTGGGGCCTGATCGCGGTGGTAGCGGCGCTCGTCGCTCAGGTCTGGTGGCACGGGCGCGCGATCGGGAAATTGCTGAATGACCCGGCTCTGAAATCTGAACCTGCAGTCGGGCTGATGTCGGCACCAACCGTGATCGCACAGCGCGCCCATGCCATGGGCATGGAGTGGAGCGGCTTTTTCGGTCCGTTGCGACCAGCTAAAAAACGGCGCTGACGACACCGCTTCTCGCCCCTGCGTGTCAGCTAAATCCACGCGCCCGCGTCCGCGATTGCTGCCATTCCTTGACAATCCGTGGTTAACAGTATAGGAACGAAAAGGGAACAAAAACCTTGTGGGAAAAGCCAGCCGCGGCAAGCCAGGATTGTCCGCGGCCTGTAAGGTGAACGACTTGAAATTTGGTTCGGATGAGCGCGGAGAAGTGTCATGGCGGGTAGCGTCAACAAGGTCATTCTGGTCGGCAACCTCGGCGCGGACCCTGAAATCCGCCGCCTGAATTCCGGTGACCCGGTCGTCAACATCCGCATCGCCACGTCGGAAAGCTGGCGCGACAAGAATTCCGGCGAGCGCAAGGAAAAGACCGAATGGCACAACGTCGTCATTTTCAATGACCAGATCGCCAAGGTCGCCGAGCAGTACCTGAAGAAGGGCATGAAGGTTTACGTCGAAGGCCAGCTGCAGACACGCAAATGGCAGGATCAGACCGGCGCCGACAAGTACACGACCGAAGTCGTGTTGCAGAAATTCCGCGGCGAGCTGCAGATGCTCGATTCTCGCGGCGAGGGCGGCGGTCAGGTCGGCAACTATGCCGGCGGCGGCGGCGCGAGCCGTGGCTCGGATTTCGGCCAGTCTGGCCCCAATGAGAGCTTCAACCGCGGCGGCAACAGCGGTGGCGGCGGTTCCAAGGGCGGCGGTGGCGGCGGCTCGTCGCGCGAACTGGACGACGAAATCCCGTTCTGAGCTGACGGTAGTCAGCGATATCTGAGGAGAGGGCGCGATGTCGCTCGGACCGCTTCTATCGGCGCGCCCTCCCATTCCATGGCACGCCTTCGCGGCCCTTGCCGCGCTGGCCATTGGCGCTACGCAACTGGCGCTGCCGAAAGGCACGACGCGTCATCGTGTCGTCGGCTATGCCTGGGCGGCGCTGATGCTGGTCGTCGCCAGCAGATACGCCTCGTCGGTCCGTTCAGCCCGATCCATCTCTTGTCGATTTTAGTGTTGATCGCCGTGCCGCTGGCGGTCTGGCACGCGCATATGCATCGGGTCGCCAAACATGGCAGGGTCATGATATCGCTGTATGTTTTCGCCCTGATCGGCGCCGGCGTGTTCACGCTGCTGCCGGGGCGGATCATGCACACGGTCGTCTTCGGCCAGTGACGCTTTCTGAAAGGAAGATTGCCGTGAAAGCACGGATCAAATGGGTCGAGGAGCGCACCTTCGTCGGCGAGTCCGGCAGCGGCCACAAACTGGTGCTGGGAACCGCCCCCGGGCCGGAAGGCAAGACGCCGGGTCCGAGCCCGATGGAACTGGTGCTGATCGGCACCGGCGGCTGCTCGGCCTATGATGTCGTCCACATCCTCGAAAAAGGCCGCGAGGCGATCGAGGACTGTGTTGTCGAACTCGACGCCGACCGGGCCGAAACCGACCCGAAAGTCTTCACCCGCATCCACATGCATTTCATCGTCACGGGCCACGCGCTGTCGCGCGACAAGGTCCAGCGCGCCATCAACCTGTCGATCGAGAAATACTGCTCGGCCTCGGCCATGCTGGCCAAGACGGCTGTCATCACCCACGATTTCGAGGTCGTCGATACGGCGGTGGAGCAGGGAGCAGGGAGCAGGGGCTGCCGCTTACCCCGCCATCAGCGCCTTGATGCCATCCGCGACGAACTGAACCGCAAGCGCGGCCAGGATGACGCCGAGCAGGCGGGTGAGGATCGAGCGGCCGGTCTGGCCGAGGATGCGGTCGATGCGCTCCGACAGCACGAACACCAGATAGGTGATGGCAAGGCAGACGAAGATGATGCCGACCAGCGCCGCTTGTGCTGCAAAACCCTGAAAAGAGCCCGACAGTAGCACAGTCGCCGAAATCGCACCGGGGCCGGCGATCAGCGGGATCGCCAGCGGGAAGGCCGCGATGTTGTGGATCATGTCCTTGGTGATGGCGACGTCGCCGATCTTCTCCTTGCGGTCCTGGCGGCGCTCAAACACCATTTCGAACGCGATGAAGAACAGCAAAAACCCGCCGGCGACGCGGAAAGCCGGCAACGTGATGCCGAACACCGACAGGATGGACGCCCCGGCCACCGCAAACAGCGCCATCACCAGGAAGCCGATGATCGAGGCGCGCACCGAAACCTGCTGACGTTCCTCGCGGGTCATGCCGCGTGTCACCGCGAGGAAGAGCGGCGCGAGACCTGGCGGGTCGATGGTCACCAGAATGGTGACGAAGGCGTTGAACAGGCTGTCGAAACTCGGCATCGCTGACCCCTCCCGCCGGGCCGGACCCCTGCGCCACGATAGTGGTAGAGCAAAGCCTGGCCGGTGGGAACCGTCTGAGATGCCGATACCGGAGACGCCGGCTATGTTAGGCGGCAGCGTTGCAATAGGCCTCCAGGCGATAGCCGTCGGGATCGACGATGAAGGCAGCGTAATAGTCCTCGCCATAGTCGGCGCGCAGGCCCGGCGCGCCATTGTCGCTGCCGCCTGCACGCAAGGCGGCGGCATGGAAGGCGACGACACTCTGCCTCGTCGGCGCGGCAAAGCAGAAATGCAGACCGGACTTCTCGTCCGATGGCACTGGCCGCTCCGCGTCGTTCACCCACAGCGCGACGGCTTGCGCACCATAACCCAGTGAGCCTGGCGACTGGCTGAGGCAGGAATAACCGAGCGGCTTTAGCGCGGCATCGTAGAAGGGCTTCGAAACGTTGGTGTCGCGGACGCCGATCGAGACATGGCCAAGCATGCTTTTGGTCACCTTTTTGCAATATGTTGCGTCATCAGTCGTGGGCGACGCGGCGCGCCAGGAACTCGACTTCGAGACGCCATGTCTTGCCATCGTCGTGCGAACGCTCGCCGAGCCAGCGGAAGCTGTCTTTGGTGATGCGCGAAAAGCTCCAGCGGACCGAGGAACCAGTGCCGTCGGCGCCGACCTGCACAATCGTGTCGCCTTCGGCGCGACCAAGCTGGCGGCTGTAGTATTGGTTGCGCGGGTCGCTCCAGAAGATGTGCCAGGCATCCGAGCCGGGATCATAGGCCCGCAGCGTTGTGCCATAGAAAGTCCATTTGCCGAGAGAAGGCGAGGGGCCGGCATCCCGCGCGGGCAGGATCCATACATCCTGGATCGCCCTGCCTTCCAGGACCCAGCCGAAATGCACCTCGCCGCGTCCGGTGAGAACCGTGCCGTCCTCGAGATGGCGCGTGGCATCGAATGTCCAGGCGCCGACGAAGCGGCCGTAGAGATCAAGCTTGTCAGCCAGACCGGGGTTGGGGCCGTCGCTGTGGAGCGCTTCGGCAAAGGAGGATGTACCGATCATACTTGCTGCCTTCGTTGTGTCAGGAGGCTGCAAGCGATAGGCCCCGGCAGGGTGTCGCGCTTGGGAAAAATTGCTATCTTTCAAGCCATGACGACGAGCGAACAAAACCTGGCATCGGGGCAGGGCTGGCATGTGTCCGACGTGCTGTGCACGGCCGGCGCCGGCGACCGCCCGTTCGAGGAGGCGCACGACACCTTCTGCGTTGCCGCTGTCACCAGCGGCACCTTCCGCTACCGCACCAGGCAAGGCGCCGCCATGCTGGCGCCGGGCGCAATCCTGCTCGGCAATGTCGGCGCCTGCTATGAATGCGGGCATGAGCATGGCGCCGGCGACCGTTGCCTGTCCTTCCACTTCGCTCCGGCCTATCTCGACCGCATCGCCAGCGACGTGCCCGGCGCGAGCAAGCTCGCCTTCGGCGTGCCGCATATGCCGCCCTTGCCGGCGCTCGCATCGCTGCTGGCCGAGGCGGAAGCGGCGCGCGAGATGGTCGACATCGACGCCTTTGAAGAGCTTGGCCTGCGAATTGCCGGCGCAGCACTGGCAGTTGCCGGCGCAGCACTGCCCGTCGCCAGCGATGCGGTGCCTGGCGTTCGACCGCCGAGCCGCCGCGACCAGAAACGGGTTGCCGAGGCGGTGCGGCAGATCGAGCTCAATGCCGACAGGCCGGTCTCGCTTTCCGAGCTTGCCTGCGCGACGGCGACCAGCCCGTATCATTTCCTGCGCACCTTCCGGCAGGTCGCCGGCATGACGCCCTATCAGTTTCTGCTGAGAACCCGGCTGCACCGCGCGGCGGTGCGGCTGCGCATGTCAGGCGATGCCATCTCGGCAATCGCCTTCGAGGCCGGTTTCAACGATTTGTCGACGTTCAACCGCCGTTTCCGGCGCGTCATGGGTGAGACGCCTGGCCACTATCGCGCCCGGCGGGTGGCTACCCGCTAATGCGTCCGCCTGCCTCCTGATACGTTCTTGGCTTGGAAAACGGTCCATCGCAGGCTTTTGCCCTGGCGGCGGCGAAATGCGTTATGGCCAAATCGTCGCAATCAGCTTTATCCATTTGAAATTACCACTGAAATCGTCATTGGAAAAGCACCACGAATATTGGAGTTTCGGCCGTGCTTCCTATATAAGCGGTCAGTGATTCCTGATTAGATTGTGATCCGATTTGACCGACCAAAAACCCCCGCGCGGCGCCGACGGCGGCCCTACCGGCATCGAGCCCATCTCCATCATCGAGGAGATGCAGAGCTCCTACCTCTCTTATGCCATGAGCGTGATCGTCAGCCGTGCGCTGCCCGATGTGCGCGACGGCCTGAAGCCGGTGCACCGCCGCATTCTCTATGCGGCGCATGAGAGCGGCTACCACTGGAACCGCAAATATGTGAAATCGGCCCGCCCGGTCGCGGACGTGATGGGTAAATACCATCCGCATGGCGACGCCTCGATCTACGACGCCTTGGTGCGCATGGCGCAGGACTGGTCTCTGCGCGTGCCGCTGATCGACGGGCAGGGTAATTTCGGCTCCATCGACGGCGATCCGCCGGCGGCGATGCGCTACACCGAATCGCGGCTGACCAAGGTCGCACATGAGCTGCTGGAGGACATCGACAAGGAAACCGTCGATTTCCAGGAGACTTATGACGCCTCCGACACCGAGCCGAAGGTGCTGCCGGCGCGCTTCCCCAACCTTCTGGTCAACGGTTCCGGGGGCATTGCCGTCGGCATGGCCACCAACATTCCGCCGCATAATCTGGCCGAGATCTGCAACGGCGCGATCGCCATCATCGACAATCCGGCAATCGACTTGCCGGCGCTGATGGAGATCATTCCGGGTCCCGATTTCCCGACCGGCGGCATTGTGCTCGGCCGTTCCGGCATCTACAGCGCCTATGCGACTGGCCGTGGCTCCATCGTCATGCGCGGCAAGGTCAATGTCGAACAGCGCGGAAACGACCGTGAATCGATCATCATCACGGAAGTCCCGTACCAGGTGAACAAGGCCTCGATGATCGAGAAAATGGCCGAGCTGGTGCGCGACAAGCGCATCGAAGGCATTTCCGACATTCGCGACGAAAGCGACCGCCAGGGCTACCGCGTCGTCATCGAGCTGAAGCGCGACGCTGTCGCCGACGTCATTCTCAACCAGCTTTACCGCTTCACGCCGCTGCAGACCTCCTTCGGCGCCAATATGGTGGCGCTGAACGGCGGCAAGCCGGAAGTGATGAACCTGACCGACATGCTGAAGGCGTTTGTCAGCTTCCGCGAAGAGGTGATTAGCCGGCGCACGAAATTCCTGCTGCGCAAGGCGCGCGACCGCGCCCACGTGCTGGTCGGCCTCGCCATCGCCGTCGCCAACATCGACGAAGTGATCAAGCTGATCCGCACCGCGCCCGATCCGCAGACGGCGCGCGAGCAGTTGATGGAGCGGCGCTGGCCCTCCGGGGACGTGGAGTCATTGATTCTGCTGATCGACGATCCGCGCCATCGCATCAATGAGGATGGCACCTACAACCTCTCCGAGGAACAGGCGCGCGCAATCCTCGAACTGCGCCTGCAGCGCCTGACCGCGCTCGGCCGTGACGAAATCGCCGACGAGCTGAACACCATCGGCGACGAGATCAAGGATTACCTCGATATTCTGTCGTCCCGCGCCCGCATCCAGCAGATCGTCAAGGACGAGCTTGCCGCCGTGCGCGACGAGTTCGGCACGCCGCGCCGCACCGAGCTCACCGACGGCGGCGCCGACATGGAAGACGAGGACCTGATCCAGCGCGAGGACATGGTCGTCACCGTCAGCCATTCCGGCTACATCAAGCGCGTGCCGCTGTCGCTCTACCGGGCGCAACGCCGCGGCGGCAAGGGCCGCTCCGGTATGTCGACCAAGGAAGAGGATTTCGTCACCCGGCTGTTTGTGGCCAACACGCATACGCCGGTGCTGTTCTTCTCCTCGCGCGGCATCGTCTACAAGGAAAAGGTCTGGCGGCTGCCAATCGGCAATCCGCAGTCGCGCGGCAAGGCGCTGATCAACATGCTGCCGCTGGAGCAGGGCGAGCGCATCACCACCATCATGCCGCTGCCCGAGGACGAGACCAGCTGGGGCGAACTCGACGTCATGTTCGCCACCACGCGCGGCACCGTTCGCCGCAACAAGCTGTCCGAATTCGTCCAGGTCAACCGCAATGGCAAGATCGCCATGAAGCTGGAGGAGGAGGGCGACGAGATTCTCGGCGTCGAGACCTGCACAGACAATGACGATGTGCTTTTGACCGCCAGCTCCGGCCAGTGCATCCGCTTCCGCGTTGGCGATGTGCGCGTCTTCCAGAGCCGCAATTCGGTCGGCGTGCGCGGCATAAGCATGGCCGAGACCGACCGCATCATCTCCATGTCGGTGATCGAGCATGTCGATGCTTCACCGGCGGAACGCTCCGCCTACCTCAAGCGGGCAGCACTGGAGCGGCGGCTTGCCGCCGAGGTGACCGGCGAGGAAGAAGAGATTGCACTCACCAATGAGGAGATTGGCGAGGAGACCGAGCTTTCCGACAGCCGTTACGAAGAGCTCAAGGCGCATGAGCAGTATGTGCTGACGGTGACCGAATATGGCTACGGCAAGCGCTCGTCATCCTACGATTTCCGCCTGACCGGACGCGGCGGCAAAGGCATCCGAGCCACCGACGTGTCGAAGGTGGCCGAGATCGGCCAGCTGGTGGCGACTTTCCCGGTCGGCAATGACGACCAGATCATGTTGGTTTCGGATGGCGGCACGGTCATCCGGGTGCCGGTCAACGGTATCCGTTTCGCCAGCCGCGCCACCAAGGGCGTGACCATCTTCAACACCGCCGAAGGCGAGAAGGTCGTTTCGGTCGAACGGATTTCGGAGCCGCAGGCCGACGAGGATGTCGAAGAGGGTGTCATTGAGGCCGGCGCCGGAGATGCCGTACCGGACAGCACCGAATAGGTTTGAGCAACAACGCCGGCCCGATGGGCCGGCGCAAACAAGAAACTAGCAATAAATCAGGGGCGACGGTGGGGCCAGCGAGCGCCGAAACCTTCGAACCGCTTTGTGCGGACACGGACGCGCTCTGCCTCGCTATGCAATCCGAATGCGGTGGCGATCAGCATGGCGACGGTCATTGCGGTGGCGAGCATGTAGATCAGCATGTGCGTGTTCTCCTGCGCCTATCCAACGGTTAGATCGGGTTTTGGTTTCATCTTCCGAAGTGCAAACTAGCGAACGCGGCGTGAAGTCTTCGTGATCAAGGCATTCATCTGTCGTTCATGTCTGCGAAAAGGTTCACGCAGATGTTCCCAATCGCATTTGCCTTCCGCCCAATGCCCCGCTAGAAGCACCTCCCATGACCGATCGCATCGCCCTTTATGCCGGCTCCTTCGACCCGCTGACCAACGGCCATCTCGATGTGCTGAAGGCATCGCTGGCTGTCGCCGACACGGTATATGCGGCGATCGGCACCCATCCCGGCAAGACGCCGCTGTTTTCCTTCGACGAACGGGTGAAGCTAATCGAGGCCGCGACGAACGCCGAATTCGGCCGCGACGGAGCCCGCATTAGGGTTGTCGCCTTTGACGGGCTGGTCATCGACGCGGCCCGCAAGCATGGCGCCTCGATCATGATCCGAGGCCTGCGCGACGGCACCGATCTCGATTACGAGATGCAGATGGCTGGCATGAACGAGACCATGGCGCCGGAACTGCAGACGGTTTTTCTGCCCGCCAGCCCATCGGTACGCACCATTACCGCCACACTTGTGCGCCAGATAGCCTCGATGGGCGGAGACATCCGTCCCTTCGTACCGGCCGCCGTTGCCGGTGCGCTCACCGCCAAATTCGCGAAATAGTGCATGTCGCCCCAAAGTGGATGCCGGTTTTTGGGGCAACGACATGCACCCTAACAAAGACCTTCGGAGATCCCTTATGCAGCTGAAAAAGCTCGCCTCGTTCCTCGTCGTGCTTGCCGGTCTCGTGACCTCATCCGTTTCGGCCTTCGCCGCCGAACCGGAAAACACCATGGTCATCACCTTGAAGAACGGCGACGTCACCATCGCGCTACGCCCCGACCTGGCACCCAAGCATGTCGCGCAGATCAAGAAGCTGGTGCGTGAAGGCGCTTATAACGATGTCGCATTCCACCGGGTCATCAACGGCTTTATGGCGCAGACCGGCGACGTCAAGTTCGGCAACATGAAGAAGGGGTTCAGCCCCGAGGCCGTCGGCACCGGCGGTTCAGACCTGCCCGACCTGCCGGCCGAATTCTCGCAAAGCGAACATTTCAAGCGCGGCACGCTCGGCATGGCCCGCTCGCAGGACCCGAACTCCGCCAATTCGCAGTTCTTCATCATGTTCGCGCCGGCGCCGAACCTCGATGGCCAGTACACCATCGTTGGCAGTGTCGTCAGCGGCATGGAGATGGTGGACAAGATCAAGAAGGGCGACGAGGCCGACAACGGCACGGTCAGCGAGCCCGACCGCATGATCAAGGTACGCATCGCCGCCGACAAGTAAACCAATCAAATCAATCTGTTTTCTGAGATAAAGGATATACGACATGGCTGAGATCAAGGACCGCGAGAACGCGCTCATCCTGGAAACGACCAAGGGCAAGGTCGTCATCGAACTGTTCCCCGATTTGGCTCCCGGCCACGTCGCCCGCATCAAGGAACTGGCCCGCGAAGGCGCCTATGACGGCGTGGTCTTCCACCGCGTCATCGAAGGCTTCATGGCGCAGACCGGCGACGTGAAGTTCGGCAATTCGTCGAAGCCGACCTTCGCGCCTTCGCGTGCGGGCATGGGCGGCTCGGAAAAGCCGGACCTGAAGGCTGAGTTCTCCAACGCCAACCATGGTCGCGGCACCTGCTCGATGGCCCGTTCGCAGAACCCGAACTCGGCCAATTCGCAGTTCTTCATCTGCTTCGACGATGCCGCTTTCCTCAACCGCCAGTACACGGTCTGGGGCCAGGTCATCGAAGGCATGGACAATGTCGACAAGATCAAGCGCGGTGAGCCGGTGGTCGATCCCGACAAGATCGTGTCGCTGAAGGTCGCGGCCGACGTCAAGTAAGGACAAACGAAGATGATGGGCGTGGTCTGGTCGCTGCTCGGCATCCTGTCAGGCGCCTTCATCGCCGTCCAGGCGCCGATCAACTCGCAGCTGGCGCGCGGCCTGGGGCTCCCGGTCGCGGCTGCTGCGTTTTCGTTCCTGTCGGGCGCGATCGTGCTTGGTATCATCTCCATTGCCGTTGTGCGGCTGCAGGACATCTCGCTCGACTGGAAGGCGCCGGCGCCTTGGCTGTTCATCGCCGGCGGCATGCTCGGCGGTTTCTATGTTACCCTGTCAACCATTCTTACGCCGCGCATTGGTGCAGCCGCGTTGATGGCGTTCCTGGTTGCCGGCCAGTTGCTGGCCGGCATGCTGATCGATCGCGTCGGCTTTCTCGGCGTGGCGGCGCGCGAGATTTCGCTCGGCCGCATCGCCGGCGCGGTGCTGCTGTTGGCCGGAGCGCTGCTCGTCCGGCTCTACTGATGCGCGTCGACCTCTTCGACTTCGACCTGCCTGAGGAGCGCATCGCGCTTCGCCCGGCCGAGCCGCGCGACAGCGCCAGAATGCTGGTGGTCAGGCCGGGCGAGGGTCTTTCGGATCGCACGGTTGGCGACCTTCCGTCCTTGCTCAGGGCTGGCGATGTTCTGGTCTTCAACGACACCAAGGTCATTCCTGCCCAGTTAAGAGGCATCAGGCGGCGCGGCGAAGCGCAGGCGCAGGTGGACGCCACGCTGCATATGCGCATGGCGCCGGACCGCTGGCTGGCCTTCATGCGGCCTGGCAAGCGCATCGCCGCCGGCGACCGCATCCATTTCGGCCATGACGGCAATTCCTGTTTTCTCGGCCAACTCGACGCCACGGTGATCGAGAAGGGCGAGGCGGGCGAGGTGCTGCTCGGCTTCGACCTCTCCGGCCCGTTTCTCGACGAAGCGCTGCGCGCCGTCGGCCACATCCCGCTGCCGCCCTATATCGCCTCCAAGCGCAACGACGACGCGCGCGACCTGACGGATTACCAGACCATCTATGCCAAGGAGGAGGGCGCAGTCGCTGCCCCCACCGCAGGCCTGCATTTCACGCCGGAGCTGTTTGCCGCGCTCGACGCCAAAGGCATCGAACGCCGCTTCGTCACCTTGCATGTCGGCGCCGGCACCTTCCTGCCGGTCAAGGCGGACGATACCGCTGACCACAAGATGCATGCCGAGACCGGCTCGGTCAGCGAAGCAACAGCCGACGCTCTGAATGGCGCCAAGGCGCGGGGCGGGCGCATCATCGCTGTCGGCACGACCTCGCTGCGCCTGCTGGAGAGCGCG
Source organism: Mesorhizobium sp. M0292 (assembly GCF_040321695.1). Classification (NCBI taxonomy): domain Bacteria; kingdom Pseudomonadati; phylum Pseudomonadota; class Alphaproteobacteria; order Hyphomicrobiales; family Phyllobacteriaceae; genus Mesorhizobium; species Mesorhizobium sp. M0292. The sequence goes on from NZ_JAMYSB010000001.1 coordinate 457,863, forward strand.
GCACGGCCTGATGGCTCGCTGACCGCCTGGTCCGGCCCGACCGACATCTTCATCACGCCGGGCTATCGGTTCAAGACCGCCGACCTGCTGATGACCAATTTCCATCTGCCGCGTTCGACGCTGTTCATGCTGGTTACGGCCTTCAGCGGCCTCGATACAATGCGCGCGGCCTATGCGCATGCCATCGGGAACGATTACAGATTCTACTCCTACGGAGACGCAAGCCTGCTTTATCGAGCGGAGATGAGCGATGGACGATGACCTGCAAGCTTTTGATCGCGAGAGCCTGATCGCCGAAGTGAAGAAATTGCGTGCCGGCATTCGCCAGCATCGCGATGCCACCGGCCACGATTTGCTGGCATCACCCCAACCTGTGGGATCTGCTGCCGGAAAGGACCGATCCATCGATTGCCGTGCCGCCCTGGCCGAGATTTATGCGCGGCTGCATCCACTACCGGCAGTCGCTCGACAGGCAGGCGCCAGGCGCGCCTGTCCATGACAAGGAATTCAATGGCTGAGACATTCACCTTCAAGATCCTCGCCACTGACGGCAAGGCGCGGCGCGGTTCCATCACCATGCCGCGCGGCGAAATCCGCACGCCGGCCTTCATGCCGGTCGGCACCGGCGGCACGGTCAAGGCCATGTATATGGACCAGGTGCGCGGCGTCGGCGCCGACATCATCCTGGGCAACACCTATCATCTGATGCTGCGGCCCGGCGCCGAGCGCGTGGCGCGGCTTGGTGGCTTGCATGAATTCGCCCGCTGGCCGCAGCCGATCCTGACCGACAGTGGCGGTTTTCAGGTCATGTCGCTGTCGAAGCTCAGAAAATTGACCGAGAAGGGCGTCACCTTTCGCTCGCACATTGACGGCGCTGCCTACGAGATGTCGCCGGAGCGCTCGATCGAGATCCAGGGCCTGCTCGATTCCGACATCCAGATGCAGCTCGACGAATGCACAGCGCTGCCGGCCGACCTCAAGCAGATCGAGCGCGCGATGGAGCTGTCGCTGCGCTGGGCCGAGCGCTGCAAGACAGCGTTCGGCGACCAGCCCGGCAAGGCCATGTTCGGCATCGTCCAGGGTGGCGACAACGCAGCACTCAGGGTGCGCTCGGCGCAGGCGCTGAGCGCGATGGAGCTGAAGGGCTATGCCGTCGGCGGCCTGGCCGTCGGCGAGCCGCAAGCGGTGATGCTGGATATGCTGGAGATCACCTGTCCGGAATTGCCTGACAACAAGCCTCGATATCTCATGGGCGTCGGCACGCCGGACGACATCGTGAAATCGGTGGCGCGCGGCATCGACATGTTCGACTGCGTGATGCCGACCCGCGCCGGCCGCCATGGCCTGGCCTATACCAGGCGCGGCAAGGTCAATCTCAGGAATGCCCGCCATGCGGACGATCCGCGGCCGCTGGACGAGGAGAGTGACTGCCCGGCGGCACGCGACTATTCACGCGCCTATCTGCATCATCTCGTGCGCTCGCAGGAGGCGCTGGGCGCGATGCTTCTGACCTGGAACAACCTGTCTTACTATCAGAAGCTGATGCAGGACATTCGCGCCGCGATCGAGGCAAAGGCCTTCGAGGCGCACACATCAGACATTTCAGAGGGATGGGCGAGGGGCGATATTCCGGTGCTATAAGCACATCTAGGTGCTGAGCGAATTCGCTGCGCGCAAGCTGCAGCCGGTGATTTGAAAGCTGCCGTCGGGCTGCTGTTCCAGCGTGTAGACCGCCTCATAGTCCTTGCCGTCGGGCCCAACGATCAGCACTTGCTGGATTAGCGAAGTTGGCCCCATCTGCTCGACCTTGCCGAAGGAATAGCTCTGCGGCTGGCGCACCGGCGGATAGCCGTTGGTCACCATGTTCATGAAGGTGTCGACGGTCGGAAAGATGCGCTTCACATTTGGAGCGGCGAAACTGTACGCCTTGGCGCCATCATTGGCGATGAGCGCCTTCAACTGACCATCGATGACGGCCTGGCCGGCCTTGACTTCGGCGTCGCCGGCAAGGGCTGCCGACACGAACAACGCGAACAGCAATGAAACAACTGCGAATGCGGTGCGGCGCATGGCCTGTCTCCATTGTCCCCCAACAAAACCTGTCCCGGGACGCATCATACCATACGGTTTGCGGAGCCTCACGGTTTCAGCAACCGCAATATTCGCCACGCAAGTGCCACATGATCATGCTTAAGCCTCCTTTAACGCGGGGCGCGCATCGTAGGGACGGGTGGGGACCCGTTCGCGCAACCAGGGGACGACCATGTTCAAGCAGCCGATCGACCGGCGCCTTTTGCTGAAGGGCGCGGCAAGCCTCGCAGTTTTGGCTCCCTTGCCCGCCTGGGCAAGCACCGGGCCGACTGTCACGGAAGTCGCCTTCGATCCCGCCATTCCAGCGCTCGGCAACCCCGATGGCGACGTCACCATCGCCGAATTCGTCGACTATCAATGCCCGATCTGCAAGCTCGTCTTCGTCGAACTGAAGAAGTTGATGGAAGAGGACAACGGCGTCCGGCTTGTGATGAAGGACTGGCCGATCTTCGGCGACGTGTCGCGCGACGCGGCGCGGGTGACGCTGCTGAGCGGCGAACACTATGGCGCGGCGGTCGATGCGCTGATGACCAACCAGCGCGGCCTTTCGGAACGCCGCACCAACGACATCCTTTCTTCCGTCGGTGTCGATGTGGCGATGGTGCGTGCCGACCTCGCCATCCGTGAACCCGACATCGACGCTGCCCTTGTCCGCACCGAAGCCCAGGCGACGGCTTTCAAGCTGCGCGGCACGCCAGCCCTGGTCATCGGCGGCAACCTGTACCGGCGCGGCATGCCCGTGTCCGAACTGAGACAAGCCGTCGCCAAGGCCCGCTCCGCCTGATGCTTGAAAGCCGGGCGGCAGTCTGCCACAAGGGCCGCTTGAGTGCTGAAGCTTGATCGGGACCGGCAATGAAGACGTTTTTCATGCAGATAAAGTGCGATCTGGGCAAGTCCTATGAGGTCGCCAGCGCGCTCGCCGATGCCGAAATCGCCTCGGAGATCTACTCGACCGCCGGCAATTACGACTTGCTTGCCAAATTCTACGTCGACGACGAGGAAGATGTCGGCCACTTCGTCAACGAGAAAGTGCAGATTATTCCCGGAATCAAGGACACCTTCACGGTCGTCACTTTCCGCGCATTCTAAAGCAATTCCAGGAAAAGTGTGAAGCGGTTTTCCGTCCGGAATTGCGGCAAAGCAAAAAGCCATGGCAGGTCGCCGTTTCCATGAAACGGTGAACTGCTATGGCCGCATCAGGCACTTGCCCGGCGACAAGGCAGAGCCTGATTAAGGTCCTGTTCCGACTGCCCGAATTTTGGGCAGTCGGAACATACTGATCGCCGATATCCTCCAAATCACCGATTGCGCTTGATTTTCTCCCGCGACGCCAGTGAAATGGCGTCACAGGGGAGTATGCGATTGGCAGCGTTCGATGAAATGCTTCCGGAAGTTTCCGGGCTTAGACAACCGTATACGGCTTACGACCGCTGGCTGAAGGAGCAGGACCCGGCCAGGCTTACCGAAAAGATGCAGGACGCCGAGCGCGTCTTCCGCAAGACCGGCATTACCTTCGCCGTCTATGGCGAGCAGGAAGCCTCCGAGCGGCTGATCCCCTTCGACATCGTGCCGCGCATCATCTCCGGCAATGAATGGCGAAGGCTGACGCAAGGCATCGAGCAGCGCGTGCAGGCGCTGAACGCTTTCCTCGACGACATTTACCACCGCCAGGAAATCCTGCGCGCCGGCCGCGTGCCGAGGGAGCTGATCGCCAGGAACGAGGCGTTCCTGCCGGAAATGATCGGAGTGCGGCCACCGGCCGGCGTCTACACCCACATTATCGGCGTCGATATCGTCCGCATCTCCGAGAACGAGTTCTACGTGCTGGAGGACAATGCGCGCACGCCGTCGGGCGTCTCCTACATGCTGGAGAACCGCGAGACGATGATGCAGCTCTTTCCCGAGCTGTTCCAGCAGATCAAGGTGCGGCCGGTGGAGAATTATCCGCAATTGCTGCGCCAGTCGCTGGCGGCAGTGCGGCCGCAAAGCACCAAGGGTGCACCGACCATTGCCGTGCTGACACCGGGCAGCTTCAACTCCGCCTATTTCGAACATGCCTTCCTCGCCGACCAGATGGGCGTGCAACTGGTCGAAGGCCAGGATCTGCGCGTTGTAGACGGCCACGTCGCTATGCGCACGACCGAAGGCTACAAGCAGATCGACGTGCTTTACCGGCGCGTCGACGATTCCTTCCTCGATCCGCTGACCTTCCGGCCGGACTCGGCCCTTGGCGTGCCCGGCATCATGGACGTCTACCGCGCCGGCAACATCACCATCGCCAACGCGCCGGGAACCGGCATCGCCGACGACAAGGCGATTTATTCCTACATGCCCGACATCGTCGAGTTCTACACCGGCCGCAAAGCCATCCTCGGCAACATCCCGACCTGGCGCTGCTCGGAGCCCCACAGCCTGAAATACGTGCTCGAACACATCCATGAGCTGGTCATCAAGGAAGTGCACGGCTCCGGCGGCTACGGCATGCTGGTCGGCCCGGCTGCGACCAAGAAGGAATGCCAGGATTTCGCCAAGAAGCTGCAGGCGAAGCCCTCCAACTACATCGCCCAGCCGACGCTGGCGCTGTCGACTTGCCCGATCCTGACCGAAAAAGGCCTGTCGCCGCGCCATGTCGATCTCAGGCCCTATGTTCTGGTCTCCGACCGAATCCAGATCGTTCCCGGCGGCTTGACGCGGGTGGCGCTGAAGGAGGGGTCGTTGGTCGTGAATTCCTCGCAAGGCGGCGGGACGAAGGATACGTGGGTGTTGGACGATTAGGTAGACAGTAGGCAGTAGGCAGTAGGCAGTAGGCAGTAGGCAGTAGAGGGACAAGAAATGCCATATTCCACAGAGAATCAAATGCTTACTAATCCCTACTCACTATTCCCTACTCACTAGTCCGAAGGGTCTTGCCATGCTTCTCGGTCGCACCGCCAACGGGCTCTACTGGATGAACCGTTATATCGAGCGGGCGGAAAACATGGCGCGTCTGGTCGATGCCGGCCTTCGCATGGCGCTGACCCGCACCCAGAGCGCGTCGGAAGAGTGGAATTCGGTGCTGCTCAGCGCCGGCTCCGACGTCACCTTCACGCAGAAATACAAGGACTACACCGCCGCCAATGTCGCCGACTTCCTGCTGCGCGACACCTCGAACCCGTCGAGCACGATGTCGGCGATCGAGACCGCTCGCAACAATGCCCGCATGGTGCGCACCGCGCTGACGCGCGAGACCTGGGAGAGCATCAACGAAGCCTGGATGGCCCTGAAGCGCATGCTGGCAAAGCCGATCGACGAGCGCGACCTGCCGAGTGTGCTCGACGCCATCAAACGCGAGACGGCGCTGATCCGCGGCTCGTTCTACGGCACGATGCTGCGCAACGAGATCTTCGACTTCTCACAACTCGGCACCTATGTCGAGCGGGCCGACAACACGGCACGCATCCTCGACGTGAAATACTACGTGCTGCTGCCGTCGATCTCCTGGGTCGGCTCGAGCCTCGACAACTACCAATGGGAATCGATCCTGCGCTCGGTGTCGGCGCACCGTTCCTATCGCTGGGTCTATGAGGCCGACTACAAACCGACCAATATTGCCGACTATCTGATCCTCAATGTGCGCATGCCGCGTTCGCTGACCTTCTGTTATCGTTTTCTCGCCGAGCATCTGAAGTTCCTGGGCGACGACTATGGCGACCGTCATGCCTGCCACGCCACCGTCGACAGGACACAGGCGATGCTGCAGGCAGGGTCGATCAAGGACATATTCGACGCCGGCCTGCACGAATTTCTGGCCAGGTTCATTCAAGACAACACCAAGCTTGGCGAAGAGATCGCACAAGATTACCGGTTCAATTGAGCATGATCGCGAACCGGAGGGCCGCGCTAGCGACAAGTGGGACCCGGTTTTCGGATAAGATCATGCTTACAAACGGAAAATAGGCATGCGGCTCAAGATCACCCACCGTACCGAATACCGCTACGACGCGCCGGTGCACTATCTGTTGCAGCGGCTACGCCTGTTACCGGTCAGCGGACCGACGCAGACCGTCTTGTCCTGGGCGCTGAAGATCGAGGGCGCGCGAGAGGAAGTCCGCTTTAACGACCATTTCGGCAACGATAACAGGCTGTTGAGCGTCGAGGGCGAGCGCGACTTCATCACCGTCGAGGCCTCCGGCGAGGTTGTCACGCGCGACACAGCGGGCGTCTCGGGTCCGCATCACGGCTTTGCGCCACTGTGGCTGTTCAGCCAGGAGACAGCTTTGACCATCCCCGGCGAGGGCATAAGCGAGCTTGCCGCGGCGGTCGGCAAAGGTACCGACATCGAAAGGCTGCATCGGCTGATGGCGCTGATCGTCGAGCGCGTCGCCTACACGCCGGGCACCACCAGCGTGACGACCCCGGCGGAAGAGGCATTGGCGCTGAAGACCGGCGTTTGCCAGGATCACAGCCACATCTTTGTCACCGCAGCCCGCGTCATGGGTTTTCCGGCCCGCTATGTCAGTGGCTATCTGATGATGGATGCGGCCATCGAGCAGGCGGCAAGCCATGCCTGGGCCGAAGCCCATGTTCAGGGTCTCGGCTGGGTCGCCTTCGACGCCGCCAACGGCATTTCCCCCGATGAACGCTATGTCAGGGTAGCCACCGGCCGTGATTATCGCGACGCCTCGCCGGTGTCGGGAATTCGACTGGGACAGGCGGAGGAACAGCTTGCAGTCACCGTCACGGTAGAGCAGTAGTCTCCGGCAAGATTGCTGCCTGAAGAGATTCCATGACTTATTGCGTCGGCCTCAAGATCGATCGTGGGCTCGTGTTCATGTCGGACACGCGCACCAATGCAGGGATGGATTCGATCTCCACTTTCAAGAAGATGCATGTCTGGGAAGAGCCAGGCGAGCGCGTCATCGTACTGATGTCGGCCGGCAATCTGGCTACGACGCAGGCCGTGGTCAGCCTGCTCGACGAGCGCACCAAGGCGGTGGCGGAACGCCACGCGACGCTGCTCGAGACCCCATCCATGTACCAGACGGTGCGGCTGGTCGGCGACACCGTCAAGGAAGTCATCGCCAGCTCGTCGCCTGCCGGCGAAAAGGCGGATTCCTATTTCAACGCCTCCTTCATCCTCGGCGGCCAGATCAAGGGCAGCCCGCCACGGCTGTTCATGATCTATCCCGAGGGCAATTTCATTGAATCGACCGACGACACGCCGTTCTTCCAGATCGGCGAGACCAAATACGGCAAGCCGATCATCATCCGTGCCTATGAAAGGACGATGAGCCTGGCTGAAACGGTCAAGCTCTTGCTGGTATCGTTCGATTCGACGCTGAAATCGAACCTGTCCGTCGGCCTGCCTCTCGACCTGCTGTTCCTGGAGGAGGACACGTTCACGGTGGGTTTGAAAAAGCGCATCGGCCAGGACGATCGATATTATCGTGCTATTTCCGAAGGCTGGTCGAACGCGTTGAAGACGGCCTTTGCCAGCCTGCCGGATTTTCCGGGGTAGCGCGGGACCTTCGTCGCGGTTGCCTGTCTCTATTTAACATGTTAATCAAAATTCAAACGGCTGGCTGATCGGCGTGTCGGGAGGATCCATGGACAACGAGCAATTCCGCGACTGGTCGAGGCGCGCCGCCGACTGGGGCGCTGATTACCGCGCCGGCCTTCGCGATCGGCCCGTGCGACCTGCCATAGCGCCGGGCGAGATCTTCAGGAGCATCGAAGCTTCTCCGCCGGAGGCCGCGGAATCGATGGAGACGATCTTCGCCGATTTCGAAGCCAAGATCGTGCCCGGCATGACGCATTGGCAGCATCCGCGTTTCTTTGCTTATTTCCCGGCCAATGCAGCACCCGTCTCGGTGGTGGCCGAATATCTGGTCTCTGCGATGGCCGCGCAGTGCATGCTGTGGCAGACTTCGCCGGCGGCGACAGAGCTTGAGACGCGCATCGTCGACTGGATGCGCCAGGCGCTCGGCCTGCCCGAAGGCTTTTCCGGCGTGATCCAGGACTCCGCATCATCGGCGACGCTGGCCGCCGTGTTGACCATGCGCGAGCGCACGCTCGACTGGCAGGGCAACAAGAAGGGTCTTTCCGGGCAGGGCAGGCTGCGCGTCTATTCCTCCGACCAGGTGCACACCTCGATCGACCGCGCCATCTGGGTCGCCGGCATTGGCGAGGAAAACCTCGTCCGCATTCCCGTCGCTGGCACCTACCGCGCCATGGATACCGCGGCTTTGGAAGCGGCGATTGTTGCCGACCGCGCCGCCGGCCTATTGCCGGCCGGCATCATCGCGTGCGTCGGCGGCACCAGCACCGGCGGCACCGACGACATCGCTGAAGTGGCCGCGGTGGCCAAACGCCAGGGGCTCTATCTGCATATCGACGCCGCCTGGGCCGGATCGGCGATGATCTGTCCGGAATACCGGCATTTCTGGACCGGTGTCGAGGGCGCGGACTCGATCGTCTTCAACCCGCACAAATGGCTGGGCGCGCAATTCGACTGCTCGATCCAGTTCGTCCGTCAGCCGGAGGATCTCGTGCGCACGCTGGCGATCAAGCCGGACTATCTGAAAACTCGCGGCCATGACGGCATCATCAACTACTCCGAATGGTCGGTGCCTCTCGGCCGTCGCTTCCGGGCGCTGAAGCTGTGGTTCCTGCTGCGCGCCCATGGCCTCGAGGCGCTGCGCACCATGATTCGCAATCACGTCGCCTGGAGCGAAGGCATAGCAGCGCGCCTGGCCGAGGAGGAGGATTTCGAGCTCGCCAGCCAGCCGATGCTGTCGCTGTTCTCGTTCCGGCATCGCGCCGCATCCGGCGCTGACTGCGACGAGCACAATCTGCGTCTGGTCGACGCCATCAACAATGACGGCCGTATCTACCTGACGCAGACGCGTGTCGATGGGCGGGTCGCCATCCGCTTCCAGGCAGGCCAGTTCGAGACAACCGCGGCCGATGTCGATACCGCCTTCACTGTCATCTGCGAGTGTGCAAGATCGCTGAGGGACTGACAGGGTAACAGGCCAGTCAGGTCCCAAACCGCGGTCGGGTTCGGACGCAGCTTCATGCTCGCCCGGCAAACTCGCCGCTGTTGCACCCGCAACGTTGCCCGGCCAGCGTTACCCGCCCGCATCGATTTCGCCTTTGCGATCATCGGCATTTCATTAGCCGGCGTCTCCCTTTTCATCGCTTTCGTTTTCAGCTACAAACAAGAAAAACGAAAACGGGAGGTTCTCAGTGTATTTGTCGCCGCGCCATGCCGAAATCATCCAGATGGCGAAGGACCATGGCCGTGTGCTGGTCGATGACCTCGCCACGCATTTCAACGTGACGCCACAGACCATCCGCAAGGACCTCAACGATCTCTGCGATCAGCGGCTGCTGACGCGCATCCATGGCGGGGCCCTGTTCCCGTCCGGCATCGAGAACATGGAGTATGAGGCGCGCCGCAAGATTGCCGCCGACGAGAAGGAGGCCATCGGCCGCGCGGCGGCCAGGCTGATACCCGACAACGCCTCCCTGTTCATCAATATCGGCACCACGACCGAGTCGGTCAGCAAGGCGCTGCTCGACCATACCGGGCTGATGGTCATCACCAATAATATCAATGTTGCCAACAGGATGCGCATCTATCCTTCGATCGAGGTGGTAATCGCCGGCGGCGTCGTGCGTGGCTCCGACGGCGGCGTTGTCGGCGAGGCCGCGGTCGATTTCATCAGGCAGTTCAAGGTCGACTATGCGGTGATCGGCGCCTCGGCCATCGACCATGACGGCGCGTTGCTCGATTTCGACTTTCGCGAAGTGAAAGTGGCGCAAGCCATCATCGCCAATGCCAGGCATGTCATCCTGGTGTCCGACCAGACCAAGTTCGAACGCACCGCGCCGGTTCGCATCGGCCATCTCTCGCAGGTAAACACCTTCATCACCGACCGTTGCGACATCCCGTCGGTGCGCCGGATCTGCGAAGAGGCCGAGGTGCAATTGATTGAAACGTCGCTCGGATAGCGGCGCTATCACAGCCCCGTGATATTTCGTTTGACATTCGTTCTTATTTCGAAATAATCCCGCTACGGTTTCGTAAAAACCTAAAAATGCTGCAATGCGAAATCGCGGGAGGGCTTTGTGGACGCAGTCCGTGACATCTTCGTCATCGGTGGCGGCATCAATGGCTGCGGCATCGCCCGCGACGCCGTTGGGCGGGGCTTTTCGGTATTTCTCGCCGAGATGAACGATCTTGCCAGCGGAACCTCCTCCGGCTCGACCAAGCTGATCCACGGCGGTCTTCGCTACCTCGAATTCTACGAGTTCCGGCTGGTGCGCGAGGCGCTGATGGAGCGCGAGGTTCTGTGGAAGAACGCGCCGCACATCATCTGGCCGATGCGCTTCGTGCTGCCCTATGCCAAGGGCCTGCGCCCGGCCTGGCTGATCCGGCTCGGCCTGTTCCTCTACGATCATATTGGTGGCCGCAAATTGCTGCCGGCGACCCGGACACTGGACATGTCCAAGGATCCAGCCGGCAAGCCGCTGAAGCCGCTGTTTCACAAGGCCTTCGAGTACTCGGACGGCTGGGTCAACGATGCCCGGTTGGTGGTGTTGAATGCGCGTGACGCCGCCGACCGCGGCGCCACCATCCGCACCCGCACGAAAGTCGTCGGGGCGCGGCGCGAAGGCGATCTGTGGGCGATCCGCGTGGAAGACGTGCAGACGGGAGAGGCCGAGGAGGTCAAGGCCCGGCTGCTGGTCAATGCCGCCGGTCCATGGGTCGACCACGTCCTGTCGACCACCGTGGACCAGAACGACGTGCACAATGTGCGCCTGGTGCAGGGCAGTCATATCGTCATCAAAAAGAAGTTCGATGATCCGCGCGCCTATTTCTTCCAGAACAAGGACGGGCGCATCATCTTCGCCATCCCTTACGAGGAAGAATTTACGCTGATCGGCACCACCGATCGCGACTATCCCGGCGATCCGCATGACGTGAAGATCAGCGACACCGAGATAGACTATCTCTGCGCGGCGGCGAGCGAATATTTTGCTGAAGCCGTGACGCGCCCCGACATCGTCTGGACCTATTCGGCCGTGCGCCCGCTCTACGACGACGGCGCTTCGAAGGCGCAGGAAGCGACCCGCGACTATGTGCTGAAAGCCGATGGCGGCGGGGGCAAGGCGCCGATCGTCAACGCTTTCGGCGGCAAGATCACCACCTACCGCCGGTTGTCGGAATCGATGCTGGAAAAGGTCGAAGGTTTTCTCGGCAAGCGCGGCAAGCCGTGGACGGCGAACGCGCCCTTGCCGGGCGGCGATTTCCCGGCCACCGGTTTCGACGTCCAGGTGGCGAAGCTGAAGAGCGCCTTTCCTTTCATCGACCAGCGCCTGGCGCGTCGGTTGACCCGGCTTTACGGCACGCGCGCGCAAGTGCTGCTCGGCCTCGCCAAGTCGAACGCCGATCTCGGCCGCAATTTCGGCGCTGATCTCTATGAGGCCGAGGTACGCTACCTCAGCGAAAACGAATGGGCGCTGACCGCCGAAGATGTATTGTGGCGTCGCACCAAGCGCGGTCTGCATCTCAGCCGCGAACAGGCCTCGGCGCTTGACGAATTCATGCGCGGCATCAGCCGGCGCCATGTCGCGGCAGCGGAATAGGGAAGGCGATTGATGCACAAAGCCTGGGAGGAGGCATCATGCTGGAACTGAGAAACGTGACGAAGATGGTCGGCGCGGTGGAGCATATCCGCGACGTGTCGCTGACGCTTCAGCACGGCTCGCTCAACGTTTTGCTCGGGCCGACACTGTCGGGCAAGACCAGCCTGATGCGGCTGATGGCCGGGCTCGACGTGCCGACCACCGGTTCGGTCTGGTTCGACGGCCAGAATGTCACCGGCATGCCGGTGCAGCAGCGCAAGATCGCCATGGTCTATCAGCAGTTCATCAACTACCCCGCGATGACCGTCTACGAGAACATCGCCTCGCCATTGCGCGTCGCCGGCACCGACCAGGCCAAGATCGACAAGGAAGTCCGCAACGCGGCAGGGCTTTTGAAGCTCACACCCTATCTCGACCGCACGCCGCTCAGCCTGTCCGGCGGCCAGCAGCAGCGTACGGCGCTGGCTCGCGCCATCGTCAAGAATGCCAGCCTGGTGCTGCTCGACGAGCCGCTCGCCAATCTCGACTACAAATTGCGCGAGGAGCTGCGCGCCGAACTGCCCAAGATATTTGCCGCCGCCGGCACTATTTTCGTCTACGCCACGACCGAGCCGCATGAAGCCTTGCTGCTCGGCGGCAATACGGCGACGCTGTCCGAGGGGCGGATCACCCAATTCGGGCCGACCATCGACGTCTTCCGCAAGCCGATCGACCTGGTGACGGCGAAAACCTTTGCCGATCCGCCGCTCAACACCATCGTGCTGGCCAAGAAGGGCCCGGATTTCCTGCTCGAGGGCGGCGTCAAGCTGCCGGTGCCGGCCGAACTCGCCGGCATTGCCGACGCCAATTACACGATCGGCTTTCAGCCGCATCATCTGTCGCTCGAGCGGCCCAACGCTGCCGCGGTGCCGGTGCGCGCCAAGGTGACGATCACCGAGATCACCGGCTCGGAAAGCTTCATCCACCTCGATTTTGCCGATGCGCGTTGGGTCATGCTGACCCACGGCATCCGCGATTTCGAGCCGGACGCCGAGATCGAGGTGTTTATCGATCCGCGCCACATCATGGTCTTCGACAGCAACGGCAGCGCCGTCGCCGCGCCGAAGCTTGCGGCCTGAGGAGGGAAGAGATGGCGCGCATCGACGTCAACCATGTCAGGCACTCCTACCTGCCCAACCCGCAGAAGGATGCCGATTTTGCGCTGAGGGAAGTGCACCACACATTCGAGGATGGCGGCGCCTACGCGCTGCTGGGGCCTTCGGGTTGCGGCAAGACCACGCTGCTCAACATCATTTCGGGACTTCTGCACCCCTCGCACGGTGAGTTGCTGTTCAACGGCAAGGACGTCACCAATCTGTCGACGCAGGAGCGCAACATCGCGCAGGTGTTCCAGTTCCCGGTCATCTACGACACCATGACCGTTTACGACAATCTTGCCTTCCCGCTGCGCAATCGCGGCGTGCCGGAGGCCGATGTCGACCGTAAGGTGCGCGAGACGCTGGAGATGATCGACCTGGCGTCGTGGGCGAAGAAGAAGGCGAGGGGCCTGACCGCCGACCAGAAGCAGAAGATCTCGCTCGGCCGCGGCCTGGTGCGCTCGGATGTCAATGCCATCCTGTTCGACGAACCGCTGACGGTTATCGATCCGCACATGAAGTGGGTGCTGCGCTCGCAATTGAAGCAACTGCACCGCCGCTTCGGCTACACGATGGTCTATGTGACCCATGACCAGACCGAGGCGCTGACTTTCGCCGACCAGGTCGTCGTCATGTATGATGGCGGTATCGTCCAGATCGGCACGCCGGCCGAATTGTTCGAACGCCCGCGCCACACATTCGTCGGTTACTTCATCGGCTCGCCCGGCATGAACGTCATGCCGGTGGCGATCGACGGCAAGACCGCGACCATTGGCAGCCAGCGCATCGAGCTGCCCGGCGCGCCAAAGACCGCCGCTGGGAGCTCCGGCGCCATCGAACTCGGCATCCGCCCCGAATATGTCAGGCTCGGCCGTGACGGCATGGCGGTTAAAATCAGCAAGGTCGAGGATCTCGGCCGCCACAAGGTGGTGCGCGCCAGCCTCGAAGGCCGCGAGATCGCTGCCGTCATCGGCGAGGACGAGAGCGTGCCGGCCGACCCAAAGGTTCGCTTCGATCCGGCCGGCATCAACATCTATGCCGATTCCTGGCTGGTTGAGATGGGGCGTGTCGAGATGGGGGCATAGATGGAAAAGACCTGGAACAACAAGGCCTGGTTCCTGGTGCTGCCGGTGCTGGTGCTGGTGGCGTTCTCGGCCGTCATTCCGCTGATGACGGTCGTCAACTATTCGGTGCAGGACACCTTCGGCAACAACGTCTTCTTCTGGGCAGGCACCCAGTGGTTCGAGGAACTGCTGTCGTCCAGCCGCTTCTGGGAAGCGATGGTGCGCAACCTGATCTTCTCCTTCATCATTCTGGCCATCGAAGTGCCGCTCGGCATATTCATCGCGCTCAACATGCCGAAGAAGGGCTGGGGCGTGCCGGTCTGCCTGGTGCTTATGTCGTTGCCGCTGCTCATTCCGTGGAACGTCGTCGGCACCATCTGGCAGGTCTTCGGCCGCAACGACATCGGCCTGCTCGGCTACTACGTCAACGCGCTCGGCATCGACTACAATTACGTGCAGGATCCGTTCGACGCCTGGGTCACCATCATCATCATGGACGTCTGGCACTGGACCAGCCTTGTCGTGCTGCTCTGCTATGCCGGCCTGGTTTCGATCCCGGATGCCTTCTACCAGGCGGCCAAGATCGACGGCGCCTCGCGCTGGGCGGTGTTCCGCTACATCCAGCTGCCGAAGATGCAGCGTGTGCTTTTGATCGCCGTGCTATTGCGCTTCATGGATAGCTTCATGATCTACACCGAGCCCTTCGTCGTCACCGGCGGCGGCCCCGGCAACTCGACGACCTTCCTGTCCATCGACCTCGTCAAGACCGCGCTGGGCCAGTTCGACCTCGGTCCGGCGGCCGCCATGTCGCTGGTCTACTTCCTGATCATCCTGTTGTTGTCGTGGGTATTCTACACCGTGATGACCAACTACGACGCGGAGCGCTGAGATGGCCGGCGCCAACGAAAGAGCCGACAGAGTGAGCGAAACCACAGCTTCGGGAAAATTGGCGAGCACGCTTTCGCAGGATCAGGTCGCCCGGCTGATGCGCAAGCGCGGCGAGGAATCGCGCTGGTGGTGGATCGTGCCGACGATCTACATCATCGTGCTTCTGCTGCCGATCTACTGGCTCATCAACATGAGCTTCAAGACCAATGCCGAGATCGTCTCCTCGCTAACGCTCTATCCGCATCAGCCTACGATCGCCAACTACGTCACTATCTTCACCGATGCGTCCTGGTATTCGGGCTACATCAACTCGATCACCTATGTTGTCATGAACATGGTGATTTCCGTGGCTGCGGCGCTGCCGGCGGCCTACGCCTTTTCGCGCTACCGCTTCCTCGGCGACAAGCATCTGTTCTTTTGGCTGCTGACCAACCGCATGGCGCCGCCGGCGGTGTTCGCGCTGCCGTTCTTCCAGCTCTATTCGGCCTTCGGCCTGATCGACACCCACATCGCGGTGGCGCTGGCGCACTGCCTGTTCAACGTGCCGCTGGCGGTGTGGATCCTCGAAGGCTTCATGTCGGGCGTGCCCAAAGAGATCGACGAAACAGCCTATATCGACGGCTACTCCTTCCCGCGCTTCTTCGTCAGGATTTTCATGCCGCTGATCGCCAGCGGCATCGGTGTCGCGTGCTTCTTCTGCTTCATGTTCTCATGGGTCGAGCTTTTGATCGCTCGCACGCTGACGACCACCGATGCCAAGCCCATCGCCGCCACCATGACCCGCACCGTCTCGGCCGCCGGCATGGACTGGGGCCTGCTTGCCGCCGCCGGCGTGCTGACGCTGATCCCCGGCGCGCTCGTCATCTGGTTTGTCCGCAACTACATCGCCAAGGGCTTCGCCCTGGGGAGGGTGTGATGAAACAAAAGCACGGGTTCATCCTCACCACCACCGCCAAGGGCTTTGCCCTGGGGAGGGTGTCACCATGAATCTCGACCTCACCTGGATGGCGTGGACGTGGCCGACGGCGGCGTTCTTCGGCACCATTCTCCTGCTGCTGTGCGGCATGGCGTTTTGGGAATATGCCTCGCCGGGCGGCAATCCGCGCGTCGGCATCCTGCGCTTCGAGACGACGCGCGGCGACCGTCTTTTTCTGTCGCTGCTTGGCAGCGCCTTTATCCATCTCGCTTGGCTGGGTCTTGTCGGATCCAACCTGTGGTGGGCTCTCGCTCTCTCCGTGGTCTACGCCGTCGGCGTGTTCCGCTACGTATAGAGGGGGAAACTGTTGGATCGACCGCGTGCCGGCGGCCGTTCCAGATCGCACTTGAAACCTAAATGTGGAGGAAACCTATGCGACGGCAATTTTTAACATCAACAACTGCCCTTGTCCTGTTGCTCGGGGTAGGCAACGCCTACGCCGGAATGGATGAGGCCAAGGCGTTTCTGGACAAGGAAATCGGCCCGCTGTCGACGCTCGACCGCGCCGGCCAGGAAGCAGAAATGCAGTGGTTCATCGATGCCGCGAAGCCTTTCGCCGGCATGGACATCAAGGTCGTGTCCGAAACCATCGCCACCCACCAGTATGAATCGCAGGTGCTGGCGCCCGCCTTTACCGCCATCACCGGCATCAAGATCACGCATGACGTCATCCAGGAAGGCGACGTCGTCGAGAAGATCCAGACCCAGATGCAGACCGGCCAGAACCTCTATGACGGCTGGGTCAACGATTCCGACCTGATCGGCACCCACTGGCGCTACCAGCAGGTCCGCAACCTGACCGACTGGATGGCGGGCGAGGGCAAGGACGTTACCAATCCGAACCTCGACCTGAAGGATTTTATCGGCACCTCCTTCACCACCGCGCCGGACAAGAAGCTCTATCAGCTGCCCGACCAGCAGTTCGCCAACCTCTACTGGTTCCGTTACGACTGGTTCAACGACGAGAAGAACAAGGCCGACTTCAAGGCGAAATACGGCTACGACCTCGGCGTTCCCGTCAACTGGTCGGCCTATGAGGACATCGCCGAGTTCTTCACCGGCCGCGAGATCGACGGCAAGAAGGTCTATGGCCACATGGACTACGGCAAGAAGGACCCGTCGCTCGGCTGGCGGTTCACTGATGCCTGGCTGTCGATGGCCGGCAACGGCGACAAGGGTCTGCCGAACGGCCTGCCGGTCGACGAATGGGGCATCAAGGTCAACGAGAAATCACAGCCGGTCGGCTCCTGCACGGCGCGCGGCGGCGACACCAACGGCCCGGCTGCCGTCTACTCGATCCAGAAATACCTCGACTGGCTGAAGGCCTACGCTCCGGCCGAAGCCCAAGGCATGACCTTCTCCGAATCCGGCCCGGTGCCGGCACAGGGTGCGGTCGCGCAGCAGATATTCTGGTACACCGCCTTCACCGCTTCGATGGTCGACGCCGGCGCCAAGGCGGTGCTGAACGACGACGGAACGCCGAAGTGGCGCATGGCCCCGTCGCCGCATGGCGTCTACTGGAAGGACGGCATGAAGCTCGGCTATCAGGACGTGGGTTCCTGGACGCTGATGAAGTCGACGCCGACCGACCGCGCCAAGGCCGCCTGGCTCTACGCGCAGTTCGTGACCTCGAAGACGGTCGACGTGAAGAAGAGCCATGTCGGCTTGACCTTCATCCGCGAAAGCACGATCCACGACAAGAGCTTCACCGAACGTGCGCCGAAGCTCGGTGGTCTGATCGAGTTCTACCGCTCGCCGGCCCGCGTTCAGTGGTCGCCGACCGGCACCAACGTGCCCGATTATCCGAAGCTGGCACAGCTCTGGTGGCAGGCGATCGGCGATGCCTCGTCCGGCGCCAAGACGGCGCAGGAAGCCATGGACTCGCTCTGCGCCGAGCAGGAAAAAGTCATGACCCGCATCGAGAAGTCGGGCGTCCAGGGCGATATCGGCCCGAAGATGGCCGAAGAGCATGACCTCGCCTACTGGAACGCCGACGCGGTCAAGAACGGCAATCTCGCGCCTCAGCTGAAGATCGAGAACGAGAAGGAAAAGCCGATCACCATCAACTACGACGAACTGGTGAAGAGCTGGCAGAAGTAATCTTGGCGTACGCGCCAGGATCATAGTGAACGGGGAGGCGGCATCTTGCCGTCTCCCCTGTTTGTATAGGCGAGCTACCGGGAGGACTAATGACCGGATACATCCTTGCAATCGACCAGGGTACGACATCGACCAGGGCGATCCTGTTCGACGGCGCGATGAAGGTCGCCGGCAGCAAGCAGCAGGAATTCACGCAGCATTATCCTGCCTCCGGCTGGGTGGAGCATGATCCGGAAGAGATCTGGGCAAGCGTCGTCGCGACGGTCAAAGGCGCGCTGAAGGCCGCCGGCCGCGAGGCCTCGGATGTGGCGGCGATCGGCATCACCAACCAGCGCGAAACCGTCGTCATCTGGGACAAGGCGACCGGCAAGCCGATCCACAATGCCATCGTCTGGCAGGACCGCCGCACCGCGCCGCTGTGCCAGAAGCTGAAAAAACACGGCCTGGAGAAAAAGTTCACCAAAAAGACCGGCCTGCTGCTCGATCCCTATTTCTCCGGCACCAAGATCGCCTGGATGCTGGACAAGGTAAACGGTGCGAGAAAGCGCGCCGAAAAGGGCGAACTGCTCGCCGGCACTATCGACAGTTTTTTGATCTGGCGGCTGACCGGCGGCAAGGTGCATGCGACGGATGCCACCAACGCCTCGCGCACGCTGGTCTATAACATCGAGAAAAATGTCTGGGACGACGAGCTGCTCTCCATCCTGCGCATCCCGGTGGCGATGCTGCCTGAGGTCAAGGATTGCGCCGACGACTACGGCGTGACGGAAAAAAGCCTGTTTGGCGCCGAAATCAAAATCCTTGGCGTGGCCGGCGATCAGCACGCAGCGACCATCGGCCAGGCCTGTTTCGAGCCAGGCATGATGAAATCGACCTATGGCACCGGCTGCTTTGCGCTGCTCAACACCGGCGCCGATCTGGTGCGCTCGAAGAACCGGCTGTTGACCACCATCGCCTATCGGCTGAACGGCAAGACCACCTATGCCTTGGAAGGCTCGATCTTCATCGCCGGTGCCGCCGTGCAATGGCTGCGCGACGGCATCAAGGTGATCGGCAAGGCCGAGCATAGCGGCGTTTTGGCTGCAACCGCCGACCCCACGCAGAACGTCTATCTGGTGCCGGCTTTCGTCGGTCTCGGCGCGCCGCATTGGGACGCCGAAGCGCGTGGCGCGATCTTCGGGCTGACGCGCAACTCAGGCCCGGCGGAGTTTGCCCGCGCGGCGCTTGAATCCGTCGCCTACCAGACGCGCGATCTCCTCGACGCCATGCGCAAGGACTGGAAGGGGGCATCGGCCAAAACCGTGCTTCGCGTCGACGGCGGCATGGTGGCCTCCGACTGGACCATGCAGCGGCTGGCCGATATCCTCGATGCCCCGGTCGATCGCCCGACCATTCTGGAGACGACGGCGCTGGGCGCAGCGTGGCTTGCCGGCTCGAAGGCGGGTGTGTTGCCGAAGGCGAAGGATTTTGCCAGGAGTTGGGCGCTCGAGCGCCGCTTCAAGCCGGACATGGATGCCACGGTGCGTTCGGCAAAACTGGCCGGCTGGCGCGATGCGGTGCGCCGGACGCTGAGCGCGTCCTGATTTCGCACTTAAGACCAAGTCCGCGAAAAGACGAAGCCCGCGCCCGTTGCCGGCGCAGGCTCCGTCCTACCCTAACTTCGCGCTAAACACATCAATAGGGCGAATTACACTGCCGCCGAGGGCCGTAGTTGGGCTGGAATGTGTTGTCCGAGGCGCGGTAGGAGCGATAGCGGTCGTAGCACCACTGCACATGCGCATCGCCGCCGTAAACGCGGTTGTTCTCGCTGTTGACGATCGCACCGGTGATCAAAGCGCCGGTGGCGAAGGCAGCCAGCGGGAACCAGTAGTCGCCGTGACGGCGATAGCCGCGGTGATATTCGCGATAGCCGCGATGGCCATTCCAATAGCTGCCGCCATCATTGTTGCGCGAGAACTGGCGGCCTACGCGGAAATC
Source organism: Mesorhizobium sp. M0292 (assembly GCF_040321695.1). Classification (NCBI taxonomy): domain Bacteria; kingdom Pseudomonadati; phylum Pseudomonadota; class Alphaproteobacteria; order Hyphomicrobiales; family Phyllobacteriaceae; genus Mesorhizobium; species Mesorhizobium sp. M0292. The sequence goes on from NZ_JAMYSB010000001.1 coordinate 477,728, forward strand.
GCGATTGCCGGAATTGCGATTGCCATGGCGCATCCACCGCCAGTTGTCATGACGAGAATCGCCCACATTCACGATGTCGGACGAAGTTGCTGATGACTGGGGCACGAACATCTGGGTGGCATTGGCCGGCATAGCGGCGGCCGCAGCAAACGAAATTGACAGGGTGGTCGCCAGTAGACCCGTTGCGATCTTGTTCATGATCTTCTCCTTGAAGGGTGGTTGACGTCCCTTGTGAGACGAAAACGGCCCGCTCGTGCGATGGTTCCCACCAAAACAGTAAGTTGCTGATTTGTAATGTTTCTCGAATGTGGCGCGTGAGAAAAGGCGCGTCTCGCGCGCCAACAGATCGACGCGGCGACCACGTTGCGGGAGCGGCTCACCGGACTGGTGACGACGCAATTTGCGGCGCGTCGGGCGATGGCTAAAACCCCGGTGGAACGGCCATCTTTTTCCGGTTGACCGGTCGCGGCACTCTCCCTATGTTCCGCGCAATTTCGAGGGCGGCCTTTAGAGCCCGCGGGAGCGCGTAGCTCAGCCGGTAGAGCAACTGACTTTTAATCAGTAGGTCTCGGGTTCGAACCCCGACGCGCTCACCAGAAATATTTCGTGCGGAAGTTGCTCGCTGTCAGCAGCCCCCATCGCCGCCTACAATCGCCGCCCGGTCTTGACGTCGAACAGATGAGCGCAGGCGCGGTCGATCTCGATGCGCATCTGCTCGCCCTGTTTCAGTGCCAGCCGCTCGCGGAAAAGGCAGGAGATTTCTTCTCCGGCGCAGTCGACCCGGGCAAAGATTTCCGAACCCGTTGCTTCCAGAAGCACGATCGTGCCGGGGATTCCTTTGGCGGTCGTCGCACGGATATGTTCGGGGCGAATGCCGTAGATGAGGTCGCGGCCGGGTATGTTTGCCAGGTCGCTGCCTTCCGGCAACGGCAAGATCAGTCCACCGGCGCTGCGGAAAACACCTTCCTCGACATGGCCGCGAATGAAATTCATCGCCGGCGAGCCGATGAAGCCGGCAACGAAGAGGTCGGCCGGGCGATCGTAGAGATCGAGCGGCGCGCCGATCTGCTCGACAAGGCCGTCATGCAGCACGACGATCTTGTCGGCCATGGTCATGGCCTCGATCTGGTCGTGGGTGACGTAGATGGTGGTGGTTCCCAGCCGCTGGTGCAGCGCCTTGATCTCGCCGCGCATCTGCACTCGCAATTTGGCGTCGAGATTGGACAGCGGCTCGTCGAACAGGAACACCTGCGGGTCGCGCACGATGGCGCGGCCCATGGCGACGCGCTGGCGCTGGCCGCCGGAAAGCTGACGCGGATAGCGGTCGAGCAGCTTGTCCAGGCCGAGAATGCTGGCGGCCCTGCCGACGCGGCCGGCGGTGTCGGCCGGATCGGCTTTCTTGATCTTCAGGGCAAAGCCCATATTGTCGGCCACCGTCATATGCGGATAGAGCGCGTAGTTCTGGAACACCATGGCGATGTTTCGGTCGCGCGCCCTGAGATTGTTGACGACGCGATCGCCGATGGCGATCCTGCCGCCCGAGATCGTTTCCAGTCCGGCAATCATGCGCAGCAGCGTCGACTTTCCGCAGCCCGACGGCCCGACCAGGATGACGAATTCGCCATCGGCGATGTCGACGCTGACATCGTGGATGATCTTGGCGGCTCCGAAAGCCTTCTGAACGTTGTTGATTGTTACCGATGCCATTGGATTTCTCCCGGAAATGAGTGATGTCGGGGCCGTGCCTCAGCCGCCCTTGACGGCGCCTGCGGTCAGCCCGGCGACGATCTGCCTTTGCGCGAACAGGGTCAGCACCAGCACCGGCAGCGTCACCACAAGTGCTGCGGCGGCGAGCGGACCCCAGCTCACCTGCTCGTAGGAAAGCATGTTGTAGACGGCGACCGGCAGCGTGCGGGTCTCGCGGCTGGCGAGCACAATACCGAAGACGAAATTGTTCCATGAGAAGATGATCGACAGGATGAAGGCGACGACAATGCCCGGCTTGGCGATGGGCAAGGCGACCAGCCGGAACACCTGCCAGGAACTGGCGCCATCGATGTTGGCCGCTTCTTCCAGCTCCATCGGCGTGGTCTCGAAATAGCCGATCATCACCCAGACCACGATCGGCACCGTCACCACCAGATGGATGATGATCTGCGGCCACAGCGTGCCGAGAATGCCGACCCACTGGAACAGCAGGAACAGCGGAATGAGATAGGAAAGCCCCGGCGTCATGCGGGCGATCATGATGACCACCGCCGAGCGTTCGGCCTTGAGCCGCGCGATGCCATAGCCCGCCGGCACGCCGATCAGCAGCGCCAGCAACGTTGCCGTGCCCGTCACCAGAACCGAATTCCAGAAATAGAGCAGGAAATTGTTCTCCTCGAATACCTTCACATAGTTCGACCAGGCGAGATGTTCCGGGATCAGGATCGGCGGGTAGGCACCGTTGTCGATCTCGAACTTCAGCGACAGCGAGATCATCCAGAGGAAGAACAGGATCGCCGGCGAGACGAAGACCAGAGCCGCGAAAAACAGCCCGATCCGGTTGAGCAGCCGTGAACTCATCTATTTGCCCTCCACCCCGATCCATTGGGAGCGCTGGCGCAGCATCAGCAGGATGAAGGACAGCGCGACGATGACGATGAAGAACACCACGGCCATGGCCGAGCCATAGCCGATGTCGTAGTAGGAGAAGGCGGTGTTGTAGAGATAGATGTTGATGGTTTCCGAGGCCGTGCCCGGTCCGCCCTGGGTCATCGCGTAGATGATGTCAAAACTCTTCAGCGCATCGATGGTGCGGATGATCATGGCGATCATCAGGAACGGCGCGATCATCGGCAAGGTGAGATAGCGGAACTGCTGCCAGGCGTTGGCGCCGTCGATCTCGGCGCTCTCGAAGGGCTCGCGCGGCACGGAGGCCAAGCCGCCCAGCACGATCAGCATCACCAGCGGCGTCCACTGCCAGGTCTCGACCGCAACCAGGGACGGGATGACCGTCCTGGCGTTAAAGATCCATTCCTGCGCCGGAATGCCGACCAGCGACAACAGATAGTTGAGCACGCCAAGCTGGGGATGGAACATCATCGTCCAGACCAGCGCCACGGCGACTGGCGTTGCCATCATCGGCATGACGAAGACGCCGCGCAACAGGCCGCGCAGCGGAAATTTGGCGTCGAAGATCAGCGCCGCGACAGTGCCAAGGAACATCGGCGCCGCGACCGAAAGCGCCGTGTAGGTCAGCGTATGGAAAAGCGATTCCCAGAAGCGTTGGTCGACTGCCAGCCGCAGGTAATTTTCCATCCCGGCAAAGCTTCGCGCCTGTCCGAGGGTCCAGCGGTTGACGCTCATCCACAGCGTGAAGGCCCAGGGAAAGACGATCACGGCGCCGACGACGACGAGCGCCGGGACGACGAAAGGCCAGTAGTTGGGAGCCAGACGGATGGTCTGGCCCCCTTCGATGGCTTGCGTCGTCACCCCGGTGCGTTCTGGGGTGATGGCGGACATCAGCCTTGCTCGCTCCGGTCGAGCACCGGCTGGAACTGCTCGGTGGCCTTCTTTAGTTCCTCCGCCGGATCGGCGCCGGCGATCAGATTGGTCAGCGCCACGCCATAGATGTCGCGGAACTCGGTGACCGGAATGATGACCGGCAGCGACAGCCGGCTGACATTGCCCGAGCCGACCACGGCATCGAGCCAACTCGCCGGCATGGTGACGCCTTCGCGCACCTTGGGATTTTCCAGCACCGACTTGCGGAACGGCACGCCGGCACCCGCCTGCAGCAGGCGCGCGCCCATGGCGGGCGAAATCGCCCACTGGCAGAAGAGGTAGGCGGCCTCCTTCTTCTCGCTGGTGGCCGTCACGCCGAGGCCGTCGCCAAAGGTGCCGGCGGCATGCGCCTTGGGCCCCTTCGGCATGACGCCGTAGCCAACCTTGCCGACCACTCGTGACTTTTCCGGATTTTCCATTGGCGGGGCAAAGCCGACGCCATCGAACCACATCCCGATCTTGCCTTGCAGGAAGGCGGACTGGGCTTCGGCCCAGTTGAATCCGGTGACGCCTGGAGGCGCCGACTTGGTCATCAGCCGCTGGTAGAGGCTGGCTGCCTCGACCGCCTCGGGCGAGGTCGTGCGCAGCTTGCCCTTGTCGTCGAGCGGCGTCATGTCGTAGCCGAGCATAAGCGACGTCCACACCGGCGTGTTGGCGTTCTTGAGGCCGCGGCCGACAAATCCATAGGTGTTGGTCGACGGGTCGGTCAGCGCTTCGGCCGCCGCCACCAATTGCTCGAAGGTTTCAGGGTATTTGAGGCCCTTGGCCTCGAACAATTCCTTGTTCCAGTAGACGATCCAGTAGTCGACTGAGAACGGTAGCGAGCGCAGCACGCCCTGGCCGTCCTTGGCAAACAGCATGCCGGCATCGGCGAAATCGGTTTCCACCAGCGCAGGATCGGTCAGGGTCGGGTCAGCGAGATAGCCTGATATGTCGGCCAGCCAGTCGCCCTTTTCGAACTGGCGCTTCTGCACGTGGTAGCTCAGATGCACGACGTCGAAGCTCGGTTTGCCGGAGCTCAGTTCGATCACCGTCTTCTGGCGCTGCTGCTGTTCCGGCGTCGCTTCGGCATTGACCTTGATCCCGGTCAGTTCCTCGAACTCGGCGATGTATTTTATCAGCGTGTCGCTGCGCGGGCTTTTCACCAGATTGACGTCAAGCGTCGTTCCCGCAAAGCGCTTCCAGTCGACGCCGGCGGCAAAGCTTGGGCGAACGCCCGCAAAGCTGGCGGCGGCAAGCGCCGCGGTTCCCTGGAGGAGTTGCCTCCTGGTTGGGTTGAACAGATTGGATGACATTTTCTTCCTCCCGGTGTTGTCGTTGTTGATTGCGCCACAGCGACCGCGGCGCGGCTCATGCTTCCTCAGATTTGTAGCGCCAGCCGGCGCGCCTTTTCGATATGCTGGCTGATGGCCTCGACCGCCTTCCCAGGATCGCGGCTCTGCATCGCATCGATCACCGCCAGGTGCTCGCGCATGACCGGCACGACGCGCCCGTCGATACGGAACCGCTCCTGGTGGATCAGGCGGATCTTCACCGAATTCACCAGATAGGCCTTGGCGATGATCTCGTTGCCCAGCGCATCGATGAACGTGTCGTGCATGGCCCAGTCGATGGTCTGCGCCTTGGCCTCCATCTCCGGCGTCGGGGTTTGCGCCAGCGCCTGGGCAAGCATGTCCTCATGCTCGCGCCGCAAGCGGGCAAGCTCGGCATCGGAGGCGCTTACCGTAAACAGCGCTACCGCTTCACGCTCCATGAACAGGCGGAACTGAAAGGCCTCGCGGATCAGGCTGATGTCTATATGGGCGATCTGCATGCCGCGCTGCGGGATGGTCGTCAGCAGTCCTTCCGCCTCGAGACGCGGCACGATCTCGCGAATGGCGCCGAGCGGCAGTCCGGTGAAGGCAACCAGCTCACGTTGCGACACGAACTGGCCCGGCTTGAAGTCGCGCGCCAGCAAATGCCGCGTGAAGCTGGCATAGGCCTTCTCCCTGAGGGTGGTCGGTTCGTTGCCGTCTTCCATTTCGGCGCGCTTCCCTTTGCCGGTCAGGCCGGTTCCCTGGCAAACAGGCTGTCATAGGCTGCGGCAAGCTGCTGCTGCCCTTGCAACGCAATCGGCTCCAGCGGCGGACGGACCGCCAGCCACCGCTCGTCGCCGGTCTTGCGCGCCACCATGACCTTTACCGCGGGGGTGACCGGATATTTCAGCAATTCGAGCACAAAACTTTCGACGCGAGGATCGTCGCGCCCGTCCTCGGCCATGGCGCGGATTTCGCCCGGGACGAAATTGGCCATGCCCGAGATTGCACCTTGAGCACCCAGTCGCACCGCACGCGCCAGATGCCTTTCATCGCCGATCAGGATCACCAGATCGCCATGGGCGGCAAGCAGCGCCTCGCTGTAGCTCCAATTTCCACCGGAATCCTTCACCCCGGCGACCACGTCGGGAAAAGCAGTGCGCAACCGGCCGATCAGGCCAAGCGAAAGCTGCACCATGGTAACCGAAGGGATGTTGTAGAGCAGCACGTCACGGGCGAGGGGGCCAAGCGCGGCAAAGACGGCGGAAAACCAGCCGAAAAGGCCATCGTCGCCGACATTCTTGAAGTAGCTTGGCGGGGCCAGCAGAATGTTTCGGGCGCCGCGCTGCAAGGCATGCTGTGCCTGTTCGGCGGCGTCTTCGGCGGCGTCGACCAGCACGCCGGCAACGAGTTGATGCGGCAAGATTCCAGCAGCCAGCATGGCTTCGGTCACCGACCGCCGCTCCGTCGTGCCCACCGACGCGCCTTCCCCTGTGGTGCCGAAAAGCGTCACGCTGCCGCAACCCTGCGCCAGGCAACTTTTGGCCTGAGCGATCATGGGGGCGGTGGCGATCTGCCCGCGGGCATCGAAAGGCGTGGCGAGAGCGGCCGAAAGGCCAAAGCGTGATGTCACCGGAGGTCTCCGAAGTAGGTGTATATGCCGTGTTAGCACACTAACATGTTAGTCGTAAATTGGGGTGGTGCGCTTTTTTAACAGCGGAGGGCCTTATCGAGCGGTTCACGGGTTCGAAGCTCATGGCGGATCGAGACCATTGGCGAAACAGCAGGATGGCCCAGTGTTCGGGCGCGGAGCGGCAGCTCCAACCTTGTCCCCATCCCAGTCGATGGCTAAACTCAGCCTTTCCCAGGGGAGGGTTCTGACATGACACTTCAGCTTTCGGCGGATGCTGTCGCTCCTAAGGCGGCGGCGCCTCAAAAGTACCTCTTCGGCCCGGTCGCCGATTTCCTCATGCTGGGCGGCAGCGCCTTTCTCATCCTGCCGGTGCTGTTTCTCGTTCCGCTCGAATATGAAGGTCCGGTGGCCGCAACGATGGTCTTCGTGGCCTATCTCGTGAACTATCCCCACTTCGCCCACTCCTACCAGCTCTTCTACCGCAATTTCGGGCGCAAGGTGACGGGCGACGGCTACGACAGGAGCTTGCAGCTCCGCTACATCTTCGCGGGCATTGTCGTGCCCCTGGTCATGGCCGGGTTCTTTGCCTATGGCGCCGCGGCGGCGAACACGCGCCTGCTCGGCTATGCCACCAACGCCATGTTCTTTTTTGTCGGTTGGCACTACGTCAAGCAGGGCTACGGCATGCTGATGGTGGATGCGGTGCTGAAGCGCAAATTCTTCGACGACCGCGACAAGAAGGTGCTGCTGGTCAACTCCTATGCCGTGTGGATTCTGGCATGGCTGCAGACGAATACGGCGGTCACCCAGGGCAAATATTATGGCCTGGACTATTACACATTCGCGGCCCCTTCCTGGATTACCGACATCGCCATGCTGGCGGCCGTTGCGTCGACGACGGCCACGCTCTTGATGCTGGTCAATCGTTGGCGGAAGAACGGCGGCGGCCTGCCCTATAACGGTTTGGTGGCCTATGTGGCGTCGCTCTATCTCTGGATCTTGATCGCGCGCGTAAACCCGCTTTGGCTGCTGATCGTGCCCGCGCTCCACTCGCTGCAGTATCTCGCCGTGGTCTGGCGCTACCAGACGAACGTCGAGCGAGACAGTTCCGATGCCGAAGGCGATCCGCAGCCGAAAATCCTGTCCTTTCTTGGCCCCCTCTACAGGTTTCGGCTCCTCGGCTTCATCGTCGGCGGCACGGCCCTTGGCTATCTCGGCTTCTGGCTGATCCCATCCGCGCTGACGGCTTTGATTCCCTATGACAGGCAAGTGCTGGGGTCATCGCTGTTCTTCTTCATCGTGCTCATCTTCATCAATGTGCACCATTATTTTCTCGACAATGTGATGTGGCGCCGTGGCAATCCGGAGGTATCGAAGTATCTGTTCCGCTGACTGATGCGCAGACTGTCGAGCCCGGTTTTCGTCAGCTGTCGAGTATGCCATTGCGAGCGTGATCGTCAGTGCAACGGAGAGCCCTGGAATGGCGGAGTGCTTTTCCGAGAGCCGCCTGGAAAAATACCCTGCGGTGGATCTGTACCGGCGTTGGCGCCGCCGGCGTGACCCTCGACGCGTGAGTTGCGGCCGACGTGCGGCGGGATCGGGTGGAACGTCACGAAACCAGTGAGACATTGCCGCCGGCATGGCGCTCGATGCGGCCGGCAAGGTCGAGTTCCAGCAGCACCATGGAGACTTGCGCGGCGTTGAGGCCGGTGTGGCGGATGATCTCGTCCACGCCCACCGGCGTTGGGCCCAGCACTTCGAGCACGCCGCTGCGTTCGTCCTCACCGGGCGGGGGAGTTGCCGAAAAATCGGGTGCCTTTTCTGGCGGCGCAATGCTTCGCGTTCGCGTGCCCGCCAAGGGTGCGATCGCACCGGAAACATCGGCCGCCTCGGTGACCAGGGTGGCGCCATCCTTGAGCAGCCCGTTGGAGCCGGCGCAGCGCGGATCGAGCGGCGAACCCGGTACGGCAAAGACCAGCCGGCCCATCTCGCCGGCCAGGCGCGCGCTGATCAGCGAGCCGGAGCGTTGCGCCGCTTCGATCACCACCAGTCCGAGGGCGGCGCCCGCGACAAGCCGGTTGCGGCGCGGAAAATCCTGCGCCCGCGGCCGCCAGCCGAACGGCATTTCCGAAATGACGGCGCCGCCACGCTCGGCAATGTCGTCGCACAAGCCGATATTTTCGGGCGGGTAGGGGACATCGAGCCCACCGGCCAGCACACCCACTGTACCAGTCGAGAGACTGCCCTGGTGTGCTGCCGTGTCGATGCCGCGCGCCAGGCCGGAAACGATGACGTAGCCGTCGCGGCCAAGATCCGCCGCCAGCATGCGCGCCATCTTGATGCCGGCGAGCGACGCGTTGCGGGCGCCGACGATGGCCACCGCCGGCAGGCGAAAGACGGCTGCCTCGCCCTTCACGGCAATCAGTGGCGGCGGATTGTCCATGTTTTTCAGCATCGGCGGGTAGTCGGCCTCGCCGATGCCGACGAGGCCGGCGCCGTTTTCACTGGCTGCGTCGAGTTCCGCTTCGGCTTCCTCCACGGAAGGAATGCGCATGATCCTTTTGGCTCCGCCCGAAATAATCAGCTCGGGCAGCATCTCCAACGCCGCCTCCGCCGAACCAAAGCGGTTGATCAATTCGCGAAACGAGGCCGGGCCGACATTTTGTGTGCGGATCAGCCGTAGCCAGCTCAGCCGCTGCCGGTCGCTGAGGCGCGGCCCGGCGGCGGGCTTGCTCAACCCTTGGCTCCGATCTTGCCTTCGGTGCCGGCAAGAAGGCGCGAAATGTTGGCGCGATGTTTGAAGATGACGATCAGGCTCATCACCAGGAACAGCCCGGCGGTCTCAGGTGTGCTCCAGAAATAAAGCGCGATCGGCACGATGACCGCCGCCGTCAGCGCTGCCAGCGAGGAATAGCGAAACAGAAAAGCCATCGCCAGCCAGACGACGATAAAAATCAGCGCCACATGCCAGCCGAGCGCGATCAGCACGCCGAGATAGGTCGCCACGCCCTTGCCGCCCTTGAAACCGAGCCAGACCGGAAACAGATGGCCAAGGAAGGCGCCAAGGCCCGCCCAGAGTCCAAGGCCGGCCCACAGTCCGTAGTCGTGTCCAAAATGGCGCGCGATCATCACCGCCGCCGTACCCTTCAACGCGTCGAGCACCAGCGTCGCGGCGGCGAGGCCCTTGTTGCCGGTGCGCAGAACGTTGGTGGCGCCGATATTGCCGGAGCCGATTTTGCGCACATCGCCGAGGCCGGCCGCGCGGGTGATCAAGAGGCCGAAGGGAATCGAGCCGAGGAGATAGCCGAACAGCAATGCCAGGATAACGTTATAACTCATTGTTTGCCCCCGCATTTCCCCAGCAACATATCGGTCTGCGACGTGGCGCGCTCGCTCTAGCTCGAAAACACTGTGCGGCCCGCCACCAGCGTTTGCAAGACCATGCCTTGCAGCCGCGCACCTTCGAAGCAGGTGTTTTTCGAGCGCGAGCGGATGCCGCTTTCACTCACGATCCAGGGTTCTTCAAGGTCGATCAGCGCAAGATCGGCCGGCGCTCCCGGCTTCAGCGTGCCGCCCGGCAGGCCGAACAGCCTTGCTGGTGCGGTGGACAGTGTTTCGACCAGCCGAAGTAGCGGCACGTCCCCATTGTGGTAGAGCCGAAGCGCTGCTCCAAGCAGCGTCTCCAACCCGATCGCGCCGGCAGCTGCATCGGCGAAGGGAAGGCGCTTGGTGTCGACATCCTGCGGGTCGTGCGAGGAGACGATGATGTCGATCGTGCCGTCCTTGACCGCCTCGATCATGGCCAGCCGGTCTTCCTCCGCGCGCAAAGGCGGCGTCAGCCGGAAGAAGGTGCGGTATTCCCCGACATCGTTCTCGTTCAGCGACAGATTGTGGATCGCCACGCCCGCCGTGACATTGGCCTTGTCGGCTTTCGCGCGCGTCATCGCTTGCGCTGCCATCGCCGTCGAGATCTTGGCCGCGTGGTAGGCGCCGCGCGTCAGCCGTGCCAGCGCCAGGTCGCGCTCCAGCGGGATGGACTCGGCCTCGCGCGGAATGCCGGCAAGGCCGAGCCAGCTGGCATACAGGCCTTCATTCATCACGCCTGCCGAAGCGAGGTCGCCATCCTGTGTCTCATGTGCGATGACGCCACCGAAATCGCGGGCATAGGTGAGAGCCCGGCGCATCACCAGTGCGCTGGATATTGTGTGCCGCCCATCGGTGAAGGCGACCGCACCGGCCTCGCGCAACAGGCCGAATTCGGTCATCTCGCGACCGGCGAGGCCTTTGGTGATCGCCGCCGCCGGAAAGATGTTGACGCTTGCCGTGTCCCGGGCGGTGCGCAGCACGAATTCGACCAGCGCGACATTGTCGATCACCGGGTCCGTGTCGGGCATCATAACGACGGAGGTAACGCCGCCGGCCGCCGCCGCAACGCTGGCCGAAGCGATGGTCTCGCGATGTTCGCCGCCCGGTTCGCCGATGAAGACGCGCGCGTCGATCAGGCCGGGAATGATTGCCTTGCCGGCGCAGTCGACCACGGTGGCTCCCGCCGGCAGGCCCTGGTTCAGGGCAGCCTTGCCGGCGGCAACGATCTTTTTCCCCTCGACGATCACGGTGCCGACCTCGTCGAAGCCGCGTGACGGGTCGACGATGCGGGCGCGCTCAAAGACCGTCGTGCTCATGCGCTCCGGCCCTCGTTGCGGCGCGGGTCGAGCAGCGCTTCCATCACCGCCATGCGCACGGCGACACCCATCTCGACCTGTTCCTGGATGACGCTTTGCGGACCGTCGGCGATTTCGGACGCAATCTCGACGCCGCGGTTCATCGGACCGGGATGCATCACCAGCGCGCCGTCCTTGGCGGCCTTCAGCTTTTCGGCATCGAGGCCGAAATAGCGGAAATATTCGCGTACCGAAGGCACGAAGGCGCCTTCCATCCGCTCGCGCTGCAGGCGCAGCATCATCACCACGTCCGCGCCCTTGAGGCCCTCTGCCATCGAGCGCGAGACGATGACGCCCATTTTATCGATGCCGGACGGCAGCAGGGTCGACGGCGCCACCACACGCACCTGCGCACCAAGCGCGTTCAACAGCATGATGTTGGAACGCGCCACGCGAGAATGCAGGATGTCGCCGCAGATCGCTACGATCAGTTTCGACAGCGGCCCCTTGGCGCGGCGGATGGTCAGCGCGTCGAGCAGCGCCTGCGTTGGGTGTTCATGCGCGCCGTCGCCGGCATTGACCACCGAGCAGCCGACCTTCTGCGCCAAAAGGGCGGCGGCGCCCGCAGACTGGTGGCGGATGATCAGGATGTCGGGGCGCATGGCGTTCAGCGTCATCGCCGTGTCGATCAGCGTCTCGCCCTTCTTCACCGAAGAGCTCGCCACCGACATGTTCATGACGTCGGCGCCGAGCCGTTTCCCGGCCAGTTCGAACGACGACTGCGTGCGCGTCGAGGCTTCGTAGAAGAGGTTGATCTGGGTGCGGCCGCGCAGCGTCGAGGTCTTCTTTTCGGACTGCCGCGAAATGGCGACGGCGCGATCGGCCCGGTCGAGCAGGAGCTCGATATCACCGGGGGAAAGATCGCGGATGCCCAGAAGATGGCGGTGAGGATAAAGCGGCAGGGACGAAGCGTCGGTCATCTCAAGGCGCTGCTATAGGGGGGAGAATTCCTTGCCGCAAGCGCCAGCTTGGGATTGCGGCCTTTCTCCCCGGTATTTTCGTCGCGCGCGCCGCCTGGCTTGGGCTATATCTAGCCGATTGCTTCGGATTCGAAGCCTTGTGATGATAAGGCCTTTCTACCGTTAGAAGGCCCTTCTACTTTCAGAAGGATTGGGCGTGACCGACGACGTGACCAACCAGCCGCCGCCGCTGACGGGCGGCAACGCCTGGCGGGGCGATCCGTTGCTGATCCAGCTTGCCGAGCGTTTTTCCGATCCGGTGCGCAAGGACCTCGACGGGCTTGGCCGGTTCGTCCTGACGCAGGAGGCGCAGGAGCTGGCGCGCCTCGCCAATGTCGAGACGCCGAAGCTCCGCACGCATGACCGTCAGGGCCGGCGCATCGACCTCGTCGAATTCCATCCGGCCTATCATGCGCTGATGCGCCGCTCGGTTGCCGGCGGCCTGCATTCCTCGATCTGGGAAAACGGCGATAGCGAGATCGGCCGTCGCCATCAGGTGCGCGCCGCGCGTTTCTACCTGACCGCCGAACTCGAGACCGGGCATCTCTGCCCCATCACCATGACCAGCGCTTCGCTGGCCGCCCTGATGGCCAGCCCAAAGCTGTTTCGCGAATGGGCGCCGCGCGTGACGACGCGCAAATACGACCAGAGTCAGAAGCCGCCGGTCGACAAGACCGGGCTGACGCTCGGCATGGGCATGACCGAAAAGCAGGGCGGCACCGACGTGCGCGCCAACACCACACGGGCCGAACGCGCCGGCAGCGGCTTTTATCGCCTCACCGGCCACAAATGGTTCATGTCGGCGCCGATGTCGGACGCTTTTCTCGTGCTTGGACAGGCGCCGGAAGGGCTTTCCTGTTTTCTCGTCCCGCGCATCCTCGGCGACGGTTCCGGCAACGGCTTCCGCTTCCAGCGGCTGAAGGACAAGCTCGGCAACCGCTCCAACGCCTCGTCGGAGGTAGAGTTCGTCAACGCCATCGGCGAGATGGTCGGCGAGCCCGGCGCCGGCATAAAGACGATCATGGACATGGTCACGCTGACCCGGCTCGACTGCGCCGTCGCCTCGTCGGCAATCATGCGAGCGGGGCTGGCTGAGGCCGTGCATCACGCCCGTCACCGCCAGGTGGCCGGCTCGACGCTGATCGAACAGCCGCTTATGCAGCGCGTGCTGGCGGACATGGCGCTCGATGTCGCCGCCGCCACGGCACTCTCGTTCCGACTGGCGCGCTCCTTCGACGAGGCTGCCGGCGACCGCGGCGAGGCTGCTTTTGCCCGCGCCATGACCCCGGTGGTCAAATACTGGGTCTGCAAGATCGCGCCGCCACTGCTCTATGAGGCGATGGAGTGCCTCGGCGGCAATGGCTATGTCGAGGAAGCGCCGCTCGCCCGCTACTACCGCGAAGCCCCGGTCAATGCGATCTGGGAGGGCTCAGGCAATGTCATGGCGCTCGACGTGCTGCGCGTGCTCGGCCGCGCGCCCGGCCTGTTCGAGGAGGTGCTGGCCGGCATCGACCGCGATCTCGGCGCCGGCGGACGCGGAACCATTGGCGTGCTCAAGGCGGCCATGCAGGTCGCCGGCACCGATGAGGGGTCGGCCCGCCTGCTGACCGAACAGCTGGCGCTGTCGGCGGCAGCTGCGGAATTGCGCCGGCTGGGGGCAGGGCGGATTGCGGACGCCTTCGTCGAGACGCGGCTCGCCGGCCAGTGGCGCAACACCTATGGCATGCTCGATTCGCGCCACGATGCGCGCATGATCATCGACACGCTCTATCCGCCGGTGAATTGAGGGCCTTCCGCCAGGCCGTGAACGAATTTGCCTGCCTGTGGACAGCCGTTAACCTTAACGAATGGTTTCCGTTGCAGCCGCAGGCCGCAGACCCCACTGTCTTTGTCACCAAAGCAGGAATGCCATGCGGCACATTTTGACGTCCTTTCTGGCCTTGCACTGGGCGCTGGTTTTCGCCCTGCTGGCGTTCATCTGTGTCGATGGAAACCGCGGCGTTGCGGGCGCTCTGGGCGTGCTCGGCGTCGTCGTGGAAAACACTCGTCTGGCCGATCTCGACAATGCTGCCGTCGTGGCGCCGCTGGCCATCGCCTTGCTGGTCGTGGCGGTGCTGTTTTGCTGGGTCTTCGTCGAGAGCCTGGTTAACGTCGCAGCGAGCCCGGACGGAGCCGACAGTGTGGCGCGGACCGCCTTCATTTCGGCATCCGCGGTGTTGTCGCTCATCCTGATCGGCGGCGCAGCGCGAGGCATCAACGGCCTGTTTTTGGTTGTCGCCGTGCAATTGGCGGCACTTCTGGCCTCCTATGTCGCCATGCTGGCCGAGCGGAGGTCGGTCTTCGCTGTCATGGTTTCTCGGGAGGCAGAGAGCCGCGCCACCGCCCATGCCATGGCCAAGGGTGCCGCGCACGGCTCCTTGCTGTCGCGCATTTCCGGCCGTCCGGACATTGGTCCCAGCGGTCCCAGAGGCGGCTCCAGCCGCAGGGACGGTCACTGATGCGCACGCTGTTCGCATTGTGGGCCGCGCCACTCGCTCTGTTCTGGGGCTGGTTCTTCCTGTCGCTCAACGACATCAATTTCGGCTACGTCATGCTCAGCCGGCAGCTGCATGATTTCGTGTTCCAGCTCTACGGGCAGATGCTGGGCATCGATCCGGCGATCATTCCGGGCATGGTGGCAAGGGCCTGCGTCTTTGACGGCTTCCTGCTGATGGCATTGTGGGCGTTTCGCCGCCGCCGCAACATCACGGCCTGGGTCAGGCGGCAGGCGGGGAATCCGGTTCCGTCCGATCGCGTGGGTCAAGCGACTGGAGCCGGTCCAGAACTCCCTGCAGAATAAAGGCCGCAGCCGCCGAATCGATCTTGCCGGCGCGCTTTCGGCGCGAGAAATCCATCTCGATCAGCGTCCGCTCCGCCGCCACCGTCGACAGCCGCTCGTCCCACAGCACGAAGGGCAGGTCGGTTATACCTGCCATGTTGCGCACGAAGGCGCGCGACTTCTGGGCGCGGGGACCTTCCGAACCGTCCATGTTGATGGGGAGACCGAGTACAAACGCGCCGACATTGTCCTTCTGCAGCTGGGCGAGCAGCGCTGCCGCATCCAGCGAAAACTTTTTACGCAGGATGACAGGGCGCGGATGGGCAAAGGACAGGCCGCGGTCGGAAACGGCGACACCGATCGTCCTGTCGCCGAGGTCGAGCCCGGCCAGCGTCCTGCCGCCCTCCAGGCGTGTCGGCAGATCCTCGATTGCTATGATGCCCAACGGCTTTCCCCAACCAGCGTTACCGTGACTCAGTCTATTGCGACCCAGACTTGCCGTCACAAAGAGCGCGACACGTTCTTTTGAAGCGCGAGCACACTATGTCACTTTAATTTTGCTGCCGGCGTTCTATCTTCCGGCGCAACCAAAATCGAGGAACACGATCGATGAAATTGACCTGGTACGGACATTCCGCCTTCCGCGTCGAGACATCAGGCGCGACCATCCTGATCGATCCCTATCTCGTCGGCAACCCATCATGGACGAGCGGCTGGGAGGGGCCGGCGGAAGGCGTCACCCATGTGCTTCTGACCCACGGCCACAGTGATCATGTCAGCGGCGCGGTGGAGGTGCTGAAGAAGAGCGGCGCCCAGCTGGTCGCCAATTACGAGATCTGCATGTACCTGGTCGGCAAGGGCGTCGACGGCAAGAAGATCAATCCCGGCAATCATGGCGGCACCGTCGATTGCGGTGCCTTCACCACCACATTCGTGCAGGCACTGCATTCCTCGTCGTTTGGGCTCGATGGCGGCCAGAACGTCTACCTCGGCAATCCCAACGGGCTGGTCCTGCATTTCCCGGAGGACAAGACGCTCTACCATATGGGCGACACCGACATCTTCTCCGATATGGCGCTGATCGAGGAATTGCATGAGCCGAAGATCGGCCTCGTGCCGGTCGGCGACCGCTTCACCATGGGCGGCGCGGTGGCGGCCCTGGCCTGCCGGCGCTTCTTCCACTTCGACACCGTCGTGCCATGCCACTTCGGCACCTTCCCGATCATCGACGCGACGGCGGAGAAGTTCGTGGCCGGCCTCGAAGGATCAGGTGTCGACGTAGCCTTGCCAGCCATCGGCCAAACGATCACACTATAGAGCGATCGTTGAAACGATCCCTTGTCGCAAAGGGGAATTAAACCATGGGTTTGAGAGAGACTCTTTGCGTTTCGATGCTGGTCGCTGCGTCGCCCGCATCCGCCGCCGAGGACTTCATCAAGGGCGTTTACCTCCAGACCCAGGAGCTTTGCGCGCAAGCCAAAAAGGACACGCTGCAGACGCTGATCGACACCGGCAATGTCATCTTGTCGGCGGACGGCCTGCAAAGCGTCGAGTATAATTGCGAGTTCGTCCAGGTCACCAAGGCGACGCGCTCGCCGAGCTGGGCGGTCACTGCCATCTGCCAGGAGCCGGGCTTTCTCTTTCCCGATATACTGTCGATCACGCAGATGAACGCGACCCAAATCGACATCGTCTCGGTGCGCCCGACCGCCGACGAAGGCGAGCAGGCCGGCAATGGCGGCAGCTATTATCTGTGCGAGGGTGTATCGCTGCCCTAGGCTGAAATGCCGCCCTGGCATGAACGGGCTCTATCCCCAAGCACGATCGATGTTGCGCGGCACGCGCCACGCCGCTATAGCGCCATCTGGTTTTCCCAAAGGCTAAAGACATGTCCGTTGATCTGCAAACTGTGAAGCGCGTCGCGCGTCTCGCCCGCATTGCGGTGAGCGAGGAGGATGCCGAGCGCATGACCGGCGAGCTGAACGCCATTCTGGGCTTTGTCGAGCAGCTGAACGAGGTCGATGTCTCCGGCGTCGAACCGATGACATCGGTGACGCCGATGGAGATGAAGAAGCGCCAAGACATCGTCACCGACGGCAACAAGGCTGCCGATATCGTCGCCAACGCGCCGGCCACTGACGAGAATTTCTTCCTCGTGCCGAAGGTCGTGGAGTAGCTGGCCGATGGCAATCGAGATCGCCATCGAAACGCCGCTGCAGGACGATGTCCGCGCTTTGGTCGAGGAGCTCAACGCGACGCTGCTCGAACTGACGCCGCCGGAGCATTGCTACCATCTGACGGTCGAGCAGATGGCTGGCGACGACACCACCGTGTTCATCGCCCGCGACGACGGGCAAGCCATCGGTTGCGGCGCGCTGAAGCGCCATGACGCCCGCGTCGGTGAGGTCAAGCGCATGTACACGCGGCCCTCGCATCGCGGCAGGAAGATCGGCGCCAAGATCGTCGAGCATGTCGAAACGCTGGCGCGCAGCGAAGGGCTGAAGCGCCTGGTGCTTGAAACCGGCGACCGCCATCCCGCCGCCTGGACCATCTACGAACGGGCCGGCTTCTCGCGCTGCGGGCCGGTGCTGGATTATCCCGATTCCGAGTGGTCGGTGTTTTACGAAAAGAGCCTTTGATGAGCGAACTGACCCATCTGACAATTTCGCAGGCGCGCGCCAAGCTGCGCGCCAAGGAGATTTCGGCCGTCGAAATCACCGAGGCCTATCTCGGTGCCATCGAGCGCGCCAATCCGGTGCTCAATGCCTACATCGTCGTCACCGGCGACAAGGCGCGCGATATGGCCAAAGCTTCCGACGCCAGGCTCGCCAAGGGCCAGGGCGGTGCGCTGGAGGGCATCCCGCTCGGCATCAAGGACCTGTTCGGCACCGAAGGTGTCCACACCCAGGCCTGCAGCCATGTGCTCGACGGCTTCAAGCCGCGCTACGAATCGACAGTCACCGCCAATTTGTGGGCAGACGGCGCCGTCATGCTGGGCAAGCTCAACATGGACGAGTTCGCCATGGGCTCGTCCAACGAGACCTCCTATTACGGCCCTGTCGTCAATCCGTGGCGGCGTTCGCGCCTCGACACGGTGGTGATGCCGACCACGCATCAGGGCGATGGCGGTTTCGTTTCGGCCGGCGGCACGAAGACCGCGCGCACGCTGGACAATGCCCAACTGGTGCCGGGGGGCTCGTCGGGGGGCTCGGCTTCCGCCGTCTCGGCTTTCCTGTGCGCCGGCGCCACCGCCACCGACACCGGCGGCTCGATCCGCCAGCCAGCCGCCTTCACCGGCACCGTCGGCATCAAGCCGACCTATGGCCGCTGCTCGCGCTGGGGCATCGTCGCCTTCGCTTCGTCGCTCGATCAGGCGGGCCCGATCGCCCGGGACGTGCGCGATGCCGCGATCATGCTGAAGTCCATGGCCTCGGTCGACGCCAAGGACACCACTTCCGTCGACCGGCCGGTGCCGGATTACGAGGCGGCGATCGGCAAACCGATCAGGGGCATGAAGGTCGGCATTCCCCGGGAATACCGCGTCGACGGCATGCCGGAAGAGATCGAGGCGCTGTGGCAGAAGGGCATTGCCTGGCTCAGGGATGCCGGCGCCGAGATCGTCGACATTTCGCTGCCGCACACCAAGTATGCTTTGCCGGCTTATTATATCGTAGCGCCTGCCGAAGCATCGTCCAATCTGGCGCGCTATGACGGCGTCCGCTATGGCTTGCGCGTGCCAGGCCAGGACATTGTCGACATGTACGAAAAGACCCGAGCCGCCGGGTTCGGTCAAGAGGTCAAGCGTCGCATCATGATCGGCACCTATGTGCTGTCGGCAGGCTATTACGATGCCTACTATCTGCAGGCGCAGAAGGTGCGCAATTTGATCAAGCGCGACTTCGAGACGGTTTTTGCCGACGGCGTCGACGTCATCCTGACGCCGGCGACGCCGTCGGCCGCCTTCGGCATCGCCGACGAGGACATGGCCGCCGATCCGGTAAAAATGTACCTCAACGACATTTTCACGGTGACCGTGAACATGGCCGGACTGCCGGGCATTGCCGTGCCTGCCGGCCTCGATGCCAAGGGCCTGCCGCTCGGCCTGCAGCTGATTGGCCGTCCCTTCGACGAGGAAACCCTGTTCCAGACAGCCGCCGTCATCGAGCAGGCGGCGGGAACCTTCCAGCCGGAGAAGTGGTGGTAGCATGCCGCCTCCGTCTCGCATTTCCATCGTCGAGACGGGAAACGAACTGCTGATCACGAACCCGCCACGCACCTCGGATTTCAGGACAGTCTTTGTCCTGATCGGGGCCGCGATCGTCGCCTACACCGGCTACATGGGATTGACGGATATGTCGTCCGCAACGCTCACCAGCGGCACGCTCGGCCTGCTGTCCTTCGTGGCGGTCATTGCCCTCTTCACCTATTTCCTGGGCAAGGATTTCATCTGGCGGGTGTTCGGCAGGGAAACCCTGCGGCTGACCGACACCGCAGCCGTGCGCTCGGTGAGGGGTTCTTTGCGAAATCGGTGGTCACTGCCTTTGAAAGGGCATCTTAGGGTCGAAATCCTCGACCATACCTATCCCACGGACGAAGTGGGACTGTCGGAAGTCATCAGCTTGACCAACGCGAACGGCGTCCTTGTTTTCGGCAGGGAGTTAAGCCGCCTCGAAGCGGAAGCGGTAGCGAGTGCGGTCGAGCACTTCACCGGCCGTCACAATTTGAGCTGGAGATAGGCAGGCAATGTTCTTCTATCTCTCCAAGGTATTCTGGTTCTTCGTCCAACCACTCAACCTGGCGATCTTCCTGCTGCTTGCCGGCTTGCTCGCGGCGCTGATCGGCCGCCGGCGATTGGCGGCGACGGGCAGTGTGTTCGCCTTCCTGATTCTGGCGCTGTCGGCCTGGACGTCGCTTGGCGCCATGATGCTCAATCCGCTCGAAGAGCGCTTCCCAAAGCCGCCGCTGCCGCGGAAGGTCGACGGCATTGTCGTGCTCGGCGGCGGCTTCGAGGGCGCCATCAACTTGGCGCGCGGCGGCTCTGAATTCCGGCGGCGACCGCATGGTCGAGGCGGCGATCCTTGCCCGGCGCTTTCCCGAGGCGAAAGTGGTTATCTCGGGCGGCACCGGTGAACTGTTCATCGATGGCGAGGGGGATGCGGCCACCGCGCCGCGGCTGCTCGGTGCGCTTGGCGTCGACGCCGATCGCCTGATGCTCGAGAGCAAATCCCGCAACACCTATGAGAATGCCGTCTTCACCAAGGAACTGGTAACGCCGAAATCGGGCGAAACCTGGCTGCTGGTGACCTCCGCCTTCCACATGCCGCGCGCCAAGGCGCTGTTCGACAAGGCCGGCTTTCACACGGTCCCGTGGCCGGTCGACTATCGCACCTCGGGCAAGGAAGGCTTTGGCCTGTTTCGCGACAACGCACCCGATTCGCTGCAGACCACGACCGTGGCGATCCGCGAGTGGATCGGGCTCGCCGCCTATTGGCTGTCGGGCCGGATCGACCAGCTTTTCCCCGGCCCGGGCGGCTGACCGATCACGGCTTGCCTTGCGGCGGAAAAGAACTGACGCCGCACCAGCACTGCCAGTAGCAGCAGCGTCGACAGCACGAACACGATCGGGTCGACGAACCAGCCGAGATAGCCGATCGAGAAGAACACCGCGCGCAGGCCTGAATTGAAATGCTTGCCGGCCAGCATGTTCATGCGCGCCGCGCGCCACACCGCCGTTTCGCTGACCGGGTTGCGTGACGCCTCGCCATAGGGGATCGGCACCGCGCCGATCAGGATCGTGCAGTAGTTGAAGAGACGGTAGGCCCAGCCGAACTTGAAGAAGGCGAAGGCCAGGATCAGCACCAGGCCAAAGACCTTGATCTGAAAGGCGGAGCGCGATGAGGTCGCGTTCAACGGCAGGTCGTTCAGCACGGCAAGGACCTGATCCGAGGCGCCAAGCAGCGCGAAACAGCCACCGAGCGCAATCAGCGAACTGGAGGCGAAAAAGGCGGTGCCTTGCTGCAGGCCGCTCATGATGGCGGTGTCGACGATGCGGATTTCGCGCTCGGCCATGGTGCGCATCCAGGCCTCGCGCTGCACGTTCATGGCCATCGTCAACGACACCCGGCTGACCAGTCTGCCGTCGGACGCCAGCGTATGCAGCAACCATGCGAGCAGGAAGAAAGCCAGCGCCGCCAGATCAGCCGTCGACAGATGGAAGGAATCGCCCATGCCGCCTTTTACCACAGGCAAAGCGGTCAGTTCGATGCTCCAATGCATGCGCCCAGAGGTGAGCTGCGGTTCTGGGACAACGACATGCATTGAAACAAGAACTTAAAGCGCGTCGCATGAATCCGTTTCAGCGCGACGCGCTTTCAGCCGGTGATGTCGCTGCCGGAGCAAACAAGGTCGGCAGGTGCAGCGCCGCAATCCGCAAAACAGCACAAACATCATGGAAAGTCCTATATGTAGGTCTTGATCCCATTCCCGGAGACGGCGCAGCGTGTTTCTTTCGGTTTTCGACCTGTTCAAGATCGGCGTCGGACCGTCGAGTTCGCACACGATGGGACCGATGACAGCGGCGCGGCGGTTTCTCGACGAGATCGCCGGAGACGACTGGCCGCGCCCGGCCGGCGCGAAAGTTGATCGTCTGGGCGCCAGCCTGCACGGTTCGCTCGCCTATACCGGTATCGGCCATGGCTCGGATCGCGCCGTTGTCCTCGGCCTTGCTGGCCTGACACCGCAGACGGTCGATCCCGATCAGGCCGAAGGCATCGCCACGCGCATCGCCGCCGAGAAGCGGATATCGCCACACGGCCATCCCTCCTATCGCTTCGACCCGGCGACGGATCTGGTGCTCGACCGCAAGACGCCGCTCACCGGCCACGCCAACGGCATGGCTTTCTACGCTTACGATGCCGGCGACCGGCTGCTGCTCAAGCGCATCTATTATTCCATCGGCGGCGGCTTCGTGGTGTCCGAGGAAGAGCTGCAGCGGATGAAGGTCAAGGGCTCGGTGACCACAGAAGGCAAGAAGGTGCCCTATCCCTTCAAGAACGCCGTCGAGATGCTGAAGATGGCAGGCAAAAGCGGCCTGTCTATCGCCGACATGAAGCGCGTCAATGAAGAGACGCATATGTCGCGCGAGGAGCTCGACAGCGGCCTTGATGCGATCTGGGGCGCCATGAAGGGCTGCATCGACCGCGGCCTGTCGCAGGACGGCATCATGCCGGGCGGGCTGAAAGTGCGCCGTCGTGCCCGCATGCTGCACGACAAGCTGCAGGAGCAATGGCAGCAGAACAAGCCCAACCCTTTGCTGGCCAATGACTGGCTGTCGATCTACGCCATGGCGGTGAACGAAGAGAACGCGGCCGGTGGACGCGTCGTCACCGCGCCCACCAATGGCGCGGCCGGCACATTGCCGGCGGTGCTGCGTTACTGGCTGCATTTCCACCCCGAGGCTGACCAGCCGAGCATCCGCGACTTCCTGCTCACGGCCGCCGCCGTCGGCGGCATCATCAAGACCAATGCCTCGATCTCCGGCGCCGAAGTCGGCTGCCAGGGCGAGGTCGGCTCGGCCTCGGCGATGGCTGCCGCGGGTCTCTGCGCCGTCATGGGCGGCACGCCCGAGCAGGTCGAGAACGCCGCCGAAATCGCGCTCGAACATCATCTCGGCATGACTTGCGATCCAGTCGGCGGTCTGGTCCAAGTGCCTTGCATCGAGCGCAACGCGCTCGGCGCCGTCAAGGCGGTCACCGCCGCCTCTCTGGCGATCAAAGGCGACGGCGTCCATTTCGTGCCGCTCGACGCCGCGATCGAAACAATGCGCCAGACGGGCCTCGACATGAACGAGAAGTACAAGGAAACCAGCCTTGGCGGGCTCGCCGTCAATGTCGTGGAATGCTGACCGCGCAACGCCACTGGCACTGTGGAGAAGTCGGGCAGGGCCGTTGACGCAATCGCGCGCCGGACTAAACCTTAAGCGATGGCACTCAATCTCCTAAAACTGTGCGTCGGTTGCGACAGCGTCGAGGACCTCGAAGAATGGATCGCCTTTCGCGTCGATGAGCGCCGCCGCGCCGGCGAACCCGCCGAGCACTGGCACACCACCCGCATGGTGCCGGCGCGCGGCGCCGAGGTGACCGATGGCGGTTCGCTTTATTGGGTGATCAAGGGCAGCGTGCAATGCCGCCAGCTGATCACTGATATCAGGCCCTTCACCGACGACGAAGGCATCGGCCGTTGCCGCCTGATGCTCGACCTCGACGTCGTGCGCACCGACTGGCAGCCGCGCCGCGCCTTCCAGGGCTGGCGTTATCTCAAACCTTCGGATGCGCCCGCAGATATCGGCAAGGGCAAGGCCGGAATGGTCGAGATGCCGCCGAAACTGAAGCGCGAGCTCGCCGATCTGGGCTTGCTGTAGAGCCAAGGGCGCGGCCGCTTCTCCCAGAGCGTCGAGCGCTGGCCCTTCATCTTGTCCAAGGCTGGACTTGCAAGGGAGCCGACAACGCCACATCTTGCTTCTTATGAGCGACAAGAAGCAGCGCGTGCCCGCAAGGGCCGATCCTGCGCCGGTCAAGCCTCAATCCAATGCCGGCGAGATCGACGCCTTCATCCGTCAGGCCCGGACGCTTGTCGCGACCGGCACGGGCCGGCTGATCCTTGCCCTCGACGCAACGATGAGCCGCCAGCCGACCTGGGATCTCGCCATCAAGCTGCAGGGCGAAATGTTCGACGCCGTCGGCAAGGCCGGCACCCTCAGCGTCCAACTGGCCTATTTTCGCGGGTTGGGCGAGTGCCGCTCGTCGGCTTTTGTCGCCGACACCAATGCCCTGAAGCAGCTGATGACGCGGATCGACTGCCGTGCCGGCCACACCCAGATCGGCAAGGTGCTGGCGCATGCGCTGAAGGAAACGGCGGCGGCCAAGGTCAATGCTCTGGTCTATATCGGCGACGCCATGGAAGAGGATATCGACGACCTGGCGCAGAAGGCCGGCAGCCTCGGTCTGCACGGCGTTCCCGTCTTCGTCTTCCAGGAAGGCCATGATCCCGGCGCAGAAAAGGCGTTCAAGGAGATTGCGCGGCTGTCCAAAGGGGCTTGGTTCCGATTTGATCGGCGGGCTGCCGCGACCTTGGCCGGGCTGCTTTCGGCGGTTGCCGTCTATGCGACGGGTGGATTGAAGGCGCTCGAGGCAAGGGACAGGCCGGGAGACCGGCTGCTGATCGAGCATCTCAGGGGCGGCGGGAATTGATGGGCGCTATCATTGCACTTGTTGCACTGTTTCTGGTGCTGCTCGGCGCGGCGACGATCTTTGTCCGCGCCGATGCGCAAAAACTGGCAAGCGGCATGCGCACGCTCGGGCCGGTGCTTCTGGCGCTGGTCGGGCTCGCCGTGCTGGTGGTCGGGCGCGAAGGCATTGCCGGCCTCATTCTGGCCGCGGCCCTTGCCTGGTACGGTTCGATGCGAATGAAGCGGCCGTCGGTCGGGCCGGCGCCCGGCAAGCGCTCGACGGTGCGGACCGCCGCACTGGAAATGGAGCTTGATCACGATACGGGCGGGCTTGAAGGCCTGGTTCTGGCCGGCCGCCATGAAGGCAAGATGCTGGGCGCGATGGGCCTGGCCGAGCTGCAGCAGCTTTACCGCGAACTCCCCGGCGACCCGGAGAGCCGCCAGCTCCTAGAGACGTATCTTGACGGCCGTTTTCCCGTCTGGCGCAAAGACGCTGAGGCGAACGGTGGCGAAGGGCTGGGTGTTGCGCCAGGTGCGGGCGCCATGACTAAGGAGGAGGCCTACAAGATCCTTGGTCTTGAAGCGGGGGCCGCCGCGGCGGATGTCCGCAAGGCGCACCGCCGCCTGATGCAGCGCCTGCACCCCGACATCGGCGGCACGTCTTTCCTGGCGGCGCGGATCAACGAAGCCAAGGACGTCTTGCTCTCCAATCACAACTAGTCTCCTTCGACGCAGTAAATTTCCGGGAGATGGTTCCGACGCCGCCCTACTGTTGGACGGCGTAGCAGGCGATTTTCTTTTTCTTCAGGGCATTGCAGGCATTCCAGGCCGCGTCCTTCGAGCGGAAGCCGCCGAACCGGGCGCGGTAATAGGTCTCGCCATCCTTTTCGAAGGCGACGGTGAAACCGGAAGCAGCCCCAAGAACTTTGGGCGCCAGCTTGGCGGTCTTGTCGAGGAAAGCCTGGGCTTCGGACTGCTTGGGCGACGACGCCACCTGCACCGCCCAACCAGCCGGCACCGAGGCCGTGTTGACCGGGTCGACCGCCTGTGGGGATACAGGCGTGGGTTCGGCATAGGCAGCCACAATCTGCGCAGTTTCGACCTTCGGCGCCGTCACGATGACGGTCTTGACCTTCCTGGTCTTGACGACGGGGGCGGGCTCTTCGACCGCGGCCACCGTCTGTTCGTCGGCAGACTGGCCTTCAGCAGACTGCTCGTCAGCGGATGTCGGATCGTCATTGGACGCTACGGGATCGTCTTCAACGATCGGCTTGCCATCCGGCGTCGGCGCGTCATGCTTGGGCAGGAAGACCTTGGCCAGCGCCTTGACCGGATTGTCACCGCCGGCCTTGGCGACCAGGGCGCCGCCGCCGCGGGTCGATGCGCGCGGCATGTAGGCGTTGATCAGGCCGGCCATCTGGTTGTCGCGGCTGCGCCCCGAAGTGCCGCCCATGACGACGGCGACGAGGCGGCGGTTGCCATCCGAAACCGACGAGACGAGGTTGAAGCCGGAGGCGCGGGTATAGCCGGTCTTGATGCCGTCGACGCCCTTGATGCGGCCGAGCAGACGGTTGTGGCCATTGATGCGCTGGCGGCCGTAAAGGAAGGAGCGCTGCGAGAAATAGCCGTAATACTGCGGAAAATGTTCCCTGAGCGCTATGCCGAGCATCGCCATGTCGTGGGCGGTTGTGAACTGGCCGGGATCGGGCAGGCCGTTGGCATTGCGAAACACGGTGCCGTCCATGCCGAGCGCGCGCGCCTTGGCGGTCATCATGCGGGCGAAATTGCTTTCGCTGCCGCCAAGCAGTTCGCCGAGCGCGGTCGCCGAATCATTGGCCGACTTGGTCACCATCGACAGGATGGCGGTCTCGACCGAAACCGCTCCGCCCGCCTTGACGCCGAGCTTGGTCGGCGGTTCGGCCGCCGCTTTGGCCGAGAACGGCACGGGCGTGTTCCTGCTGATCCGGCCCTTCGCCATGGCCTCGAAGGTCAGATAGAGCGTCATCATCTTGGTCAGCGACGCCGGGTAGCGCCGGCCGTTGGCATCGGACGAATAAAGCACCGCGCCGGTCTTGGCGTCGACGACGATCGCCGAAGACCTGGCGGCCATCGAGGACGCGGCATCCGCAACGACAAATGACATCGCCAAAGCGAGGATCATGATCGTTTTGAGGGAAGATGCGGATTTTGAACCGAAGACCGACAACGCCTGACGCACTGATAGTTCCTTTGAAACTCATTGCCCTGGAGGCGGCAAAGGGATCCGACCTCACTTGTCGTCAAACTATCGCAGCCAGCGTTACCAATCCGTTTATGGTAACCGGCGCGTTCACCATTTTACTCGGGCTTGAGTCTTTCTTTATTCGAATTTGAGCTGTTGCCGGCGCAGCGCGGCCTGATGCCGCTGAAATCTTGACTTTTGTGCAGCGCACAATATATTCTCGTGCATTGCACAACCGCGCTCAGGCAAGGGCGCTTCAAAACGCCAAGGGAAACGTCAAATGACCCAGACCTACGAGGACTTCTCGAAATACGGCAAGGAGTTTGCCGATACCGGATTGAAGAGCTTCACCTCGCTCTCCAAGGGCGCGCAAGCGATCGCCACTGAAGCTGGCGAATACACCAAGAAGAGCTTCGAAGCCGGCAGCGCCGCGGTCGAAAAGCTGTTCTCCGCCAAGTCGCTGGAAAAGGCGGTCGAGATCCAGTCCGACTTCGCCAAGCAGAGCTATGAGAGCTTCGTTGCCGAGGCGACCAAGTTCGGCGATCTCTATGCCGATCTCGCCAAGGAGGCTTACAAGCCCTTCGAATCGATTGTCGCCAAGGCGAAGTAATTTCGCTCGAGAATACCAGGCACGGCCTTTCGGGCTTGCAAAACAGACCCGGTCGCGGATGCGCGGCCGGGTTTTTTCATGCCGGTTCAATTCCGGGGCTTTGGCGGTTCACGATTTTGAAAATCGCCTCGGTTTGCCCACCTAGCCATATTGTCAGCTAACAAGAAGGGCTTAAAATCGTCCATCGAACACCTACATATCGAACTCGCCATGGGGATTCGAAAGAGGCAGGACTACGTGACTTCAGGTTTGACTGCCACGACAAGCGTGGTGCGGATGCAAAGTGACGGCGACGGCAATGAGGCCGGTCGCGGCACAGCCGTCATTACGCGCACCAAGACCAAGACCAAGAAGCCCAGCCTTTACAGGGTCCTCATCCTCAACGACGACTACACGCCCATGGAGTTCGTGGTTCACGTCCTGGAGCGTTTTTTTCAAAAGGACCGCGAAGCCGCCACACGCATCATGCTTCATGTTCACAATCATGGGGTGGGCGAGTGCGGGGTCTATACATTCGAGGTGGCCGAGACCAAAGTGTCTCAGGTCATGGATTTCGCCCGACAGAATCAGCATCCGCTGCAATGCGTGATGGAGAAGAAGTGAGGTAACATGCCGGCTTTCTCCCAAGGCCTGGAAAAGGCGCTTCACCAGGCGCTGACGCTCGCCAATGAGCGGCACCATGAATATGCAACCCTAGAACATCTGCTGCTCGCCCTCATCGACGACACCGAGGCGGCCGCCGTCATGCGCGCCTGCAACGTCGATCTCGACGAGCTGAAGCACACCGTTCTGACCTATATCGACACCGAACTCGACAATCTGGTCACCGGTTACGATGAGGATTCCAAGCCGACCGCCGGCTTCCAGCGCGTCATCCAGCGCGCCGTGATCCATGTGCAGTCATCCGGCCGCGAGGAAGTGTCCGGCGCCAACGTGCTCGTCGCCATATTTGCCGAGCGCGAGAGCCATGCCGCTTATTTCCTGCAGGAACAGCAGATGACCCGCTACGACGCGGTCAACTACATCTCGCACGGCATCGCCAAGCGCCCCGGCGCATCGGAGACGCGCTCGCCGCGCGGCGCCGATGACGAGCAGGGCGGCCAGAACGGCGCCGAGCCGCAGGAGGAAGGCGGCAAGAAGAAGCAGCAGCAGGATGCGCTGACTGCCTATTGCGTCAACCTCAACAACAAGGCCAAGGCCGGCAAGATCGATCCGCTGATCGGCCGCGAGAGCGAAATCAACCGCACCATCCAGGTGCTGTGCCGCCGTTCCAAGAACAACCCGCTCTATGTCGGCGATCCCGGCGTCGGCAAGACGGCGATTGCCGAAGGCCTGGCCAAGCGCATCGTTGAAGGCGATGTGCCCGAAGTGCTGCAGGACGCCACCATCTTCGCGCTCGACATGGGCACGCTGTTGGCCGGCACGCGCTATCGCGGCGATTTCGAAGAGCGGCTGAAGCAGGTCGTCAAGGAGCTCGAGGATTATCCCGGCGCCGTGCTGTTCATCGACGAGATCCACACGGTGATCGGGGCCGGCGCCACGTCAGGCGGCGCGATGGATGCGTCGAACCTGTTGAAGCCGGCGCTGTCTTCGGGTGCCATCCGCTGCATCGGCTCGACCACTTACAAGGAGTTCCGCCAGTTCTTCGAGAAGGACCGCGCTCTGGTGCGGCGCTTCCAGAAGATCGACGTCAACGAGCCGACCATCGAGGACGCCATCGAGATCATGAAGGGCCTCAAGCCCTATTATGAGGAATTCCACAAGGTGAAGTTCACCAACGAGGCGATCAAGGCTTCGGTGGAACTGTCGGCCCGCTACATCAACGACCGCAAGCTGCCGGACAAGGCGATCGACGTGATCGACGAGACCGGCGCCTCGCAGATGCTGGTGCCGGAAGCCAAGCGCAAGAAGACGATCGGCATCAAGGAGATCGAAGCCACGATCGCCACGATGGCCCGCATCCCGCCGAAGACGGTTTCGGCAGACGACGAGAAGGTGCTGCAAGGCCTCGACATCGAGCTGAAGCGCGTCGTCTATGGCCAGGACACCGCCATCACCGCGCTGACCTCGGCGATCAAGCTGGCGCGTGCCGGCCTGCGCGAACCGGAAAAGCCGATCGGCTCCTACCTGTTCTCAGGCCCGACCGGCGTCGGCAAGACCGAAGTCGCCAAGCAGTTGGCTGCCTCGCTCGGCGTCGAGCTGATCCGCTTCGACATGTCGGAATATATGGAACGCCACACCGTCTCGCGGTTGATCGGCGCGCCTCCCGGCTATGTCGGCTTCGACCAGGGCGGTCTGCTCACCGACGGGGTCGACCAGCATCCGCACTGCGTGCTCTTGCTGGATGAAGTTGAGAAGGCGCATCCGGACCTGTTCAACATCCTGTTGCAGGTCATGGACCACGGCAAGCTGACCGACCACAACGGCAAGCAGATCGACTTCCGCAATGTCATCCTTATCATGACCACCAATGCGGGCGCATCCGATGCGCAGCGCGCGGCGATCGGTTTCGGATCGACCAAGCGCGAAGGCGACGATGTCGAGGCCATCAACCGGTTGTTCACGCCGGAGTTCCGCAACCGTCTCGATGCGATCATCCCGTTCGGCTCGCTGCCGGTGCCGGTCATCCATCAGGTGGTGCAGAAGTTCGTCATGCAGCTCGAGGCCCAGCTCTCCGAGCGGGGCGTCACCTTCGACCTGTCGCCGGACGCGATCGCCTGGCTGGCCGACAAGGGCTACGATGAACGCATGGGTGCGCGGCCGCTCGGCCGGGTCATCCAGGAGCACATCAAGAAGCCGTTGGCCGACGAGGTGCTGTTCGGCAAGCTCAAGAAGGGCGGCACGGTGCGCGTCACCGTCGAGAAGAAGGAAACCGGCGAAACCGGCCTGAAGCTCGAATCACTGGCCGACGAAGCCCCGGTGCAGCCGAAGCAGGAGCCGGAAGAGACGCCGAAAGCCCGCAAGGCAGTGGCCAAGAAGCCCGTCGCCAAGAAGGCGGTGGCGCAGAAGCCTCAGCCCAAGGGCAAGGACGAGCCTGAGCCCAAGGGCAAGGATGGCGGCAAGCGCAGCCTGGTGCCGCAACTGCCGCGCAAGAGCTGAAA
Organism: Mesorhizobium sp. M0292; assembly: GCF_040321695.1. Taxonomy (NCBI): domain Bacteria; kingdom Pseudomonadati; phylum Pseudomonadota; class Alphaproteobacteria; order Hyphomicrobiales; family Phyllobacteriaceae; genus Mesorhizobium; species Mesorhizobium sp. M0292. The sequence goes on from NZ_JAMYSB010000001.1 coordinate 507,861, forward strand.
GGTTCGCCTATGAAGGGCCCGGTGACGGGCCCTTTTTTCATTGGCTGGCCGGTTTGCCGACACAGCGCCCCTGCTTTTCAGGGCAGATGTTGTTAGGTCAGGCGGCGACGCCCTCGGGTGCAAACTTGCCCAGGAAGTACCCGCACGCCTTCCAGATGGCGATCGAAATCAGAACGCTCGCATAGCCATCCACGGCGCGGCAGCTGCTTCTACCAACGGCTCTGATGTCGCAACCGAATGTTCCACGATTTTGAAAACCCAAACGCATCCCGGTACGGCGCGCGTTATCACGGGTGGTTTGATATTTCCCTAACCGACGTAATGGATTGTGGCTGAGCTCATCGCCTTGAGGCGCACGCCACCTCAACCGTTCAGCGCTGCCCGGATCCTGGCCGCGTTCTCAGTCAGCACTTCGGGCTTCTCCATCTGTCCCGTATGCGGCTTGAGCGCGATGCCTTCGAACCGCGGGATGACATGGACATGCAGGTGGTAGACGGTCTGGCCAGACGCCGGTTCGTTGAACTGCAGGATGGTGACCCCGTCAGCGCCGAAAGCCTTTTTGACCGCCAGCGCCACCTTCTGGACCGTGGTGAACAGCCGGCCGAGCGTCGCCGGATCGGCATCGAGCAGATTGCGCGACGGTGCTTTGGGCACCACCAGCGTGTGACCGGGGCCTTGCGGCATCACATCCATGAAGGCGACCACGGCATCATCCTCGTAGACGCGGTGCGACGGGATTTCGCCGCGCAGGATCTTCGCGAAGATATTGCTGGGGTCGTAAGCCTCGGTCATGGCGGCGCTCCGGGAGTATGCTCCCGGTGTAGCGAAGCTGTCCCGGACCGGCAAGATGGTCCGGCGATATCGACAGGCGAGGGCAGGGCGGATCGCTATTCCTCAAGATCCTTGCGGAACGGCGTATGCTCTTCCAGAATTTCGCCCATCCGCTCGACCTCGCGCCGCTCACGCCGGAGATAATCGGCCACAGCATTGCGCAGGCCGGGATGTGCGATGTAGTGCGCCGAATGCATGGTCACGGGACGATAGCCGCGCGCCAGCTTGTGCTCACCCTGCGCGCCGGCCTCGACCACCTTCAGCTTACGCTCGATGGCGAAGTCGATGGCCTGATGGTAGCAAACTTCGAAATGCAGGAACGGGTGGTCCTCGATGCAGCCCCAATTGCGGCCGTAGAGCGCATCGGAGCCGATGAAGTTGATGGCGCCGGCGACATAGCGGCCATTGCGCTTGGCCATTACCAACAGGATATCCTGGGACATGCGCTCGCCGATCAGCGAGAAGAACTTGCGGTTGAGATAAGGCCGGCCCCATTTGCGGCTGCCGGTGTCCATATAGAAGGCGAAGAAATCGTCCCAGGCCCTTTCGGTCAGGTCCTTGCCGGTCAGCCGGTCGATCGAGATATCGTTGGCGAGCGCCTCGCGCCGCTCCTTCTTCATCGCCTTGCGCTTGCGCGATGCCAGCGTAGCGAGGAAATCGTCATAGGTCGAAAAGCCTTCGTTGAAGAAGTGGAACTGCTGGTCGGTGCGGTGCAGGAAGCCGGCTGCTTCCAGCGTTGCAACGTCGCTTTCACTGGCGAAGGTGACATGCGCGGAGGACACGCCGAGCTTTTCCGTCACCGCCTTCAGGCCCGCTGCGAGACCGGCCTTCACAATGGCGCTGTCCTCGCCCTTGCTGACCAGCAGGCGAGGGCCGGTGACCGGAGAGAACGGCACGGCGCATTGCAGTTTCGGATAGTAGTTGCCGCCGGCGCGTTCGAACGCATCGGACCAGCCGTGGTCGAAGACATATTCGCCCTGGCTGTGCGATTTGAGATAGCAGGGCACGGCGCCCAGCAATCTGCCTTGGGCATTTTCCAGTCTGAGATGATGACCTTGCCAGCCGGTACGCCGCACGGCGCAGCCGGAATCTTCAAGCGCGCTCAGAAAAGCATATGAAACGAGAGGGTTATAGCCATTTTCTGTGTCGCTGCGGGTTGTGCCGGTAAAGCCGTTCCACTCGTCGCAGGTGAAGGCATTGATGCCGGCGGCGACGCGGATGGAAAACTCCGCATTCGCCGTTTGCCCGTCGCCTTCATCACCCTGATCCATGGGGCTTATTTAAGCTCTGTCGGGGCCGCTACAAGTCACGTTTCAGGCACTTCCATCAGGCGACACTGACAGATCGGGTTCGAACCCTTCGAACGTCATCTGGTCGGCGTATTTGAAAGTGAGATCCACCGCCGGCTGGTCATGCACCGTCCAGGTGATGACAGGCATTTTAAGCCTTTCGCGCACGAAGCTGACGAACGGGTTCGGCAGATCGCCCGCGGCATAGGAGGTGAAGGCGAGGTCATGTGCCAGCATGGCAAAATGCGCCTCGATCAACTGATTGTCCCTGCCGTAGGCGGTCAGCCCACCCGGAATGCCAGGCGCATCCCTAGGGAAGTCGCGGACCAGCCAGTGGTCGAACGACATGATCGCCGCCTTGCCCTTGTAGCGCTCCAGCATCTTGCCGACGCTTGCCACCAAGCCCTCGTCGTAACCGGGCACACCCTTCAGTTCGACAATCATCGGCACACGGCCGTCGACCAGGTCGAGCGCTTCTTGCAGTGTCGGCACATGGTCCTTGGTGCCGCCGATCCTGAGCGCCGCCAGTTCCGCTGCCGTGCGCTGCCAGACAAAGCCGTCCTGGCCGGTCAGCCGCTTGAGGTCGCCGTCATGGATGATGACGGGAACGCGGTCGGATGAGAGGTGCACGTCGCATTCGATCGCATAGCCGCGCTCGGCGGCAGCAGCGAAGGCCGACAGCGTGTTTTCCCAGCGCGTCTTGTTCATGTCGTGAAAGCCGCGATGCGCCACCGGCCGGGCGGTCAGCCAGGAAAGGTCGGTCATTGTCTTGGTCCTGCTCATGCGACCTCGAAGACGGCTTCGATTTCCACTGCGGCATTAAGCGGCAGACAGGCGGTGCCGACGGCGGAGCGGGCATGCTTGCCGCGCTCGCCAAGGGCCGCGACCAGGAAATCGGAGGCGCCATTGGCGACCAGATGCTGCTCGACGAAATCCGGCACTGATGCAACAAAGACGGTGATCTTGACCAGCCGCTGGATTTTTTCGAGATCGCCAAGTGCTGCTTTTGCCTGCGCCAAGATGTTGATTGCACAGTACTTTGCGCCTTCCTTGCCGGTTGCCGTGTCGACGTCGCGGCCGAGCAGGCCGCTTGCCTGCAGCTTGCCGTCCTTGAGCGGCAACTGCCCGGCGGTGAACAAAAGATTGCCGGACCTGCAATAGGGCACATAGTTCGCGGCGGGCGCTGCGGCGGCAGGTATCGTCACGCCGAGATCGCTTAGCCGCTTTTCGATTGTTTCACTCATGGTATTTCCCTATTGCTTGGAGACGCCGCGCTGGCCGGGCCGAAATTGCTATTTTTGCCTCGCTTCCGCCACGACTTTTTTTAAGCTGGACCATCTTTACCTGCGGCCTGCCATCAGCTGCGACGATCGGAGCCCCTTATGCGCGCAACGCGCCTTGCCTTCCACGCCGTTCTCGTTCCGGTGCTGTTCTCGATGGCTCCGGCCTTTGCCGTGCCGGCGCTGCAGGCGCATCGCGCCGTCTACGATCTTACCCTCGACAAGGCGTCGGACCGCTCGGGCATCACCGGCATTTCCGGCCGCATGGTCTATGAGTTCAACGGCTCGCCCTGCGAGGGCTATACGGTAAAATTCCGTTTCGTCACCCAGATCGCCACCGGCGACAACACCAGGCTGACCGACCAGCAGACGACCACGTTCGAGGACGCCGAAGGCAAGACCTTCTCGTTCGTGACCAAATCCTTCGTCGACCAGAACCTCGACAAGGAGGTCAAGGGCACCGCCACGAAAGAGACCAAGGGCCTCAAGGTCGACATCGACAAGCCCGAGAAGAACAGCCTGGAACTCGCCGCCACTCAGTTCCCGACCCAGCATCTGGTCGAACTGATCGGCAAGGCCGAGAAGGGCGAGAATTTCTACGAAACCAGCCTGTTCGACGGTTCGGAGGATGCCAACAAGGTGATGACCACCACCGTCATCGTCGGCAAGAAGGCCGAGGGCGACAAGGCCGACCCCGAAGCGCCGGCGCTGGCCAGGCTTGCCGGCGACAAATACTGGCCGGTCGACATCGCCTATTTCGACGAGACCGACAAATCGGGCGAAGAGGTGCCGGAATACCGCATCAGCTTCAAGCTGCACGAGAACGGCATCACCCGCGACCTCACAATGGACTATGGCGAGTTCTCGATGACCGGAAAGCTGGTCAACCTGTCGCTGTTCGATCAGACCAAGCCTTGCCCGGTCTCGAAATAGCAACAATGCGGCGCTGGCCACGGCAGGCTTGATGGCAGTTCCCGATGGCGGTCTATGTCGATGCGGCGATCTGGAAATGGGCCGGCCATCGCTGGTGCCACCTGATGGCCGACGATACGGACGAACTGCATCGTTTCGCCGCCGAGCTTGGCGTCAAGCGTTCGTCCTACCAGGGGCCGCCCAGGACATCGGCGCCGCACTATGACATAACCGGCTTCGAGCGCGACCGGGCGGTGCGGCTCGGCGCCATCGAATGCAGCCGCGAGGAGATCGTTGCGATCTTCAGGCGCGTACGGGTACCCAACGGAAAGGGCCGATCGTGACCCTAACGGCATTCCTGGCTTATTGCCTTGCCATCACACTTGCCGCCGCCACGCCGGGACCGGCGATGTTCACGGTGATCACCAACGGCGTGGCACGCGGCTTCCTGCGTGCGTTCGTCGCCGGAATGGGCATTGCCGCCGGCGATGCCGTGCTGGTCACCCTGGCACTGCTCGGGCTGGTGGCGCTGGCCCAGACCTTCGAATGGGTGTTTCTCCTGTTGAAATACGCCGGTGCGGCCTACCTGATTTTCCTCGGCATCAAGATGTGGCGGGCCGCGGCCGCGCAATCGGCCGCGCAAGGAATCCCCCAAACCGGATTGTCGCGTTCGTTCCTGCTTGGCGCCTCCGTGGCGCTCGGCAACCCGAAGGCGATCCTGTTCCACGCCTCGATCATGCCGCTGATCCTCAACCTCGACACCATGACGTTTGCCGACGGCCTGCTGGTGGTGGCAGTCGTCGTCGGCGCCAATATTCTCACCATGGGCATCTACGCCGCGCTGGCGGGCAGGGCATCCGGCTGGTTCAGGACGCCCGAACGCATGCGGCTGATTAACCGGTTCGCCGGCAGCGCCATGATCGGCACCGGAGCGCTGATTGCCGCACGCTGAGCGATGAAGCACCTCACCGCTTGCGTTTGCAGCGCTTCCCCTCTATATGCGCGCTCATTCCACACACGGACTTTGGTGTCTGCCCGGGAGAAATCCGGCTGAAACCTCCGGTGGCGTTCGAGGACAAAGTCCAAAAATGCCTGTGTCCGTGGAGGCTAACCGGAAAAGGAACTAAGAATGGCACTGCCTGATTTCAGCATGCGCCAGCTTTTGGAAGCTGGCATTCACTTCGGCCACCAGACCCACCGCTGGAACCCGAAGATGGCGCCTTACATCTACGGCGCCCGCAACAACATCCACATCATCGACCTGTCGCAGACGGTGCCTTTGCTGCACCAGGCTCTGAAGCAGGTTTCCGACACCGTTGCCAAGGGCGGCCGCGTGCTGTTCGTCGGCACCAAGCGCCAAGCGTCCGACATCGTCGCCGACGCCGCACAGCGTTCGGCCCAATACTATGTCAACTCGCGTTGGCTCGGCGGCATGCTGACCAACTGGAAGACGATCTCGAATTCGATCCAGCGCCTGCGCAAGCTCGACGAGATGCTGGCCGGTGAGGCCCAGGGCCTGACCAAGAAGGAACGCCTGAACCTCGACCGCGAGCGCGAGAAGCTCGACAAGGCGCTCGGCGGTATCAAGGACATGGGCTCGACCCCCGACCTGATGTTCGTCATCGACACCAACAAGGAAGCGATCGCCATTCTCGAGGCCAAGCGCCTCGGCATTCCGGTCGTCGCCATCATCGATTCGAACTGCGATCCGGACAAGATCGACTTCCCGATCCCCGGTAATGACGACGCGGCGCGCGCCATCCAGCTCTATTGCGACCTGATCGCCAAGGCTGCCATCGACGGCATCGCCCGCCAGCAGGGCGCGCTCGGCGTCGACATCGGCGCCTCGGTCGAAGCTCCGGTCGAACCGGCGCTTGATCCGGCTCCGGCCCCGGCTGCGGACGCTCCGGAAGCTTGACAGTCGAAGGCCGGTTGCGGCCTTCATCATTCTCATATTTGGCACGCTAGACGGACGCATCACCGAGTACCGGTGGTGCGTCGGTGCATTTAAAACAAAGAGGCGACAATGAGCATTTCGGCTGCACAGGTCAAAGAACTCCGCGACTTGACCGGCGCGGGCATGATGGACTGCAAGGCGGCGTTGACCGAGACCAACGGCAACATCGAAGAGGCCGTCGACTGGCTGCGCAAGAAGGGCATTTCCAAGGCCGACAAGAAGGCTGGCCGTACTGCCGCCGAAGGCCTGATCGGCGTCGACTCCGGCGTCCGCGAGGCCGCCATCGTCGAGGTTAACTCCGAGACCGATTTCGTGGCCCGCAACGAGCAGTTCCAGGAGATCGTTCGCAATGTCGCCAAGGTCGCGCTTGCTTATGGCACGACGGAGGCTGTCTCTGCCGCAAAGTATCCGGGTTCGGACAAGTCGGTCACTGACACCATCAAGGACGCGGTTGGCACCATTGGCGAGAACATGAGCTTCCGCCGTTCGGCCAAGCTCACCGTCCCGCACGGTGCTGTCGCAACCTACGTCCACAATGCGGTTGCCGATGGTCTTGGCAAGCTCGGCGTTCTGGTCGCGATCGAGACGACGGGCAATGAGCATGCCGCCAACGCCTTTGGCCGCCAGGTCGCCATGCATGTCGCCGCCACCAACCCGCTGGCGTTGACCGCCGAGCAGATCGATCCGGCAGCGGTCGAGCGCGAGAAGGCGATCTTCGCCGACCAGGCGCGCCAGTCCGGCAAGCCGGAAGCGATCATCGAAAAGATGGTCGAAGGCCGCCTGCGCAAGTTCTACGAGGAAGTCGTGCTCCTCAAGCAGGCCTTCGTGCTCAATCCCGACATCACTGTCGAGCAGGCGCTGAAGGATGCCGAGAAGGACATCGGCGCTCCGGCCAAGATCTCCGCCTATCTGCGCTTTGCGCTGGGCGAAGGCATCGAAAAGGAAGAGACCGATTTCGCGGCGGAAGTCGCGGCGGCGGTGAAGAAGTAGTTTTAAAAATAGCCCCGAAAAGGGCTTCTCAGCTCAGGCAACTCGGCCGGGTGTCCGCAAGGATGCTCGGCCGATTTCTTGTGCGGTGTCGATGAAGGCCCTGAGCTTTGGCGCCGTCGACGCCCTGCGCGGGAAGTAAAGGAAGAGGCCGGGCTCCTCGATCGCCGTTTGCGGCAGGATCTGAACGAGGCGGCCGGCGGCCAATTCCGCGCGCACCAGCGGCTCGAACACATAGGTCAGCCCGACGCCGGCAAGCGCAAGGTCGATCGCGGCCAGCGAATCGGTGACGATGACCGTACCCTTCGTCTCGGCCACGACATCCTTGCCGTCCTCAGTCAGGTCCCAGCGATAGAGTGCGCCGGAGCGCACAAGCCGGTAGCCGATGCAATTGTGGTCCGAAAGATCCGCCACACCGCGCGGACGGCCATGCCGGCCGACATAGGCGGGGGAGGCGACGATCACGGCGTTGAATGGCGGCGTCAGCCGGACCGTGACCATGTCCTGTGCGATCATCTCGCCCAGCCGGATGCCGGCATCAAAACCCTCGCCGACAATGTCCACCAGCCCCTGGTCGGTGAGCAATTCGATGGTCACATCAGGATAGCGTTCAGCCATCGCGGCGGCCACGGGAGTGACGGCAAGTGGAACGGCGATGTTGGGAACGTTCAACCTGAGCAAGCCGGAGGGCCGGCCCTTGATGGCTCGGATGCGGTCCATCCGGTCGGCGATATCCTGGAGGGCAGGGGCTGCCGTCTCCACCAGCGCCTTGCCGGCTTCCGTCAGCGAGACGCTGCGCGTGGTGCGCGCAAACAGCGGCTGGCCGATCCGCTCCTCCACGAGGCGCACCGCATGGCTGACGGCGGATGGGGACATGCCCAGTTCGGCCGCAGCTAGCGCAAAGCCGCCGCGTCGGGCAACGGCGACGATGACAGGCAAATGACTGAGCAGATCCCGATCCATTCATGCATGATATCGCATAGTCCTTGCGAACACTTCAATGTTCTCGATGCCGACAGGCTGACCCATATTGCCGTCACCAATGCACAAGGAGAAGAGAGATGAATGCCTTGAAACACGCTACCTTCGCCGCAGCCCTTGCTCTGGCGCCGGCTGATGCCGGCGGCGCCGAGCCGTCCGGTTGGCGCGGGCTCGCCGACGAACGCGCCGTCATCCGCATCGCCGATGCCATCGACCGTGCCGTCGATGCGCAGGACTGGAAGCTTGCCCGCTCCTATTTCGCCGACCGTGTCACCGTCGACTTCAGCAGCCTGTCAGGACAGCCTGCCGCCACCATCCCCTCCGACGATCTGATCGGTACCTGGGCCGGCAACCTCAGGGGCAGCAAGACCAGCCTGCATCTGCGCACCAATCACCAGGTGATCTTTGAGGCGGACGCGGCGACCGTCTCTTCGAACGGCTATGCCGGGAACCGGATGGAAGGCAATGGCGACCCGCTGTGGGAAGTCTGGGGCACCTACGAGCACCATCTGGTTCGCTCCGGGACTGGCTGGAAAGTCGACGGCTTCGTTTTCCGCGCCACGCATGAGCGCGGCAATCCCTGGGTCAAGATGACGCCTGGCCAGTGAGCCGGCGTCAAGAAATCAGGATAGGAAAAACACCATGACCATGAGCTATTACACACTGGGCAACAGCGGCCTGCGCGTCAGCCGGTTGGCACTGGGCACCATGACCTTTGGCACCGAATGGGGCTGGGGCGCGGACAGGGAAACCGCGCGCGCCATGGCCGACGCCTATGTCGAGGCCGGCGGCAATTTCTTCGACACCGCCGACCTCTACACCGGCGGCACAGCCGAAACCTGGCTCGGCGAATTCATCGCCGAGCGAGGCTTGCGCGACAGAGCCGTGATCGCCACGAAATTCACCTTCAACGCGGAGCCCGGCAATCCGAACGCCGGTGGCAATGGCCGCAAGAACATCTTGCGCGCCGTGGACGCCTCGCTGAAGCGGTTGGGCACTGACTATATCGACCTCTACCTCCTCCATGTCTGGGACGGGCTGACGCCGGCCGAGGAGGTCATGCGCACGATGGATGATCTCGTGCGTGCGGGCAAAATTCGCCATGTCGGCCTGTCCGATGTGCCGGCTTGGTATGCTGCCCGCGCGCAGACGATCGCCGAGTGGCGCGGCTACGAGCCGGTGTCGGCCCTGCAGCTTGAATATTCGCTGGCGGAGCGTTCGATCGAAAATGAGTTCGTGCCCTTCGGCACCCGCCATGGCGCAGGAATCATGGTGTGGAGCCCGCTGGCCAGCGGGCTGCTCAGCGGCAAGTACCGGCCGACGCAGGAAGGCCATGCCGGCCGGCTCGACGGCTTTCGCAACACCACTCATCCGGGGTTCCAGAAGTTCACCGAGCGCAACTGGGCGATCGTGGCGGAGCTCGAAAAAGTTGCCGCCGAACTCGGACGCAGCATGGCGCAGGTCGCGCTCAACTGGGTGGCAACGCAACCGGGCATCGCCACCGTGATTCTTGGCGCCACCAAGCTGGCGCAGTTGCAGGACAATCTGGCGGCGTTGGATTTCACTTTACCCGCCGAGCTTCGCGCGCGGCTGGATACGGTCAGCAAGACACCGCCGCCATTCCCGTACGCCTATTTCGGTTCCGACATACAAGCCCGGGTTACCGGCGGCGCCGTGACCGGCGACAAGCCGTTGGGTTATGCGCCGCCGCTGCTGGTCGAGGGCGACGCCGTCAGCATCACCAGCAACTGACGGGCCGCGACGGGAAGGCGGATTTGGGCGAGGGGCGCCGCGGGACATCGCGGCGCCCTTCGTGTATCGGAACTCGGCATCGCGCCAGCGGCGGCGCCCGCGCGAGGGCGGCCTGCCCAGGCTGCCACACGCAACAATGACGAGGTCCAGATGACGGCAAAGCCCCTCTATCGACGTGTCCTGCTGAAAGCGTCGGGCGAAGCGTTGATGGGCGAGCAGCATTTCGGCATCGATGTCTCGGTGGTCGACCGAATCGCCGCCGACATCGCCGAAGCCCGCGCACTTGGCATCGAGGTCGGCGTCGTCATTGGCGGCGGCAATATCTTTCGCGGCGTGGCGGTGGCATCCAAGGGCGGCGACCGCGTCACCGGCGACCACATGGGCATGCTGGCCACCGTCATCAACTCGCTGGCGCTGCGCACCTCGCTGAACAAGATCGGCGTCGATGCCGTCGTGCTGTCGGCCATCGCCATGCCCGAACTTTGCGAGAGTTTTTCCCAGCGCCAGGCCACCGCCTATATGAACCAGGGCAAGGTCGTCATTTTCGCCGGCGGCACCGGCAATCCGTTCTTCACCACCGATTCGGCCGCGGCCTTGCGCGCCGCCGAGATCGGCGCCGACGCGTTGTTCAAGGGCACCCAGGTCGACGGCGTCTATTCGGCCGATCCCAAGAAGGATCCGAATGCGACCCGCTTCGAGCGCATCAGCCATGCCGAAGTCATCAACAAGGGCCTTTCGATCATGGATACCGCCGCAATTGCACTTGCGCGCGAAAACAACATCCCGATAATCGTCTATTCGATCCACGAAAAAGGTGGTTTCGGCGATATTCTGCGGGGCGGCGGCCGTTGCACGATCGTCGCCGACGAGTGACCCGGAGTATACTCTCCTAAAAAGGGGATCAGTTTTTGAAAGCGGGTCCGAATATAGGCCCTAAGCACTGAACCCGGATCAAACGGGTCGAGGAGACTAAGATGAGTGGTGAGTTCGACGACCTCAAGCGGCGCATGGATGGCGCGATCGCCGCCTTCAAGCACGATCTGGCTTCGCTGCGCACCGGCCGTGCCTCCAGCAATCTTCTCGACGCCATCCAGGTCCAGGCCTACGGCACCACCATGCCCATCAACCAGGTGGCGAACGTGTCGGTGCCGGAGCCGCGCATGATCTCGGTTTCGGTATGGGACAAGTCGATGGTCGGCGCGGTCGACCGTGCCATCAGAGAATCCAATCTCGGCTTCAATCCGATCGTCGACGGCACCAATCTCAGAATTCCGCTGCCCGAGCTCAACGAGCAGCGCCGCAAGGAACTGGTCAAGATTTCGCATGGCTACGCCGAGAACGCCCGCGTTGCGGTGCGCCATGTCCGTCGCGACGGCATGGACTTCTTGAAGAAGGCGGAAAAGGACGGCGACATCAGCGAGGACGATCAGCGCAAGCGCTCCGATCAGGTCCAGAAGCTGACCGACGAAACGATCAGCACCATCGATCACCTGCTTTCCGATAAGGAAGCTGAAATCATGCAGGTCTAGGGTCGGCCCACACCGGCCCGAAAGCGAGACAATGGCAACGCCCGCGCATGTCGCGATCATCATGGATGGAAACGGACGCTGGGCCAAAGCGCGCGGCATGCCGCGGCTTGCCGGCCATCGCGCCGGCGTCGAAGCGCTGCGCAAGACGGTGCGCGCCGCGCCCGGTCTCGGCATTTCCTTCCTGACCGTCTACGCCTTTTCGTCGGAAAACTGGTCGCGGCCCAAGGCCGAAGTGAGCGACCTGATGGGGCTTTTGAAGCTGTTCATCCGCCGCGATCTGGCCGAACTGCACCAGAACGGCGTGCGCGTCAGGATCATCGGTGACAGGGCGGGGCTGCAGCCGGACATCAGGGGCCTGCTCGAAGAGGCCGAATCGCTGACTGCGCGCAATGAATCGCTGACCTTGGTCATCGCCTTCAACTATGGCGGGCGTGACGAGATCGTGCGCACGGCACGCAAGCTCGCAGCCGCAGTGGCGCGCGGCGAGATCGACGCAGAGGCGATCACGGCAGACACTTTTGCCGGCGCCCTCGACACCGCAGGCATTCCCGATCCGGAGCTGGTCATCCGCACCAGTGGCGAGCTTCGGCTGTCGAACTTCCTTCTGTGGCAGGCAGCCTACAGCGAACTGGTTTTTCTGCCTTGCTACTGGCCTGACTTCAGCCGCGAACACCTGGCCGACGCATTGCGCGATTTTGCTGGCCGCGAGCGCCGTTTTGGCGGGCTTGCCGCTCAAGATGTCGCTGCCTCGTGATCGGCGGCGGGATGAACAATCTTCAGCTTCGCATCGTCTCGGCGCTGGTGCTGGCCGCAATAGCGCTTGGCCTGACCTGGTTGGGAGGGCTGTGGTTCCGCCTGCTTTGCGCCGGGATATCGGCGGTCATCTTCTATGAATGGGCGCGCATGTCGCGCCCCTTGGCCGGTGCGACCCTCGGCTTCATTCCCGAAGCGCTGCTTCTGTTTTTCGTCGTCGCCCTGGTTGCAGGCGTGCCGGCATCGTGGCTTCTGTCTCTTGTCCTGGCCATGGTTGTGGTCGCTGCTGTCGGCGCCCGTATGCGTGGAGCGGCGCAATGGGATGCAGCCGGTCTTGCCTACGCGGCTTTGTCCGGCTTATCGCTGGCGCTGCTGCGCGGCGGCGACCATCCCGGCCTGGTCGCAATCCTGTTTCTGTTCGCCGTGGTCTGGGCGACCGACATCTTCGCCTATTTCGTCGGCCGCTCCGTCGGTGGGCCCAAGCTCGCGCCATCTATATCCCCCGGCAAGACGCAGAGCGGCGCGCTTGGCGGCGCTGTCGGCGGCGTGGCCGCCGGCGTGCTTCTGGCTGCCGCCGCCGGGGCCGGCAATCTTGGCGTCCTCGCCTTGGTTGCGCTGGTGCTGTCGATTGTTGCCCAGGCTGGCGATCTCTTCGAATCCTGGGTCAAGCGCCGCCACGGCCGCAAGGATTCAAGCGCGTTGATACCCGGGCATGGCGGTGTCATGGACAGGGTGGACGGGCTTGTCGCGGCGGCTTTTGCCCTATACGTGATCGGCTGGATTTCGGCGGGCGCCGATCATCCGGCGCAGGGGCTGTTTCCGGCTTGAGTGATATTTCACGGCGAAGAAATGGCGCACGCCACGGATTCGCCTGGATTGATGTCACAGTCGCGGCGACACCTTTTGCCGCGGGTGAATTTGAGGGCACGACTTGAACGAAATTCTTCACGCGTTTTTCAGCACGGAAGGCTTTGTCCTCGGCACGCTGGTGCCGTTTCTGTTCGTGCTGACCGTGGTCGTCTTCATTCACGAAATGGGACATTACCTGGTCGGCCGCTGGTGCGGCATTGGCGTGAAGGCCTTTTCGATCGGCTTCGGCCCCGAACTTCTCGGCTTCAACGACAGCCACGGCACGCGCTGGAAGCTCTGCGCCATACCGCTCGGCGGTTATGTCAAATTCGTCGGCGACATGAGCGCCACGTCGAGCCAGCCGAGTTCGGAAGATCTGGAAACGCTGACTGACGCTGAACGCAAGGTCGCCTTCCACACGCAGCCGATCTGGAAACGCGCCGCCACGGTGGTGGCCGGACCGCTGTTCAACTTCCTTTTGACCATTGCCGTCTTTGCCGTGCTGTTTTCCCTCTATGGCCGCCCTGTGTTTGAGCCGATGGTGGCGGCGGTCACCGCCGGCAGTCCAGCCGAAAGGGCCGGCATTTTGCCAGGCGACCGATTCGTCGCCGTCGACGGCAGCAAGGTTGAGACCTTCGCCGACGTCCAACGCCTGGTCTCAGGCCGCGGCGGCGACGCCATCACCTTCACCATGTTGCGCGACGGCAAGGAGGTCACCGTCGTCGCGACGCCGGAGCCGATGGAGCAGCTGGACGCGCTGGGCAACAAGGTCAAGGTGGCCGTCATCGGCGTCGTCAACAACAAGGATGTCGGCCAGCCCAGGCTGATCACCTACAGCCCTGTCGGAGCAGTCGGCGCCGCGGTCGAGGAGACGGGGCACGTCATTCAGCGCACCGGCCAGTTCCTGCAGCGATTCGTTGTCGGCCGCGAAGACAAATGCCAGCTGGGCGGCCCGATCAAGATCGCCAAGATGTCGGGGCAGGCGGCAAAGCTGGGCTTCCTGTGGCTGGTGCAGCTCGTCGCCGGACTGTCGGTCGGGATCGGAATTCTGAACCTTTTGCCGATTCCCCCCCTCGACGGCGGCCACCTCCTGTTCTACGCACTCGAAGCCGTTTTCCGGCGTCCGGTATCGGAGCGGATGATGGAAATGGGATACCGGGCCGGCCTCTTTCTGGTGCTGGGATTTATGGGCTTCGTCTTCTGGAACGATCTGTTTGGGTGCTGAAATCATGAAGAAATTTGGCTTCAGCACCGGCAATGTTGAGACGCCGTTTACCATGCACGGGGGTATGCGTGACGCGAAAGCCACGCATCAGGGTTAAGTAATTACAAATTAACCTGAAGCCTTGCGTGTAGGGAAAATCCGGTTAATACGGTAGGAGAAATTACCGCACGTCCGGTTTTCTCGCCGTGGGGACTTCGAGAAAAGGTACAAAAGCCCGATGAAGGCAGCATCCAAATTTTTGAGCGCCGCGTCCGCGGTGGCTATGTCCGCCGCTCTGGTTGTACCAGGTGCGCTCGCCGTGCAGTTCGTTGCCACATCTGCGGCGCAAGCAGCCGTTGTCTCGAGAGTCGAGGTCAACGGCAACCAGCGCGTAGACGCCGACACCATCCGCAACTACATCACGATCAAGCCGGGCAAGGCGTTTTCCAGCGCCGATATCGACGATGCGGTCAAGGCACTGTTTGGTACCGGGCTGTTCTCGGACGTTCAGATCAATCAGGTCGGTTCGACGCTGGTGGTCAAGGTTGCCGAATATCAGGTCGTGAACCAGGTTCTGTTCCAGGGCAACAAGAAGCTCAAGGACAATGCGCTGGCAATCGCCGTGCAGTTGAAGCCGCGCGGAACGTTCTCGCAGGCAACGCTGGACTCCGATGTCGAGGCGGTGAAAGCTGCCTACAAGCGAATTGGCCGCGACGATGCCGCCGTGACGACGCAGATCATGGACCTCGGCGACAACCGCGTGAACGTGGTCTTCAACATCAACGAAGGCGGCCGCACCAAGATCGCCGCAGTCAATTTCGTCGGCAACAGCGCCTATTCGAGTCGCCGCCTGTCCGACGTCATCGCCACCAAGCGCTCAAGCTTCCTGTCCTTCGTGCTGCGTGACGACGTCTATGACGAGGACAAGCTTCGCGCCGACCAGGAATCGCTTCGCCGCTTCTATTACAATCACGGCTATGCTGACTTCCAGGTGGTCTCTGCTGTCGGTGAGCTCGACGACACGACCAACCAATACACCGTTACCATCACCGTCCAGGAAGGGGACCGCTATACGTTCGGCGACGTCAGCGTCGAGAGCACCATTCCCGAAGTCGACTCGAAGGCGCTGGAATCGGTGGTTCAGACCCACAAGGGCGACGTCTACAACGCCAAGGATGTCGAGGACACCATCATCGCGCTGACCGAGAAGGTGGCGGGTTCTGGTTATGCCTTCGCCCAGGTGACGCCGCGCGGCGACCGTAACTTCGAGAATCACACCATTTCGGTCGTCTACACGATCGACCAGGGCACCAAGGCCTATGTCGAGCGCATCGAAATCCGCGGCAACGACCGCACGCGCGACTATGTCATTCGGCGCGAATTCGATGTCAGCGAAGGCGACGCCTTCAACCAGGTTCTCATTCAGCGCGCGAAGAAGCGGCTGGAAGCGCTGGATTATTTTGAGAAAGTCGACATTTCGACTGTTCCGGGTTCCGAGCCTGACCAGGTCGTGCTTGTGGTCGACGTGGTCGAGAAGTCGACTGGTGAGTTCTCGATCGGCGCCGGTTATTCGACCGGTGGCGAGACTGCCGGTCCGTCCGTCGAGGGATCGGTTGCGGAGCGCAACTTCCTCGGTCGCGGCCAGTACATCAAGGTCTCAGCCGGCGGCGGCAAGAATTCGCGCGACTACAGCCTGTCCTTCACCGAGCCCTATTTCCTCGGGCGCCGTATCGCCGCCGGTTTCGATATCTTCCAGCAGACGCGAAATTATTCGGACTACGACAGCGAGACGCTGGGTGCGACGGTTCGCTTCGGCCTGCCGATCACCGATAATATCTCGACGCAGCTAGCGTACAATATCGCGCAGGAAAAGTATAAATATGATGATGACTGCTTGACCAGCGGCACCTATGATCCCTCGAAATGCGACGTTTCTGCCGCAATTCGAGAGGGTATTGATGAAAGCCCTTGGATCAAATCGTCCGTCAGTCTCGGCTTGGTCTACAACACCATAGACGACATGAAGAGCCCGCATGAAGGCATCTACGCCACCACGACTGTGGAAGTGGCCGGCCTTGGTGGCGATGCCAAATTCGTCAAGGTTACCGGTCGCGGCACCGTCTACCAGACTCTATCAGAACAGTTGGATCTGGTCGGCCTGATCTCCGGCGGTGCTGGCCATATCGCGGGCTATGGCGATAATGGACTGCGTATCTTCGATCAGTTCAAGAGCAGCGACCGCATGATCCGCGGCTTCGAGTATGGTGGCATTGGCCCTGTGGATATTGCAACAGGTGACCACCTCGGCGGCACCACCTATTTCAATGCTTCGGCGGAAGCTCAGTTCCCGATACCGGTCATTCCGGAAAGCTTTGGCGTGCGTGGCGCTGTGTTTGCTGATGCCGCCACACTGTACGGCAGCAAGATTGATACTCCTGGCGTCACTCAGGCCTCGGTTGATATGAAGTTGCGCGCGTCGGTTGGTGTCGGCTTGTTGTGGTCATCGCCCTTCGGCCCGATCCGCATCGACTACGCGATGCCCGTCAAGAAGGAAAAGACCGACGACGTGCAGGAATTCAACTTCGGCATGTCGAGCCGCTTCTGATCTTGCGGTAACGATGCTTCCGGGCCGTTGGGGTCCGGAAGAGAATTGATCCGACCAAGCTGGATATTGCTTCTGGAATGACCGATCCGGTGTTCTTCGCGCCATCACGCCGGTATACGGCCGGCGAAGTCGCGAATCTGACCGGCGCATGGCTTGTCGATTCCGATCTTGCCCACATATCGATCGATGCGTTGGCGCCAGCCAACGAAGGCGGCGAGGGTGCGCTCGTCTTCGTCGACGGCAAGCGCAATTTCGCGCTGATGCAGTCGCTGAAGGCGGCGGCCGTGTTTTGTCCCGCCGAGTTCGCCGGCAAGGCGCCGGCCGGCATTGCGGTTCTGGTGCATCCGCGCCCGCAGCAGGCCTTCGCCATGATCGGCCGGCTGCTGTTCCCGACAGCGGCTACGCCGGGACCGATGACCAGCGAAACCGGGGTCTCGCCGCAAGCTCATGTCGATACCACGGCGCATATCGAGGCAGGCGCGATCATCGAGGCCGGAGCCGTCGTCGGCCCGCGTGCTTCCATCGGCAGCGGAACGGTCATTGCCCCCCACGCCGTTATCGGTCCGTCATGCCAGATCGGCCGCGACGGCTATATCGGACCAGGTGTCAGCGTCCAGTACGCGCTGATCGGCAACCGCGTCATCATTCATGGCGGCGCCAGGATCGGCCAGGACGGCTTCGGCTTTGTCGGCGGCGCCAAAGGCCCTGAGCGTGTGCCGCAGGTCGGCCGCGTCATCATTCAGGACGATGTCGAAATCGGCTCGAACACGACCGTCGATCGCGGCGCCATGTCGGATACGGTCATCGGTCAGGGGACCAAGATCGACAATCTGGTGCAGATCGCCCATAATGTTCGCATCGGCCGCAATTGCATTATTGCCGGGCTCTCTGGTATTTCCGGCTCCGTCACCGTCGGCGACGGTGTCACCATGGGCGGCGGCGTTGGCCTTGCCGATCATTTGACCATCGGATCAGGGGCCAAGCTTGCTGCAAGAAGCGGGTTCATGAGCAACGTGCCGGCGGGCGAGATCTGGGGAGGCTATCCGGCGCAGCCGATGGCGGAAGCCATGCGCGAGATCGCCATGCTGAGGAAGCTCGCCAGGACGCGCAAGCAGGGCGAAGGGGGAAGTAGCTGAGATGGTACCGGCGACGCTCGAAGCGGTCGATATAGTGGGGTTGATGAAGCTTTTGCCGCATCGCTATCCCTTCCTGATGATCGACCGCATCATCGAAATCGACGGCAATGATTCTGCCATCGGCATCAAGAACGTGACCATCAATGAGCCGCATTTCCAAGGCCATTTCCCGGACCAGCCGGTGATGCCGGGCGTGCTCATCGTCGAGGCCATGGCGCAGACCGCCGGCGCGATCTGCATCCGTAACCTCAACACGGAAAAGCCGTCGCTGGTCTATTTCCTGACCATCGACAACGCGAAATTCCGCAAACCGGTCGTCCCAGGCGACCAGTTGAAGATCCACGTCAAGAAAATCAAGATGCGCGGCAACCTGCTCAAATTCGCCTGCGAGGCCATGGTGGAGGGCACAAAGGCCGCCGAAGCCGAGATCTCGGCAATGATGGTTACCGGCTGACGGTTCGAAATGCTCATGAAAATACAGACTTCAATCCACCCCTCGGCCGTCATCGAGGCCGGCGCGCAGATCGGCGAAGGCGCCTTCATAGGACCTTTCTGCTATGTCGGCGCTGACGCCGTGATCGGTGACCGCGTCGAACTGGTCAGCCATGTCTCGGTGCTGGGCGCGACAACCATTGGCGCCGCGACCAAGGTCTATCCAATGGCGACACTGGGCGGACCGCCGCAGAACACCAAGCACAAGGGCGGCCGCACCACTTTGGTCATCGGCCAGAACTGCACGATCCGCGAAGGCGTGACCATGCATCTCGGCACCGATTCCAGCCGCGGCGAGACGACCGTCGGCGACAACGGCAATTTCCTTGCCTATGCCCACATCGCTCACGATTGCGTCGTGGGCAAAAACGCCACCTTCGCCAATGGCGCGACCCTGGGCGGCCATTGCGAGGTCGGTGACAGCGTTTATATCGGCGGCCTCAGCGCCGTTCATCAGTTCGTGCGTGTTGGTGACAACGCCTTTCTCGGCGGCTGCTCGGCTTTTGTCGGCGATGTCATTCCCTACGCCATTGCGGTGGGCAATCGCGCCAGCCTGCGTGGACTCAACATCATCGGCCTGAAGCGCGCCGGGTTGCCGCGCGCCGAAATCTACCTGCTGCGCAAGGCTTACAAGACCATCTTCGACCGCTCCCGCACTGTCGGCGAGAACATCGAATTCGCCAAGGCCGAGTTTGCGTCGTCGCCGACGGCCATGAAAATCATCGATTTCATCACCAGTCGCGGCAAGCGGCATTTTGCCGTCCCGTCGCTCAAGGGTGGCGACGGCGACGATGCCGATGACGAAGGCTGAGGCCACTTCAACGGGCCTCGATCTTGCGCCGGACGCCAGGGTCGGCATCATTGCCGGCGGCGGTAGCTTGCCGGTCGAAGTTGCCGCCGGCCTGGCGGAGGCCGGACATCCGCCCGTCATCATCCTGGTCGAAGGTCAGGCCGACCGTCAGTCCGACCTCACAATCTATGAGCATGAAAGCCTTGCGCTGGAAGACATCGGCTCGCTGGTTGCGTTGCTGAGGCGCCGGCGGATCACCCATCTTGTGCTTGCCGGCGAGATCAGGCGCAGGCCGCGGTTGGTCGACATGCGCCCGAGCCTTGGGCTATTGGCGCTTATACCCTCGCTCGCCATGGCGCTTGCCCGCGGCGATGACGGGCTGTTGAAGATATTGACCCGCGGCCTGGAGGCACGGGGCGTCAAGGTTGTCGGTGCGCATGAAGTCGTGCCCCGGCTCGTCGCGGCCGAAGGGCCGCTGACCAAAGCAGTGCCGCGAAAGTCCGACTGGCGCGATATCGAGGCGGCACACGCGGCGGCAAAGGCCATCGGCGCGCTCGACATTGGTCAGGCGGCAATTGCCATCGGTGGCCGCACTGTTGCCCTGGAAGGCGTCGAGGGCACCCACGGACTGCTCGAGCGGACGCAGCAGTTGCGCGGCCATGGCAGGCTGGCCGGCAAGACGCGCGGTGTCCTGGTCAAATGCGCCAAGCCTGGCCAGGAATTGCGTGCCGATCTGCCATCTATTGGCCCCCAGACCGTCGAGGCGGCGCATGCCGCGGGGCTCGCCGGCATTGCCGTCGAAGCCGGCCGTTCGCTCATCCTCGAAGGCCCCGCCGTTGTCGCGCGCGCCAATGCGCTCGGCCTGTTCGTGTTCGGCCTGCCGGCTGCGGAGTCTGTCCATGGCAGCTGAGAAGCCGCTGAAGATTGCCATCGTCGCCGGCGAAGAATCCGGCGACCTGCTGGGCGCCGACATCGTGCAGGCGCTGAAGCGCATGACCGGGCGCGAGGTGCAACTCGTCGGCACTGGCGGGCGGCATCTGCAGGCGCTCGGACTGGCGCCGCTGTTCGACGGCGCCGAGATCGCGCTGATGGGGCTCAGCGCCATCCTGCGTGACTTGCCGCGCCTGATGCGGCGGATCAGCCAGACGGCAAGTGCTGTCGCCGCCGAAAAACCCGACTGTCTGATCACCATCGACAGCCCCGATTTCTCGCTGCGCGTCGCCAAAAAGATCCGCGCCGCCGATCCGTCGATCCCGATCGTCCATTATGTCTGCCCGAGCGTCTGGGCGTGGCGGCCGGGTAGGGCGGCCGCAATGAAGCCCTATGTCGACCACATACTGTGCATCCTGCCTTTCGAGGTAAAGGAGCTCAGCCGTCTCGGCGGCCCCCCCGGCACTTACGTCGGACATCGCCTCACGCATGATCCAGGCGTGCTGGGCGCGGCCAGGGCGCAAGCCCAGCCACGCGATCTCTCGGCCGATCACGTCAAGACGCTGCTCGTCCTGCCAGGGTCGCGGCGCGGCGAGGTCAGCCGGCTTATCGGTCCGTTCGGCGAGACGGTGTCGGCGCTGCGCGCGCGTGGCCACCGGCTGCGGCTGTTGCTGCCGACGGTGCCGCATGTCGCCGAACTGGTCAAAACATCGGTGGCGCGCTGGGATCAGGAGCCGGAAGTCATCCTCGATCCCGAGCGCAAGTGGCAGGCCTTCGGCAAGGCCGATGCGGCGCTGATCGCGTCTGGAACGGTGTCACTGGAACTGGCGATGTCGGGTGTCCCGATGATCTCTTGCTACAAGTTCGATCCGATCATGCTGATGGCGCAGAGCCTGATCACGGTGTGGAGCGCTGCTTTGCCCAACCTTATTGCCGACCGGCCGGTCGTGCCGGAAAGCTACAACCAGTATGTGCGGCCGCACTATCTGGCGCGGCAGCTCGAGGCACTGTTTTCAGACACCGCCTACCGCGCTTGGCAAAAGGACGGCTTTGGCGAGGTTGCCAGACGCATGGCCACCGACAAGCCGTCCGGCGATATCGCCGCGGATGTCGTTCTTCGCCACATCGGGAGAGCGAATAGGGCTTAGCGAGTGAATAGTGATTAGTGAATAGTGAATAGTGAACAGTGAATAGTGAATAGTGAATAGGATTAACGCACTCTCGACTATAATCAACGTGCTACTTACTACCTGCTACTTACTACCTGCTATTCACTACTTACCATTCACCATTCACTCTCTTTCACCTTTTCGCAATCGGCACGTAGTCGCGTTCCGGGGCGCCGGTATAGAGCTGGCGCGGGCGGCCGATCTTCTGGTGCGGGTCCTCGATCATTTCCTTCCACTGCGCGATCCAGCCGACGGTGCGCGCGACCGCGAACAGCACGGTGAACATGGTGGTGGGGAAGCCCAGCGCCTTCAGCGTGATGCCGGAATAGAAATCGACGTTCGGATAGAGCTTCTTTTCGATGAAGTAGGAATCGGTCAGCGCGATCTTTTCCAGCTCCATGGCGATGTCGAGCAGCGGATCGTCCTTGATGCCGAGTTCGCCGAGCACCTCATGCGCCGTCTTCTGCATGATTTTCGCACGAGGATCGTAGTTCTTGTAGACGCGATGGCCGAAGCCCATCAGCCGGAACGGATCGTTCTTGTCCTTGGCGCGGGCGATGAATTCCGGGATGTGGTCGACATGGCCGATTTCTCCCAGCATGTTGAGCGCCGCCTCATTGGCGCCGCCATGCGCCGGGCCCCACAGGCAAGCGATGCCGGCGGCGATGCAGGCGAACGGATTGGCGCCCGACGAGCCGGCAAGCCGCACCGTCGAGGTCGAGGCGTTCTGCTCGTGGTCGGCATGCAGGATGAAGATGCGCTCCATGGCGCGCGCCAGCACCGGATTGATCTTGTATTCCTCGCACGGAACCGCAAAGCACATATGCAGGAAGTTGGCGGCGAAGTTCAGCTCGTTCTTCGGGTAAATGAAGGGCTGGCCGATATGGTATTTGTAGGCCATGGCCGCAATCGTCGGCATCTTGGCGATCAGCCGCATCGAGGCGACCATGCGCTGATACGGATCCGAAATATCGGTGGAGTCGTGATAGAAGGCCGACAGCGCGCCGACCACGCCGCACATCACAGCCATCGGATGCGCGTCGCGGCGGAAGCCGGTGAAGAAGCGCGACATCTGCTCGTGCACCATGGTGTGGCGCGTCACCCGGTAGTCGAAATCGTCCTTCTGCGCCTTGGTCGGCAGTTCGCCGTAGAGCAGGAGGTAGCAGACTTCGAGGAAGTCGCCATGCTCGGCCAGCTGGTCGATGGGATAGCCGCGGTGAAGCAGGATGCCGGCATCGCCGTCGATGAAGGTTATCGCCGACTCGCAGCTCGCCGTCGAAGTGAAGCCGGGATCGTAGGTGAAGGCGCCGGTGGTGTTGTAGAGCGCACCGATGTCGATGACGTCGGGCCCGACCGAGCCGCTCCGCACCTTGAATTCATGCGTCTTGCCGGCCAGTTCGAGCGTGGCAGTCGACGGGTGCGTCGTCTTGCTGCCGGTTTCCAGTCTCGTCGCAGCTTCGCTCATTCTCAAACTCCTTCATCTTCCTCATGCCGGCAAGGCAATTCCTGCAAACGACACGTCGAAATCACCGGAATGCGCGAACTCGCCACCGCATTTAGGAAGTGCGTGCCAGATTGGGCCAAGGCCTAATGTTGCACTGCGAAACCCGCCTTTCAATGCCAATCTTTTTGGGCCAGCTCGCTCCTAATCGATTTGATCCGCAATCCGCGCCAGGCTTTCCTCGCGGCCAAGCACGGCAAGCACGTCGAACACGCCGGGCGAGGTGCTGCGGCCGGTAAGGGCCGCCCGGAGCGGTTGGGCCACGGCGCCGAGCTTGTGGCCGCCGGCCGCTGCGAACTTGCGCACCGCGGCTTCAGCCGCGGCAGCCGACCAATCGCCCGAAACAGTCTGCAAAGCGGCATGTGCGCCGCGCAGGATCGCGCGCGCGTCGGCACTGAGCAGTGCTGCCGCCTTCTCGTCGATCGGCAGCGGCCGCTCGACGAACAGGAAGGCAGCGCCATCGGCCAGTTCCACCAGCGTCTTGGCGCGCTCTTTCAGGCCAGGCAAGGCGGCCAGCAGCTGCGCCTTCCTGGCGTCGTCGAGACGGGCGGCGATAGCAGATCCGCCTTCGAGGTATGGCAGAGTGGCGACGAAAATGTCGAACAGCTCGGTATCGGCCATCTTGCGCATATGCGCGCCGTTGATTGACTCGAGCTTGGCGAAGTCGAAGCGCGCCGCACCCTTGTTGACATCGCCGATGTCGAACCACGAAATCATGTCCTTGATCGACATGATCTCGTCGTCGCCATGGCTCCAGCCGAGCCTTGCCAGATAGTTGAGCAGTGCCTCGGGCAGATAGCCCATGGCGCGATAAGCCTCGACACCGAGTGCGCCGTGCCGCTTCGACAGCTTGGCGCCGTCGGCGCCATGGATCAGCGGGATATGCGACATCGACGGGACGTCCCAGCCCATGGCGTTGTAGATCACCGTCTGGCGCGCGGCGTTGGTCAGATGGTCGTCGCCGCGGATGATGTGGGTGACGCCCATGTCATGGTCGTCGACGACGACGGCATGCATGTAGGTCGGATTGCCGTCCGAGCGCAGGATGATGAAATCGTCGAGGTCCTTGTTGGGGAAGCGCACCTCGCCCTGCACACGGTCGTGCACCACGGTTTCGCCCTCGGTCGGCGCCTTGATGCGGATGGCGCCCTTGACGCCGGGAGGCGCCTCCGAGGGGGCACGATCTCGCCACTGGCCGTTGTAGCGCGGCGGCAGGCCCTTGGCGCGTGCGGCCTCGCGCATCGCCTCGAGCTCGGCAGGCGTCTCGTAGCTGTAATAGGCCTTGCCCAGGCGCACCAGCTCCTCGGCCACCTCACGGTGGCGCGGCGCGCGCTCGAACTGCGATATGGCCTCACCGTCCCAGGAAAGGCCGAGCCAGGTCAGCCCATCCAGAATGGCCTGTGTCGCCGCCTCGTTGAAGCGTTCGCGGTCGGTGTCCTCGATGCGCAGCACCATCGTGCCGCCGGTGTGCTTGGCGTACAGCCAGTTGAACAGCGCCGTGCGCGCGCCGCCGATATGCAGATAGCCGGTGGGCGAGGGGGCAAAACGGGTGACGACCGTGTCGGACATGGAACTCTTGGAACCTTGGAAAGCGGAGCGTGATCGCGCGGACTTTCGCGCTTTGCGCGTTCATGTAGCATAGGGGGTCTGGGGCGCAAGGGGCAGACCCGATGGCTGGACGTGGCCGGGGCACGTCGGCAATTATCGGTTGCGTCAACTGGCGCTGGAGCCTTGTAGCACAAAATCTGTTCGCACCCTCCGCGCAACCTCGTTTGGCAGCAGCGTCAATGTCTGGGTTTCATTCGGCTGCAGCGTCCGTCACAGTGCCTGGAACATCGCTGCGACGGTGGTAGCCCCCTCTGACGAGCGGACATTTCTTCACGGATGCGGCACTGCCCGACTACAACGCCGCCGTGACAGCGTTGGCTTGGTCACGCATATTGACCTTTCTGCAATCATTATCGTGAACACCGCAACTGTGTGCAGGCCGGTCTCGCCACGAAGGAGGCATGATTGAAAGAAGGACTACCGATGACCGAAAACGCCGACCATACGGAGGGTGATCCGTTCTACCATGGTACCCGGGCGGATTTGAAACCCGGGGATCTGCTGAGCGTCGGCCACCCTTCCAATTTCAGAGGTAAACCACTGTCATGGATCTATTTCACCCAGACACTGGAAGCCGCCATCTGGGGAGCAGAGCTTGCAACGGGTGACGGTCGTCAAAGGATTTACATCGTAAAGCCGACGGGGTTTTTTATGGATGACCCTAACCTGACCGACAAAAAATTTCCCGGTAATCCGACGAAATCCTACCGCTCCCGTGATCCGTTGCTCATCCTGGGTGAACTCGGTGAATGGCAGGGTCATACACCGGAACAATTGAAGGCAATGCACGATGGGCTTGCTCGCCTGAGGGCGGAGGGCCGGGATATGATTGAGGATTGAGCGTCCTTGGCGGGTCAATTCCGGCGCGGTGGACGCGACCGCACGGACTTTCGCGCTTTACGCGTTCATGTAGCATAGGAGGTCTGGGGCGCAAGGGGCAGACCTGATGGCTGGACGTGGCCGGGGCACGAAGGAAGGCGAAGGCGCCGAGGCAGGCGTCAGCGAACGCTCGCTGTTTGCCGATAGTCCCTATGCCGAGCCGCTGCCCCTCGCGCTGCCTGAGCCGCATCCCGGCATAGCGCCCGCGCTGCCCGGTGACGCGTTGCCGGCGCAAGTCACAGCGCCCGGATCTATCGCCCGACTGCGCAGACGGCTTCGCCGCCCGTCATGGCCCGCGCTCCGCCGCAGCCTTGCCGTGGCCGCCAACACGGAGCTCGACCGGGGCGTCGCCTTCCTGCTGGTCCCGGTTTTCCTGGCAGCCGGCGTCATCGTCTACTTCTCGCTGGCCGGCGAGCCGGGCTTTGCGCAGCCAATCGCCATTGTGGTGCTGGCGACATGTTGCGCTGTCGCCACGCGATCGCGGCCGAGGACGCATCTGTTCTGCATGGCCGCGATGCTGTGCGCGCTCGGCGTCGTCGCCGCCAAGGTCGAGACCTGGCGCGCCGGAACGCAGATGCTCGGCTCCGAGATTCAGACACGGCTGACCGGCCGCGTCGTCAGTCTCGAACAGATGGAAAGCGGCCGCATCAGGCTGACGCTCGACGTGGTTTCGACCGCTTACCCCGAGCTGCGCTACGCCCCGGAGCGGGTCAGGCTCTCGGCGCGGACCGTTCCCGCCGATATGACCGCCGGCTCCCTGATCACCGGCTATGCCAGGCTGTTGCCGCCGACCGGTCCGGTGCGGCCGGAGAGCTACGATTTCTCCTTCGACAGCTATTTCACCGGTATCGGCGGCAGCGGCTTCTTTCTCGGCAATCCGAAAACCATTGCTACGCAGGGACCGCCGCCGCTGACCGCACGGCTCTCCTCGGCAATCGAGAACGCGCGCGAAAACATTGCCGACCATATCAGGGGCAAGATCGGTGGCGCCGAAGGCGAGATTGCCGCGGCGTTGATTGTCGGGGTGCGCGCCGGCATCCCGGACGAGGTCAACGAAGCGATGCGGCGCACCGGCATCTACCACATCATCTCCATCTCCGGCCTGCACATGGCGCTGGTTGCCGGCACCATCATGGCGTTGCTGCGTGGCGCCTTTGCGCTGTTTCCCGATTTCTCTTCGCGCCGGCCGGTGAAGAAATATGCGGCCGCGGCAGCGCTTGTCTCGATCGCCGCCTATCTCGTTATTTCAGGCGTCGTGGTTGCCGCCGAGCGCAGCTTCATCATGCTGGCGGTCATGCTTGTCGCCGTGCTGTTTGATCGCGCCGCACTCACCATGCGCAATCTGGCGATCTCCGCCATTGCCGTCATCCTGGTGTCGCCGCACGAGGTGGTCGGTCCCAGCTTCCAGATGTCGTTTGCCGCCACTGCCGCCCTTGTCGGCGCCTATGCCGGCTGGGCCGATTACCGCGCCGACAAGGTGAGAACGCCGCCGGCAAAGCGCTCCTTCGTCGGCTTCCTGTCGCGAAAATTCGCGCTGGCCATGGGCGGCCTCGCAATGACCTCGATCATCGCCGGCAGTGCAACCTTGCTGTTCGCCATCTGGCATTTTCAGCGTGTGTCGCCGCTCAGCCTGATCGCCAATCTGGCCGTGATGCCGATTGTTTCGTTGATCGTCATGCCCTTTGCCGTGCTCAGCGCACTGGCGATGCCGTTCGGCGCCGACGGGCCGTTCCTCTATGTGATGGGCAAAGGTCTGATGGCGATGATCGCTATATCGGCCTGGATTTCCGAGCGCTCGCCGGTCGACGCCGTCGGGCTGATCTCCATCCGCTCGGTGCTGTTAGTGGCGGTCGCCCTCGTCATCGCCACCATGGCCACCACCTGGCTCAGGTTGGCGGCCGTGCCTTTCGCGCTGGCCGGCCTGTTGACGGTGCCGCAGGTGCTTACGCCAGACGTGCTCATATCCGAGGATGCGCATCTGGTGGCCATGCCGATCGGTGGCGGCGAACTCGCCCTCAACCGCGAACGCTCCAACGAATTCACCACGGACAATTGGAAACGGGCGCTGCGGGCCGAAACCATTATCCCACCTGAGATTTTCGAGGCAACAGATACGCGGTTCGATCTCGATCCGCTCGATCTGCCGCCCGGCTCGCCCTTCTATTGCACCGGCGATCTCTGTATCGCCCGGCACCCTTCCGGAGCCATTGTAGCGCTTGCGAAAGACCGCAAGACGGCGCGGCCGGCCTGTGCCTTCGCGAGCCTGATCGTCATCGATGACGCCACCGCTTACAATCCGTGCCGCGACCCGCTGGTGCTGGTCGTGACGAAGAAACAGCTGGCCCGCGACGGCAGCGCCGCCGTCTTCTTCGATCCGCAATCGGCAGCTGCAGCGCCAACCATCCGCTTCGCCGTCGACAAGCCGTATCGCCCCTGGCACGAGCAACGCCGCTTCTCCCGCGAAGCGCGCGGCCTGCCGCCTTACAACCAGCGTGAAAAGTACAAACCCAAGCCGGCTCAGTAGCGCCGGATCAATCCGACAAGCTTGCCCTGCACCTTCACCCTGTCCGGTCCAAAAATGCGGGTCTCGTAGGCCGGGTTGGCGGCTTCCAGGGCGATCGAGGCGCCCTTGCGGCGGAAGCGTTTCAGGGTCGCTTCCTCATCGTCGACCAACGCCACCACGATCTCGCCGGGGCTGGCTGTGTCGGCATTGCGGATGATGACCGTGTCGCCATCGAAAATGCCGGCCTCGATCATCGAATCGCCCTTGACCTCGAGCGCGTAGTGTTCGCCGCCCATGATCATATCGGGCGGCACCGAGATCGAATGGGTCTGATGCTGGATGGCGTCGATCGGCACGCCGGCGGCGATGCGTCCCATAACCGGGATTGAAATCGCGGAAACGGCATCGTCATTGCCGGCCGACATCGAACGCGACGGCGAGCCCGGCTTGATCTGGCGGCCGAGACCGCCTTGGCCCAACGCGCCTTGTCCTTGGCCGCCTTGCCCTTGGCCGGTTTGACCAAGACTGCCCTGAATGATGCTCGGCGAAAACTTCCTCGCCGCATTGAGGCCTGGTGCGATCGAGTCGGGCAGCCGCAGCACTTCCAGCGCGCGCGCCCGGTTCGGCAGCCGGCGAATGAAACCGCGCTCCTCAAGCGCCGTGATCAGGCGGTGGATGCCGGACTTGGAGGCGAGGTCGAGCGCTTCCTTCATCTCGTCGAAGGACGGCGGGATTCCGCTCTCCTTCAGGCGTTCATGGATGAACATCAGAAGCTCATGTTGTTTGCGCGTCAGCATCGCGGCCCCCAAGGGTTCTGAAACCAGAATCAGAAAAAACAAACCCAGAACAAACACTATCTGTTCCAGTTGTGTTCCGCAACCTTTTAAAGTTTAATGAATGTGTTGACGTTTTGTTCAGCGTAACGTTCGGCGCTGCGAGCGCCGCCTGCGCCCAGTTGCCAGCAACGGGGTGAAACGAAGACAAAGTGCCCTGCGTCGTCGGCTACGATCGCCGCTTCCTTTTCGGACGGGGCTGCGCAGCATCCGCGCGGGGTTCTCTCTGGGCATAGACCCGCAGCGTGTAGCCGATGTGAGCGGTCATCAGAGTTTTCGCACGTTCGACGTCGCGATCGAGGGCCGCTTCCATCAGGGCGGTATGGTGTTCGATCGCCACGGCGTCGCGCAGGGCCGCCACGGCCTTCCGGTGTCCGTCCGTGCGGCCGGCGGCGGCGCGCAGCGTCGGGGCCAGACCCAGAAAGCGGTGATGGCGATGCAATTGGTCGGAAATCGTTGCATTGAAGCGCAGCAGCCAGCTGGATGTCGCGGCACTGAGCAGCGCCGCATGGAAGGCATCGTGTTTTTCGTACCACGCGTCGACCGCATCATCCGATGGATCGTCGAGAACAGACCCGCACCGTGAGAGACGATAGTGGGCGGCAACGACCGCGTCTTCCCACTCACGGTCGCCCTTCTCGATCGATTCCACCAGCAGGGGCAGTTCGACCACCAGCCGCGCACGCGCCAAATCCTCGAGCTCCGCCCGAGAGACGGGAGCGACCGCAAACCCGCGGTTGCTGATGGCGGTCACAAGCCGTTCCGCCTCCAGCCGCGACAGCGCCTCGCGCAACGGCGTCCAGCCGATGCCGTAGGTGTTGCGCAGCGTGCTCAGCTTCAACGGCGCGGCAGGCGCCAGCCGGGTCGCAAGAATATCGCGCCTGAGCAGGCGATAGGCCACTTCCGTCTTCGAGGTCTGCTCGTCATCCAGCATCGTGATCCATCAGACATAAACGCTCGGGCGGATCATTATATATCAAAGCCTTTCAGTGGGTGAATTATATATAATGTTTGACAGTTCAAGGGCGACCACTCAAGATCGCCGGCATGTTTGGGCGGCAGGCTCCGCCGCGCGCGTTTGTCCATGGAGGGGCGCCGGATCATGAGCACGACACCCGATCTCGCTACAATCGAAGCAATGGATGCCGCCGATCCGCTGCGCTCCATGCGTGAACGCTTTGTCTTGCCGCAAGGCGTGATTTATCTCGACGGCAATTCCCTGGGCGCCGCGTCAGCGGTCGTCTTCAGCGAACTGCAGCAGGCCGCCACGCAGGAATGGGCGCACGACCTCATTCGCGCCTGGAACACCGCCGGCTGGTTCAACATGCCGGTGGAACTCGGAGATCAGCTCGGGCGACTGATCGGCGCGGCTGATGGGCAGACGGTGGTCTGCGACACAACCTCGATCAACATCTACAAGCTGCTGCACGCAGCGCTCGGCATGCGGCCGGATCGGTCGGTCATCGTTGCCGAGGGCGACAGTTTCCCGACCGACCTCTACATGGCCGAAGGCGTCGCCTCGACCCGGCCGGGAACGCGGCTGCGGCTGGAGGGCGTCGACGCGGCCGCAATCGAGGAGCTGATCGACGACAGCGTTGCCGTCATCCTGGTCAACCACGTCAACTACAAATCCGGCCAGTTGCGCGACATGGCGGCGCTGACGCGCAAGGCACATGACGCCGGCGCGCTGATCATCTGGGATCTCTGCCACACGGCCGGCGCCTTGCCGGTCGAACTTGACCGTGCCAATGCCGATTTCGCCGTCGGCTGCACCTACAAATACCTCAATGGCGGCCCGGGCTCGCCGGCCTTCATCTACGCGGCCGAGCGCCACCATGGTGATATCAGCCAGCCGCTCAGCGGCTGGTGGGGCCATGCGCGGCCCTTTGCCTTCGAGCAGGGCTTTGCCGTCGGCAGCGGCATCCGCCGCTTCCTGTGCGGAACGCAGCCGGTGCTGTCGATGCGGGCGCTCAAGGGCGCGCTCGATATCTGGAACGACGTCGACATGGCGGCGGTGCGCAGAAAAAGCATCGCGCTGACCAACCTGTTTATCCAGCTCGTCGAAGCCAGATGCGGCGCCTACCGGCTTGAACTGGAAAGTCCTCGCGACGGCAGCCAGCGCGGCAGCCAGGTGTCGTTCCTCCACCCGCATGGCTATCAGGTGATGCGGGCGCTGATCGAGCGCGGCGTGATCGGCGATTTCCGGGCGCCGTCGACCATCCGTTTCGGCTTCACGCCGCTCTATGTCGGATATGGCGATGTCTGGCAGGCGGTCGAAGTCCTGGAGGATATTCTGCGCACCGGCGCCTGGCAGGACGCCCGCTTCGCGGTGAAGACCGCGGTTACGTGAGAAACCAGAGCAATTTCAGGAAAAGTGTGAAGCGGTTTTCCGTCCGAAATTGCGTCAATCAAAGAGCTAGAGCATTTCGCCGTTTCCGTTAAACGGTGAAATGCTCTAGAGCCGGGTGCGGACCGTCCAGAGCTCCGGAAACAGCACGACCTCCAGCATCTTCTTCAGATAGGAGGCGCCTGAGGTGCCGCCGGTGCCGCGCTTCAAGCCGATGATGCGCTCGACCGTTGTGACGTGGTTGAAGCGCCAGCGGCGGAAGTAATCCTCGAAGTCGACCAGCTTCTCGGCCAGTTCGTAGAGCATCCAGTAGCGCTGCGGGTCGCGGTAGACGGTTTGCCAGGCAGCCAGCACGTCTTCGTTCTCACCGCGCGTCTCGCGCCAGTCCGTGCGCCCGGCATCGGCGCCGATGTCGAAGCCATTGCGCGCCAAAAGCAGAAGCGCCTCGTCGTACAGCGACGGCGTGGCCAGGATCGCTTCCAGCCTGTCCGTAAGATCGCGCCGGTGCTTGTGCGGCCCGAGCATGGCTAGGTTGCGGTTGCCGGCCATGAACTCGATGGCGCGGTACTGCCACGACTGGAAGCCCGAGGATTGGCCGAGCGCGTCGCGAAACTCGGTGTATTCGCTTGGCGTCATCGTGCGCAGCACGTCCCAGGCATTGTTGAGCTGCTCGAAGATGCGCGCGACGCGAGACAGCATCTTGAAGCTCGGTTCGAGGCGGTCGGCGCGGATAGAGCGGATCGCGGCGCCGATCTCGTGTAAAGCGAGCTTCATCCACAATTCCGATGTCTGATGCTGGATGATGAACAGCATCTCGTCATGGGCCGAAGACAGCGGCGCCTGCGCATCGAGCACCTTGTCCAGCTGCAGATAGTCGCTGTAGGACATCCGCTCCTTGAACGACATCTGCGCGCCATCGGACGCCGGATCGTGCGGCTTAATCAATTGCTCTTCTCCGCGCGCAACCGGAAGCGCTGGATCTTGCCGGTCTGGGTTTTGGGCAAGGCGTCGATGAACTTCACCGAACGCGGATATTTGTAGGGCGCGATCGTTGCCTTGACGTGGTCCTGCAGGCGTTTGACGGTCAATGCGTCCGGCGAAACACCTTGCACAAGCACGATATGCGCCTCGACGATCTGGCCGCGTTCACCGTCCTCGGCGCCGGTCACCGCGCATTCGGCGACGTCGGGATGCGAGAGCAGCGCCGCTTCGACCTCGGGGCCGGCGATGTTGTAGCCGGCGCTGACGATCATGTCGTCGGAACGCGCGGCGAAGTGGAAGAAGCCATCCTCGTCCTGCGTGAACGTATCGCCGGTGAGATTCCAGCCGTCGCGGACATAGTCCTTTTGCCTGGCATCGGCCATGTAGCGGCAGCCGGTCGGGCCGCGCACCGCCAGCCGGCCAGTAGAGCCGCGCGGCAGCTCCCGCATCTCGTCATCGACGATGCGTGCCTGATAGCCGTCGACGGGTTTGCCGGTGGAGGCCGGCTTCATGTCCTCGAAGCGGTTGGAGATAAAGATATGCAGCATCTCGGTGGCGCCGATTCCATCCAGGATCGGCTTGCCGGTCTTCTCAGTCCATTCCTCGAAGACAGGCGCCGGTAGCGTCTCGCCCGCCGAAACCGCGACGCGCAGCGAGGACAAGTCAGCGCCTTGATCCATGGCCTTGAGCATGGCCCGATAGGCGGTTGGAGCGGTGAAGGAAATGGTCGCTTTGTAGGTCTCGATGATGTGGATCATGTTGGGTGGCGTCGCCTGTTCCAGCAGCGTCGCCGCGGCGCCGAAGCGCAGCGGGAAGATGGCGAGCCCGCCAAGACCGAAGGTAAAGGCAAGGGGCGGGGAGCCGACGAAGATGTCGTCGGGCGTCACCTCCAGGATTTCGCGGGCATAGGCGTCGGCGATGATCAGCAGGTCGCGGTGGAAATGCATCGTCGCCTTCGGCACGCCGGTGGTGCCGGAGGTGAAGCCGAGCAGGGCGACATCGTCGCGGCCGGTGTTGACGGCAGTGAAGGTGACCGGCTTGTCGAGGGCGGCGCGGTCGAGTTCCGCGTCATGGTTGGCCGTGCCGTCGAAGCCAATGACCTGCTTGAGATACGCACTGCCCTTGGCGCAGGCGGTCATCTCGTCCATCAGCCTTGTATCGCAAAGCGCAACCGTGATTTCCGCCTTGTCGACGATCTTGGCGAGTTCGCCGGCGCGCAGCATCGGCATGGTGTTGACGACCACCGCGCCAACCTTGGTGGCGGCCAGCCAGCAGGCGACCATGGCCGGGTTGTTGGCCGAGCGGATCAGCACCCGGTTGCCCGGCTTGACGCCATAATTCTCGACCAGGGCATGGGCGAGCCTGTTGGTCCAGTCGGACAGTTCCTTGTAGGTGCGGCGGCGGCCATTGCCGATCAGCGCGGTGTGGTCGCCGAACCCTTTTTCGACCAGCCTGTCGGTCAATTCGACGCCGGCATTTATGTGGTCGGGATAGTCGAAGCCGTCGAGCAAAAACTCCGGCCATTGCTCCGGCGGCGGCAGGTTGTCACGCGTGAATGTGTCGATATGCGCTGATGGCCCAAGCATTTTCGGCTGCCCCTGTCTGCCTCGCGCCCATGGCTGAACAAGGCGCAGGATCGCACCAGTCGAAATTTGTTTCAAGCCTAAAATGTTTTTAGGTCGCAGCATTGACGCCGCCCTGTTCGGCGGCCATTCCTGTCGACTGAACTGAAGCCATCCGGGAGGGATGCAGATGCTCGAACATCGTGTTGCCGATTGGGACAATGCCTACGCCAACGGCGACAACATTGCCGGCAGCAATCGCTGGCCGGCCGCATGGGACACACCGGCACAGGCTTTTCGCGACACAATGTCGGCGTCCGGTCGGGCCAAGCTCGACATCGCCTATGGCGACAGCCCGCGCAACAGGCTCGATCTGTTCCTTCCCGATGTCATGCCCAAAGGGCTCGTCGTCTTCATCCATGGCGGTTACTGGAAGGCGTTCGACAACAAGCCATGGTCGCATCTGGCCAACGGCGCGGTTGCCAATGGCTTTGCCGTGGCAATGCCGACTTACACGCTTTGTCCCGACATACGCATTTCCGGCATCGTCAGGGAAATCGCGGCGGCGATCGGCAAGGCGGCGACGATGGTCGGCGGGCCGGTGATCCTGACCGGGCATTCCGCCGGCGGCCATCTCGCCTCCAGGATGGTGACGACAACGACGCCTCTGGCCGCCGATGTGGCCGGCCGCATACGCAATGTCGTCTCGATCTCCGGGGTTCATGATCTGCGGCCGATCATGCGGACGGGGATGAACGCGACACTGGCCATCGATGAAGCGGAAGCACTGGCCGAAAGCCCGGTTCTGCTGCGCCCCATGCAGGGCGCGCGCATCACCTGCTGGGCCGGCGGCGGCGAGCGGGCGGAGTTCCTGCGCCAGAATGCGCTGCTTGCCAACATCTGGATCGGCCTCGGCGCCACGACCAGCACAGTGGTCGAGCCGGACCGGCATCATTTCAGCATCGTCGACGGG
Organism: Mesorhizobium sp. M0292; assembly: GCF_040321695.1. Lineage (NCBI taxonomy): Bacteria > Pseudomonadati > Pseudomonadota > Alphaproteobacteria > Hyphomicrobiales > Phyllobacteriaceae > Mesorhizobium > Mesorhizobium sp. M0292. The sequence continues at coordinate 542,494 of NZ_JAMYSB010000001.1, forward strand.
CTTGCCGATCCGACACATCCGCTGACGCGGACATTGCTGGCGGAGTAACAACCAGTCTTATCTCTTGGAATTAACGGCTTGGATCCGCGACCTTCAGCGCAACATCAGAACGCTGCAAGCAGCGCCTGCTTCTGCCGCCGGAGCGAAGGGCTCGCGCACGATCAGGCCGGTGGCGTCGGCCAGCATTCTCAGCATCGAGGAATCCTGGATGCCGAACGGCGTCGCCACCAATGCGCCGGCTTCTTCCCGGACCACGGCGCGCACATAGTCTTGCCTTAGATCATTGGCCGGCATCGCGGCGCCAAGCTGAGCCTGGCGGATGTCCTGCCGGTGGGGACGGCCGCCGAGCTGCGCCAATAACGGCTTCAGGAACAATTGCGAGCAGACCAGGCTCGCCACCGGATTGCCGGGCAGGCCGATGCACCTGATATCGCCCAGCCGCCCGAACATCAGCGGCTTGCCCGGGCGCATGGCGAGCTTCCAGAAGTCGAGGTTCATGCCTTCGCCGGTCAGCACGTCATGGACGAGATCATGGTCGCCGACCGAGGCGCCGCCGAGCGTGACGATGACGTCGGCTTTCGCATCGACCGCCTTTTTCACCAGCGCCGCGATCGCTTCCTTGCGATCGGCCGCTATACCGAGATCGAGCGCGCGAGCGCCGACCGACTGCGCCACAGCAGCGACGCCATAGGCGTTGGACGAGATGATCTGGTCGGGGCCAGGTTCGCTACCCGGTGGCAGCAATTCGTCGCCGGTGGCGATGATGGCGACCAGCGGCCGTTGCACCACGTTCAACCGGGGATGATTGGCCGACGCCGCCAGCGACAATGCAGCCGGATCGAGCACGCGGCCTTTCTCCAGCAGCACGTCGCCTTGGGCAAAATCCAGTCCAAGGCGGCGGATGTTACGGTTCTTCGCCGTCGGTTCGGTGACCTCGATCCGGCCACCGCCGAGATCGCGGACATTCTCCTGGATGACGATGGTGTCTGCGCCTTCCGGCAGCGGCGCGCCGGTGAAGATGCGCACAGCTTCCGCCTTACCTACAGCGCCGTCAAAGCCTCGCCCTGCAGGCGCCTTGCCGATCACCGAAAGCCTCGCCGGGAGGGTCGCCACATCCCGCGCCCGTGCGGCATAGCCGTCCATGGCAGATGCATTGAAAGGCGGCTGGGTACGCAGCGCCACGACCGGCTCCGCCAGCACCCGGCCGGCCGAATCCGCCAGCGCGACGCTTTCACCGGGCAACGCCACAGCGCCGTCGAGTAGGCGTTGAAGCGCCTCGGCGACCGGAACCAGCGCCATTTACGAACCCGCCTTGTAGTCGCCGGACTTGCCGCCGGTCTTTTCCACCAGCTTTATACCGGAAATCACCATGGCGCGGTCGACCGCCTTGGCCATGTCGTAAATGGTCAGGCACGCGACAGATGCCGCGGTCAGCGCCTCCATCTCGACCCCGGTCTTGCCGGTGACGCGGGCGAGCGCGGTGACCCTGAGGCCGGGCAGCGTGGTGTCCGGTTCGATGTCGACCGACACCTTGGTCAAAAGCAGCGGATGGCAGAGTGGGATCAGCTCATGCGTTTTCTTGGCAGCCATGATGCCGGCAATGCGCGCGGTACCCAGCACATCGCCCTTCTTGGCGTCGCCGTCGAGGATCATCTTCAGGGTTTCGGCCCGCATCGAGACAAAGCCCTCGGCGACCGCCGTGCGCGTCGTCTCCGCCTTCTCGCCGACATCGACCATGTTGGCCTCGCCCTTGGCGCCGAGATGGGTGAGGGCGGCTGCCATCCTCAGATGGCCTCTGCTTTCGCCTTGCCTGTCAAAAGCAGCCGCGTTGCCGCAGCGACATCCTCTTGCCGCATCAGGCTCTCGCCGACGAGGAAGGTGCTGATGCCGGTCTTTTGCATCCTGAAGCAATCGTCGTGGGTGAAAATTCCGCTCTCGCTGACCAGCAATCGGCCGCCCGGCACCATCGATGCCAGCCGTTCCGAGGTCTCGAGGCTGGTCTCGAATGTTCTGAGATTGCGGTTGTTGATGCCGATCAGCTGCGACGAGAGTTTTACCGCGCGCTGCGTCTCGGCCTCGTCATGCACCTCGATCAGCGCGTCCATGCCGAGTTCGAACGCGGTCGCTTCCAATTCGCTCGCCAAGGCATCATCGACGCTGGCCATGATGATCAGGATGGCATCGGCGCCCCATGCGCGAGCCTCGTAGACCTGGTAAGGGTCGAACAGGAAATCCTTGCGCAGCGCGGGCAGGGACACTGCCTTCCGTGCATTGGTGAGAAATTCCGGCGCGCCCTGGAAGGATGGCGCATCGGTCAGCACCGAAAGACAGGCGGCACCGCCTTTCTCATAGGCCTGCGCCAGTGCGGGCGGGTCGAAATCGGCACGGATCAAGCCTTTGGATGGGCTTGCCTTTTTGATCTCGGCGATCAGGCCGAAGCTGCCCGATCTGCGCTTCGCCTCAAGCGCCCTCCGAAAGCCACGCGGTGCGTCGGCATCCTTGGCTCGCGCCTTGATCTCGGCCAACGGTATCCGCGCCTTCGCCGCCGCGATCTCGTCGCGCTTGTAGGCCTCGATCTTGCGCAGAATGTCAGCCACGGCTCATCCGTTCGAAATCTCGACCAGCCTGTCGAGCACGCCCAGCGCCCGGCCGCTGTCGATGGCCTGTGTGGCCGCGGCCATGCCGTCGGCAAGCGTCGTCGCCTTGCCGGCCACCACCATGCCGGCGCCGGCGTTCATCAGCACCGTATCGCGATAGGCCCCGGCAGCACCTCTCAGCATGTCGCGCAACGCCGTGGCATTGTAGGCGGCGTCGCCGCCGCGCAACTCGTCCTTGGTGTGGCGCTGCAGGCCGACGGCTTCCGGGGTGAGCGTGAAATGGCGGATCTCGCCGCCGGCCAGTTCCGCCACCTGCGTTTCGCCGGTGGTGGTGATTTCGTCATAGCCATCCCCATGGACCACCCAGGCATGCTCGGTGCCCAACGCCTTCAATGTCTCGGCCACCGGCACGATCCATTCCGGCAGGAACACGCCGACCATCTGCCTGCTGACGCCAGCCGGATTGGACAGCGGTCCGAGCAGGTTGAAGATGGTACGCGTGCCGAGCTCGACGCGGGTCGGGCCGACATGCTTCATCGCAGGGTGGTGCGCCGGCGCGAACATGAAGCCGACGCCGGCCTCCTGGATGCAGCGGCCGATCACCTCTGGCAGGATATCGATCTTGACGCCGAGCGCGACCAGCACATCGGCAGCGCCCGTCAGCGACGACAGGCCGCGATTGCCGTGCTTGGCGACCGGCACGCCGCAGCCGGCAATGACGAAGGCCGAAGCGGTCGAGATGTTGACTGAATGCGAATTGTCGCCGCCCGTGCCGACAATGTCGATGGCGCCCTCAGGAGCTTCGACGCGCAGCATCTTGGCACGCATGGTGGCGACGGCGCCGGAAATCTCGCTCACGGTCTCCCCGCGCACGCGCAACGCCATCAGGAAGCCGCCGATCTGGCCCGGCGTCGCGTCGCCAGACATGATGATGTCGAAAGCTTCGCGCGCTTCCTCGAAGGTAAGCCCGGTTCCCGTGGCGACCTTGGCGATATGGGTCTTCAGGGCGCTCATTGGGCCAAGACGTTCATTGGGCTAAGGCCATTCATTGGGCGAGGGCTTGGGAAACGGCGGCCTGGTCGACGCTGACGGCGTACTGCGTCTGCAACTGCGCCACCAGCTGGTCGAGCAGATCGTCGGACATGCCTTGCGTGAAGGATTTTTGCGCATCGTCGGGTACCGAGCTGGCGTCGGCTCCGGCCGGCTCGAACACTTCGGCGACCTTGAACAGGATCTGGCCGTCGCCGGTGGGCGAGGGGATCAGCCCGGTGCCGCCTTCGCCGACCCCGAACATCGCAGCAGCACCCTCCTTGCCGAAATCGACATCGTCGGCCTCGCGCTTCACGCCGCGCTTGGTCTGCTTTTCAAGCTTCAGTTCGCCGGCGATGACGTCGAGTGTGGTGCCAGCCTTGAGGCGCTTGTCGAGTTCGTCTGCTTTCGCGGTCAGCCGCTTGGTCGTTTCCTCTGTCGTCCAGTCCGCCACCACGCGCTGGCGGACTTCGTCCAGCGTGCGGTCGCGAGCCGGCGTGATCGATGTCAGTTCATAGAACACGAAGCCGTTGTTAGGCGTGGTCAGGGCTTGATTCTCGGTGTTGGGCTCGGCCTCGAACACCGCCTTGATCAGGTCCGGCGATGCCGGCAGGTCCTTGATGATGGTGCCGTCCGGCTTCAGGCCGGTGCGGTCTATGGCCTCTACGGTAACGTCCTTGAGCTTGAGTTTGGCGGCGGCTTCGGCCAGCGTGCTGCCGGCGGCGCGGGTGTCTTCGTAATTGTCGTGCACGTCGAGCAGGATGCGGCTTGCTTCGCCAAGCGCCAGATCCTTGCGGATCTGGTCTGACACTTCCGCCAGCGGCTTCACCGTTTCCGGTTTGATCTCGGTAACGCGCAAAAGCACCGGACCGAACGCGCCCTGGACGACCGGGCTGACTTCGTTGACGGCAAGCGCGAATGCGGCATCGGCGACCGCCTTGTCGGTGATCTTATCCTTGGAGAGCGTGCCGAGCAGCGTGTCGGCCGGGGTCTTGCCCTGCGCGGTGACGATCTTGTCGAAAGTGGCGCCCGTCTTCAGCGAATCGGATGCCGCCTTGGCGGCGTCCGCGGAAGGAAACACCAGCTGTTCGATGGTGCGCATTTCCGGCGTGGTGTAGCGGCCCTTGTTCTTGTTGTAGTCGTCGCTGACCTGCTGGTCCGTTACGGCGCTGACATCCATGATGTCTTCGGGCTCGAGCCGGACATAGGAGAATTTGCGGTATTCTGGCGCCGCGTAGGTTTTCTTGTTGGCCTCGAAATAAGCCTGAAGCACGCTGTCGGATGGCGCCTCGATGGGCTCCACCAACGCCTTTGGCAAGATCAGATAGTCGATGGTGCGGTCTTCGCCGCGATAGAGCGCAACTGCCTTGAAGAAGGTATCCGGAGCCTTGAGCCCGTCCGAAACCGCTTCGACGATCTGCTGACGCACCGCCACCTGAGCCCGGTTCTTCAGATAATCCTCCGGCCGCATTCCCAGTTCGCGCAGGCGGGATTCGAACAGCCGGCGGTCGAACTGGCCATTCGGGCCCTGGAAGGCGGGTTCCTGCCGCGTCAGTTCGGCCAGCCTGTCCTTGGAGAAGCCAAGCCCGAGCTTGCGCGCCTGTTCGTCGAGGACGGCGCCGGACACCAACTGAGCCAGCACCTGGTTGTCGATGCCATAGGCCTTGGCCTGGTCGCGGCTGATGCGCTGGCCGATCTGCTGTTGCAGCATGGCGATCTGGCGATCGTAGGCTAGGCGGTACTCGGTGATCGACACGGTGGTGCTGCCGGCGGTGATCACCGCATGATGGCCGGCCAGGAAGCCGCCCGTCATCCGCGTGGTGACGCCCCAGGCAAGGAAACTCAACACCAGCAGCGACAGCAGGGCTTTCGCGACCCAGGTCCCTGCCGCGCTTCTTAATATACCAAGCATTGTTACTTCCGATTTTTGCGCAGTTTTGCGTGCGCCCGAGTCTGAAACAAGCGCAATAGCGCCCTTCCGGCTCACTGTCGATTGCTTTGTGGCCTGATTTTGATAGGGAGGGCGAGACCCCAATGTCGCCCGGAGAACCAGATCCCCATGACGCCAGGAATTCGACCGCTCGTTGCCGGTAACTGGAAAATGAACGGCACCAGCGCTTCGCTGAACGAGCTCAGGATGATCGGCAACGGCTTCATGAGCGGGCTCGATGCCGAGACCGAAGCATTGGTCTGCGTGCCGGCGACCTTGCTGTCGCGCGCCGTCGAAATTCTGTCGCGCACGCCGGTGCGGGCCGGTGGCGAGGACTGCCACATTAAGGAAAGCGGCGCCTTCACCGGCTGTGTCTCAGCCGAGATGCTGAAGGATGCGGGCGCCAGCCACGTCATTGTCGGCCATTCCGAGTGCCGCGAACAGCGTAGCGAGGACGATGCCATCGTCCTCGCCAAGGCCTCGGCGGCGTGGCGGGCAGGGCTCGTCGCCATCATCTGCATCGGCGAGACCAAGGCGGAGCGTGAAGCGGGCACAGCACTCGACGTGTTGTCGCGGCAGGTCGCCGGCTCGGTGCCACCGAGCGCAACGCCCGCCAACACCGTTATCGCCTACGAGCCGGTATGGGCTATCGGCACCGGCCTGACGCCGACCGCCGAAGACGTGGCGGAGGCGCACGCGCATACCCGCCAAAAACTGGCGGAAGCGCTCGGCGCAGCCGTGGCCGGCAAGATGCGCATCCTCTATGGCGGCTCGGTCAAGGCGTCCAACGCGGTCGAACTGCTGGGCGTCAAAAACGTCGATGGCGCGCTGGTTGGCGGCGCCAGCTTGAAGGCGTCCGACTTTCTCGCCATCGCCGAGGCATACCAGAATATCGCGTAGGCCCCGGAATCTCGTTGCCGACCAGTTCCGTCATCGACTTATGAACGCAGCAGTTCGGCGGAAATCTTTGCAAAGGGCGCATTGCTTCCCATATTCTGGCCACGGGCTTGGAAATGCCGTTAAAGCATTGTATGGAGCCGCCTCCAAATCACCGGCCCGGCAGGGCTTGCCAGGATAAAATATGGAAACCGTACTGATCGTCATCCACCTCATGGTCGTGCTCGCCCTTGTCGGCGTCGTGCTGCTGCAACGCTCCGAAGGCGGTGGTCTCGGCATTGGCGGCGGTTCCGGTTTCATGACCGCGCGTGGCGCCGCCAATGCGCTGACGCGGGCGACGGCGATCCTGGCCGCGGCCTTCTTCGTGACGTCGCTGACACTCTCGATCGTTGCCCGCTATGGCGAAAAACCGATCGACATTCTCGACCGCGTGCCGGCCGACAGCGGCAACGGCGTGCTCAATCAGTTGCCCGGCACGACGGCGCCGTCGCCGCCTTCGGGCAACACCGCACCGGCCGCGCCCGCGGCCAACGGCGCCGCCACGCCGCCGCCCGCGACGGCTCCCGCCACCACGGCCCCGGCGACGGCTCCATCTCCGGCGACGCCACCTGCAACCGATTCGGCTGCGCCGCCGGCTACCAATGGCGTTACCTTGCCGGTCACACCGCAGGTTCCGAACCAGTAGTCGGTAGCGTCCGGTGCCGCGATCTGTTGTTGTTTCAACACAGTCGCGGCAAATGGCACACGATCACGAAGATTCGACCGCACCCCGTGCTTGAGGCCCGTACGCCACTTCGATTATAGATTGCCGGCGGCACTTTCTGCGCCCTTGGGGGGGCGCCGGGCGACGCCGTGGGCAACAAGCATTGAACGATCGGATCTTCGCCATGCAGCTTCGCAGCTTCATTTTCATGGGGTTTTGTGCCGTATTCGGCATGAGCTCCGCGGTCTTCGCCGGCACTCCGGCAATGACCTCACCGCAGGCGGTTGGCAAAACCGCTGTCATCAACGTCGCCGCCAAGAGCGATGCGACGCAGCTGAAGCTTCTCAAGAAGAAGAAAAACCCGAGCCCGGATGATCTGGCTCAGATCAGCAAGCTCGAAGACAAGATCGCCGCCGACAGGGATCTCGCCCGCGTCAAGGCGCTCGAGGCCCGCAAGCTGGCGATGCGCGATGCGGCGAAAGCCAGGGCCGATGCCCAGCGCCAGGCGTTCCTGGCAAGCAAGGGCAAGCCGGTCGTGGTTGCCGACGCCAAGCCAGGCAAGAAGACCACCAAGATCATCGCTCCGGTTGACCCGATCGCGCCGATCGAGCCGATCGAATCGGCTGAACCGCTTCCGGCCGAAGCGATGAATATCGCGCTGACCGGCAACAATGGCGAATTGCGCAGCGAGGCCCCGGGCCAGAAGCCGACGAGTGGCGGACTGTTCGCCGGCCTGTTCGGCGGCACGTCCTCTGCCTCGTCGATTGCCTATCTCCCCGAAACGCGCGCGCTCGACCAGGCTCTCGCCAAGCGGCAAGCCAAGAAGCAGTTCAAGGTGAAGCCGGAATTCGTGCCGCAGGACGTCGAATTCAGCGGCTATGAGCCGGGTACGATCGTCATCGATACCAGCGCGCGCCGCCTCTACCTCGTCGAATCGGCTTTCACCGCCCGCCGCTATGCGATCGCGGTCGGCCGCGAAGGCCTGCAGTTCAAGGGCAAGGTTGCCGTTGGCGACAAGCAGGAATGGCCGCGCTGGATCCCGACGCTTGACATGCAGAAGCGCGAACCCAAGCATTACGGCCAGTACAAGGACGGCATGCCCGGCGGCGGCCAGAACCCGCTCGGCGCCCGCGCCATCTATCTCTACGACGGCAAGAAGGACACGCATCTGCGCATCCACGGCACCATCGCGCCGCAGTCGATCGGAACCAGCGCTTCCAATGGCTGCTTCCGCATGATCAACGAGCACGTCATGGACCTCTACAGCCGCGTCAGGGTCGGCACCAAGGTCGTCATCATCTGACGCTTTCACAAACCTGCCGAAAGGGCCGGCTTTTGCCGGCCCTTTTGTTTTGACCAAAACACCAGTCTCGAACCTCGGGACTATCGCGCCTTCTCTGGAAAAAGCCTCAGCGGCGGTTTTTTCTCTGGCGGAATCAATTCGGCCGCGTTAAGCGATGACTCCCATGGCGCGATATGTATTCATCACAGGCGGCGTGGTTTCCTCACTTGGAAAAGGCATCGCTGCAGCGGCCCTTGGGGCTCTCTTGCAGGCGCGAGGCTATCGCGCACGCATCAAAAAGCTCGATCCCTATCTCAATGTCGATCCCGGAACGATGTCGCCTTACCAGCATGGCGAGGTTTTCGTCACCGATGACGGCGCCGAGACCGATCTCGATCTTGGCCATTACGAGCGCTTCACCGGCCGCTCGGCCAACCAGCAGGACAACATCACCACCGGCCGCATCTACAAGAACATCATCGAGCGCGAACGGCGCGGCGACTATCTCGGTGCCACCGTGCAGGTCATTCCGCATGTCACCGATGAGATCAAGAATTTCGTGCTCGACGGCAATGACGACTATGATTTCGTGCTGTGCGAAATCGGCGGCACGGTTGGCGATATCGAGGCGATGCCGTTTCTCGAGGCGATCCGCCAGCTCGGCAACGATCTGCCGCGCAACAACGCCGTCTATGTCCACCTGACCTTGATGCCTTACATCCCCACGGCCGGCGAGCTGAAGACCAAGCCGACCCAGCATTCGGTCAAGGAACTGCGCGGCATCGGCATCGCGCCCGATATCCTGCTGGTCCGCGCCGACCGCGCCATCCCCAAGGAAGAGCGCAGAAAACTGTCGCTGTTCTGCAATGTGCGCGAAAGTGCCGTCATCCAGGCGCTCGACGTGCCCCACATCTATGACGTGCCGATGGCTTACCACAAGGAAGGGCTCGATTCGGAAGTGCTGGCCGCCTTCGGTATCGATCCGGCGCCGAAGCCGCGCATGGAGCCTTGGCAGGCCGTGTCCAACCGCATCCACAATCCGGAAGGCGAGGTAACGATCGCCATTGTCGGCAAATACACCGGCCTCAAGGATGCCTACAAATCGCTGATCGAGGCTTTGTCGCATGGCGGCATGGCCAACCGCGTCAAGGTCAAGCTCGACTGGATCGAGAGCGAGATTTTCGAGAAGGAAGACCCGACGCCGTGGCTGGAAAAGGTGCATGGCATCCTGGTGCCCGGCGGCTTCGGCGAGCGCGGCTCGGAAGGCAAGATCCTGGCGGCGAAATTCGCCCGCGAGCGCAAGGTGCCGTATTTCGGCATCTGCTTCGGCATGCAGATGGCCTGCATCGAGGCAGCGCGCTCGCTGGCCGGCGTCGAACACGCCTCGTCGACCGAATTCGGTCCGACCGACGAGCCGGTCGTCGGCCTGATGACCGAATGGCTGAAAGGCAACATGCTGGAGAAGCGCCGCGAAACGGGCGATCTCGGCGGCACCATGCGGCTTGGCGCCTATCAGGCTGAACTCGCCAAGGGTTCGAAGATCGCCGACATCTATGGCGACACCCAGATTTCCGAGCGCCATCGCCACCGCTACGAGGTCAATATCGACTACAAGGAGCGGCTGGAAGATTGCGGCCTGGTGTTTGCCGGCATGTCGCCCGACGGCGTGCTGCCGGAAACGGTCGAATACCCCGACCATCCCTGGTTCATCGGCGTCCAGTACCATCCGGAGCTGAAGAGCCGGCCGCTTGAGCCGCATCCCCTGTTCGCCAGCTTCATCTCGGCCGCGGTGGACCAGTCGCGACTGGTCTAGGGCCACGGTGAGGTTTCGCAGCTGATGCAGACCTATGTTGCGCTGCTCTACAGCATTATCCTCGGCGAAGGCCGCCGGGTCGTCATGGCCGACCTCAAGGCGATGGCTGAACAGCTTGGGCTGAAGAACCCGCGCACCCTGGTGGCGACCGGCAATCTGGTCTTCGAGACACGGGCGACCGGCATCGCCAAGCTGGAACAGCAGTTGGAAACGGCCTTCGAAAAAACCTTCGGCCGCAATGTCGTCATCATCGTGCGCACTGCCGAGGATTGGCTGAAACTTGCCGCCGGCAACCCATTCCCGGCCGACTCTGCCGAGGCAGGCGATCAGGTGGCTGTGCGGGTGATGCGCAAGCCAGCGCCAGCGGATGGTGTGGCCGCGCTCCAGGCCTATGCCGCGGAGGACGAGAAGGTGGCTTCGGTCGACGGTGACATCTGGGTCGTCTTTTCGCGCGAGCGGCCAAGCTCGCGGCTGCTCGCTGCCATGAACCACAAGCGCATGGGCATCGGCACCGCACGCAACTGGAACACGGTGCGGAGGTTGGCTGAGATGGTAGGGAGTAGGGAGTAGGGAGTAGGGAGTAGGGAGTAGGGAGTAGGGAGTAGGGAGTAGGGAGTAGGGAGTAGGGAGTAGGGAGTAGGGGTATATTATTCCCTACTGACTACTGACTACTGACTACTGACTACTGACTACTCCCTATCTCTCATTTCACGCCTTCGCCGTCCTGGCCCCTGCGCCAAGGGCGGCGGTGCGAAGGACGTAGTAGATGACCCCTGCAATGCCGACGCCGAAGAACCAGCCATAAACGCCCCACCATGCCGGTAGCAGGTTCGTGAAGTTCGGCAGGACCGAGGAGAAGATGGCGCCGATGCCGGCTGCTATGAAGGCGTTGACGTGCCAGCCGCCCTGGAAGCGGAACTCGCCATCTTCGCGGTACAGTGCCTCGACGTCGACCTCGCCCTTCCGGATCAGATAGTAGTCGACCATCATCACCCCGAAGATCGGCCCCATCGTCGCGCCGATGACGTTGACGAAAGATGCGGCACTGCCTTCCCACGGCGCGAAGGGATAGAGCACCAGCGCGATCACAGCTGCGATATAGCCGCCCTTCTTGAAGTCGATCTGCCGGGGAAAGACATTGGAGAAGTCGAAGGCCGGCGAGACGAAGTTTGCCACCACATTGATGCCGAGCGTCGCCACGGCAAAAGTCAGGGCTGCAAGCGCTGCCAGGAACCAGCTGTCGAATTTCGCCGAGATCTGGTCGGGATGCAGAAGCACTTCGCCATACACGTCGAAGGCAGCGATGGTGGTCACGCCGGCGACCAGCGAGAACAGGATGAGATTGATCGGCAGGCCCCAGATGTTGCCCTTGCGCAGCGATGCCTTGTCTGGGGCATAGCGGGCGAAATCGCAGAAATTGAGATAGAGCGCTGAGAAATAGGTGACCCAGATCGCCGCCACCGCAAACAGCGACGTCCAGGAGCCAGGGGTTCCGGGTACGCCGGCATCCTTTGTCTTGTCGAGCAGCACATCCATCGGGATGTCGCTGGTGAAGGCAAATCTCCCGGATTTTACACAGAGATAGATCGCCAGGATCAACATCATCACCCACACCGCCGGTCCGGCCCAATCCTGGAAGCGGCGCACCGTTTCCATGCCGTTCTGGATGATCAGCAATTGCAGTGCCCAGATGACCACAAAACAGATCACTTCCAGACCCGTGTGGCCGAGGAAATGCGTGTTGGCGTTGAAATCGGCGAACCATTGCGAGCGGATCAGCAACGCCACGATCGCGCCCGATGCCGCCGCCGTCTGCGCGCCGTACCAGAAGCAGGCGACGATGGCGCGCACCAGGGCCGGAATGTTGGCGCCCCAGATGCCGAAGGAGGCGCGCGCCAGCACGGGGTAGGGCACGCCGGTCTTCACGCCGGCATAGCCGACCATGTTCATCAGCGCGTAGATGATCAGCGAACCGATGCCGATGGCGATGATGAAATTGACGAAGCCGCCGCAAAACAGGAACAGGCTTGCGGCGAGATAATAGCCCCAGAGGCTGTGGACGTCCGACGTCCAGACGTTGAAGATCGAGAACGGCCCCCAGTTTCGGACTTTGGCCGGAGCCAGATCCTCATTGTATAGATCAGGTGATGCGCCTTGTATGGTCACTGCGATGTCCTCCCCTTGATGCCGCACGCGCCCTCACGCGTCGACTGCGCAGGTTATGCCTGACGCAGGGGAACCGGCAAGCAATCCATTTGCCGGCTTTGGCCTTAAAGATATTCAATGAGAACAGCGCTTATCGATCGGCTTTTGGCGAAGGTCGGCGCAAACGCGGCGTATCTTGATTCGATCCGCAGGCGGCAGCGATCAGGACGCTTTGCGGTTGAGAGCCGGTGATGCGTCGAAATTGGCGGCAAGCCAAGCTATCGCGCAGGTGACATCATCGAGCCTGTATTGGGCCACGGTCGGCCCACGCGGCTTGACCCGGATCGAGATGCCGCCGGCCTCGTTGATCGCCTCGAAACCGTTTTCGTCGGCGGTGTCGTCGCCGAGAAAGACCGGCCGCCGTCCGGCAAAGGGCGGGATTGCCATGAAACGCCGCACGGCAGCGCCCTTGGCGGCTTCGAGCGGCATGAGTTCGACGCCGGCATTGCCCGGGATAACCCGATAGCCCTTGGGAAGCTCGGTCAAAGCCTGTTCGACAAGATGCGTTGCCCTGGCCAGCAGATGCGGCGCCGCACGCGTATGGATGGCGAGGATCGGACCCTTGCGCTCGATATGAACAAGGCCGTCATCGAGTTCGGCCTCGATGGCGTCGGCAAGGGCAGCGATATCGGCGGGAGCATCCGCGGTAACGACCGGGCCGTCCGGCGTCAGCCGGTGTTCCAGCCCATAGAGACCGGCAACACGCAGCTTCAACGGATGAAACAGGCGGTCGGCGCCCTCGACCGAGCGGCCGGTGATAAAGGCGACGGCGCCGTCCAGCCGTTTGTCGACGGCGCCGAGGAGGTTGCGCAGTTCGTCGCTCACGGACACGGCGTCGGGGTGCGCGGCGTGCTCCAGCAACGTGCCGTCGATGTCGAGGAAAAGCGCCCATTGACCTTCCGGCAGGTCGGGTGCGGTTGGCAGGCCCGGTGCTTTCGACAGGCTATTCATGACGCCACCTTCCGCATGCGGTCGAACAGTGAGACGATGTTGCTGCCGGTGTTTGCGGGCCGCTCGGCGACACTTGTCGCTCTTTCGAGGTCGCCGCGTTTGCGCAGGCGCGCCGCATCGAGCAGCATGCTGCCGGCCCAGCGAAAGACATTGTTGTCGCGCACTATTTCGCGCATCGGGCGCATGCGCTCGCGTTGTTCGTCCGGTGACATGGTCAGCGCCTGCAGCAGCACCTGGCTCATCATCGCCGCGTCGTAAGGATTGACGATCAGTGCTTCCAGCAGTTCGCGCGACGCGCCGGCAAACGTGCTGAGCAACAGCACGCCCTGTTCGTCGTCACGCGCGGCGACGAATTCCTTGGCTACGAGGTTCATGCCGTCATGCAGGCTGGTGACCATGCAGATGTCGGCGGCGCGATAGATCTCATAGACCTGTTGCTGCGAATGGTGCTCAGCCACCATGACCACGGGCTTGTACCCGTCATGACCGTAGCGCTGGTTGAGTTCGTTGGCATAGCGCATGCATTCATCGTGCAGTTGCTGGTAGGCCGGCAGCGTGCCGCGGCTTGGGGCAGCAATCTGCAGGAACACTACCTTGCCGATCCACTCGGGGTGGCGCGTAAACAATTCGTCCAGCGCATGGAAGCGGTCGAGGATGCCCTTGGTGTAGTCCAGGCGCTCGACGCCGACGCACAGCTTGACGTCCGCCGACAGGCCGAACCGCTCACGCAGGCGGGCGCGGCTTTCCTCGACCGGTGGCAGTTTGGCCAGGAGTTCGGCCGGCCATTCGATGGAGATGGGATAGGCGTGCACCAGGGTCGTCCGCCCGCCATACGAGATCGCGGCGTCGGCGCGCTCGATGCGGCTTTCCAGGAACCGGTCTACGCTTTCAGTGAAATTATTGGCATGAAACTGGGTGTGAAAGCCGATGATCGAGCTCCCGAGCAGTCCATCAAGAACGCGTTCGCGCCATGGGCAGATGCTGAACACTTCGGAGTTCGGCCACGGGATGTGCCAGAAGGTGATGATGATCGCCTCCGGCAGGCGCTCGCGGATCATGCGCGGCAGGAGCGCGAAATGGTAATCCTGAACCAGCACGATCGGCCGCTCATTGCGCGCCTCGGCAACCACCATATCGGCGAATTTGCGGTTGACGGCCTCATAGGCCTCCCAGTCCGAGGCACGGAAGACCGGCCGGGTGAAGGCGATATGGCAGAGCGGCCAAAGCCCTTCATTGGCAAAGCCGAGATAGTAGCCCTGATATTCGTCGTCGCTCAGCCACACGCGGCGCAGCGTATACGACGGATTGTCCGGCGGCACCTGAACCCGATCGTTGCTATCGACCGTCAGACGATCCGCCGTTCCGCCGCCATAGGCGATCCAGGTGCCGCTGCAGGCGCGGGTGATAGGCTCAAGCGCCGACACCAGGCCGCTGGCCGGCACCAGAAGCTCGACGCCGTCGTCCTTGATGTTGTGGATATAGGGTTCTCGGTTCGAGACGACGATGACCTGCGCGTCCGGCAGGTCGTCGGCAAGTATCTTACGCAAGGTGTCGGGCGACCAGTTCACCAGCGCCGCGTCGGGAGATTGTCCATTCTTCTCGAACTCCCGCAAAACCTTGCGCGTCGCTTCCGATGCGACGTCCTCGCCGGCAGTCGGTGCAACCGTCAAGCTATGGCTACGACGTTGCCTGGAGATCGATAACAGAACGGCTAGAATCGAAAGGCCAAGGCTTGCAAGGATCAAGACCCAGAGCAGGGCCATGCCATAATCAGTCATTCCAATTCCAACTCAATTTTGGCCGTCAGGGCCTTTTTCTTCATGGTTCCATTTGAGTGTTCGCAGCCGACGATCGCCCGTGAGAACCTGTGTTTTTCGCAACGCACAAACCCTGGGTTCGGTTCCCGTTGAAGGCCGTTCAGATCATGTCCGCACGATCAGCGGAACCAGCCCTTCATGGCGGTCGGCGAGAAAGGCGACGACGCGGTCGCCGACGCGCTGGAAGGTAAGATCGACCCTCTTTTCGCCGACACCCAGATGCCTGAGCGTCAGCGTATCGATGCCGATCGGCAAACGGGGTCGAGTGACGTGGATTTCGCCGTTCCAGCCGTCGATTTCCAGACCGAGGCACGCCTGCATCAGCATGAAGGCCGAGCCTGCCGACCACGCTTGCGGCAGGCAGGCGACGGGGTAGGCGATCGGCGCTTCGCCCGGCGAGCGGGTGAAACCGCAGAACAGTTCCGGCAGTCGCATGTTGAAATGCACTGCCGATTCGAACGTACCGCTCATCAGCCGCACCACGCTGTCACGCTCGCCGAACCGCGCCAGGCCGGCGCCGCACATCGCCGTGTCATGCGGCCAGATGGAACCATTGTGGTACGACATCGGGTTGAACAGCACAGCGTCGTCGGAAAGCGTTCGCACCCCCCAGCCGGAGTGGAAGGAAGCCGAAAGCAACTGGTCGGCGACCATCTTAGCCCGCGCCGGTTCGGGCAGGCCGACATAGAGCAGGTGTCCGGCATTCGAGGTGCGCACCTTGCACGGCTCTCCGGCGCCGTCGATCGCCAGCGCATAGAAGCCGAGATCGTCCAGCCAGAAATCACGCTCGACGGCGATCCGCATCTCTTCGGCGCGATTTTCCCAGTGCTCGGCCTGCGCGAACTCGCCCCGGCGGCGGGCGAGAGCGGCAAGGCCCCTGAAGGCGGCGAAGACATAACCCTGCACTTCGACCAGCGCGATCGGCCCCTTGGGAATGCGCCCGTCGGCGTGGAAGACGGAGTCGAAGCTGTCCTTCCAGCCCTGGTTCGCAAGGCCGGATTCGGCAGCCCGCTGATAGGTGACGAAGCCGGTTGCGCGGCTCGCCTCTTCCGTCCACTTGGCGGCGGCGCAGAGAGACGGCCACAGGCTGGCGATGAAGTCCATGTCGCCGGTGCGTTCGGCATAGGCGCAGGCGAGGTGGATGTAGAGCGGCGTGGTATCGACGCCGCCATAGTAGCGGCCGAAAGGCAGTTCCTGCAGCGCCACCATCTCGCCCTTGCGCGTCTCGTGCATGATCTTGCCGGGCTGCGAGTCGCTGAAAGGCGATGTCTCGGTCGCCTGGTGCTGGGCGAGGAAGGCAAGCACGCCGCGCGCCAGGCCGGGGTTGAGCCATAGCATCTGCAGCGCCGAGATGACGCCGTCACGGCCGAAGGCCGTCGAAAACCAGGGGATGCCGGCATAGGGGTAGGGGCCGGTCGACAACTCGGTGGTCAGCAAGGCGACATCCGCGCGGGCGCGTTCGACCCAATCGTTGAAGACGCGACCCGAACTGTGCACCGTCGCGCCATGGCGGCGCTTGGCCCGCATGCCGAAACGGGCGCGCGCCGCGGCCGCCCGGAAGCGGTCGCGGTCGGGCGTTTCGGTCAGTTCCGCGCCGACCTCGACGTAAAGCATCTTGCTGCTGCGCTTGGTCACTGCGATGAGGAAATCCGCGCGCTCGGCGCTCAACTGGTCTGGCGGCTGCGAGAACGAGATCGCCGACACCCGCGCCAGCCCGTCCAGTCCGTCATAGCGCAGCAGCACCGAGGCAGGCTCGATCTCCGCTGCATGCGCCATTCCGCGCTTCGGCCGGGTCGAACCGCGGACCTCGAACATGTCCCGGAAATCGGCGGCAAAATGCAGCGAGACGCGGATTGCCGAATGCTCCTGGCTGTAGTTGGAAAGGGTGATGCGCTCGAACAGCCGGTCCTGCCACAACAGCCTGACGCGCTCGATATGGATGGCGCCCTGCGGGATGTCGCGGCCACCGACGCTTTGCATCGGCAAATTGGTCATATTGCTGGTGAACAGCACATTGTCCTGGCTGAGGGAGGCGCCGAGCAGCGATGTCTGCCGGCCGCCGACGGTGAGCCTGAACTCCGACAGCACCCGGGTGTCGTCACGGAAGAAACCGTCGCCCGCACCCCTGATATCGCCGTAGGCATCGGCCACGGCAAAACAGTCGCCTTGCTTTAGGGCAAACAGCCGGTGCGGCTCGCGCGGCGCGGTTTCGTCCAGGGAGGCAAGGGCCACGGCAGGGTCGAGCTTGCGCTCGTCAAGTTCGGTCATCAGTCACAAATCTCTGTTTCGGGCTCGGAACGTCCGCCGTCGTTCACGACGCTTTCGATTCAGCCGGGGCGCCGATGAGACGCGCATAGGCAGTGAGATAGTCGCGCGCCATCCTGTTGGCGGAGAACCGACTTTCGAAGACGGCGCGCACCTTTCGCCGGTCGAGTTGCAGCAAGGCCGGCACCGCGGCGACCGCGGCGTCGAGAGAATCGACGACAAATCCGGTAACGCCATGGTCGATGACTTCCGGCAACGCACCGCAGTTCCAGCCGATGGTTGGCGTACCGCACGCCATCGCCTCGATCGCGGCAAGGCCGAACGGCTCGGGCCAGTCTATCGGAAACAGCAGACCAGCGGCATTGCCGAGGAATTCAGTCTTCTCACTCTCGGCGATCTCGCCGACATAGTCGATGCGGTCGCCATCGATCAACGGCTCGATCGTCTCATGGAAATAGGCGCGATCATCGTCGCCGATCTTGGCCGCCAGCTTGAGTTTCATGCCCGAGCGCAAGGCGATGTCGATGGCCCGGTCCGGCCGCTTGTCGCGCGAAAGCCGGCCGAGAAAGGCGAGGTATGGTTCGCCTGCCGCCGTCTCGAAGGTCGGCTGATAGAGACCCGTCGGCAGCCCGTGATGGATGGTGGCCAGCCAATTGGCATTCGCAAGCCCGGTCTTCTGGCTATGCGAGATCGAGATCAGCGGAAAGCGCGGAAAACGCTCATAGGCTGGCGCCAGATCGACATAATCGAGCCGGCCATGAGGCGTTGTCACCGTCTTGTCCGGCATGGTCTCGAAGAACGAGAAATGCAGGAAATGGCTGAGATGAAAATGAATGATATCAAAGTCGTGGGCTCGGTTCCTCACATCGGCAAGCATCGCAAGATGCGCCGCCGTGTCCGATTTCAGTGGACGCGGATCGAGGCGTAGCGCGCGTTCGCGACCTGGTATCAGTCTGGCCGACGTCCGGCTGTCGCCGCTGGCGAACAGCGTCACCTCATGGCCGAGTTCGACCAGCCCTTCGGTCAGATAGGAAACGATGCGCTCGGTGCCGCCATAGAGAAGGGGTGGCACCGATTCGTGCAAAGGGGCGACATGGGCTATGCGCATGGTTTGAACGTGTCCCTCAAGGCAATCACGAGAGCGAAATGCATCAGCCGGCCTAACGTTCCGGACAAAAGCGGGCGTCGGCAACCCAAGCCCACCAGCGCAGATTTTTTTGCAATAAGCGGAACAAACGCGCCATCCGCGAATTTAGTAGGGTTGGTTCGCGCTGCGGCCGACCAGGGAGAGAACAAAATGGACCGCTTGCATTTCTTTACGCCCGTGCGCATTGCGCGCGGGCAGGGACACCCCGTCGAGGAAGTCGATAGCGTTGCCGAAGCGATGGTCTTTTTGCAGAAATGGCCATTGGGACGGCGTGGGCCTGTGTATCAGTGCGCCGTGAATTGCTGCTCCGCGGCCCTGTCGGGCAGAATGTCGGCCGAAGCAGCCAGGAAGGCGTTTACGGGCTTTGCCCGCATCACCCGGCTGCTCGATGATGACATGGCCCTGCCGATGGGCGGCGAAAGCATGGCGGAAGTCCACGCGCTGAGGCGCTAGGCGCCGGTCCAGCCATTTGGCTATTGAACACCCGGGCTTTGGCGGCGCGGGCATCATCTTTTCCGCACCGGAGTATTCCGGCGCGGCCCTTCACCTCATGGGCCACATTGTGCTTTCATGCGGCGTTTCGCATGACCGGTGGGTGACGACCATCCACGGGCGGCCCGAACGTGGAGGGGTAGACAATGCCGAGACTGATCCTGGGAACACTCGGCGCTATCGTCATCGCCCTCATCTGGGCGGTCTTTGCCAGTTTGATGGGCGCGCCATCGATCGTGATCACGGTCGGCGCGGTCGCCATTGGGGCCGGCGTCTACACCTACGTCGACCGACGCTCGACTTGACGCGTCCCCGGTCTGCCGCGCGCTCGACCAATTGCACGCCGGTGTTTGACGCGCGCGGCAGTCGCGGCGGGCATTCTTCAAAGATGAGCTTGCTGGCCGCATAGAGAGCCAAGACGCAGACAGGGCGCCACACGTCGGACCGGGCTCCGCGAGAACTTGGGAGAGATCGTCAAAGATCTTTCAATCCGGCCAATGTAGATCGAAACGGCGAATCCGTGGATTTCCGGTGGAACATCGTCGCCTCGAAACACTTCGGGCGTTGCACTGCCCCATCAGTGCACGTTCCCTTGTTCTGTTGGAACTGGCCGGCTGCCGAAAGGTGGCCGGCTTTTTTGTATATTAGCGGAACCTGAAATTACGGGGCTTGTTCTGCATGCGGCAGCGAGCCCCTCGCTGCTGGTCGAGGGCCGTAACCCTTGGCCGGGCCCGCATCGCTCCGCCAGTGGTGCGGGCCCACGGCCTCCGGTTTTTCCGGGCGTCTCGACTCGCTGATCCTCACCCTGGTCCGGCTATGCATGTCACTCAAAAAAAGGCTCGGTTGTGAGACAATGACATGCACACGCGGCGCGCTTTAGCACAATCATTCACAAAGCCGTGGGTTCAACTGTTGCTACCCTTCTTGGCTGGATTGTGCGAATGATGACTGTCCTTTTCACCGCCACCCCCTGAAACTCGGCTTTTGGATCGACGGTCTTCATCCGCCGGGGGTTTGTTGACCCGCAGGGGTTTTCTGGCGTTCTCGTGCGATGCGCCTGGCCCGCCCTGCCGGATCGTGTTCGGGTGTTTCTTCGATGTGGACATGATCACCGATCCTGCTGACGGCCCTGATGAGTGGTGTTGACCTTGGTGTTGGCTTGCTGCCCTTGGCGCTCCGGATCCGGCGCTCCGTGAGTGCCGTGCTGGGCATCATCGTGGCTAACCTGTCGCCCTTCTCCTCGACCCTTCTGGCTCTGGTTCTCAGGCGGCACGGGCGGCATTTTGCTCGACATCTGCATCTCCTTGGGTTGGTCTCGTGACTCGAAACCGTGATCGTGGGGGGAAGTTCCGTCTGCTTCGTCAGCACCTGTGATTTCGGTGCCGACGGAATCTGATTCCCAACGCGGATTTCAACGAACGGCAGCGGCCTGCCCGCGTCGCCCCGCCAGTGGTGCGGGCCTGCAATATAAATCCTAAGCCTGGGCTGCTATCGCAGTTTATTGCGAGCTTCCGGCGACTTGCGTAGCGGGCTGCAGTGGCTTTCAGGAGAGCAGCGTGTTGTACCCGGTCAATTGGAGCGACCGAAATACAGTGCTTGACCACGTTGCTGACATGATCGGTGACGAGCGCGGTGTCGCGCCTGGATCGCGGCAGCAGCCTCTGGTCCGATCTGCCTGCAGCTGATGGCAGCTAAAACGACGTCAAAAGACCTAAGCCTCTTTGATCGCCCTCGCTGCTCGCACGAGCGATGACCAGTCAGCTCCCATGGCTGAGACAAGGTCTCGAGCATCTTCGTCTGATATTCCGGTACGGTCTACGAGCTTCCGTGCCAGCAATTCGAATGCCAATTCTATGATCGTCATAGCTCAGCCCCTACGAGAGTGCCCGTGACGATAGCTTGCAAATGGGTCTTCCGCATTTGCACATGTTAAGCGACCATCACGAATGTCTCATGTACCGCAGAATGTCTGCAGGACGCGCTCATCCGGGCGTGGCGGCTCAGCATAGCGTTCCATTCCCGGCTGCTCATCGAAGGGACGGCTGACGACCGCCAGGATCTCCTCGAACGGTGTGAAGTCGCCGCCCAACGCCGCCTGGATCATCGCCTCGATGCGATGATTGCGGGGGATGAATTTGGGATTGACGGATTGCATGGCTGCCCGGCGCGTGGCCGTGTCGGCTGCTTCGCTTGCAATGCGCTGGCGCCACCGCGCCGACCAGGCATCGAATGAGCCTGGATCCTTAAACAACTGCCGCGCCGTGCCTTGGCCGTCCGCAGCGTCGAGGTCATCGCCCAGGCGCCGAAAGCCGAGCGTAAAGTCCGCTTCGCCGTGAGCCAGCACGTCCAGAAAGTCGGCAGCGAGCTGCAAGTCGCCTTCCGCTTCGGTCAGCAGTCCGAGTTTTCTGCGGAAGCCGCGCTGCAACACAGCCTCATAGGAGGCCTGGAACGACCTCAGCACCTCTTCCGCTTCAGACACTGCTTCATTCTCGTCCGTGCTCATGAGCGGCAGCAGGGTCTCGGCATAGCGCGCAAGGTTCCATGTGGCGACACGAGGCTGGTTGGCATAGGCATAGCGACCGGCGCGGTCTATCGAACTGAACACCGCGCCGGGGTCGTAAGCGTCCATGAAGGCGCATGGGCCATAGTCGATCGTCTCGCCCGAGATCGACATGTTGTCGGTGTTCATGACGCCATGGATGAAGCCGACCAGCATCCAGCGCGCCACCAGGTCCGCCTGTGCGGCGACAACGGCCTCCAGCAAAGCCCGGTACGGCCGTGCTTCCCCCGCCAGCTGTGGGAAGTGACGCTGAATGGCATAGTTGGCCAATATCTTGAGCGCCTCGGTGTCGTGGCGCGCGGCGAAATATTGGAACGTGCCGATCCTGATATGACTTGCCGCCACCCGTGTCAGGACGGCGCCGGGCAGCCGGACCTCGCGATAGACCGGGTCGCCGGTGAGCACCGCCGCAAGGCTTCGCGTCGTCGGAATGCCGAGCGCCGCCATCGCTTCGCTGACGACATATTCGCGCAGGACAGGGCCGAGTGCGGCGCGGCCGTCACCGTTGCGCGAGAACCGCGTTGGTCCCGATCCCTTCAGCTGGATGTCACGGCGAATGCCGTTGACGTCCACCACTTCGCCAAGAAGCAGAGCGCGCCCGTCGCCAAGCTGAGGCACGAAGTTTCCGAACTGGTGGCCCGCATAAGCCAGGGCGATTGCCTGCAAGCCTTCCGGAAATCTGTTGCCGGCAAGCATCGCCACTCCATCCGGGCTGGTAAGCTGGTCGGCATCGAGCCCGAGTTCCTCCGCGAGGGGCCGGTTGAACCGGATCAGCCGCGGTTCGGATACCGGCTTCGGATCTGTTTGCGAGAAGAAGCGCTCCGGCAATTGCCCATAGCTGTTGCTCAGGGCGGGAAGCCCCGTCTGAATGACCGGGGGTTGTTCAGCAGTCGCAGGTGACGTCATGACAAGCTGTCTCTGAAGAGGAGGGTTCAACAGCTCCCGTTTCGAGGAGCCTGTGTTCATTTGAGCATATAGGGACGCAACGCCGCTGGTGCCATCCGGATCCCATCAGGCCGGCACCGGATACAAGCTGGGAACCACCCGCCTCGATTTTCGAGGTTCAGGCTGCCGTGGGACGACGGGCCGTGGCGGAATCCAGAGATGACCCCCGCATCGCCACTGTCTCCGAACTGAGCACCCGGCAATCTAGTCAGTGCGGGCGTGCAATGCCGGGGCGGCGTCTGCCTTGGTTGGCAGCGGCTCTCTCGGGGCCGCTCCCGGCGATGATTTCGAACCCGGTTCGACTCGCTCCTCGGCGATGAGCCGGGCGCCACGCTCATAGGTCAGGTAGCGCCAGAGCCACTGGATCGAGACCTGAACGCGGTGCTGAAAACCGACGAGCAGGTAGACATGGATGAGCGCCCAGGCAGACCAGGCGAACCGGCCTTTCAGTTTCAGCCTACCCGATTCGAACACGGCAGCGTGGCGGCCGACAATGGCCGTGTTGCCTCGATTGCTGAAGACAAAAGCGGGCAGCGTATCGCCAGCATCTATCCGGCGTGCCAGTGCCTTGCCGAGGTGCTCGCCCTGCTGCTTGGCGACCTGGGCAAGACCCGGCAATGGCTGGCCGTTCCCATCGAGGACCAGTGCGACGTCGCCAAGCGCGAAGACATCGGGATGGCCGACGACCTGCAGGTCGGATTCGACCTTCACCCGACCGCCGCGGTCGAGCCCGACACCAAGCTGGGCGACCAGCGGAGAAGCCGCCACCCCGGCGGCCCAGAGCGTCAAGGCCACCGGGATCACCTGGCCGCCGACGGTGATCTGATGCGCTTCGATCGCCTCGACCCGGTTGCCGAGCGCGACCTCGACGCCCAGGCTTTCAAGGCGCAGACGTGCATATCTGGAAAGCTCCGGGGCGAATCCGGCGAGCAGACGCTCGCCGGCTTCTACCAGTATGATCCTTGTCTTCTCGGGCCGGATGTTGCGGAAGTCGCGCGCCAGTGTGTGCCGGCTGAGTTCGGCGATCGAGCCCGCCAGTTCGACACCGGTCGGGCCGCCGCCGATAATGGCGATCGTCATCAGCCGGGATTGCTCGACTGGATCGGTGGTCCGTTCCGCGTGCTCGAACGATAGCAGCAGCCGTGACCGGATCGTGCGCGCGTCCTCGATGGTCTTCAAACCGGGACAGACCCGAGCCCAGCTCTCCTGGCCGAAATAGAATGGCTGCGAACCAGTGGCCAAGACCAGGATGTCGTAGGGGACCGTGGTCCCATCGGCCAGCACCAGTATCCTGGCCTCGGTGCCGATCTCGGTGACATCGCCGAAGAGGACCTGAACCGAGGGATAGCGGCCCAGGATCTTGCGGATGGGCTCGGCGATGTCAGGCGCCGACAAGGCGGCGGTTGCAACCTGATAGAGCAAGGGCTGGAACAGGTGGTGATTGTGGCGGTCGATGATCGTCACCCCGATTTCCGCCTTGCCGAGCGCCTTGGCAACCTCCAGACCGGCAAAGCCTCCGCCGACCACGACGATGCGCGGTGTCAGGCTCCGGCCGTGGCTGCTCTCGGTGGCGAATCGCATGCTTGATACTCCCCTATCCCTGTCCGGAAGTCATAGCCTGGCAGGAGTGCCTCGCTGCTGGCTGGAGCTACTGCTCATTCCGGCGGCATCGGTCCAGGCGAGGCATCCGGCAATGACAGGCGTCGTGCTGACCACAAGGGCGCCGCGCGCGTGAAGGGATACCAACCCGCGCCACGAGACGCGGTCGACCGCCCAGATGGTGCCGCTGGCGTCGACCCATTTGAGATGGGCGTCGGCGACTTCGACGGCCCGCATCATCGCCGCCGGTTCCATCCCGGCCCGAAAGACGATGATGGAATTGGCGGCACCGTTGAAGAACGGGCCGGCGCCGGCTGCCAATCCCGCGAGCAGGACGATGCTGGTAAGCGCTGCCGAAGCACCGCGTGCCGGTCCGCCGCGGTTGGGCAGCACCAGCACCAACACAAGCGGCACGATGCCGAAGATGACCAGCCACGCAATATCCCAGGCGAGCGGCAAGTCGCTGTTCATCTTGATCCGGTGCAGACCCAGCAGCCAGTGAAACACGACGGCATCGACGATATGCCAGACGCCGAACCCGGCGAAGGCGAGCCGCAGGATCTCCGTGGTGCTCCCGGGCCGCGCGCCGGCCGCCCTCGCGGCCACCAGCAGCACCGTGCCGGCGACGGCGAGCACATACATGAAAAGATGGAAGAGGCCGTCGGCCATGATCTGGAAGCGCAGGTCGGAACCCACCGGATCGGCGACGCCCGAGAGAAGATGATGCCATTGCAGGATCTGATGCAGGACGATGCCGTCGAAGAAACCGCCGAGCGCGAAGCCGAGCAGCAGCCAGCCGGCTCGCGTTCTCGGGTCGAGTGTCGCGGTGATCGCGTCCATGTCAGGACCACCGGCTCCAGGCCGGGGCGTTCAGTTCCCTGGGCACCGACATGTCCGGCGGCGTGGGGTCATGGAGACCATGACGCGCCTCGAGCCAGAAGGCGGATATCAGCCCACCAACCACCGTCGTCAGAACCAGTGTCGCAGCAATTATCGCCAGCATGGACGTCGATCCTCAGCCGCGCAGGGTCGGCCGCGCGGAACCTAACCGCGGCTTCCCTGGAATGTTCCTACCGCCGGTTCGGTGGAGGGAACAATCAAGTTCCAGCACGGTTCGATGCTGGCGAGGGACGGCTCAAGCGGAGAAGGCCATGAACGAATATACGGCGGCAGATCCGGACGGTCTCGACAGCCACCAGCCGACCGGCATCACCCGATGGCTGTTTTCGACCAACCACAAGGACATCGGCACACTCTATCTGGTCTTCGCTTTCATCGCGGGGGTGATCGGCATGCTCTTGTCGGTGAGCATGCGAATCGAGCTGCAGCAACCCGGGATCCAGTTTTTCCCCGGACTGGCGTCGATGATCTACGGTTACCAGGGCGACGCGGCGATCGACGCCGGCAAGCAGCTTTACAACGTCTTCACCACGGCCCACGCGCTGATCATGATCTTCTACACTGTGATGCCCGCCCTGATCGGCGGCTTCGCCAACTGGATGGTTCCGATCATGATCGGCGCCCCCGACATGGCCTTCCCGCGCATGAACAACATCTCGTTCTGGCTGCTGCCGCCGGCATTGATGTTGCTTTTGTTGTCGATCTTCATGCCCAGCGTCCCCGGCGGCTATGGCCCTGGGACCGGCTGGTTCCTGTACCCGCCGCTGTCGACCTCCGGCCATCCCGGTCCCGCCGTGGATCTGGTCATACTGTCTCTGCACATTGCGGGCGCCTCCTCGATCCTGGGAGCCATCAACTTCATCACCACCATCTTCAACATGCGCGCGCCGGGGATGACCCTGCACAAGATGCCCCTGTTTGTGTGGTCGATCCTCATCACCGCCTTCCTGCTGCTGCTGGCTCTGCCGGTGCTGGCCGGCGCCATCACCATGCTCCTGACCGACCGCAATTTCGGAACCACGTTCTTCGCGCCGGACGGCGGAGGCGACCCGCTGCTGTACCAGCATCTCTTCTGGTTCTTCGGCCACCCGGAAGTCTACATCATGATCCTGCCGGCGTTCGGCATCGTCAGCCAGGTGATCTCGACCTTCTCGCGAAAGCCGA
Source organism: Mesorhizobium sp. M0292 (assembly GCF_040321695.1). Taxonomy (NCBI): domain Bacteria; kingdom Pseudomonadati; phylum Pseudomonadota; class Alphaproteobacteria; order Hyphomicrobiales; family Phyllobacteriaceae; genus Mesorhizobium; species Mesorhizobium sp. M0292. The sequence goes on from NZ_JAMYSB010000001.1 coordinate 568,790, forward strand.
TCTTCGGGTATCTCGGGATGGTCTACGCAATCGTGGCGATCGGGGTGATCGGCTTCGTCGTCTGGGCCCACCATATGTACACCAGCGGGATAGGCCTCGACACGCAGCGCTACTTCACCTTCGCCACGATGGTGATCGCAGTGCCGACCGGGATAAAAGTGTTCTCCTGGATTGCAACCATGTGGGGCGGTTCGGTCAGCCTGCGGACGCCGATGCTCTGGGCCCTCGGCTTCATATTCCTGTTCACCGTAGGCGGGGTGACGGGCGTTCAACTCGCAAATGCCGGCCTCGACCGTGAACTGCACGACACATACTTCGTCGTCGCGCATTTCCACTACATACTTTCACTGGGAGCGATCTTCGGCATCTTCGCGGGCTGGTATTACTGGTTTCCGAAAATGACGGGATATCTCTACAATCCGCTTCTGGCTGGGGTCCATTTCTGGACGACCTTCGTCGGCGTGAACCTCGTCTTCTTCCCCCATCACTTCCTTGGATTGGCGGGCATGCCGCGTCGCTATGTCGACTATCCCGACGCATTCGCCGGCTGGAACATGGTGTCCTCGTATGGATCGTACCTGTCGGCCGCGAGTGTCGTGATTTTCCTCTTCGGCATCTTGGAAGCTTTCTACCGGCAAAGAGCCGCCGGCATGAACCCATGGGGGCCAGGAGCTACCACATTGGAGTGGGAGCTGACCTCTCCACCCCCTTTCCATCAATGGGACAGGCTGCCGCAAATCAGATGAGGCCGGGTTGTCGAACTCCTTTGCGCAAGCCAGCCCGGTTCGCCGCTGAGGCGAACTTCAGCCTGCCGGTGGCAGACGTTGGCTGCAGCTGAGAACCGGATCGCTATCTGAAGCTGATTAACAGCACAGCGAACAAGCTTGCGAGCGCGACTGCCCAGCAGAATAACCAATTGGCGATCAGAAGAAGCGATTTGAGCACGGTGGCATGGCAGTAATCTTCGATGATCGATTGCATTCCAAGCCGCATGTGAACGCAGCTTACGAGAATGAAGCCAATAAGGGCTGGCGCGACATAGATCGATCCTACGACGCTGAGGACGGCGTCTCGAGGCTCACCGACCAGCATTATAACGACCGCGACGATGTAAATGACAAGGATCAACAGGGCAGCAGATGTCAGCCGCTCCAGCATGAACGTTTCGGTTCCGTGTTTCGCCGATCCAAGGCCCCGCACTCGAGCTAGCGGAGTTCTGATTGAGGGTCTGTCAGCCATGGCGTTTCCCCAAAATTACTTGGTTGCCTTGCGCGCAACTCAAGCTGTTGCTGTTTCGATGCGGTAGTGTGCTGAGAGTTCTGCAAATTCGCTGAGAGGGGGCGGTCATGGCAGGCTGGTGATTGTTCACGTCACCTGATTCCCGCGAAGGAACGCCACCATGACCAAGACTGAAGTTAAGACCGCCAGCGCTGCCGTCAAAGACATTTTGCTTTCGAACCCGGATGGATTGCACGAAGTGCTCCGT